>NZ_CP142016.1:0-641001 GCF_035666175.1 Riemerella anatipestifer
ATGGAGCAAGATTTATTCATTATTTGGGATAGATGCCTACAATTTATGAAGGATAATCTTAATGCTATGGAGCAAGGAGATGCTATGGGTAAACTAGGCAGCTCATTCCATTTGTTGTTTGATAGAGTACAGCCAATATCATTAGTTAATAACAATTTGACCATAGGTGTTCCTAGTGATTTTTATAAAGAATACATAGAGGAAAACTATTTGCCATTATTGTCAGCAGCTCTTAGAAAAAATATAGGTAAAGGTGTTAAGTTGTGGTATTCTGTACTAGATAAAAAATCTCAAGAAAATCAACAGGTACAGCAGCCAACTGCTCATATAAAAGGTATGAGTACACCAGCACCAAAACCACAGGAAATTATGCCACCGTCTTTGTCTGGTAAGATACAAAATCCTTTGGTAGTACCTGGTTTAAAAAAGATAAGTGTAGAGTCTAATCTCAATCCAGTACATTCATTTGATAATTTTGTGGAGGGAGAAAGTAATAAGTTCGCTTTTTCTGCTGCTAAAATTATAGCCAAAAGACCTGGAGAAACTTCTTTTAACCCAATGTTTATCTATGGTGGTGTTGGAGTAGGGAAGACACATATTGCCCAAGCAATTGGTTTAGAAATCAAAAATACATATCCAGATAAAGTTGTACATTATTTATCATCTGAGAAATTTATACAACAGTTTATAAAGGCGGCTAACTCTAACAGAGGTAATGCTAATAGCAGAGAAGACTTTGCTAACTTCTATAAGATGTTAGATGTACTTATTGTAGATGATATTCAGTTTTTATCTGGTAAAAAAGCAACACAAGACTCATTCTTCCATATTTTTGACTATTTGCACCAAAATGGAAAGCAAATTATCCTTACTTCGGATAAAGCTCCAGCAGATATTATGGATATTGAGGAGCGAGTAGTATCTCGTTTCAAATGGGGACTTACGGCAGAAATTAAATCACCTGATTACGATACTAGAAGAAAAATTATAGTGGATAAACTCCATAGAGATGGTATTGTTCTTAGTGAGGATATGATAGACTTCTTAGCGGGTGAGGTACAATCTAATGTTAGAGAGTTGATTGGTGTTATCAATGCAGTTATTGCTTATTCTACTATTTATAAGTCTGATTTAACTTTAGACTTATTGAAGGAGACAATCAATAAAATATCAGCTAACCAAAAGAAAGTTATTAGTATTCCTTACATTCAAGAAGTGGTTTGTGATTATTTTGGTATCAAGAGAGAGCAATTATTATCTAAAACTAGAAAGAGAGATATTGCATTACCAAGACAGTTGGCTATGTATTTCGCAAAGGAATTTACAGATGCAACCTTTACGAAGATAGGTGAGGAAATGGGAGGTAAAGACCATTCTACGGTAATGTATGCTTGTGATACGGTTAAAAATACGGCAGAGGTAGATAAACAAATGCGAAAGTACATAAAAGAATTGAAGGAGAAAATAAGAAAATAATTTTGATTTTTTAGGTTAGTATTAGAAAAGGGATTATCTTAGGGCGTTCGTAGTTTTAGGGTAATCCTTTTCAATTTAGTAAAAATATTGGTTATGAAAATTTTAATGCTTTGTTTGGGTAATATATGCAGAAGTCCTTTAGCAGAAGGTATTCTAAGGGCTAAAATATCAGAAGAGTATTTTATAGATTCAGCAGGGACAAGTGCTTATCATGAAGGAGCTGAGGCAGATCCAAGATCTATCCAGACTGCCGATTTTTACGGTATTGATATTAACGGTCATAGATCTCGCCCTTTAGTGAAGGAAGATTTTGAAATTTTTGACCGAATTTACTGTATGGATAAGCAAAACTACAAAGATGCTATGGCTTTAGCAGAAAATGAGGAGCAACGCCAAAAACTAGTACTTATTCTAGAAAATAATGCCGAAGTACCAGACCCTTATTATGGTGGTGTAGGTGGCTTTGAAAAGGTGTATCATATGTTGGATAAAGCTTGTGATAGAATATTTTGGAACTTAATTTAAAACCTCGTTTATAATGTTATTTCTTATACCTGCCTATTTGTCAGAAGAAAGTCCAAAGGAATACTTTGCTCCTATTATAAAGGATTATATCTTAAAGACTGATTATTTTTTTGTAGAGAATGAAAAAACAGCAAGAAAGGTAATTAAGTTTTTTTGCCCTGAAAAAAAACAGTCAGAACTCAGGCTATTTTTACTCAATAAACATTCCGAAGAGAAAGATTTGCAGGAAGCAACACTCTTGATGAAACAGGGGACAGATTTTGGGCTTTTATCTGAGGCTGGATTGCCATGTATTGCCGACCCTGGTAATATTATGGTAAAATGGGCGCATCAAAATGATATTCAGGTAGTGCCTATTAGTGGACCTTCATCTATTATTTTGGCTCTTATTTCAAGTGGATTTAATGGGCAAAATTTCACTTTTAATGGTTATCTTCCTATAGATAAAGTGGAGCGAAAAAAACAAATTTTGTTTTTGGAGCAGCAGGTTCAAAAGACAGGATATACACAAATTTTTATGGAAACACCTTATAGAAACAATCAACTTTTGGAAGATTTGTGTAAGTTTCTAAATCCTAATACTAAGCTTTGTATTGCGGCTAATGTTACTCACCCTAGTGAGGAGTTTATTAAAACAAAAGAAATTAAAAACTGGAAAAAGGAAAAACCTGATTTACACAAAATTCCAGCTGTGTTTGTTATTGGTGCTACTAGATAAAAAATCTAAATTTTTAGCCAAGCTAAACCTTGTTCTGTCTTTAAAGCTAAATCGTAGAGAGAGTAACTTTTAGTAATGTTCTCTAATTTGGCTTTTATTTCTCTAAAATCATTGTGTACAGGGCAAGGATTTACAGATGAGCATTCTTTTAGTCCTAGTCCACACTTGGTAAAAAGTCCACTTCCATCTATGGCGACAATAATGTCGTAGATTTTAATTTCTTTAAGTCGTTCTATATCAATAGAAAATCCACCTTGGTGCCCTCTTACAGACTCTATGATATTAGCCTTACAGAGCTGTTGTAGTATTTTGGCAATAAAAGCTACAGGAGCATCAATAGACGCTGAAATTTCTTTTACATTAACCCTTTGATTGTTTAGTCTTTTTTGGGCAATGCAAATGGCAGACCTAATGGCATATTCGCACGCTTTAGAAAACATAACTAGATGGATTATTTAAAGTATTGCCATTTAGGGATAATCATCAATAGCCCCAGTCCTACATATAAAAATAGATTGGTAACATCTGTGTATAGGAAGGTAGAAAGATAAAACTGATGTAGAATAAAATGGGCTATTACAGCTAAGGGGAATAAAAAGATACCTATTTTTCTATACAATATGATAAGAAAAAGCCCAACTAATGCTAATAAATCTACTCCGAATATAAGGTAAAAATACCAAGTAGGTATATTGATACTTTCGTGCTGAGAGAACTCATCTATATCAATACCCAACCCCATAAGAGTAAATATAGCTAAAACTCCAATAGCTATATAAAAGCTATTAGTTTTTTTAGGCTCATCATTAAAGTAGTTTCTGTCTTCCATTCCGTAAAATTAAAAAAAGCCTTTGATAAAACAAAGGCTTCTTATAAAAAAATAAGTTTATTAAGCTTTAACAGCTTGTATTAGTCTGTTTTTATCACTTAGATACTCTTCCATAGAAATCATACTTTCTGTTCTGGTAACATCTTCAATGTCGTCTATTTGGTAGATGACATTCTTAGCATCTTCTGTATTTTTGGCTTTCATTTTACAGAAAATGTTGTATCTACCAGATACTACACTAGTTTCTATAATGTTAGGGATTTTTTCTAATTGTTTCAACACTTCTTGGGTTCTATTAGATTTAGTTAATAGTATTCCTATAAATGCGGTAAAAGTATAGTCTAGTTTCTCGTAATCTATTTTCAGAGAAGAGCCTAAAATAATTCCTGCGTCTTCCATTTTCTTAACTCTTACATGTATGGTTCCTGCAGAAACATTAAGATTTTTTGCTATTTCTGTAAAAGGCATTCTTGTATTTTGTACTAAATAATCTAAAATGCTTTTGTCTATTTCGTCCAAACGGTAATCCATAGTATTAAATATTTTTACTTTATTATCAAAATTTGAGTTTTATTTTTACAAAATTACGAAAAAAAACGAATAACTTAGTTATTAAATTTTGACATTTTATGTTAATTTTTTTGAGAAAAATTTAACAAATTTATTTTGTCTTAGTACTGTCCGTAGTTTCCTTAGCTTTGAAACTATCTTTTTTCTTTCTACTGAAGAAACGATTGAAACTTTTACTATAAACCACACCGCCTCCCCAAGATTGGTTAGCTCCTGCGTTTTGTCCCACAATATTAGAAATATTAGAAGGTTTAGAGTAGGCTCTTAAGATACGACTACCATCATTACTTTTAGACCAATCATACTCTATAATTCCTTCTCCAGAAAGAAAATTATTTGCTTCTGCGTTTTGGTTTCTTGCGATAGGAACACCTAATCCTGTTTTAATATTAACTCTAGGAGAAAGGATAAAGCTTAATCTACCAGAAGCTCTATCAGCGGTATTGGTAGCTTGATCTCCGCGGATATAATCCAAATCTATTTGGAACTGATTACTAATGGTATTAAGTACCGCACCAAGCTGCTTCATTAGAAGAGCGTATCCTTGGGAAGTTACAGTACTTCCTACATCAAATGTAAGGCCTCCTGTGTTAGCTACATTGAAATTGTTAAGTGCTAGAATAGAACCGAACTGAATGATTTTTTCATCTGGGGTACTCATTCTAAAAGCAAGAGCTTCTTTAATCTGACTAGAAACATCAGGTGTCTTTATATCAAACTGAATATCAGGGTTAGACAATGATTGTGTGATTTTAGTTTCTAGCATTACATTTACAGGAGGAAGTTTTCCTGTATTAAGGTACTCTCCCAAATTGGTTACAGTTCTATAATAGTTTGCCGAAATATTGAGTGCTGGATTCATTACATTATTATCCCAAGAAATGCTACTTCCTTTTGCAATTTGAAAAGAGCGTTCTAGTATTGCTTTTGAAACATATGTACCATTATCTACTATATATGTTCCGTTCATAGACATTTGCCCGTTTCTGTTCATTCTGAACCTCAGATTTTCTGCAGTTCCTCTCACACTAATATCTCCTATATCATCTCCTACCAATACATTTACGGTAGAGCCTCTATCTACATCTAGGGCTAAATCTATATTCATATTTGCTCCAGATTTTTCTCTTTTGGCTACAGTGAGTTGCCCGTCTTCATTTCGTTCTACAAAACGAAGCATTTTAAATTCATCTACCGAAGTTGCCGAGTTACTATTAAGTGTAAATACACTATTATTTAAAACTTTTGTTCTAGCATTGATGTTAAGAGCTGTAACAGCACCATCTACAAATATATCTCCTGTACCGTAAACTCTTCCCCAAAAAACATCAAAATCTCTTTGAGTGGTATTAAGAAGCATTAAATTATCCGTCCTGATAATGAGGTTGAGCCCCATAGACGCAATATTATCAAACTGGATAGCTCCAGAAACACTACCTTTAGAACTAGTTCTACCATCACTTATTCCAATATTATTGAGGGTGGCAAAACCTTTTGATAAAGGGATAACGGTGTCATCAAAGTAATAATCTACGCCTGAGAAATTGAGTTTAAAACCAAATTTAGATAAGGCTATATCTCCACTATAATTGATGTCGTCTACAGTACCATTTATCTTAAGCTGTCCACTAGCATTACCTCTAAAGTTGCTAAATACAGCTTTTACAAATTCTTGTACAAATGCTAAATCAAATTTATTTAAATCAGCGGTAAGGTCTAGACTAGGAGAAGGCGTATTATTATCTACTTTTCCAAAGATTCTGAGCTTATCATTTCCGAAAATTTCTGAAGAAGTTACTTTAACATTTACATCAAAAATGTTAGGACGCTCGGTTTTCTCTGCATTGATTAGTAAATCTCCTAAGTTTTTGTCATGTATAGAGAAACCATCTACTTTTAAATCTACAATAGGTTCTATATTATTTTTGAGGATAGCTAGTTTTATGGTTCCGTTAGCGTTACCCTTAATATTTAAGTCGGAGCTACCTTCTTTTAAGGCTAATACTTTAGAGAGATTAACATTTTTAACATCAATATTAGCATTGATGTTTTTAGCATCTTTATAAGTACCATTAACTAAAACTTCACTGTCGTCGGAATAAAATTTTAGATTTTCAATGTCTATAAATCCTGTTTTTTTTCTGTAGGTAATAGAGTGATTAAGCTCTGGCGAAGTGTCTACATTCCACACAAAGCTATTGAGTTTAACCTCGGTAGGCTCGAATCTTATAATATAATCACCGTTTGCATTAGTCGTTTGATTAAGATTAACCGCGTAAGATTTCATAGCATCTTCCTTCTCATCTTTATCGGTGCCATGTAAAAATCTTATGGCAAGATGTAGATGTTCTCCATCAGGATTTTTGCCTATAATACTGGCATTTTTAAGGATATTTTTATTGTATTCAGCACGGTTCATTTCCAAAGAGAAATTATCTTCTCTACTTTTGGTATCTATTTTAAGTGCTAATCCATCAATCATGATGCTATCCTTTTTAGCAGGAGATTTTATATTATACTTAACATCTGTTTCTGCTAAAATTTGGTTTACCTTTTCGGTTTCTTTTTTACCAATGATATATTTTAAATAGCTAGTATCTGCATTTAATAGTAAATCATTACTATTGCCGTCATAACTTCCAGATACAGAGAGTATGTTACTTACTCTCAAATTAGGTTCAAAAAAGTTGATAAGTCCTTGTGAAATTTTGAAGTCTAAATCTAAATATTGCCCTCTATATAGGCGTTTAGGTTGATTAGTAACCAGTAGTTTGCTTATACTATTTTGCACCATACCACCTATGTCTCCCAAATTGAATTTTCCTGCAACTTTACCTTCTACTACATTAGGTGCGTTTACGGATACAATTCTTTTTCCGTCCTCAAAATAAGCTTTAACATCTCCTGTTGGAAGAGCTATTTTTTGGTCTTTGGATAAAACTTTAACATCTCTAAGATGAGCGTTTAGTTGCATATCGTTAATATCCTTCATAAACACTTCTGTATCTACATATCCACTTATTATCTGTCTTTCAGAACTTCCAGAGAAATAGCTGGCGTTCAAATGGTTGATGTCTGCTGTTACATTGGCATACAATCTAAGAGTACTAAAATCAAAAATACCTTTAACATTTGCTTGCGCATTTTCATCATTTATGTTTACAATACCTTCGTAGCGTTTTTTGTTAAGATATCCGTCTAAAACCAGATTATTGAGGGTTTTATCTAACAGTTCTATACGCCTGATGTTAGACTTGGTTCTGAGTTTCATTTGATTGATATCAAAGCTTTCTCCATCTAAATCAAATCGACCAGAAATAAGCCCAACCTGTGGATTTTTGGTAATAGTGGCTACATTCAGATTAGTAACTTCTAATAAGCCATTATACTTAGGAACTTTACTATATTCTCTTAGAGTAAAACGGTCTATTTTTGCCTGCCCAACACCTGAAATTAAATTTCCTCTAAGAGCAATTTGTTCAGGATTAGCTTTTAGCATACCATTATATTTTATTCTACCAAAATCATCAGCCACATTACCCATTTTTTTTGAAATAAAACTAGGGAATAAACTTTTTAGCCCTTTATAAGTAAGGTCTGTAGAGATACTATTGGTTTCTACGGAGAAACTTTTGTCTAGTATTTTGGCAACCTTTATAGATGATGAAACTATTTTAGAATCATTATCACCTATGGCAAATTGATTTAGAGTAAAGTTATTGAGTACGCCAGTCATATTTCCTGAGGTACTGATGGGCTTGTAGTTATCCCAATCTCTTACAAAGTAACTGATGTCATAACCACTTATTTGGCTACCTTTTTTCATCTGCATATCCCATTTTACTTTGTTACCAAAGTCTGCCCAAGTACCATTGTTAAGATTAAATTTTAAACTTCCGTGTAGCAAGCTGTGGTCAGTATTGATGAGTAAATCGTCTAAGAAAAGAGCCTCTTTGGTTAGAGAAAAATCCGTAGAGAAAGTATCCAAAAAGTGTTTTTTGCCCCATCTTTTGGTCGTCATTCTAAATTGATTTACTTTAGCACTAACTTCCGGACCTTTAACTTTTAACTCAGGGATTATCAAGTTTAAATTTTCGGCATCTAGCCATCTTCCCTCGTCTCCTGGGTGATTCTGATTGACGATAGAAAGTTTGGAATCCTCAATAATTACACGAGTTTTAAGTTGAAATGGAGGTTTATTTGGGTCTGGTTTTTTGCCATTATCGAAAAGCTCTACAAAACGGATAAAGTTAGGAATGCTATCACCTTTGTAGGTAATCACTTTCATATCCAAGTTTTTGATAGATAGTGATTGGAACTTGATATGTCTAGAATTTGCTAAAATAGAAAACCAGTCTGAATCTGCGTACAACTCTTTAGCCTTAATAAATTGATAACCTTTATGGTCTTTTACAGTTACTTTATGTAGCGTAACATCTCCAAAATAATTAAGGTCTATTTTTTCAAAAGCTATTTGGGTATTAAGGTCTTGGTTGAGTTTCTTTACCACCTTTTGGGTAAGCCAATTTTTAGTAA
This sequence comes from Riemerella anatipestifer, assembly GCF_035666175.1. Classification (NCBI taxonomy): domain Bacteria; kingdom Pseudomonadati; phylum Bacteroidota; class Flavobacteriia; order Flavobacteriales; family Weeksellaceae; genus Riemerella; species Riemerella anatipestifer. Next base: position 8,655 of record NZ_CP142016.1, read on the forward strand.
CAGGTAGATTTATGGCAATAAATCCAATAGCAAATAAAGATAAGAGCGTCCAAAAAAGTACCAACAAAAGTTTAGCCCACCAAGAGTAGCTGGTAACATCTTTAGCGGCTTGTTTTGCAAATTCTTCGGCGGTTTCTTTAGGGTTTTCTATAGCATCTTTTAAAAACTCTTTGGTTTCTTGTACTTTCTTTTCTATATGTTGTTCCGCCTCATTTATTTTATTAGAAATAGGATTATCTTTTTTGTTATCGTTATTATTATTTAAATTTGCCATAATTATGAAACAATCTATTATCTTAGGTATAGAATCCTCTTGTGATGATACTTCTGCCGCTATTATTTCTGGTAGAAAAATTCTTTCTAATGTAGCCGCTACTCAAGCCATTCATAATGAGTACGGTGGCGTGGTGCCAGAGCTGGCCTCTAGGGCACATCAGCAAAATATCATTCCTGTCATAGAGCAATCTATACAAAAAGCAAATATACAACAAAATGAGATTTGTGCCATAGGTTTTACGAGAGGTCCTGGACTTTTGGGCTCTTTACTGGTAGGAACTTCCTTTGCGAAGTCTTTAGCAATGAGTTTGGAAGTTCCATTGATAGAGGTTAATCACCTTCAGGCTCATATTTTGGCTCATTTTATAGAAGATGCCAATCCTAATCCGCCCAAGTTTCCTTTTTTATGCCTTACAGTAAGTGGTGGGCATACAATGATTGTCTTGGTTAAAGACTATTTTGATATGGAAATTATTGGGAAAACCATAGATGATGCCGCAGGTGAAGCCTTTGATAAAATAGGAAAAATATTTGATTTAGATTATCCTGCTGGACCTATCATAGATAAGAAATCTCAAAATGGAAATCCTAATGCATTTACATTTAATAAGCCTAAACTAGAGGGCTACGACTATTCTTTTAGCGGAATTAAAACTTCGGTGTTGTACTTTATACAAAAAGAATTAAAGAAAAATCCTCAGTTTGTCAATGAAAATATAGATGATTTGTGTGCATCTGTTCAGAAAAATATTATTGAAATATTGATGACAAAACTAGAGAAAGCTGCTAGTGATTTAGGCATTAAAGAAATAGCGATAGCTGGTGGGGTTTCGGCTAACTCTGCCTTGAGACAAGCTATGAGAGAAAACGAACAAAAGTTAGGTTGGAATATCTATATTCCCAAATTTGAATATACTACGGACAATGCTGCAATGATAGCAATGGTAGCCCAACTAAAATACGAAAGGGGAGAGTTTGCCAACCTTTCTACAACGGCTACTGCAAGATATGAGTTAAATGTAAAGTAAAACCTTTTGATATGAAATTATTTTTTGGAGAAATTTTAAATGATAGAGTGATAATTGATGCTGATGAACAACATCATATATCAAAGGTTTTGAGAATGAAGGAAGCAGAGGAGATTTATGTAACCGATGGAAAGGGTAATGTAGCAAAGGGCAACCTTGTATTTGAAGGAAAAAAAGTAGAACTGGATATTTTAGAAATCAAGACAGAGACACCGCAGTTTTCGCCTTATTTGCATATTGCAATAGCTCCTACTAAAAATATAGACCGTACAGAGTTTTTTGTAGAAAAAGCTACCGAAATGGGCATTTCCGAAATTTCATTTTTATTGACGGAGAAATCTGAACGCAAACATATCAATATAGATAAAATTCAGAAAAAAGTTATAGCCGCATCTAAACAGAGTTTGAGGTATCATTTTCCAAAGGTTAATGATTTACAGAAATTCACTAGCTTTATGCAAACTCAAACTACCGAAAATACTTTTGTAGCTCATTGTGATAAAGCATTTAAGCGAGTATCATTATCCGAAATTCCTTTAGTTGATACAGTTTGTTTTTTAATTGGTCCTGAAGGCGATTTTAGTCTATCAGAGATAGAATTATTACTAGAAAAAGGTGTACAAGCAGTATCGTTAGGCAATCAAAGATTAAGAACGGAGACAGCAGGAGTCTTTGTTGCTGCTTGGAATTATAATAAAATGTTATAAAAAATTATAATTATGTTCTACAGGTTGCAAGAAAGTTATTTATTTCTATTTATTAAAAAACGACTGCCTCAATAGACAGTCGTTATATAAGTTAAAGTATAATTATATTTTATTCTACAGCTACGGCATCGTCGCCTCTGCTATCGGCTACAGCAGTGATATTACCGTTTTCATCTTTCAGAACAATTTCTGTTTTACCAATACTTCCTCGTTCTTTAAAGGTATAGCCTTTTTGTTCTAAAGATTTTATCGTAGCTTTAGAGAAATCCTTTTCAACTGCGATGTTTTCTGGTAACCATTGATGATGGAACTTTGGCAGGTTAATCGCTAAGTTTGGACTTAATTTAAAATCTACAACATTTACAATAGCTTGAAATACAGAAGTAGGTATCGTAGTTCCACCAGGTGTTCCTACCACCATTACAGGTTTATTATCTTTTAATAAAATACTTGGCGTCATAGAAGACAACATTCTTTTACCTGCTTTAATAGCATTAGCTTCTCCGCCTACTGCTCCAAATAAGTTAGGAACTCCAGGTTTGATGGAGAAATCGTCCATTTCATTATTTAAAAAGAAACCAGCACCAGAAACTACTACTTTGCTACCATAGTACCCATTAAGCGTCGTAGTTACAGAAACCGCATTTCCTTCTTTATCTAAAATAGAAATATGTGTTGTTTGAGTACTTTCTTGATTAGGGTTAACTATCTTACCAACCTCTGCACTAGGCGTTGCTTTAGACATATTAAACGACGCCCAGCGTTTCTTAAGATAGGCATCCGAAAGTAGCATTTCTGTTTTATCTTCAATAAAATCAGGATCGCCCATATATTCTGCTCTGTCTGCATAGGCACGGCGTTCTGCTTCTACCATAATCTGAACTGCTTCTGGAGAGGCATATTGATATTGAGCAAGATTTTCATAAGCCGACATTTTCAACATCTGAGCTAACAATATCCCGCCACTTGACGGTAAGGGCATAGAGACTAGTTGGTGTCCTTTGTAATCAAAAGTTAAAGGTTTACGATTTTTAACTTGATAATTTTTTAAATCTTCTAAACTAATAATACCGTTACCTCTCTTCATTTCTTCAACTATTAATTGAGCCGTTTTACCTTCGTAGAAGCCTTTTTTACCAAATTTTTGTATTCTCTTAAGTGTTTCTGCTAAGTCTTTTTGTACCAATACATCTCCTGCCTTCCAAGGTTGCTCTTTTACGAAAACAATGGAGTTCTTATTATGTTTTATAAAATCTTTTTGGCATTCATTAAGTAGATTAGCTTCTTTTTCCGTGATAGCAAAGCCTTTCTCTGCCAAATCTATAGCAGGTTGTATCAGTACTTCCATTGGGAGAGAAGCGTATTTTAGAGTTTCATAAAACCCTGCTATCGAGCCTGGTATTCCTACAGCTAGTCGTCCGTTTTGTGATAAATCTGTACTGGCAATACCTTTTTTATCCAAATACATATCTCTATGTGCCTTGGCTGGTGCCGTTTCTCTAAAGTCTATGGCTATTTTTTCTCCGTTAGATTTTACCGCTACTAAAAAACCACCACCACCTATGTTACCTGCCTGAGGATAAACCACAGCTAAAGCATACTGTGTAGCAATAGCAGCATCAAAGGCATTACCGCCTTTTCTTAATACTAAAACACCTGCTTCACTGGCAAGAGGATGAGCCGAAACCACCACACTTTTATTGTGAGTTTTAACTTCTTTTACTATATCATAATCTGTAAATTGGGCAGAAATTACCACAGACCATAATGCAAATACTACAAATTTTATCTTTTTCATACGTTAATTGAATATTTATGGGGAGCTTTTTAGTTCTACCAAATCATTTTGTTAGATTCTAGCAGCTAAATTAAACAAATTAGTGGAAGTAAAATATTTTTTTTGGAATAAAAATGGCTACCTTTTATAAAAACTATATTAGCTGTTACACCTTTATTTTTTTGTGAGTTTTTCTATTTCATCTAATGTATATTTTTTAGAATAGTCTATTCCCATAGATTTAGCGTAATCTTCTATAGATGTTTTTATATTCATTGACTTTCTTAACTCATTAACATTTTCAGGATTTTTAATTGGCCAAATAAAATTTACCCACTCTTCTTTTTTAGTTTCAGGATTTATAAACAGTCTTCCTGCACCTTGAGTTCCATAAATTTGTTCTTTTCCTTGATACATTAGCATTCTATCTTTCATCATCGCAATGTGTTGTTTTCCTAAATCTCCATTTTCACTTGCTTGTACCATTAATGGATAATATTTCTCAATTACAGGTAGTTTTGAGTGTTGAATTACATACCAAGCCGCAGTATTTAATTTTTCCCCCACAAGTTTTTTTCCTGGATAGCCATATTTCTTTATTATTTTTTCAATTTTGATTAAGTTTATGCTATCATTTTTTGCAGTTAAATTCCAACCTAATTTTTGAAATTTATCTTCAGAAATATTATAGGATTTTAAGATTTCATTTTTCCTTTCAGGTTTCAAATCAGGTGTAAAAAGTTCTCTTAATTCTTGGTCGGACTTTAAAATTAGAGATAGTTCATTTTTAAGATTTTCTTTTTACTTTTGTGTTACAGAGCAAGAAGTTAATAATAGTAAAGTTAAAATTATTGAAAAACTTTTCATGCTATTTATGTGGAATTTTTGGGATACAATAAATGACTTTTTGAATTATATATACTAGCTTTTTCTGAATAATTTCTTTAGATTTCTTTCATATTGACCATTCACATCAACTCTTGTAATATCGCCAAGTGACAAAAGTATAAACTTTCTGTCCAATGAAGACATCGTTCCAAATTCGTGAATCACAACCGAGCTGTTATCCATTTCGTGAATTTCTCCTATGAAACAAACACTGCTGTTAATATCTTGAATATGAACCGTTAGATGATTATAAAGTTGATTTACACTTTCTAAAATTGTCTGAATTGATTCTAAATTTATATTTACCTTATTTTTTATCCTTTGGGTTGAGTCTATAAGTTTTGTAACACTTTCAAGATCATTTCCTGACCATCTTATTCGTGTAATATTGTGCCTTAAAAGAATCGTTAAACCGTCATAATTGCATTCTTTATCAAATTTTTCAATTAACAAAAAGTCATCATTAAAGTCAATTATAAAACCATAATCAGATTCATCATAATTATCGGTATAAATATCCACCAAAATGTTTTCTGTTTTTAGTTTTTCTAAATATTTTGTGTACAAGTTCATTGTTTAGTCATTTATTTCTACATCGTTTTTTGTAATTGTACTTTGGGCTACACAAAAATAACAAAACACTAAGATTTAATACTTTGTATAAAAACTTTAGCTTTTTCTTTCCAATCAGATTCTTCTAAAAGAATTTTCACAAATGCAGTGCCTATAATACCGCCATCGGCTTGTTCGGTAACTGTGATAAAGTCGGTTTTATTTTTAATCCCAAAGCCTATCATTAGTGGATTTTTCAGTGGTAATGAGGCTAATCGATTAAGGTAATCTTCATTTTTCAATGTTTTGGACTCGTTGCCCGTTGTGGACGAAGAACTCACGGCATACAAAAATCCAGAGCTTAAACTATCCAAATACAAAATTCGCTCGTTAGATGTTTCTGGTGTTACTAAAAAGGTAAAGTTTAGATTAAACTTTTTGAGAATGGTTTGGTATTTTTTTTCAAACTCAATAGGAGGGAGGTCGGGGATAATCAGTCCATTAACGCCTGTTTCTTGGCATTTCTGACAAAACTTCTCAAAGCCATAAGAAAGCACAGGGTTAATATAGCCCATCAAGATTATTGGAATACTAATTTCGCCCTTAATTTTTGCTAACTGTTCAAAGAGTTTCTCTATTGACATTCCGTTTTCTAAGGCTTTAATGTGAGCTTGTTGTATCACCTCACCATCGGCAACAGGGTCGCTATAAGGCATACCAATCTCCATCATATCAGCCCCAGCTTCTTGAATTGTTTTAATGATTTCTGCAGTATCTTCCAGCTGAGGAATACCTGATGTAAAGTATATGTTTAATTTTTTCATTTAGAATATTTTAAGGTAAAAGAGTACAAATTAAAAATAGTATAGCTAAACAACCAATTATAATAAGATTGATATTTCTTTTCACTATTTTCTTTTTCTTATTTAGTATGATAGCTTCTATAATCATTGCAACAAACCATAGGAATGAAAACAAAGTAATAAGAAAAAAAATAGGTCCCACGTCTCCCGTGCCACAACGCCTGTCAGGAGCCGTGTAATCTAAATAAGAATAAGCCATAGGAAGAGCTAAAATCCAAGATAAAATTAGAATAACTATTCTTACTACAATATGGATAATATTACTTTTCATAGATTAAATATTTAGATAGCTTAAATAAGTTTCCATATCCTTATCGCCTCTACCACTTAGGCAGATGACAACAATGTCTTCTTTTCCAAACTTCTTTTTATCCAAAACCGCCAAGGCGTGGGCACTTTCTAACGCTGGAATAATACCTTCTGTTTTAGTCAGATTAAATGCGGATTTTAGAGCTTCATCATCGTTGATGCTTAAAAATTCGGCTCGTTTTTGTTGGTAAAGATTGGCGTGCATCGGTCCAATCCCCGGATAATCTAATCCCGCAGAAATAGAGTAGGGCTCAATCACTTGTCCGTCTTTGGTCTGAATAACCAAACTCTGACTGCCGTGCAAAACGCCAATGCTCCCCAAAGCCGTTGTTGCAGCAGTTTCTCCGGAATGAACGCCCAAACCACCAGCTTCTGCCGCAATGATATTGACTTTTTCATTATTCACGAAATGATAAAAAGTCCCTGCGGCATTACTACCGCCGCCCACACACGCAATGAGGTGGTCGGGATAATCTCTGCCTTCCTGTTCTTGTAATTGGACTTTAATTTCCTCTGAAATAACAGACTGAAACCTTGCCACCAAATCAGGGAAAGGGTGAGGACCAACCACGCTACCTATAATATAATGGGTGGTTGTAGGATTATTTATCCAATCTCTTAAAGCCTCGTTTACAGCGTCTTTTAAAGTTTTGGAACCCGAAGTCGCAGGAACAACTTTAGCACCCAACATCTTCATTCTGGCCACATTAGGAGCTTGTCGGGCAATATCTATTTCGCCCATATAAACAATACACTCCAAGCCGAGCAAAGCACACGCCGTAGCAGTGGCAACGCCGTGTTGTCCAGCACCTGTTTCGGCTATGATACGCTGTTTACCCAACTTTTTTGCTAAAAGAGCTTGTCCTAAAGCATTATTGATTTTATGGGCTCCTGTATGGTTTAAATCTTCTCTTTTAAGGTAGATTTTAGTGCCATATTGTCGGCTCAAATTGGGGGCAAAATACAATGGTGTTTCTCGCCCCACATAGTTTTTTAATAACTCTTTAAACTCCTTCTGAAAATCTTCCGAATAAATGATTTCCAGGTATTTGTCTTGTAATTCTTTAACATTAGGGTAGAGCATTTCGGCAATAAAAGCACCGCCAAATTCACCGTAATATCCTTCTTTATCTGGATTTTGATAATTCATTTTAATCTATTTCTATTGATACAAACTTAATTTAAAATTTTTAATAAGCTCCACCTCTTTATTGCCTGCGGAAATTTCAAATTTACTATTGAGGTCTAAAGCGATTGGTTTTTGTTTAATAATTGAGATTTTGCCAATGTTCTCATTAGAAATACCACCGCTTAAAAAATAAGGTTTTGTAAGGTTTAACTCATTTAATAGTTGCCAATCAAATCGTTTGCCTGTTCCGCCAAAGGCTTTGCTATCCGTGTCAAAAAGTAAAAAATCTATTTCAGATAGTTCTGAAAAATCCGAAATGTCAGGCATAGTTTCTCCCACCCGTATCACTTTTATAATTTGCGTTTCTTGTGGGAGTTTACTCTTTAAATCACGAATAAAATCAGAGGTTTCATCGCCGTGCAGTTGAACCAAATTAAGTCGAGCTTCCGTAATGATTTGCACTATTTTTTCGGTGGTTTCATTTACGAAAACACCCACTTTTTGCCTATGGTTTAGCGAAGCAATTTCCTTTGGTGCTAAATGGTTTAATACATATCTTGGTGATTTTTCGTAAAATATAAAGCCGAGATAATCTATTTCTAAATCTATAATTTCCCGAATTTGATTCAAATCGGTAAGTCCACAAACTTTTATTTTAGGTGCTGGTTTCATTTTTTATTTTATTTCTTCAAACCCGTTGTGCATTATGAAATGAAAAAAACAAGAGTTGTTTATTAGACTGAAAATCAGTATATTGTTTTTGCTATAAAACGATATAAATGAACAACATAGAGCAAATATATGAAAGAATTTTGGAAGTTTTAGGACTTTTTTCAGAAAATCAACTGATTAGTTATCAGAGAAGAACACCTAAAATGAGCGATTTAGAAGTCATAAGTCTTAATATTACTGCTGAATACTTGAGTATTGATAGCGAATTACAGTTATTTAGAAAATTGCCAAACTCTCTGATAAACAAAATTGAAAGAAGTGTTTACAATAAGCGAAAACGAAGACTATCCCTACAAACAGAGCAAATTAGACAGCGTATTTCGATGGAGTTCAATGAGTTTGAAGATATTTTTATCGTTGATAGCATGCCAATGAAAGTTTGTGAAAATGCTCGTTCTACTCGTTCAAAAATTTGTAAAGAGCAATCCTATTCTTCACCAACATATGGTTATTGTGCTTCACAGAAATTATATTTCTATGGCTATAAACTACACGCAGTATGTTCTTTAAATGGTGTGATTAAGAATTTTGATATAAGCCCTGCATCCGTTCACGACATCCACTATTTAAAAGATATTGGTGAGCAAATGCGAAACTGTACTTTAATTGGAGATAGAGGCTATTTATCAGCAAAAGTTCAAATAGATTTATTTAACTATGCTAATATTAAATTAGATACACCAATGAGAAGTAATCAGAAAGATTATATTCCTCAATTTTCATTGTACAAGAAAAAGCGAAAACGAATTGAGACATTTTTCTCTCAACTTTGCGACCAATTTATGATTAAAAGAAACTATGCTAAAACTTTTGAAGGCTTTAAAACAAGGATAATCAGTAAAATAACCGCCGCAACGGTTATTCAATATATCAATAAATTTATCTTCCAAAGAAAATTAAATCATCTAAAAATCAGTATTATTTAAAATGCACAACGAGTTTATTCAATAAAAGATTGTAAAGCCATTCCAACATGGTTTTGCTTCATAAAATATTCGCCCATTAAAAAAGCATCAAAACCATTGTTTTTTAGTTTTTTATAAATTTCAGGACTATAAATGGCACTTTCGGCAACGCCTAAAGTGCCTTCAGGCAATTGGTTTCGCATTCTAATGGCGTGTTCGTAATCCACTTCAAAAGTGTTGAGGTTCCGATTGTTAATGCCTACCATTTTTAATTTGGAATAATATTTATCAAAATCTTCACCGCTATAAAATTCCAATAAGACATCTAATCCCAAGAGGTGTGCTGTATCTGTAAGGTCTTCAATCTGAGATTTGGATAAAATATTGGCTATAAGCAAAATACAGTCTGCACCGTAAGCTTTGGCTTGATAAATTTGATAATCATCAACAATAAAGTCTTTCCTTAGCAAAGGGATATCGTAAACATTGGCTTCCTCCAAATCGGTTAAACTTCCTCCGAAGAAAGGCGTATCCGTCAATACAGACACACAAGCCGCTCCGTATGCCTTATATAGCGGTAAAATCGCTTGGATTTTAGCCTCTATGTTGATGTTATTTTTAGAGGGCGATTTCCTTTTAAACTCGGCTATAATTCCATACGGATTGGATTTTAAACTCTCAATAAAACCTCGTGTAGGCTGATAGAAAAACGGAGTGTCCTTGAGTTTTTCTAACGGCGTCTGCTTCTTGGCTTGCTGAATTTCGTCCAGTTTACAATCTACTATTTTGTCTAAAATGGTCATTTAATTTAGGTTTTTAGGGTGTTTGTAACAAGTTTGCACATGGTCGTTTACCATACCGATGGCTTGCATAAAGGCATAAATAATGGTAGTCCCTACGAATTTAAACCCTCGCTTTTTTAAGTCTTTGGATATTTTATCCGATAGCGAAGTAGAGGCGGGTACTTCCGATAGGTTTTTAAACTCATTTTTAATTGGCTGATGCTCCACAAAACGCCATATATACTGGGAAAAAGTACCAAACTCTTCTCTAACTTTTATAAAAACCTTAGCGTTTTTAACTGAAGATTCTATCTTTAATCTGTTGCGGATAATTCCCGTGTTATGAAATAATTCTTCGAGTTTAGTTTGGTTGTAAGTGGCGATTTTGGTATAGTTGAAATCATCAAAGGCTTGTCTAAAATTTTCTCTTTTTTTCAAAATGGTTATCCAACTCAATCCCGCCTGAAACCCTTCCAACAAAAGCATTTCAAAGAGCTTTTTGTCTTCAAAAACAGGCTCTCCCCATTCTGTATCGTGGTAATTGATGTAAATTTCATCATTGGTTACCCAGCCGCATCTATCTTTGTTTTTTAGTTCCATTAAGCGGTTATTTTATTTAGGCAATCTTTAGCTTTTCTTTCCAATAGACTTTTTTTCGCTAATTCAAAACAGTTTTGATAATCCCCATATTTTTTAGTATTATAAAGTGCCATTGCGGCATTGGCTAAGACGACGGCGTTTTGCTCTGGAGTACCTTTGCCGTCTAATATATTAAGGAAAATAGTTGCCGCTTCCTCTTTGGTTTCGCCACCGTAAATTTGGTCTTCTGAAATATTTTTAAATCCTAATTCTTCGGCGGAATAGATGTATTCTCCATTTTTATCAAAAACTTTGGTGTCTTGGGTAAGGCTAATTTCATCATAGCCATCTAAGGCGTGGACAAGCATAAATTCGGCATTTTCCTTTTGCAATAAATACTGATAAAGCCTCGCTATCTCCAAATTATAAACGCCTATCATACTGTATTTGGGCTGAACGGGATTAACTAAAGGTCCCAATAAATTAAAGAAAGTCCTAAGTCCCAACGCTTTTCTAAGAGGTGCTACTGATTTTAAAGCGGGATGAAACAACGGCGCGTGAAGAAAACAGATATTCCCTTTTTCTAAATCTGATTTTAATCCCTCTGAATTATTTTTAAATTGGTATCCTAAAAGCTCCAACACATTAGACGAACCACTTACCGAAGAAACCCCATAATTACCATGTTTCGCTACTTTTTGTCCAGCTCCTGCAACGATAAAAGAGGCTAAGGTAGAAATGTTAAAGGTATTTTTGCCATCGCCTCCTGTGCCTACAATATCCACTAAGTCTCGAGTTCCTAAATCTACTGGAGTAGCCAGATTGAGCAGGGCTTCTCTAAACCCCATTAACTCATCTAAAGTAATAGCCCTCATCATAAAAACACTTATAAACGCAGTGGCTTCGGTCTCATTAAATTTATTTTGAGCCAACTCTATCATAACAGACTTCGCCTCTGATTTACTAAGCGTTTGATGATTAAATAGATAGTTTAATATTTGTTTCATAATTTATTTTTTACAAATACCTCCTATGAAGCATTTAGAAAGTCACTTAAAATCGTTCTCCCCAAAGGGGTTAAAATACTCTCGGGATGAAACTGAACGGCGTGTACATCGTAAGTTTTGTGCTGAAGTGCCATAATCATACCTTCCTCATCAACGGCCGTTATTTCTAATTCCGAAGGAAAATCCTCAAGATTTACAGCCCAAGAATGATACCTGCCTATTTCTATATTTTTGGGCATATTTTGAAACAAAAGGGCATCTGACTTTATAATTTCGGCTTGTGTAGCCACACCGTGATAGATTTTATCTAAATTAACTAAACTTCCTCCAAAAGCCTCTGCAATGGCTTGTTGTCCAAGACAAACTCCCAAAATAGATTTGGTAGATGCGTAGGTTTTAATAACCTCTAACAATCGTCCTGCCTCGCTGGGAATACCGGGACCTGGGGACAATATTATTTTATCATATTGCTCTATATCTTCTAACGGAATTTTATCATTTCTAAAAACATCTACCTCATTGCCTGTAATTTGCTCTATCATTTGAACTAAATTATAGGTAAAACTATCATAATTATCAAATACTAATATTTTCATTTTTTTGTCTTTAAATTTTTAAGCTCTATTTAGAGTCTCTGCTTTTTTAATAGCTTTTTTTAGGGCATTAAGTTTGTTATTAACTTCTTGTAGTTCGCTTTCTGGAGAAGATTTTGCCACAACTCCAGCTCCTGCCTGATAATAAAGGTGATTATTCTTGGCTAAAAAAGTCCTAATCATAATCGCTTGGTTGCAAGTCCCATCGAAACCTACAAAACCGATACAACCTCCATAATATCCTCTCGAAGTAGGTTCGTACGAATTAATAAGTTCCATAGCCTTGTATTTAGGAGCACCACTCAATGTACCCTGTGGAAAGGTAGTCGCTATCATTTCGTATGGATTGATATTGTCGCTTAATTCGGCTGTTACTTCGCTTACCATATGTATAACTGATGAAAAAAACTGGATTTCCTTTAGTTTAGAAACGCTAACATTTTTTCCCAATTTACTAAGATCATTTCGTGCTAAATCTACCAACATCGTATGTTCTGCATTTTCTTTTGGGTCGGCTTTCAAGTCTTCTGCCGATGCTAAATCTTCCTGAATATTTCCCGTTCTTTTAAAAGTACCTGCAATAGGATGAATAATGGCTTTTTTATTTTTGATAATCAACTGACTTTCAGGACTAGAACCCATCAATTTATAATCACCATAATCAAAGAAAAATAGATATGGCGAAGGATTGATATTCCTTAAAGCTCTATACACTTGGAACTCATCTCCTCTGTATTTTTGCTGAAATCTACGGCTAAGCACCATTTGGAAAGTATCTCCTCTAAAAGCGTGTTTTTGAGCCTGTTTTACCATTTCTAGATATTCTGCATCTTCAAGATTAGAAGTTTCTTGTTCTATGCTTTCAAACGGATATACTGCTATAGATTTATGATTGATAATATCTTCTAAATAAGATATTTCCGAATTTACCCCCTCTATCTTATTCTCTATAATTCTCATTTCATCATTGGTATGATTAAAAGCAATGATGTACTGATAAAATCTATATCTAAGAATTGGAATTTCCGTTTCTTTGCTTTGAGGTTTAAACTTAATAGACTCAAAGAAAGGAATAGCTTCATAACTTGTATAGCCAAAAAAGCCTTGAGCCATTTTATCAATAGCACTTTCCACTTCTTCACATTTGAAATTTTCCGCAAAGTCTTGGAGAACATCTGTTAGGAGGACACCCTCTTGAAAGTTTAATTTTTGGGGTGGCTGGTCGGGAAATTTAATTTCATAATTTTCATAATTATTCACCTCTATACCAGCAATCGCATTTACTCCTATGAAAGAGTAGCTACCGTTATCTGCATTATGTTCTGTACTCTCCAAAAGAATTGTATCTCTAAATATATCACGAAGTTTCAGATAAGTTCCCATAGGTGTGTGTAAATCTCCCATAAGAACTTTGGACTCTGTTTTAATTCTAACCATTTTTAAAATTCAATTTAAAATAAAAAAACTCCTACGATAATCCGCAGAAGTCTTTATTGTTTATTACTATCCTTAAATTTGTTTTCTTACCAAAAAAGCTAAATACGATAGAAGTTCAGACCCTGCTTGAGAGTTTGACACCACCATTCCTGTATTACACCGTTTGTTTTCATTTAGCAAATGTAATATTTTTTTATTAAAAAACAAGTGTTTAATGCTTCAAACTTGAAAATTTTTAAGAAAACTGTTTACTTTGAATAAATTCTAAACTTCATTAGAGACTTATATATAAATTTGAAGTAATATATTTTTATGATAAAAAACTTTTTGTAATTTTGCATTTTGTTTAAAAATATATTACAATAATGGTAAAAATCACACTCCCTGATGGAAGTATCAGAGAATTTGAAGGAGTAGTAACTCCTTTAGAAGTAGCAAAATCTATTAGTGAAGGGTTGGCTAGAAATACCATTTCAGCCATGGTAAACAACAAACAAGTGGAGGTAACCACCCCAATAACCGAAGATGCTACGGTACAACTTCTTACATGGAATGATGATATGGGAAAGAAGGCTTTTTGGCATTCTTCTGCTCACCTTTTAGCACAAGCAATATTGGCGTATTATCCAAATGCTAAACTTACCATTGGTCCTGCTATAGAGAATGGTTTCTACTACGATGTAGATTTTGGAGAGGAAACTTTATCTGAAAAAGATTTTGAAAAGATAGAGCAAAAAATGCTAGAAAATGCAAAGAAAGACTCTACCTTTAAACTTTATGCTATTTCTAAAGCAGAGGCTTTGAAAGAATATGCTGACAACCCATATAAAACAGAATTGATAGAAAATCTTAATGATGGAGAAATTACTTTCTGTTCTCACGACGATTTTACAGATTTATGTAGAGGTGGGCATATACCTTCTACGGGGATTGTCAAAGCAGTTAAGATACTTAATGCTGCAGGAGCCTATTGGCGTGGTGATGAGAAAAATCCACAATTAACGAGAGTTTACGGGATATCTTTCCCTAAACAAAAAGACCTTAAAGAATACCTAGAAAGATTAGAAGAGGCTAAGCGTAGAGACCATAGAAAACTAGGGAAAGAGCTAGGCTTATTTACTTTTTCTGAAAAGGTAGGTGCAGGGTTACCTTTATGGTTACCTAAAGGAGCGGCTCTTAGAAAAAAATTAGAAAGCTTCCTTTCAGAAGCACAAAGAAAAGGCGGTTACGAATTTGTAATGACTCCACACATTGGGAATATAGAACTATATAAAACCTCTGGACATTATGAAAAATATGGAGCAGACAGCTTCCAACCAATAAAAACGCCGCATGTAGGAGAGGAGTTTTTATTAAAACCAATGAACTGTCCACATCACTGTGAAGTTTATAAAGCACAACAATGGTCTTATAAAGATTTACCTAAAAGATATGCAGAGTTCGGTACGGTATATCGTTATGAACAAAGTGGCGAATTACACGGACTTACTAGAGTAAGAGGATTTACTCAAGATGACGCCCATTTATTCTGTACACCAGACCAACTATTAGAGGAGTTTGAAAAAGTAATAGACTTGGTACTTTATGTGTTTAAATCTTTAGGGTTTGAAGACTTTATAGCACAGGTATCATTGAGAGATAAAGAGAACAGAGCTAAATATATCGGTTCTGAAGAAAACTGGGAGAAAGCAGAGTCTGCGATTATTACGGCGGCTAAGAACAAGGGACTCAACACTGTTGTAGAATATGGTGAGGCTGCATTTTATGGACCTAAATTAGATTTTATGGTTAAAGATGCTTTGGGTAGAAGTTGGCAGCTAGGAACCATACAGGTAGATTATAACCTTCCTGAAAGATTTGATTTAGCCTATGTAGGTAGTGATAACGAGAGACATCGTCCTATCATGATTCACCGTGCACCTTTTGGTTCTATGGAAAGATTTATTGCTATTTTAATTGAAAATACAGCAGGTGATTTCCCACTTTGGTTAAATCCAGACCAGTATATACTACTTCCAATCAGTGAAAAATATACAGATTACGCTAAAAAAGTTTCACAATTATTAGAAAATCACGATATTTGCGGACTGGTAGATGAGAGAAATGAAAAAACGGGTAAAAAAATCCGTGATGCAGAAATGAAGAAAATACCATTCATGCTCATTGTAGGAGAGAATGAAGCAGGAAACCAAACGGTATCTGTAAGAAAAAGAGGAGAAGGAGATTTAGGAGAAATGAGTATAGAAAGCTTTGTGGAATATTTTAAAAATGAAGCAAAGATTGTAAAGTAAGGTTTAACAATTAAAAATATAAAGCCATAGCAATTAGAAAAAAAATTAACAGGTCAGCACCGCGTCGCCAGCAGGAGGATGCGCACATGATTAATGAAAAAATCCGTGCTAAAGAGGTTCGCCTTGTAGGGGATAATGTAGAACCAGGTATATATCCGCTAGCCAAAGCTAAAGAATTGGCAGAAGAACAAGAACTAGACTTGGTAGTTATATCTGATAAAGCAGAGCCTTTCATTGCTCGTATTATGGATTATAAAAAGTTCCTTTATGAGCAGAAGAAGAAACAAAAAGAACTTAAGGCTAAACAAGTAAAAGTAGTGGTAAAGGAGATTCGTTTTGGACCCCAAACCGATGACCACGACTACGAATTCAAGAAAAAACACGCCGAAAAGTTCTTAGAAGAAGGCTCTAAACTTAAGACCTATGTGTTTTTTAAAGGTCGTTCTATTGTTTTCAAAGATCAAGGAGAAATACTTTTATTAAAACTTGCTCAAGATTTAGAGCACGTAGGAAAAGTAGATCAGCTACCTAAACTAGAGGGCAAAAGAATGATTATGATGATGAGTCCTAAAAAAACAAAATAAACATATATTGATAACAAAACGATAAAAAAGCAAAAAAATGCCAAAATTAAAAACGAAATCAGGAGCTAAGAAGCGTTTTGCTCTTACCGGAACTGGTAAAATCAAAAGAAAAAATGCTTACAAAAGTCACATCTTGACTAAGAAGGAAACTAAGCAAAAGAGAAATCTTACGCAAACTTCTTATGTTCATTCATCTGACGAGAAAAGCGTTTTGAAGCAATTAGCTATCAAGTAGTTTTTATAAATCAGTTATTCGGTTTATAAGAATTCAAAAAATTCAAACAAGTTTAACCCTGAAATGGTGCCACTAAGAAAGCGTTAAAACTTCGCCCATTTCAAAAAAACAAATTATTAAATTATGCCAAGATCAGTAAATTCTGTAGCGTCAAGAGCACGCAGAAAAAAAGTAATGAAACAAGCTAAAGGTTTTTTCGGTAGAAGAAAAAACGTTTGGACTGTTGCTAAAAATGCCGTGGAAAAGGCAATGCAATATGCCTACCGTGGTAGAAAAGAGAAGAAAAGAAATTTCAGAAGCCTTTGGATTATGCGTATCAACGCAGGATGCAGAGAATACGGAATGTCTTACTCTCAGTTTATGGGAGCTCTTAAAAAGAACAACATTGAATTGAACAGAAAAGTTCTTGCAGACCTTGCAATGAATCATCCTGAAGCATTCAAAGCTGTTGTAGATCAAGTAAAATAAATGTTTAATTTTTTTGTTATCAATATTAAAGAGAGAGTTTTAATTACTCTCTCTTTTTTATTTGTGTCTATTAAGAATTTGTATTATTTTTAGTGACTGAAATTTATAATTAAATCAAAAATGAAAAATATTGTAGTAATTGGAGCTGGGACAATGGGAAATGGGATAGCTCATACCTTTGCTCAAAATGGTTTTAAGGTAAATTTAGTAGATATTTCGCAGGAAGCTCTAGATAAAGGTGTTGATACTATTTCTAAAAATTTAGATAGAATTATTTCTAAAGGATATCTTACCGAAGCTCAAAAAGAAGAAACACTAAACAATATTACTAAAAATACTTCCTTAGAAAGTGCTGTTAAAGATGCAGATCTGATTGTGGAAGCCGCAACTGAAAATACAGAGTTAAAATTGAATATCTTTAAACAAATAGATACTTTAGCTCCAGAGCATTGCATTCTTGCCACCAATACATCATCTATATCCATTACTCAGATTGCGGCGGTAACACAAAGACCTGATAAAGTCATCGGAATGCATTTTATGAATCCTGTTCCTATTATGAAATTGGTGGAAATTATCAAAGGCTATTCTACTTCTAAAGAAACTTTCGATGCGGTTTATAAAATGTCAAAAGACTTATCAAAGGTGCCTGTAGAAGTTAACGATTATCCAGGTTTTGTAGCCAATAGAATCCTAATGCCAATGATAAACGAAGCTATAGAAACTTTATATAATAATGTAGCTGGAGTTGAAGAAATAGACACCGTGATGAAGTTAGGTATGGCACATCCTATGGGACCGCTACAACTAGCGGATTTTATAGGTCTAGATGTTTGTTTAGCAATTCTTAATGTAATGTATGATGGTTTTAAGAATCCAAAGTACGCCCCATGTCCACTATTGGTAAATATGGTAATGGCAGGGAAATTAGGAGTGAAATCAGGAGAAGGTTTCTATGACTACACCGAAACAAAAAAGGCTGAAAAAGTAGCCCGTATGTTTTCTAAAAATTAACAAAATTTAATTCAGATTAACAGAAATAATTGTTTATATTTGCAGAACAAGATTCTAACACTAGAATATTAAAATTTTAAAACCAATGAAATTACCTAAATTTTTATTAGCGGACAACACAGAGTTTCCAGAAGACTTATTCGTAGTTCACACTGAGTACCCTAGATTCATTCTTAATGTAGAGGAGGAAGAAGTAGAGTGGCTAGATGATTTAGAAGGAGATGATGAAGAGAGCATTGCAGATGAAGCTACTAAAGCTGTAGAAGCTGCTTTCAAGTGGTGTGATGCTGAATTAGAAAAATATGATGACGAAGATTTAGACTAAAAATGACTTAAATTCGTTATTAACATAAAAGGCTGTTATTGGGGTGTCCAGTAGCGGCTTTTTTTGTGATATTTTTTTACAGAAGTCGTAAAATAGTCAGTTTTATATTCTGAATAAAATCAAAAATTGAGTATTTTTGGAACGCTCTAATTTTTGAAAAATAAAATCTAAAAAATCTAATAATGAGTAAAAGAATTTACGTAGAAAAAAGAGGGATTTTTGATGTAGAAAGTCCTAAAATTTTCGATGAAATAAAGAATATATTACCTCACATCAAACAGGTAAAGGTTTATAATATCTACGATGTTTTTGGACTTAATGACACTGATTTTGATAAAGTAGTATATAATGTCTTTGCAGACCCTGTAACCGATGTTTTGCACTATGAAAACCCTGCTAAGAGTTCATCTTTTGCTATGGAATTTCTGCCAGGGCAGTATGACCAAAGAGCAGATTCTGCACAACAATGTATTGTATTGCTAACAGAAAATACTCAAGCCAAAGTAAGAAGCGGAAAGCTAGTAGAAATAGAAGGTATCAACAAAGAAGAACTACAAAGAGTAAAAGATTTACTCATCAATAGAGTAGAATCTCAGGAGAAAGACCTTTCTAAATTACAAATTCCAAAAGAGGAAACTCCGAAAGAAGTGGTAATCTATCACGATTTTATAACTTTAAACGAATCACAATTAAAGGAATTCTATACAGAACAAAATTTCGCTTTCGGGTTAGATGATTTAGCTTATATACAAGATTATTTTAAGTCAGAACAGAGAAATCCAACAGAAACAGAGCTTAAAGTTTTGGATACTTATTGGAGTGACCATTGCCGACACACCACCTTTGAAACAGAACTTAAAGACATTCGTTTTGAAGGACAATTTAAGGCAACTTTAGAACATATTTTTAAAGATTATTTGGAGAAAAGAGCTTTTTTAGGGCGAGAGGCTAAACCTATTTCGTTAATGGATTTGGCTACCGTTTGTGCTAAATATTTCCATAAAACAGGCAAACTAGACAATCTTGTGGTTTCAGACGAAATCAATGCTTGTACTATCAAAATAGATGCTGAATTTGAGGGTAAAAAAGAGCCTTGGTATCTTTTATTTAAAAATGAAACTCATAATCACCCTACGGAAATAGAGCCTTTTGGGGGAGCATCTACTTGCTTAGGTGGTGCTATTAGAGACCCATTATCTGGGCGTTCGTTTGTATATCAGGCGATGCGTCTTTCGGGAGCAGCAGATGTGTTGGAGCCTGTGGAAAATACGCTCAAAGGGAAACTGCCTCAAAGAACAATTACCAAACAAGCCGCTAATGGTTATTCGTCCTACGGAAATCAGATTGGTTTAGCGACGACTCAGGTTTCCGAAATTTATCACGAGGGCTATCGTGCTAAGAGAATGGAAGTTGGTTTTGTAGTAGGAGCTGTACCCGTAGATTGGGTAAAAAGAGAGCAACCTAAGGTAGGGAATTTAGTCATTATTTTAGGAGGTGCTACGGGTAGAGACGGCGTTGGAGGTGCTACAGGCAGTTCTAAAGAGCAAGACGAAACTTCTATCCATACACTATCTACCGAGGTACAAAAGGGTAATGCTGTGGAGGAAAGAAAAATACAAAGGCTTTTCAGAAATCCAGAGGTTACAAAATTGATTAAAAAATCAAATGATTTTGGTGCTGGAGGAGTTTCGGTAGCAATAGGCGAAATAGCTGAAAGTTTGGAGGTTAATCTTGATGTTCTTCCATTAAAATATGAAGGACTTAACGGAACAGAATTAGCTATATCTGAATCTCAAGAGAGAATGGCAGTGGTAATAGATGCCAATGATAAAGATAAATTCATCAACTTTTGTAAGGAGGAGAATATTTTGGCAGTAGAAGTTGCTAAAGTTACAGATTCTGGCAGAATGCAAATGTTTTGGAGAGGCGAGAAGATTGTGGATTTGAGCCGAGCGTTTTTAGATACCAATGGCTGTTCTAAAACACAAAAAGCATTAGTTAATCATCTTCAAGAAGTACAGGCAGAAAGGTTAGAATTTAACGAAACTAACTTTAAAAAATTATTAGCTGATAAAAATGTAGCCTCTCAAAAGGGGTTATTAGAAATGTTTGACTCTAGTGTAGGAGCAACTACGGTAGCAATGCCTCTAGGTGGAAAACATCAACTAACACCAATGGAAGGAAGTGTTCAGACTTTACCAATTATGGAAGCCAAGGATATAGAAACCGTTTCTTTAGCCAGTTGGGGGGTTGATGCTGCCATTTCGGAACAAAACTCAATGGTAGGAGCGGCTAATGCCGTAGTGGAGAGTGTGGCTAAAATTGTAGCGATGGGTGGAGATTTCCGCAAGATTCGATTAAGTTTCCAAGAATATTTTGAAAAACTTGGGCAAAATCCAGATAAATGGGGAAAACCATTAGCCTCGTTGCTAGGAGCTTATCATGCTCAAATGAATTTTGAATTAGCCGCTATTGGAGGGAAAGACTCTATGTCTGGTACTTATCAAGACATCAATGTACCGCCTACACTTATTTCGTTTGCGTGTGCAGATGGTCAGAAATCTAATATCATTTCGCCTGAATTTAAAAAAGCAGGAAATTTAATTTATCATTTCTATCATTATTCTCAAGAAATAGAAGAAGCTAAAGGACTTCCTAACTATAACGATTTAAAGGAAATATATACCTATATTTTCAATCAAATTAAAGATAAAAAAATCGTTTCTGTAAAAACCATAAAAGAAGGTGGTATCGCTGTAGGGTTAGCCAAAATGACTTTTGGAAATGGGTTAGGAGCGATAGTTAATGCTAATGATACCGCTTTATTAGAAAAAAATATCGGAGGATTACTTATTGAAAGTACAGAGCCTTTATCTCACCAGTTACTACAAAAGATAGGCGAGGTTAGCAACGATAAAAAATTAGTAATCAACAATGATAGTTTTGATATAGATGATTTGAAGAAAGTCTATTGTCAAACTTTTGAACCGCTTTTCCCAACAAAGGAAAAACAAAAAATAGAACTAGAATTAGACACCGAACTCAATTCTATTGAATCTAGAACGATTATCATTAAAAAACATCATATTACCAAACCAAAGGTATTCACGCCTGTTTTCCCAGGTACTAATTGCGAATATGAAACACTTAATGCCTTCCGAAAAGAAGGAGCAGAGGTTTCTATGAAGCCACTGGTTAATCTTAACCACAATGCTTTGCAAGAGAGTATCAAAGCGTGGGCTAAGGAGATAGACCAATCCCAAATTTTGGCTTTTTCGGGTGGTTTTTCCGCCGGAGACGAACCAGATGGCTCTGCCAAATTCATCGTGAATGTGCTTAAGAATAATATAATGCGTGAGGCTGTACACCGACTTTTGGAAAGAGATGGTATGATTATCGGTATCTGTAATGGCTTCCAAGCATTGGTAAAATCGGGTCTATTACCTTATGGTGAGATTAGAGATTTAGACCAAAATTCCCCTACTTTGGCTCATAACAGTATCGGCAGACATATTTCTCAAATGGTTAATGTGAAGGTGGTTAATGAGGATAGCCCTTGGCTTAAAGGTATGAAAGGGGAGATTTATACCATTCCTATTTCCCACGGAGAGGGACGATTTATGGCATCAGAAGAAGTGATTACTCAATTATACAAGAATGGACAAATTGCGACACAATACGTAGATTTAGACGGAGCTATTGCTCACGGTATGCCATACAATCCTAACAATTCTCTATTTGCAATTGAGGGTATTACCAGCCCTTGCGGTAAGATATTCGGTAGAATGGGACACCCTGAACGCTATGCAGAAGGATTGATGAAGAATATTCCAACGGCAAACTATCATAATATATTTAAGAACGGGGTTTCTTATTTCAGAGATTAAAAATGAGTGAATGTTTTAGAAAAATAATAAATAAAAAGTATAAAAATGAGTCAAAAAGGAGCTATGCTTTACGAAGGTAAGGCGAAACAGGTATTCGCTACGGATAAAGCAGACGAGGTGATTGTTCGTTTTAAAGATGATGCTACGGCATTTAATGCTCAAAAAAAAGGACAAGTAGATAAGAAAGGGCAAATGAATAACGCCATTACAACGCTTATTTTTCAATACCTTAACGAGAAAGGGATTCCTACCCATTTTATTAAACAGCTAGACGACAGAGAGCAGTTAGTAAAAAAAGTGGACATTATTCCATTAGAAATGGTAGTGAGAAACTACTCTGCGGGAAGTATGGCACAGCGTTTAGGTATGGAAGAAGGCATCAAATCTCCTATTACTATTTTTGATATTTGCTATAAAAAAGATGAGTTGGGAGACCCACTAATCAACGATTATCACGCCATATTTCTAGGAGCTGCTACGAGAGAAGAACTAGACGAGATGTATTCCTTAACGGATAAAATCAACCAAATTCTAATTGAGTTATTTGATAGAATGAATATCATCTTGGTAGATTTCAAAATAGAACTTGGTAAAACATCAGACGGACAAATCATTTTAGCTGATGAAATTTCTCCTGACACTTGCCGCCTTTGGGATAAAGATACAATGAAAAAACTGGATAAAGACCGTTTTAGAAGGGATTTAGGTGGTGTTACAGAGGCATACGAGGAAATTTACGAAAGACTAAAAAAAGTGTTAGCATAACTAACCCATATTTAGGATATATTAACTAATGAAAAACTTAACTGAACATAAGGAAACTTATCTAAAGCAGTTTCAACGTCGTCCGTATGGGAGAAATCTGTTGAGAACAAAACAAGAAGAGGCTTTAGACGCTCCACAAGAAGAGTGCGGTATTTTTGGACTGTATTCAGAAGACAATTTGGATACCTTTTCATTGTCTCAATTTGGGCTTTTTGCTCTTCAGCACAGAGGTCAAGAGGCTTGTGGTATTTCTGTGAGTAACAGCGGAAAAATCATCAATATTAAAGATGAAGGGCTTGTTCTAGATGTCTATAAAGAAATTAAAGACCCCGAAGATTTTATGGGGAATGCCGTAATAGGGCATACCAGATATACCACAGCTGGAGATAAGAAAAAATACAACTATCAGCCGTTTTTTGCTAAAAATGAGTACGACCAAATTATCCTATCCATAGCTCATAATGGCAACCTAACCAACGCTATGGAACTAAAGCAAGAGCTAGAAGCAGAGGGCGTGGTTTTTAGAGCAACTTCCGATTCTGAAGTTATCCTAAGACTTATACAAAAAAACTTAGATTTAGGGCTTCGTGGAGCGATAAAGGTAACTATGGAGAAGATAAAAGGTGCTTACTCCGTGGTGGGAATGACCCGAAATAAATTCTTTGCCTTTAGAGATTTTAACGGCATTCGTCCGTTGGTATTAGGAGAGATGAAGGAAAGTAATACCTATGTAGTCGCTTCTGAAAGTTGTGCTTTAGACGCTGTGGGAGCTACTTATGTAAGAGATATTAAACCTGGAGAAATCATCTATACAGGTGAAAACGAAGAGGGGCTGAAATCTTATATGGTTAAAAATGACTGTGAAAGAAACATTTGCTCTTTCGAGTACATCTATTTTGCACGACCAGACTCTGAGATGGAGCAGATAAATGTACACGAAATTAGAGAAAAATCTGGGGAGAAAATTTGGGAACAAGCTCCTGTAGAGGCTGATATTGTTATAGGTGTTCCTGATTCTGGAGTACCAGCCGCTATTGGGTTTTCTAAAGCATCGGGCATTCCGTTTCGTCCTGTTTTAATTAAAAATAGATACATTGGTCGCTCTTTTATCGTGCCTACACAAGAGATGAGAGAGCGAATAGTAAATCTAAAACTCAACCCTATTATTTCCGAAATTAAAGGAAAACGAGTAGTAATTATAGATGACTCTATTGTAAGAGGTACAACTTCCAAACGATTGGTGAAGATTTTAAAAGATGCTGGAGTTAAAGAAATACACTTTAGAAGCGTATCTCCGCCTATTATTGCACCGTGTTATTTGGGAATAGATACACCCACAAAAGACGATTTAATCTCTGCCAATATGAGTTTAGAAGAACTGAGAAATTATTTAGGAGTGGATACTCTAGAGTTTTTAAGCTTAGAAAATCTTAAAGCTATTTTGGGCTCGGATAAACATTGTTTCGGTTGTTTTACAGAGCGTTATCCTGTAGCTAAAGACTAAATTAAGAAAGGGTTAGCATTTTGCTAATCCTTTTTAGTTGATTTAAATTCTTACATTTTAATAAACTTGTATCTTTGTTTATTGTTTATAATAACTCGTTGTGCATTTTAAATAATACTGATTTTTAGATGATTTAATTTTCTTTGGAAGATAAATTTATTGATATATTGAATAACCGTTGCGGCGGTTATTTTACTGATTATCCTTGTTTTAAAGCCTTCAAAAGTTTTAGCATAGTTTCTTTTAATCATAAATTGGTCGCAAAGTTGAGAGAAAAATGTCTCAATTCGTTTTCGCTTTTTCTTGTACAATGAAAATTGAGGAATATAATCTTTCTGATTACTTCTCATTGGTGTATCTAATTTAATATTAGCATAGTTAAATAAATCTATTTGAACTTTTGCTGATAAATAGCCTCTATCTCCAATTAAAGTACAGTTTCGCATTTGCTCACCACTATCTTTTAAATAGTGGATGTCGTGAACGGATGCAGGGCTTATATCAAAATTCTTAATCACACCATTTAAAGAACATACTGCGTGTAGTTTATAGCCATAGAAATATAATTTCTGTGAAGCACAATAACCATATGTTGGTGAAGAATAGGATTGCTCTTTACAAATTTTTGAACGAGTAGAACGAGCGTTTTCACAAACTTTCATTGGCATGCTATCAACGATAAAAATATCTTCAAACTCATTGAACTCCATCGAAATACGCTGTCTAATTTGCTCTGTTTGTAGGGATAGTCTTCGTTTTCGCTTATTGTAAACACTTCTTTCAATTTTGTTTATCAGAGAGTTTGGCAATTTTCTAAATAACTGTAATTCGCTATCAATACTCAAGTATTCAGCAGTAATATTAAGACTTATGACTTCTAAATCGCTCATTTTAGGTGTTCTTCTCTGATAACTAATCAGTTGATTTTCTGAAAAAAGTCCTAAAACTTCCAAAATTCTTTCATATATTTGCTCTAAGTTGTTCATTTATATCGTTTTATAGCAAAAACAATATACTGATTTTCAGTCTAATAAACAACTCTTGTTTTTTTCATTTCATAATGCACAACGGGTTTATAATAATTTATTTTAAATGTTTACAGCTTATAGTATAGAAGATTTCGTAGGACAAAAGCTAAAGCATAAAGATTTCCTTATCCATAGATTAGAAAATTTAGATTATTTACCACCTCAATCTATAAAAACGCCACATAAACATCTATTCTATGAAATTTATTTACTAAAAGAAGGCTCTGCCATACATAATGTAGATTTTAATACATTTCATATTAAAAACAATAACCTCTTTATTATCAATGAAGAGCAAGTACATCACTTAGAGAAAAATGTTAGTCAGGAGCTTAAAGGTTACAGGATTTTATTTACAAAAGACTTTATAAATAACAGTTTAATTCCTTCTAATCTTTTATTTGAAATTGTGTATTTGCATAATATTCGATACCAACCACTTATTTCAATTGCTGAACATAGTGAATTATATACTTATGCCCACTTACTTTTGTCAGAATACAATCAACAAACTCTAAGTTTAGAAAATATAAAAGCCTTATTATTTTTATTTTTAAATGAAGTTAAAAGAAATATTATATCTGATACGAACGATGATTTTATTTATACTAACAATCAAATTCGTAGTTACAAATTATTTCTAGACTTAGTAGAAACCAATTACTATAAAGATTTATCTCTAGAAGACTATGCCAAAAGAGTTAATATTTCTACCCGACAATTAAGTCGTATGATAAAGCTTATTTCTAATACTACATTAAATACTATAATATTGAATAGAAGGCTACTGCAATCTAAAAGATTGTTAAAGCATAGTGATTTATCTATTTCAGAAATAGCTTACGAAGTAGGATTTTTAGAACCATCTTATTTTTGTAAGGTTTTTAAAAAAAATAATGGTGTTACTCCTTTTCAGTTTAGAAAAGAACAAAATGTTTTATAAAATGTCTGTATTTTACTATTTTCTGAAGTAAAGAATATTGTTCTTTGTAAGTAAAGAATAATATATGGATAGGAAAAAATTTTTACAGAAAGGTTTATTAGGGTTGGGGACTATAGTTGCAATACCATCAATAATTACCTCTTGCTCAAAAGATAGAGAATCAGGCAGTACAACAAGTACTGATTCTAGTACAGGAAACTGTAGTTTATCACCAAGTGAAACAGCAGGTCCGTTCCCAATTAAGACGCCTGCTCAATTAGTTAGAGAAAATATTGTAGGAGACCGCTCAGGTGTTGCTCTCCTTATAAATTTAACGGTACAAGACCAAAGTAATAATTGCCAACCAATGGCTGGTGTTTTGGTGGATATTTGGCACTACGACGCCGAGGGTAATTACTCACAGTATGGAGGTGGAGGTATGCAACAGGCAAATTATACTAGTAATAATTTTTTAAGGGGCAGAAGCACTACGGATAAAAACGGACAAGTATCATTTATAAGTATTTTCCCAGGTTGGTACAAAGGGCGTGCACCACACATACATTTGGAAATTCTTAATGCAAATGGAAGTTCTATTAGAGTTTCGCAGATAGCTTTCCCAAAGAGTGTTTGCGATACTGTTTATGCAACAACAGGCTACAAAGGAGTAGCTGATACACAAAACGAGAGTGATAATGTCTTCTCCGATAGTTTAAGTGGTAATATGTTAGATGACATCAAAGGAGATGTTGCTAATGGTTATACACTTACCAAAACCATTGTCGTTTAGAATATTATTGTAACTCAAAAAATAAAGCAGGCTCTATAAATTTTGAGCCTGCTTTTAATTTTATACTTTGGTAAAGTTCTATTTTTAAACTATTTGGAAATATTTATCCTCACCTTCAGTTACTAGAGAAATTAAATTATTAGAAACTAATAGTTTAGAAGACTTATCCCATTTCTTTCCACTTAAGCCTGATTGAGTTTTTAAGTCAGCTATCAGCATTTTACCGTTGTTTTTATTAAGAATACCAAGGATAATTTCTTCATTTTCTCCAATCTCTACTTTAGGCTGAGCCTTTTCTGGTCTCATTTGAGGGAAGAATAAAACCTCCTGAATAGAAGCATTATTCGTTAAGAACATCACCAACCTGTCCATACCGATACCCAAACCAGCCGTAGGCGGCATACCGTATTCTAAAGCTCTTAGGAAATCTTGGTCGATAAACATCGCTTCGTCATCACCCTTTTCTGAAAGTTTAAGTTGCTCTTCAAAACGTTCTCTTTGGTCAATAGGGTCGTTAAGCTCAGAGTAAGCATTCGCAATTTCTTTTCCACAAACCATCAACTCAAATCTTTCGGTTAAGCCCTCTTTGCTTCTGTGCTTTTTAGTAAGCGGCGACATTTCGATAGGGTAGTCAGTAATGAAGGTCGGCTGAATAAAGTTACCTTCGCACTTCTCTCCGAAAATTTCATCAATGAGCTTGCCTTTCCCCATCGTGTCATCCACTTCAATACCGATGGATTTGGCAAAGGTTCTAAGTTCCTCTTCGGTTTTTCCCGTAATATCAAACCCCGTAAATTTCCGAATGGCGTCCGTCATGGAAATTCTTGGGTAAGGGGCTTTCCAATTGATGGTATGTTCGCCAAACTGAGATTCAGGTTTCCCATTCACCGCAGTAGCACAATGCTCCAACAGTCTTTCGGTAAAATCCATCATCCAGTTGTAATCCTTGTACGCCACATAAATCTCCATGGCTGTAAACTCAGGGTTGTGAGTTCGGTCCATACCTTCGTTACGGAAGTTTTTGGAGAACTCATACACCCCATCAAACCCGCCTACGATAAGTCTTTTAAGATAAAGCTCGTTAGCAATTCTCATATATAGTGGAATATCCAAGGCATTATGATGTGTAATGAATGGTCTTGCTGAAGCTCCACCTGGAATAGCCTGTAAAATAGGCGTTTCTACCTCAAAATATCCAGCGTCATTAAAGAACCCACGCATTGCGTTAAACAATTTCGTTCTTTTTACAAAAATTTCTTTAACATGTGGGTTTACTGTAAGATCCACGTAGCGCTGTCTATAACGAAGTTCAGGGTCGTTAAAAGCATCGTGTACCACACCATTTTCATCAGTTCTTGGTTGAGGAAGTGGACGAAGAGTTTTGGTTAATAGAGTGAAATTTTTAACCATTACCGTCATTTCTCCTACTTGAGTTTTGAACAATTCTCCCTCTACGCCTATAATATCTCCAATGTCTAAAAGATGCTTATAAACTTCG
The DNA here is from genome assembly GCF_035666175.1 of Riemerella anatipestifer. NCBI lineage: Bacteria > Pseudomonadati > Bacteroidota > Flavobacteriia > Flavobacteriales > Weeksellaceae > Riemerella > Riemerella anatipestifer. The sequence goes on from NZ_CP142016.1 coordinate 37,530, forward strand.
TTATAAAGGGTTTTGTCTTCCTCAGGACAAATTTCATCTCTATTAAAATACACTTGTATTCTGCCTTCGCTATCTTGTAATTCGGCAAAAGAAGCTTTCCCCTGGATTCTTCTAGACATTAGCCTACCAGCGATTTTAACCTTGCTTCCTTCTTGAAAATTTTCTTTTATAGATTGTGTGGTATGTGTAATAGCATATTCGTCTGCCGGAAAGGCATTTATGCCCATTTGAGAAAGTTTTTCTAACTTTTCTCTACGGATAATTTCTTGTTCTGATAAATGCATCATTTTATTCTAAATTACGAGGTTGCAAAGTTAATAATTTAATATAGAGACACCAAAAACCTAAGATTGATATCATAAAAAAACTCAAGGCTATATAGAAAACCTTGAGTTTTTAAGTTAAAATATACTACAAAATACTTTATTTATTAGCTACTGTTTTATACTTGTTGTCTATATCTGCCGTTAACGACTTCAAGAAAGCAACTATATTTTCAACATCTTTATCACTAATATCCTTATTGTTTTGTATTTTACTCATAATTCTTACGGCTTCTTCTAATGAAGCTACAGAACCATCGTGGAAGTAAGGATAAGTTTTTTCAACATTTCTAAGACTTGGTACTTTAAATAAATATTTATCTTTCTCATCTTTAGTTACATCTTGTCTTCCCAAATCTACTTTCTTACTCTTAGTATAATTCCAATAATCTGCATAAACCCCAAACTTTTGTAAAGAGCCACCTCCTACGGCAGGACCGTTATGACAAGCTATACAAGCATTATCTATAAAGGCTTTTAGACCATCTTTTTCCTTTTGTGTTAATGCATTTTCGTTTCCGTTTAGATATTTATCAAATCTACTTTCAGGCAACAATTGTCTCTCAAAACTACCAATCGCTTTAGTTAAATTTTTATAAGTAACAGGCTGAGCTTCATTAGGAAATGCTTTTTTAAATAAAGCTTGATATTCAGGGATTTGTCTTAACCTGTCTTCTAAGAATTTCTCAGATGGGATATTGTGCTCTATCGGATTTAAGATAGGCATTCCTGCTTGTTCCTCTACATCTTTAGCTCTTCCGTCCCAAAACTGCTGACTGTGTAGCGAAGCATAAATCACGGTAGGAGAGTTTCGTCCTCCAAATACCTTAGTATCCCCAGGAGAAGTTGGCAGGTTATCTACACCAAAAGTACTTAAGTTATGACATGAGTTACAACTAATAGTTTCGTTTTTAGAAAGTCTTTTATCAAAATATAACTTCTGACCAAGATTAATCATATCCTCACTGAAATCACCTTTATCAGTTATTGATACTGGTTTGAAGTATTGATTAGAACTTCTCATTAAATCAGACATTCCAGAGGTGTCAAATACATACTCTGCTTTTCCTTTGTCCACTTGTTCAGTACAGCTTACTAACATAACTCCTAAAAGTACTGTAAAAATAGCATTACTCCTTCTCATATCACAATTATTATAATTCTTTTACAAAAATAATAAATATTACGTGAAGTATTTTATGATAAATTATGTTTATAGAATATTTCTATTACCACTACTTTAATTATAATTTATTTTAAATATAAATAATATAAGTATTATTTTTTACAAAAAAAGTCAGTTATGAATTTTCACAACTAACTTTTATAATACTGAATGATAAAGTCTATTTTAAAATAATTCTTTTCTTATAATATTCTGAGTTCTTTCTGGCCCTACAGACACCAAATAAACATTGATACCTAAATATTTCTCTATAAATTCTATATATTTTTGAGCGTTCACGGGTAACTCATCATAAGAACGAGCTTTGGTAATGTCTTCCGTCCAACCTTCTAGGGTTTCATATATAGGCTCATAATCATAAAGTTTGGTAGTAGAAGAGGTGAAGTAATCTATAATTTTTCCGTCTTCTGTTTTGTATTTAGTTGCTACTTTTAGCTCTCCAATATTAGTTAGTACATCTAGTTTTGTTATAACTAAATTATTGATACCGTTAATCATACAAGCGTGCTTTAGCGAAACCAAATCTAGCCAACCTGTTCTTCTAGGTCTTCCTGTGGTTGCTCCAAACTCATGACCAATTTGTCTAATTTTTTCGCCTAAATCATTATCTAACTCAGTAGGAAAGGGTCCATTACCTACTCTTGTGGTATAAGCCTTAGCCACACCTATTAAATTTTTGAGAGCTGTAGGTGGCACACCCGCACCTGTACAAACCCCTCCTGTAGATGGAGATGACGAAGTAACATAAGGATAAGTACCAAAATCTATATCCAACATTAAAGCTTGAGCCCCTTCAAACAAGATATTTTTTCCGTCTTTAATCGCCTCGTTAATCTCTAGCTCTGTATCTACAATTCTGTCTTTTAGCTGTTCTCCAATAGCTAAAAACTCATTATAAATCGTGTCAAAGTCTAGAGTAGGTTTATTAAAATACTTTTCAAATAGTGAATTTTTAACCTTAAGATTTACTTTAATTTTTTCTGCTAAGACTTCTGGGTTTAGTAGGTCAATCATTCTTATTCCTACTCTTGCAATCTTATCTTCGTAGCACGGTCCTATACCTTTCTTAGTAGTTCCGATTTGCTTTTCTCCTACCAATTCTTCTTCCCTGTAAGTGTCTAAAAGAATATGATAAGGCATAATAACATGAGCTCTCCTACTGATAAAGATGTGGCCTGTACTAAGCCCTTTAGCTTCTATTTGTTTTATTTCGGAGATAAACGCTTTAGGATCTACCACTACACCATTAGCTATCACACATTTACCCTTGCATTGTAATACTCCAGAGGGCAAAAGATGTAGAACAAACTTGTCTTCACCCACATATACAGTATGCCCAGCATTGTTCCCACCTTGGAAACGCACCACATAATCTGATTTTGCAGAAAGTACATCTGTAATTTTACCTTTGCCTTCGTCTCCGTATTGGAGTCCTACTACCACATAAGTTGACATATTTTTTACTTTTTTATTAGAATGTTACAAAAATAATTTAAAAAAATGGGATATCAAAAGTCTTTTTGGTTTTGTTTTTGATAAGGAAAGTCTGTATTATTGTAATCTTAATTTATTTAAAACTTATGAAAAAAATACTCGTAATAACAGGAATGATGTTCGGAGCTTTAGCATACTCACAAGAAGCCCCTAAAGTTTTAAAGACTAGTTTTAGTGCATCTGCTCTGTCTCAAAAAGTACAAACAATAGACGGAAAGAAAGTTACAATTAAAGATGTACTAGCTAAACACAAGGGAAAAATACTTGTATTAGATATGTGGGCAAGCTGGTGTAGAGATTGTATTAACGCTTTACCTGCTGCAAGGACGCTAGAGAGCAACAATCCTAATGTAGACTTTGTATTTCTATCTTTAGATAGGAACGAAGAGGCTTGGAAAAAAGGATTAGACAAGCACGAATTAGCTAATAAAGAAAATTATTGGTTCTTTTCTGGATGGAAAAACAATTTTAACAATTATATAGATTTAAATTGGATTCCTCGCTATATTGTTATAGATCAGAAGTCTGATATTGCTAAATATTATGCTATTACGCCTGATGATCCTGATATTCAGAAAACGATAAATGAGCTATCAAAATAAATACGCCTTGTGGAAATTTGGTTATTACAAATAAAAGTAGTATATTGGGGTCATTAACCTAAAAAAATAATGATTATGGACGTAGTAACAAGAGTTCCCGTATTTGAGGGAGATACCATACAAGAAGTACAACTAATTAAATCAAAGTTAGAAGAAGCAGGTATCACAGCAGAAGTAGAGAATAGTTATCTTTCATTTTTATCTACGCCTACAGCAACAACTATGAAAGTTAAGGTAGAATTAAAAGATGAAAAAAAGGCTTTAGAAATTGTAGATGAATATCTAAAGTCTCAACAGTAGAAATACTATTTTGCTTTTGTGTTAAAATATTTATATCTTCGCAAAAGCAATCTTGGGGAATTGGCGCAGTTGGCTAGCGCGTTTGACTGGCAGTCAAAAGGTCACGGGTTCGAATCCCGTATTCTCCACTTTTTCAAATTTTATATAATAAAGCTACTTTCTTTGGAGTAGCTTTAGTTTTTTACAAAAAAATCCCACTATAAAATTTATAATGGGATTTTGATATTTTAGGCTTTTGCCATTCTTTCGGCTCTTTTTCTATCCTCTTCGGAAAGAATCTTCTTTCTCATTCGGATAAAATTAGGTGTTACTTCTATACATTCGTCTTGTTGTATGTATTCCATACACTCCTCTAAGGTCATAAGAACTTTAGGCGCGATGCTACCATCTTTATCTTTACCCGCAGCACGCATATTGTTAAGTTGCTTACCTTCTACAATATTCACTACCAAATCTCCTGGCTTGTTCTGTTCGCCTACAATCATACCTACATAAATTTCCTCGCCTGGGTCCACAAAGAAACGCCCTCTGTCTTGTAGCTTTTCAATAGAGTAGGCGGTAGATGACCCTTGGTTTTTAGAAATCAATAAACCATTACTTCTACCAGGTATCTGACCTTTGAATGGTTTATAATCCACAAATCTATGTGCCATAATGGCTTCCCCAGCCGTTGCAGTAAGCATTTGAGAACGAAGACCTATAAGACCTCTAGAAGGAATTTCAAACTCTAGGTGTTGCATTTCTCCTTTGGTCTCCATAATGTGTAAATCTCCTTTTCTCTGTGTAGCTAAGTCTATCACTCTAGAAGCATATTCTTCAGGAACATCTACCACTAAAGACTCGTAAGGTTCGCACTGTTCGCCATCTATTTCTTTAAGAATTACTTGAGGCTGACCGATAGTCATCTCGTAACCTTCTCTACGCATAGTTTCTATAAGTACAGATAAGTGCAATATCCCTCTACCAAATACTAAGAAAGTGTTTGCATCTTCTGTTTGTTGTACTCTTAAGGCTAAGTTTTTCTCAAGTTCTTTTTCTAATCTTTCCTTTAAATGGTTGGAAGTAACATATTTACCATCTTTACCAAAGAACGGAGAGTTGTTGATAGAAAAAGTCATATTAAGAGTAGGCTCATCTATAGACAACCTTGGAAGAGGTTCTGGATTTTCTAAATCTACGAAAGTGTCTCCTATCTGGAAATTGTCAAAACCAACGATAGCACAAATATCTCCTGCAAATACCTCGCTTACTTTTTTCTTACCTAAACCTTCAAAAATATAAAGTTCCTTTACTTTACCTTTAAGGATTTTGCCGTCTTCTTGAGCTAAGCCAATCCATTGAGATTCTTTAACCGAACCTCTGATGATTTTCCCTACGGCAATTCTTCCTAAGAAAGATGAGTAGTCTAAAGAGGTTACTTGCATTTGTAGATTACCTTCTTCTACTTTTGGTTCTGGTACATATTGTAGGATACCGTCTAGGAGTGGTAAAATATTTTCTGATTTTTCTAGGCTTGAATTAAACCAACCTTCTTTGGACGAGCCATAGAAAGTAGGGAAATCTAGCTGTTCTTCGGTAGCGTCTAGGCTAAAGAACAAATCAAAAACTTGGTCGTGAACTTCATCTGGACGACAGTTAGGTTTGTCCACTTTATTGATAACCACAATAGGCTTTAATCCTAATTCTAATGCTTTATGCAAAACGAAACGAGTTTGTGGCATAGGTCCTTCAAAGGCATCTACAAGTAGTAACACACCGTCTGCCATTTTAAGCACTCGCTCTACCTCACCACCAAAATCGGCGTGTCCAGGCGTGTCTATTACATTTATTTTAGTATCCTTATAGGTTACCGAGATATTTTTAGAAAGAATGGTGATGCCTCGTTCTCTTTCAAGGTCATTATTATCCATAATAAGCTCACCACTTTCTTGGTTTTCTCTAAAGATGTTAGTTGCGTGGATAATTTTGTCCACTAAAGTTGTTTTTCCATGGTCCACATGGGCGATAATCGCGATGTTTCTAATATTTTGCATAAAGAAAAAATTACGCCGCAAAAATAGGAAAAAAAATGGACTTAGAAGGTCTTTAAATGATAATAAAATAACTTAATGGAGGGATTTCATTGCGTTGTTCTAAGAAATTTTCTCACTTATTGACCTTTTATCTCTTTAAAATTGTATTTCTCTTAACCGCAATCCTATTTTTCCCCTTTGCATTTGCATTTTCCCCTCCTGCGATTGTATTTCTACCAATTACAATTAGGTTTTTCCTTTCTGCAATTCTATTTTCCCCCTTTACATTTACATTTTCCCCTCTTGCGATTGTATTTCTACCAATTACAATTAGGTTTTTCCTTTCTGCAATTCTATTTTCCCCCTTTACATTTGCATTTTCTTCTCCTGCAATTGTATTTCTACCAATTACAATTAGGTTTTTCCCTTTTGTAGGTTCATTCTATCCTTTTACGGTTGCGTTTTTAGATACTCATAGATTTCATCTTTTAGATGTAGTCTTATTTTTCTAAGTTCCGTTAAAAATTCATCTGTAGTATGGTTTTGCTCTCCTGCTTCATAGTGTTTAATTTTACCATTAACCTCGTCATAGTCGTTGAAAAGTTTTTTGAAATGATTGTCGGTTTGTTTTAAATCTGAAATTTTTTCTGAAAATTCAGGGAATTCGTTGATTAAAATGTGATTTTCCATTAGATTATATTTTTTATAATGTGAAGTTAGCAAATTCAACCAAAATCTGCAATGTGAATTTTGTCACTAGCTAATTCGATATAGTTTACATTATTTTTTGTTATATTATGTATCTTTGCGGAAATAAAAATAGATTGAAATAAGATGTTAGTAATAGGAATAGCAGGGGGTACTGGTTCGGGAAAGACTACAGTGGTTAATAAGATTTTGAAAAAACTAAATGTAGAGGGAGTAAATGTTCTTTCTCAAGATAACTATTATCACGACAACCAAAATCTTAGTATGGCGGAGCGAGAAGGGCTTAATTATGACCACCCAAAGTCGATAGATTTTGAACTTCTACGCGAGCACGTAAGGGCGCTTAAGAATAATGAGCCTATAAAGCAGCCTATTTATTCATTCGTTACCCATTCTCGCACGGGAGATTATGTCACTGTGGAGCCTAAGAAAGTATTGCTTGTAGAAGGTATCTTAGTACTTACCGATAAAGAGTTGCTTAAAGAATTTGATGTAAAGATTTTTGTGCATGCCGATTCGGACGAGCGTCTAATCCGACGTATTAAAAGAGATACGCAGGAGAGAGGCAGAGATTTGGAAGAAGTGCTTTACCGCTACCAAACAACCTTGAAACCAATGCATCAAGAGTTTATAGAGCCGTCTAAAAACGAGGCGGATATCATTATTCCTAATATGAAACAAAATCCTGTAGCGATAGATTTTTTAACCACGGTCATCAGTAATTCTCTAAAAAAACAATCTGAATGAAAAAGCTCATTAAAGATATAAATACAACAGAGGAGTCTAAAAAAAATTCTCCTAAAATGGAATTTTTTAAGAAATACATACTTAATAAATATGTTGTTACTATTGTGGCTTTTTTTGTTTGGATGACTTTTTTTGACAACACCTCTTTTCTTGTGATAAGAGATTTAGACTCAGAAATTAAAAAGTACGAGGAACAACTAGACTACTACAAAACAGAGTATGAAAAAAATGATGCTTTCTACAAAAAACTAATGTTTAATAGAGGAGAGAAAGAGAAATTTGCTAGAGAGAATTATTTTATGAAAAAGTCTAATGAAGAAATTTTCATACTAGTAGCTGATAGCACCAATGGTAATAAGACAACAAAATAAATAACACTTCTTATTCTTAATGGGCAGTAACGAAAGCATAACATTTAAAGGACTAATTACGAAATCTACGGGAAGTTGGTATCAAGTTTTGGAACAAGATACTCAGCAGTTCTACGAGGCAAGAATGAGAGGTAAATTTAAACTCCAAAAGACAAGGCTTACCAATCCTCTCGCTGTGGGAGATTGGGTAGAATTTCAGCTAGAAACCGATGGCGTTGCTTGGATTACTAAAATAGAGTCAAGAAAAAATTATCTCATCAGAAAGTCGGTTAATTTATCCAAAGAAGCTCATATCATAGCGTCTAATATAGATGTAGCTTGTTTTCTTTACACTTTAAATAGCCCCGAAACTTCGTTAGGTTTCCTAGACCGTTTTTTGGCTTGTTGTGAGGCTTATAATATTCGTCCACTTATATTGTTCAATAAGGCAGATATGCTGAATGAAGACGATATAGAATATGTAGAAGCTCTTAGAACTATCTATCATCATATTGGTTACGATAGTCTTTTGATTTCGTCTCGTACTCAACAGAATTTGGAGGAACTTAAAGCTATTCTTAAAGATAAAATTTCAGTATTCTTTGGGCATTCGGGTAGTGGCAAATCTACACTTGTAAATGCTCTACAACCAGGGCTTAATTTAAGGACTGGCGAAGTGTCAGAAGTTCACCTCAAGGGTAAACATACCACGACTTTTGCTCAAATGCATTTTTGGAACTTCGGCGGTAGCGTTATAGATACGCCAGGAGTTAGAGAATTTGCGATGATAGATGTTGAAAAGGAGGAAATACAGCATTATTTCCCTGAAATATTTAGAACGAGAGAGGACTGTAAATTTCACAATTGCTTGCACCTTAACGAACCTAAATGTGCCGTGCTTTCTGCTATAGAAAGCGGTGATGTTCTTGAAAGCCGTTACGCTACCTATACTAAACTAATGGAAGAGTCTGAAGAACAAGGATTTTAAAGTTATAATAATGCTCCATTCAGAAATAATACTCCAGAGCTGTGGTTATACTTTGCTCCTGTTACAGATGCCAAAACATTGGTTTTACCTTGCCACTTCAAAAGTCCTAACAAACCAAAAATAAGAGCTTCTTTGTATTCCAAAACTTCCGAAGACGGAATAATTATTTCTATATGAGGAGCTAAAAAACTCAGTCTTTCAATAAGAAATTGATTGTAAGCTCCACCCCTCCTGTAATCAAAAGTCTTTTGCCGATATTCGTATCCAAAACATTGGCTATTTGTATAGCTATATGTTCTACCAAACTTGCCAATAAGTCTTTAGGCTCTAAAGAAAATGTTTCTATAATTGGGATAAACCATTCATTCACCTGTTCAATTCCTAAAGATTTGGGGTGAGATTGTTTATAAAAGGATAGGGCATTAAGTTTATCAACAAGAGTTTGGTATATCTTACCACTTCTAGCAATTTCTCCGTTTTTATCATAAGGAAAAGAAAAATACTTTTCGGAATAATAATTCAATAATGTATTCACGGGGCAAATATCAAAAGCCAATCTTTCCCCATTTCTTTTGTACGAAATATTAGAAAACCCTCCTAGATTAAGACAAAAATCGTAGTCCGAAAACAGCAACTCATCACCCATAGGTACCAACGGTGCTCCTTGCCCACCTAAACGGACATCTTGCACTCTAAAATCGCCTACTATCGGAACATTTATCTCTTTTGAAACAGTTGGTAAATTACCTATTTGCAAAGTAAAACCACCTTTAGGATTGTGCCACACTGTATGCCCATGACTGGTAATTAAATCCAAATTTTTAATATTTTCTATTTTAATAAACCTTAATATTTCTTGATTAAGATAGTTTGAGTATTCTGCATTTAGTAACGCTACTTCCTGCTTTGTTTGTTGAGCAGCAGACTTTAGCTTCATCTGCCATTCCTTAGGATACGGATAGGTTTGAGCCTTTATAATTTCAAAATCATAAGTACTTTCATCTATTTTAAAATAGCAAAAATCAATTCCGTCTAATGAAGTACCAGACATCACCCCAATAATGTACATTTTTTCTCTTTTATATTTTTATTATGGCATTCCCTTTTCCGAGTCTTTACCCTAGGCTAAAAGGGGCGGGCTTTCGGCTTTATCTTTTTCATCGGTCGTACCTCCCTCAGAAAAAGGATATCGCCTCTATCCCTAATGCAGAACAATTGCCAATTTAAGTAAAATTGTTGAAATTAGAAGTCTTTCATTTATAACTATAAAAGGAGGCAAAAGCCTCCTCATTATGTAGTTCTGTTAGATATTATAAATTTTGAGTTTTTATTTGATAATTCTATCCAACACCCATTCTATCATATTTTTTTCTGAAGCGTGGTGGTCTGCAGAAAACTCTCCTCTACGGCGATTAGCAATTACACAGTTTACGGTAAGAGCCTTATGACCAAGTAGTTTTGATAGACCATAGATTGCGGAAGTTTCCATCTCAAAATTAGAAACGCCTAAATCATTAAGGGTTTCTAAAAAGTTTTCATCTACCGCTTTAAGCCTTAGCTGTCTTCCTTGTGGAGCATAGAATCCAGGGAAAGTAGCCGTATTTCCGTGGTATTTGGCATCTTTGTAATAATCTGAAATATCTTCTGCCCAGTCTGAAAAATAAAGCATTGATTTTATTTTCTCATAAGGGAACTTTTCTAAGAAATTTCTAGAAAATTTATTTTCAAACTGATAGTCTTGGTAGAAATGTAACAAACCATCAAGCCCCACCACATTTTGAGTTACCAACATATTATCTACCTCTATATCAGGGTTTACGCTACCGCAAGTTCCTAAACGGAACAACTGTAACGCAGTATGCTCTGACTTGAATTCTTTATTTTTCAAATCAATATTTACCAAGGCATCTAGCTCATTCATTACGATGTCTATATTCTCAGTACCAATACCTGACGACATTACCGTAATTCTTTCTCCTCTAAGCGTCCCTGTATGAGTATAGAATTCTCTTTTGTTCTTTTTGATTTCTATTTTATCAAAATACTTAGAAACCTTAGGAACACGGTCTGGGTCTCCTACCAAAATTATTTTTTCTGCAATATCCTCTGGAAGCAAATTAAGGTGATACACACTTCCGTCTTCATTAAGCACCAGTTCTGATGCAGCTAACTTATTAAGCATAATTATATATTTTTTATTTTTATCCTCCTACTCGTTTTGTTTTATATCCCATCTCTTTAAGAATGTCCATTATCTTATCTCTATTGTCGCCTTGTATAATGATAACACCGTCTTTTTCGGAGCCACCTATTCCTAAAGTTGTTTTAATTTTTTTAGAAATTTGTTTCAGTTCATCATCATTACCTTCAAAGCCTTCAATCAGAGTTACGGGCTTACCATTTCTCCCTTTTTTTTCATATTTACAGATAAGAGGCTCTTTCTGAATAGAAGTTTCTACCTCTTCTTCAAGCTCAAAATCTTGCTCTATATGATCAGGAAAAAGGTTCTTTAGTTGGTCTCTTAAATCCATGTTTCAAAGGTAGTAATTTGTTCTTAATTCTGATGCTATTTTGGAAGTGATTTTTTGCAGTTCTTCATAAAGAAAAAATCCAAACCTAGTTATTAAGTTTGGATTTTTAGATATAAAATAGTTAATGTTTATCGTGCAATGTTAACAGCTCTAGTTTCTCTAATCACCGTGATTTTTACTTGTCCTGGATAAGTCAGTTCATTTTGAATTTTCTCTGAAATATCATAAGAAAGTTGAGCGGCTACACTATCATTTACTTTAGCACTCTCTACCATTACTCTAAGCTCTCTACCTGCTTGGATAGCGTAAGCACTAGAAACTCCTTCAAAACTCAATGCTGCTGCTTCTAAATCTTTTAACCTTTGGATATAAGATTCTAAAACCTGTCTTCTCGCTCCAGGTCTTGCACCTGAAATTCCGTCTGCTACTTGGATAATAGGAGAGAGAAGGGAAGTCATTTCTATTTCGTCGTGGTGTGCACCTATGGCATTTACCACTTCTGGATTTTCTCCAAATTTTTCTGCCCACTGCATACCTAACAAAGCGTGAGGAAGTTCAGACTCTTGTTCTGGTACTTTACCAATATCGTGTAGTAGACCAGCTCTCTTAGCTAATTTCACATTAAGACCTAGCTCTGCCGCCATAGTAGCCGCTATATTAGCCACCTCACGAGAGTGCTGTAATAAATTCTGCCCATAAGAAGAACGATACTTCATTCTACCTACTATTTTTACTAGCTCTGGGTGTAAACCGTGTATTCCTAAATCTATAATAGTTCTTTTACCAACTTCTATAATTTCTTCTTCTATTTGCTTTCTTGTTTTTTCTACAATTTCCTCAATTCTTGCAGGGTGAATTCTACCGTCTGTAACTAATCTGTGGAGAGATAGCCTTGCTATTTCTCTTCTCACAGGGTCAAAACAAGATAAAAGGATAGCTTCTGGTGTATCATCTACTATAATTTCTACGCCTGTAGCTGCTTCTAAAGCACGGATATTTCTACCTTCTCTACCGATAATTCTCCCTTTAACATCATCAGATTCTATATTAAATACAGATACCGAATTTTCTATAGCTTGTTCTGTTCCTATTCTTTGGATAGTTTGGATAACTATCTTTTTAGCTTCGTTCTTTGCATTAAGTTGAGCTTCCTCCATTATGTTCTGAACATAAGATTGAGCTTTAGTTTTAGCTTCAGATTTCATGGTTTCTACCAATTCCTCTTTAGCCTCTTCAGCAGAGTAGCCTGAAACTTTTTCCAAAAGTTCTACTTTTTTAGCAATAGCAACGCTAAGCTTTTCTTGTTTCTTCTCTAGTTGTTCTTCCTTTCTAGAAAGGTCGCTAAGTTTCTTGTCTAAATCTTTTTCTAATTTACCTACTTTGCTTAGTTCGTCATTTAGTTTCTGCTCTTTATCTCTCGCTCTTTTCTCAACCTCCTGCATTTTCTTTTCTCTCTGTTGTATGTGAGCATCATGTTCTGTTTTGAGCTCTAAAAAGCGTTCTTTAGCTTGTATGTTTTTTTCTTGCTTTATACTTTCAGCTTTTACTTTAGCCTTTTCTATTAAATTCTCTGCGTTTTTCTTAGCATCTTCCACAATGAATTTTGCCTTAGAATTCAACGAGCTTTTAGCAAAAGCGAATCCTATAGCGGCTCCCACTATAAGACTACCGAGTATACTGATGATTAAAACTACTGTATCCATTTATATATATTTATTAATTTTTAACTTTTTTCCATAAAAAAACCTACAACCATTCTGTAAGATTAAAAGAGTAAACTCCTAATCAACACGATTCAGGTTAAGTCTTACTATCTGTAATCCGTGATAAAACGGCACGCCATCTAGCAAGCATTTACCCAGTATTAGTTTAGCGTTGAGTTTACCTTAATTAGTGTTAGAACAGTTGCAGGCAAAATTTCACACAATAAAAGGAAAGAAATTTATTGTATCCTAATTATTGTTTCTATTTACTCGTCCAATAATTGACTGAGGCTGCTCAATCTCTTTTGGACTGTTTCTATATTATTCTCTCCATTTTGTTTGGCTACTTCTGCATTAGTACCTAGTTTTAACGCACACATTGCCAAAACATCTTGTTTATCTTGAACATTAAAATTAGTTTCAAACTCCTTAATCATCGTCTCTATTTGTTTTCCTACCTTACGGAGTGTTTCTTCTTCGTCGGCAGGTACATTAAGTGGGTATCTTCTACCAGCTATATTGATATTGATTCTACGCACTTCCATTACAAGCCTTTATTTTGAAGTTGTGCAATACAGGCATCTATTTCCTTAATAAGCCTATTGATATGGTTTTTCATCAATCTATTATGGTTGGGATTACCCGATATTGCAGAAACTAACTTTATTTCTTTATATTTTTCCAACAATTCCTGATGAGCTTTTTTTTCTGCATCTAATTTCTTCTTCGTTTCATTATGACTATCCAAAAGAGCCGAATAATCATCTTTAAGCTTTTGATAATCACTTCTTAAGTGGATTACCTTTTGTTCAACTTCTGAAAAATGATTTTCTATCTCTTTTAGCATATCCTCAGGATGTGTTCTAACCTTGACACAAAAGTATAAAAAAAACTTCGCCTACTAAAAGGATTTTTCAACTTTTTTAAACACTGCTTAGTTATAGTATTTATGTACTCGAGTATTTAAAGCGTTTAATATTTTGATTGTTTGAGGTTTATAGTGAGCTGTAAAAAATACTTTTGTTTAAAATTTTTCTTTTAAAATAGGTTTGCTTAAATTTGTGGGTTATTGTTTTTTACATTAAAAAAAGAGGCTTATTTATGAGTGAAGCATTACAACAGGTTAATTATTCCGAAGATAACATTAGAACTCTCGATTGGCAAGAGCATATTAGACTTCGTCCAGGTATGTATATTGGGAAGTTGGGAGATGGTTCATCGGCTGATGATGGTATCTATATTTTATTAAAGGAAATTCTGGATAACTCCATAGATGAGTTCAGAATGAAAGCTGGTAAAAGGATAGAAATCAAGCTAGATGACAGAAAAGTCCAAATCCGAGATTATGGAAGGGGAATCCCTTTGGGGAAAGTGGTAGACGCTGTTTCTAAAATGAATACTGGAGGGAAATATGACAGTAAGGCATTTAAGAAATCGGTGGGACTTAACGGAGTAGGTACAAAAGCAGTTAATGCTTTATCCGAATATTTCAGGGTAAAATCGGTGCGAGATAATAAAACTAAAGTGGCTGAATTTTGCAGAGGTAATATCACAGAGAATTTTCCAGAAGAAGACTCTAGCGATAGAAACGGAACTGAAATTACCTTTATTCCAGATGCTGAAATATTTTTGAATTATAAATTCAGAAAAGAGTATATAGAGCGTATGCTCAGAAACTACGCTTATCTAAACCCAGGTCTTAAAATCATTTTTAATGGAGAAACTTATTTTTCCGAAAATGGACTGAAAGATTTATTGGAGGAAGAAATGGAAAGCCAAACGCTTTATCCAATTGTACATCTTAAAGGTGATGATATAGAAGTGGCCATTACTCACTCGGATAAGTCTCAAACGGAAACTTACTTTTCGTTTGTTAATGGGCAAAATACTACACAAGGAGGAACGCACCTTAATGCCTTTAGAGAAGCTTATGTAAAAACAATACGAGAATTTTTCAATAAAAACTTTGATGCTTCGGACATTAGAAAGTCCATTATTGCCGCGATTTCTATAAATGTAGAAGAGCCTGTCTTTGAATCTCAAACCAAAACCAAGTTAGGCTCTAATGATATTGGTCCACAAGGTCCTACCGTAAGAACTTTTGTGATAGATTTTCTTAAGACCAAATTAGATAATTTCCTACATAAAAACCCAGAAGTTGCAGAGGCAATTTATAAGAAAATACTAGTTTCTGAAAGAGAAAGAAAAGAACTTTCTGGAATACAAAAACTCGCTAGAGAAAGAGCTAAAAAGGTATCTCTACACAATAAAAAACTAAGAGATTGTAGGCAACACTACAATGAGCAAAAAGCCGATAGAAAATCAGAAACTCAGATTTTTATAACGGAGGGAGATTCTGCATCAGGGTCTATCACTAAGTCTAGAGATGTAGAAACTCAAGCCGTGTTTTCTCTCAAAGGGAAACCACTTAACTGCTACGGACTTACCAAGAAAGTAGTGTATGAAAATGAGGAATTCAACCTCTTACAAGCCGCACTTAATATAGAGGAAAGTTTAGAAGATTTAAGATACAATCAAGTCATTATTGCTACCGATGCCGATGTGGACGGTATGCACATTAGATTATTGATGATAACTTTCTTTCTTCAGTTTTTCCCTGATTTAATTAAAAATGGACATTTGTATATCTTACAAACACCATTGTTTAGGGTAAGGAATAAGAAAGAAACTCGCTATTGCTACACAGAAGAAGAGCGTATAAAAGCACTAAATGAACTTGGTAAAAACCCTGAAATCACTAGATTTAAAGGTCTTGGAGAAATCTCTCCAGAGGAATTTAAACACTTTATAGGGAAAGACATTAGACTTGAACCTGTGGTGATAGGGAAAGACCAAACTATAGACCAAATTCTAGAATTTTACATGGGTAAAAACACACCTGATAGACAGCAGTTTATTCTAGAAAATTTAGTTGTAGAAGAAGTTATAGAAGGAGAATAAATTTGTGTATTAAAAAACTATGAGATTAAGTAATAAGGTAAGAACTCCCTATTATCAGTTTATATTTACTTTGGCAAATATAACGCTATTGGTAGGTTTAATTTTCTTTATACTACAAAATAAAGTAGCAAAACTATTTACTATACCTATTGATATTGGTATTATAGCTTTTGCCATTCTTCTATATCTCATTTTTTATATCAGGGGAAGACAAATTTTTGAGTACGATAGTGATGGCGAAGCCCTTAATTTTCAAAATAGAAATATCATTGATTCTCTAGGCAAAAACGCAAAAGATGAATTTCCAAAATATAAATTAGATTCTTACGAAATAGTTGATGTTTTCCTGTTTAGAAGATTATATATAAGACTAAAAAATAAGAAAGGAAGTTTGACTGTGCTTAAATACGATATTTCTTACCTTAATAGTAAAGAGATAAAAGATTTAAAACTATCGCTTAACAGAACCATAAAATCAAATCAAGAAAACTCTAACAATAGAGATATAAATTAGTAATGGAAGAACAATATCAGAAAGGAGAAACACTGAAAAAAGTTTCAAGATTATATAAAGATTGGTTTTTAGATTACGCATCTTATGTGATATTAGACCGTGCCATTCCTTCTATTTTTGATGGTTTCAAACCTGTACAAAGGAGGATTATGCACTCTATGAAAGAGTTAGAAGACGGTCGTTACAACAAGGTGGCGAACATCGTAGGGAATACAATGAAATATCACCCTCACGGTGATGCTTCCATTACAGATGCAATGGTTCAGATTGGTCAAAAAGAACTCCTTATAGACACACAAGGTAACTGGGGAAATGTCTATACTGGCGACTCCGCTGCTGCTGCTAGATATATAGAGGCGAGGCTAACTCCTTTTGCATTAGAAGTTGTATTCAACCCAAAAACGACTCACTGGGTAAAATCTTATGACGGCAGAAATAATGAACCTATAGATTTACCTGTTAAGTTTCCGTTACTTCTCGCTCAAGGTGTGGAAGGTATTGGTGTAGGGCTTTCTACTAAAGTGATGCCTCACAACTTTAATGAACTGATAGAAGCCTCTATTGCATATCTTAAAGGAAAGAAATTCCAGCTTTATCCAGACTTTATGACGGGTGGTATGCTAGATGTTAGCAACTATAACGATGGCGAAAGAGGTGGAAGATTAAGGGCGAGAGCTAGGATTATCCAAAAAGATAAGCATACTTTATGCATTACTGAACTTCCGTTTTCCAAAACGACTAGCGACTTGATTGATAGTATAATCAAAGCTAACGAGAAAGGAAAGATTAAAATCAAAAAGATAGAAGATAACACTTCTGACCAGGTAGAAATCAACATTCATCTTAATAATGATGTTTCGCCTGATAAGATGATAGATGCCTTGTATGCGTTTACAGATTGTGAAATTTCCATTTCGCCCAACGCTTGTGTTATCGTAGGCGATAAACCGATGTTCTTGAGTGTTTCGGAAATTTTAAAGAGAAATACAGACCACACCGTTTCTCTTCTAAAAAGAGAACTAGAAATAGAACTTGGAGAGTTGGAAGACAAGTGGCATTTTGCTTCTCTAGAAAGAATCTTTATTGAAAACGAAATTTACCAAGAGATTAAAGGCAAAGACTCTAAAGAAGCGGTTTACGAAGCCATTAACTTAGCCCTTCAACCTTTTACCAAAAACTTAATGAGAGAGGTGGTTACCGAGGATATTATTCGTCTTACGGAGCTTCCGTTTATGCGTATTTCTAGATATGATAGAGATAAAGCATTAGAAAATATTGCCGCTCTTGAAGGTAAAATGGAGGAAGTTAAGCATCACTTAGCTCATTTGGTAGAGTATGCCATCAATTATTTCCTTAATATTAAAAAAAAATTTGGTAAGGATAAAGAACGCCGAACAGAACTTAGAGTTTTTGATACTATTGATGCCACAAAAGTAGCCGTAGCTAACGAAAAATTCTATGTTAATAGGGCAGAGGGCTTTATAGGAACATCACTTCGAAAAGACGAGTATGTGTTTGATTGCTCCGATATAGACGATATTATTACCTTCAGAAAAGATGGGGTAATGCAAGTAACTAAGGTAGAACCCAAAACTTTTGTGGGCAAAGATATTATACACACAGGCGTTTGGAAAAAAAATGATAAACGCACCGTTTATAATATGATTTACCGAGAGGGCAAAACGGGACCTTACTATATGAAAAGGTTTTCTGTAACCTCCATCACAAGAAATACCGAATATCCTTTAGCTTCTGAAGCTAAAGGTTCAGAAGTACTTTACTTCTCCGCTAATCCTAATGGAGAAGCAGAGGTAGTAACGGTTCTTTTGAAGCCTAATGCTAGAATACGAAAAAATAAAATAGAGATAGACTTTTCAGATTTAGCCATTAAGGGTAGAAATTCTAGAGGAAATCTAGTCACCAAATATGCCGTAAAAAAGGTAGATTTGAAGGAAGAAGGCGTTTCCACATTAGCACCTAGGAAAATATGGTTTGATGAAACAGTGAGAAGGCTTAATGCCGATGCAAGAGGTACATTATTAGGCAGTTTCAAAGGAGATGATAAAATACTTACCATCAATACCAAAGGAGAAGCTAAACTAATGACTTTTGATTTGATGAATCGCTTTGATGATGAGTATCTAGTACTTGAAAAATGGAGACCAGACCAACCTATTACTTGTATCTACTATGATGGCGAGAAGGAAATCTATTTCATTAAGAGATTCTTACTAGATAACACCCTTAATCCTCAAGTATTTATGCCTAGTGAACACCCAAAATCCTTTATTGAATTTGTGGGCGCTCAAGACGGTTGTACTGCAGAAATTATCTTCGGAAAAGACAAAACAGGCAAAGAAAAAGACCCTGAAATTGTAGATATAGACGAGTTTATAGCAGTTAAAGGGATTAAAGCAATGGGCAATCAGTTTGTTAAGGAAAAAGTGAAATCCATCAATATTACCATTCCAGAAAGAGAGGATGAAGAAGAACCCGAAATAGAAGAAAAAGAACAGTCTAATGATTCTGACGATATACCAGAAGAAGGTATTATAGGAGATTTATTTGGAGGCTAGAGGTATATAAATGTTTTATGTTGGTTTTAAAGTAGAAATATATGGTTTACGATTTAGAAAAAGAAAATAAAGAGATTTTGGCAAGGTATAAGGATCTAATATCCAATACTTACAGAACTCTCAACGAAGAGCAAAATAAGCTCATTCGTAAAGCTTTTGATATAGCACTAGATGCACACAAAGATCAAAGGCGAAAAACAGGAGAGCCATATATCTACCATCCAATCGCTGTAGCCAAAATAGTCGCTGAAGAGATAGGTTTGGGAGCAACTTCCATTGCTTGTGCTTTATTGCACGATGTTATAGAAGATAGCGATTATACCTATGAAGACATCAAAAAGATATTCGGAGAGAAGATAGCCAGTATCGTTAATGGATTAACGAAAATTTCGGTGATGAACAACCAGAATATTTCTATACAATCCGAAAATTACCGAAAGTTGTTACTTACATTATCCGAAGATTTTAGGGTTATTTTGGTTAAAATTGCAGACCGCCTACATAATATAAGGACGCTGGATAGTATGCGTCCAGACAAACAGAAAAAAATAGCTTCCGAAACGGTTTACATCTATGCTCCATTAGCTCACAGGCTGGGACTTTATAATATTAAATCTGAGTTAGAAGATTTATCTCTAAAATATAATAATCCTGAAGTTTATACAGAAATTACCAGCAAACTAGATTTAGCCAAAGAACAAAGAGAAGGCTATCTAGAAGAATTTAAAAATGAAGTTTCCGAATATCTTTCTAAAGAAGAATTAGATTTCAAAATAAAAGGAAGAACCAAAGCTATTAGCTCCATTTATAGAAAAATGTTGAAGCAAAATGTTGGCTTTGAGGAGGTTTATGATAATTACGCTATTAGGATTATTTACAAATCTGACCTTAAAAACGAGAAGTTTTTAGCGTGGAAAATCTATTCCATTGTTACAGACCTTTATAAGAGTAACCCTCAAAGAATGCGAGATTGGATTTCTGCTCCTCGTTCCACTGGATATGAAAGTCTTCACCTCACGGTATTAGGTCCTGACAACAAGTGGATAGAGGTTCAAATCCGTTCCGAAAGAATGGACGAAATTGCTGAAAAAGGGGTAGCGGCTCATTATAAATATAAGGAAGGGTTCAGACGAAATAGTGATGATACCAATTTTGAGCAATGGGTAACTCAGATTAGGGAGGTTCTTGAAAATCAGGAAATGATGTCAACCTCCGAGCTGCTAGATGATATCAAGCTTAATCTCTATTCTAAAGAAGTTTTTGTTTTCACTCCAAAAGGCGAGGTTACTATTTTACCTAAAAATGCTACCGCATTAGACTTTGCGTTTTCTGTGCATACAGATTTGGGTATGAAATGTTTAGGAGCTAAAATTAACGGAAAGTTAGTTCCAATTAGTTATGTACTAAAAAATGGAGACCAAATAGAAATTCTATCTTCTAACAATCAAAGACCTAAACAAGACTGGCTAGACTTTGTAGTAACTTCCAAAGCTAAATCAAAGATTAAGAATGCTTTAAATATAGAAAGAAACCAGCGTGTTGCGGAAGGAAAGGAAATTCTACAAAGAAAACTGAAAAGTGCTAAAATTGCATTTAGTGAGGAGGAGGTTAATAATCTACAAAAATATTTTGCACTCAAGACCTCACAAGAGTTATTTCTTAAATTTCATGATGGTAGCCTAGATATAGGTGATTTGAAAAGATATTCGGAAAGAAAAAGTATCTTCTCATCACTTCTTCAAAAATTCCGAAAAATCTCAACCAAATCTCAAAATATAAAAGAGGAAAATCCTTATCAAAACCTCGATTTAATTGTTTTTAGTAAAGATGAAGAAAAACTCAACCATACTTTTGCCAAGTGTTGTACAGTAGTGCCAGGAGATAAGATATTTGGTTTTTTAACCATTTCTGATGGTATTAAGGTACATAATGATAACTGTCCAAACGCTGTAAATCTACGAGCTAACTATGATTATCGTGTTTTAACCGCAAAATGGGTAAATGCTGAGAGCTTTAGTAACCGTGTTAAAGTACAGGTAGAAGGTTTGGATAGAATGGGAATGATAAATGATATTACCAAAATTATTACTAATGCGATGAGCATTGACATGAGGAGCTTTAGTATCGAGTCTACCGATGGGATTTTCACAGGGCAAATAAGCCTAGAAGTTAAAAGTAAAGACCAACTAGAGGAAACTATTAAACACCTCAGAAGGATAGAGGGAGTCACTAGTGTAAAAAGAATCTAATTTTTTAATTTGATAAAAGATAAATATTTTATGGAACAACCTAAAATTCATTTAACTCCAGCAGATAAGTATATTGTAAGACCAGTAAATAAGTTTATTAGTAAATCCACAACGGGTGGTATAGTGTTATTTATTGCGGCTTTAATTGCGATATTTTTCGCTAATTCTGAATGGAGTGAAGAGTATAACCATTTTTGGCATCAGCATATAGTAATTAGTCTAGGCGAATTTTCTTTAGACCTATCATTACACCATTGGATAAATGATGGACTCATGGCCATATTCTTCTTTGTAGTAGGGTTAGAGCTTAAACGAGAACTTACCAATGGAGAATTAGCTTCACCCAAAAAAGCAATGCTCCCAATTATAGCAGCTATTGGAGGTATGGTTTTTCCTGCCCTTATTTATACTTTCTTTAATAACGGAACAGATGCTGCACACGGTTGGGGAATTCCTATGGCAACAGATATTGCCTTTGCACTTGGCGTAATGTACCTACTGGGAAATAAAGTACCTTTACCATTAAAAGTATTTTTAACGGCTTTAGCCATTGTAGATGATTTGGGAGCAGTTTTGGTAATCGCTATATTTTATACCAATGAACTACATATGGGATACCTAAGCCTGGGGCTTGGTATTTTTGCATTGATGCTTTTCTCTAATAAAATGGGCGTTAAAAGTATTATTCATTATGCTATATTGGGGATAGGAGGCGTTTGGCTTTGCTTCTTGATGTCAGGGGTGCATGCTACTATTGCTGCTGTTTTAGCTGCTTTTACAATCCCTGCTAGTGCTAGAGTTAATGAAAGTTATTTTGTCTATAAAATGAGAGAACTTAGAGATAAATTTCTAAGTATAGACCCTGATGAAAAACACGAAGACTTAACTGATGAGCAAATTCGTGTGGTGGAAGATATGCATGAATTAACAAGAGAAACAATACCACCTTCTCAGCGTTTAGAACACGGTATGCATAGTTTTGTAAGCTTTATTGTGATGCCTATTTTTGCATTATGTAACGCGGCTATTCCTATCTCTTTTGATAATGGTTTGAGTTTAGTTACTATTGGAGTTATTTTGGGATTATTACTCGGAAAAGTACTAGGTATATTTGGATTATTAGGTGCTTTGATAAAACTGAAAATAGTTAAAAAAACAGAAGGCTTATCTATGAAAAATCTGTTAGGAGTTGCTTTTTTAGCTTCTATAGGATTTACGATGTCTTTATTTATCACAGAATTAGCCTTTGATACTAAACTACACCCAGAGTATGTTCCAGAGGCTAAAATGGGGATTATTATAGCTTCTCTCATCGGTGGAATTGTAGGTTATCTTATATTAAATACCAATAAAGAAGAGAAAAAAGGAGGAGAAAATATTTAGAGTTTTCTAATCAATATTATAATAGAAATAAGCGGAAAAGTAATATTTTCCGCTTATTTCTTTTTAAATGCTTAGTCTCAATTTTTCTAGTAATGAAAATCTTTTATTTTTGACTCTTTTATTACAATTATATTTTTTAATATTCCTTTTATATTTTGTTTTAGTAAACTTTGAATTTTTATATTTTCAGTAATTATAATTTTTTCACCGTTTTCATAAAACACTATCTGAATCAATATTACTGCTAAACTTTTTTATTTCAACATCATTCCAAGCTCCAATTCCATAAAATACGCTTTTCTTTTTTTCTCCTTTTTGTAACTCAGTTATTATGGAGTTTTGTTTTTCTTTTTGAGTAATGAAACTTCCATAAACCAAAATGTTTCTACTTTTTTGGGTGTCATTTTTCAGAATTAAAGTTCTCACAGGATCACAACTAATTGTAATCATAAGAACAAAAATCAATGTTAATTTATTCATTAAAGATAAACACCATTTTTTATAAAGCTTTCGCTAATAGATAAATTACAGAAAGATATAAACAAATCATCAGTATTGTAAATCTTACAATATATTTCCTTCCATTTCTTTCAAAAACATAATACAAAAATGGAAGCGGAATGAAGAATAGCCCAATCAGCAAGCAAAAAATTAAAAATCCTACTCTCACTTTATTTGACTAAATACTTTTATCAATACAATACTAATTTACAACATCTTCAGGTTATTTACCTCAAGTTCGGTAAGGATACGCCAATGGCCTCTTTTGATATTTTTCTTGGTAAGCCCTGCAAACATCACTCTATCTAACGCCTCAACTTCGTAGCCTAACCTTTGGAATATCCTTCTAATCACTCTATTCCAACCGATATGAATTTCTATCCCAATTTCATTTTTAGGTTTACCGTCTATATAAGAAATGCTATCCACCTCTGCAACACCTTCTTCCAATCTAATCCCTTTGGCTATAGTCGCCATATCTTCGCCTGTAAGCTTTCTGTCTAAAGTAACATGGTAAATTTTCTTGATATTGAAAGAAGGGTGAGTAAGTTTCTTGGTAAGATGTCCATCATTAGTGAGTAGAATAACGCCCGTTGTTTGCCTATCCAAACGTCCCACAGGGAAAATTCTATATGGAGAAGCATTTGCCGTTAAATCCATTACTGTTTTTCTAGCTTTCTCATCTTTTGTAGTAGAGATGTAACCTTTAGGTTTGTTGAGAAGTACATACACAGGCTTTTCAGGTGTAATACTTTGCCCATCAAAAACCACTTTATCTGTCTTTTGCACTTGATAGCCTAGTTCGGTTACTACTTTACCATTGATTTCAACTAAACCTTGCTGTATTAATTCGTCAGCCTCTCGTCTGCTACAAATCCCTGAATTAGCAATATATTTATTAAGTCTAATGGTATCTTTAGGCTGTTGTACAAGTTTATTTATTCTTCTTTTTTGGACAAAAGCTCTAGCTCTGTCGGCTTCTTTATCATCAAATCTTCTTCCACCTCTGCGGTCTCCTTTTACATATTTATCTCTAGAATCAAAATCTCTACCTCCTAATTTTGAGCCACGAGAGTTCTCAGTATTCCCTCTTTTTTGATTTGTTCTTGATTTTCCTGAAAAATTTTTGCGTTCTCTGCTCATACTTGTGACTAATTATGTTTTGCAAAGATACAATTTTTTAGAGGTTATTAGAGGCTACTTATAAAATTAGATGTTTGTGTGAGATACTTGGATAGACTTTTTATCACTAAATTCCACTAAAATTTGTAACACTTTTTATAATAGAGCTACTTATACAAGAAAAAATTATTATGAACTTGAAAATTTCAAATTTAACCAAAGCTTATAGCAATGGAGTGAAAGCCCTTAATGGAGTTAATTTAGAAATAGGGAACGGAATGTTTGGGCTATTAGGACCCAATGGAGCAGGTAAGTCATCTTTAATGAGAACTATTGCGACTCTACAAATGCCAGATGAAGGCGAAATTTATTTTGGAGACATCAATGTTTTAGAGGACAAAATGGCATTGAGGAAGGTGCTAGGCTATCTTCCTCAAGAGTTTGGGGTTTATCCAAATATGTCAGCTCAAAGTTTATTAGATTATTTTGCTCGTTTAAAAGGAATTACCAATGCTTCCGAAAGAGAAACTATGATTAAAGAAGTGCTACAAATTACCAACTTGTACGAAGTGAAAGATAAAAGTGTGAGTGGATATTCTGGCGGTATGAAACAAAGATTTGGTATTGCTCAATTGTTACTCAATAATCCTCAATTGATTATAGTAGATGAGCCTACGGCAGGGCTAGACCCTTCGGAAAGAAGTCGTTTCCTTAATGTTTTGAGAGAAATTGGCACTAAGCATACCGTTATATTTTCTACCCATATAGTAGATGATGTAAGAGAGCTTTGTAATGACTTAGCGGTGCTTAACGGCGGAAAGATACTTTTTAGAGGAACACCTAAGCAAGGGGAAGAAATGTTGAAAGGAAAAGTGTGGAGCCGTATTATCAATCGAGAGGATTATGATGATTTTAATGAAAAATACAACTTGCTTTCCTCTAAATTTAATGAAGACAATACACTCAATATAAGGGTTTATGCTGAACAGCAACCTAATGAAACCTTTGAGGAAGTGAAGCCTATGTTAGAAGATGTTTACTTTGTTTCACTAAAAAACGACCAATAGGCTTATGAAAACGATTTTTATATTTGAGCTGAAAAGATGGTTGAAAAATTGGGTATTTTATCTTTATTTACTCATTTTCTTTTCTTTAGGGTTTTTAATATCTGCGATAGCGTTGGGCTACTTTGATAGCTTGTCTGCCACCACTTCATCTAATAGGTTTATAAATTCAGCTTTGAGCCTTAACGGATTATTGGGACAGTTAGGGACTTTTATCAATTTTATTATTCCTGCAGTAGTAGGTGCAACGGTATATCGAGATTATAAGTACAACTTTCATAGTATATTTTACGCTTATCCGTTCAGTAAGTCTAGCTATATTTTGGGTAAGTTTTTGAGTGGAATACTCGTAACAGTACTGATTTCCTTGTCAATAGGTGCGGCGTTTTTATTAGCTTCTGTGTTGCCTTTCGCAAACAAAGATTTATTAGCTCCTATTGATTTTTTTGCCTATATACAGCCTTATCTTTTGTTTATTATTCCTAATATATTTGTGATAGGAGCTTTTGTTTTTGCATTGGTAACTTTAACGAGAAATGAATACATCGGTTTTGTTTTTGTGATAATTCTGATACTGTTTCAGTCGTTTATCTATAATATGACCAATGATGTAGATGATAAATTTTGGGTAAGTTTGCTAGACCCTTATGGTGCTATATCACTAGATTACCTTACAGAATACTGGACGATTGAAGAGCAGAATACACTGTTTATCCCTTTCAAGAGTGCCTTGCTTTACAATAGATTTGTATGGGTTGGTCTAGGAGTTTTGGTTTTTGTAGCAACCTATTTTATATTCTCGTTTAACTACACAGTGCCTAGTTTTTTTGGTAAAAAGAAGAAAGCACAACGCTTTACAAAGAATAATTTTGGAGGAATAATTAAAATCAATTTGCCTAAAGTAAGCTATCATTACGATTTTTGGAACAATTTTAAAACAGCCATAAGTTTATCTAAATTTGAATTTAAGCTCATTGTAAAGAACAGGATTTTTCTTGTTTTCATTACAATACTTATGCTGTTTATTGTATTTTCGGGCTATACCTTAGGGCAAGAGTTATTTGGAACCAGAACTTATCCTGTAACTTGGAAAGTTATAGGTATGGCTAAAGGACTTCTTGAAGTATTTTTGTTGTTAATCATTTATTTATTCGCAGGAATTAGTCTTAATAATGCTTCTAATTTTAGAATTAATCATTTGGTAGATAGTACTCCTGTTCCTAATTGGGTGCTTTTGATGTCTAAAGTTTTAGGACTTATAAAAATGGTGATACTTATTATGCTAGTAAGTATTACTTCAGGAATGCTGATTCAGTCTTATTATGGCTATTTTAAATTTGAAATAGGGCAATACCTTATAACTTTCTTAGGTTTAGAGTTATTGTATTACATTATTGTCATCTTATATGCTGTATTTATACAAGGATTTTTCAAAAACTATCTTGTTGGTTTTTTTGTAATTATCCTAAGCATGATGTATCCGTTCGTTTTCTCTAAAATAGGACTAGAACAACCCGTTGTGCATTATGAAATGAAAAAAACAAGAGTTGTTTATTAGACTGAAAATCAGTATATTGTTTTTGCTATAAAACGATATAAATGAACAACATAGAGCAAATATATGAAAGAATTTTGGAAGTTTTAGGACTTTTTTCAGAAAATCAACTGATTAGTTATCAGAGAAGAACACCTAAAATGAGCGATTTAGAAGTCATAAGTCTTAATATTACTGCTGAATACTTGAGTATTGATAGCGAATTACAGTTATTTAGAAAATTGCCAAACTCTCTGATAAACAAAATTGAAAGAAGTGTTTACAATAAGCGAAAACGAAGACTATCCCTACAAACAGAGCAAATTAGACAGCGTATTTCGATGGAGTTCAATGAGTTTGAAGATATTTTTATCGTTGATAGCATGCCAATGAAAGTTTGTGAAAATGCTCGTTCTACTCGTTCAAAAATTTGTAAAGAGCAATCCTATTCTTTACCAACATATGGTTATTGTGCTTCACAGAAATTATATTTCTATGGCTATAAACTACACGCAGTATGTTCTTTAAATGGTGTGATTAAGAATTTTGATATAAGCCCTGCATCCGTTCACGACATCCACTATTTAAAAGATATTGGTGAGCAAATGCGAAACTGTACTTTAATTGGAGATAGAGGCTATTTATCAGCAAAAGTTCAAATAGATTTATTTAACTATGCTAATATTAAATTAGATACACCAATGAGAAGTAATCAGAAAGATTATATTCCTCAATTTTCATTGTACAAGAAAAAGCGAAAACGAATTGAGACATTTTTCTCTCAACTTTGCGACCAATTTATGATTAAAAGAAACTATGCTAAAACTTTTGAAGGCTTTAAAACAAGGATAATCAGTAAAATAACCGCCGCAACGGTTATTCAATATATCAATAAATTTATCTTCCAAAGAAAATTAAATCATCTAAAAATCAGTATTATTTAAAATGCACAACGAGTTAATATTAGCTAAGTTTTATATATGCCATTCCTTACCCAAACCTCAAATATATCCAAAAAAGAAAGCCGACCTTGTGAGCCGACTTTCTATAAAATTGAATTCTTATTTAAAGTATCAATTTTTATTTAACCATCAGTTTTACATTGTGTTTTACACCTTTATCATCTACTAGATTTAGGATATAAACACCTTTAGGCTGTTGAGTTAAATTGAGTTCAAATCTGTTTCCTTTGTACTCGTTGGATAAAATCTGTTTTCCAGACATATCGTAAACACTAGCTTTCAGTGCAGATACAGTAGAAACTGCTTCTACTACAAAATTACCATTAGATGGGTTTGGATATACCTTTAATCCTGTATTAGCGTCAACTTCTGATGTAGCAAGTGTGGTGATATTAACAACTACCGTTTGCTTATCAGACTTAACTCCGTCAGAATATACCGCATATACATCGTAAGTATAAGTGCCATTTTGGGTCATTGTTTCATTGTATAGACGGGTGTTGTAATCGTTTATATCACTTACCTTAGTTCCATCTTTAACCACTTCGTAACCTACTAAATGAGGTACAGTAGATATTCCGAAAGAAACTTTGCTGCCTATACCACTATTCAGTGAAGTTTCTGGTAACAGCATCTCTCTAGTTACTAGCTTATCTCCTTTTAAGAAGTCGGCTTTAAAATCAGGAAGCGCCTCTTTACTTAGAGTTTGGGTACCTACAGTTGCCCCTACTTTTCCGTCCACAGAGTTATCATATCCTACTTCTATATCATCTAATGCTAGTATAAAGCCATTATCATCTTTCTTAGTTCTGTGGTGGAACGCTACAAAGAAATCTTTGTTTGTATAGTTTTTGATATTAACAGACTCCAACTTAAATGTAGGATTAGTTCCAGTGGCTTCAAAGGTATAGACTTTATGCCCAGCTTTCACTTCCTCCGCTGTAGGAGCGTTTCCAGAAGCTGGAGCTTCCACTACATAGACATCATATCTCTCATTGTATTTGTGCCATACATTAAAGCTAAGAACTTCTGCTCCTTTTCTTAGTTTAGGAGTTATTAATATATTATCTGCATCAAATGATTTTACATACCAAGAGTAAGATCTTACACCATATTCCCCACTCTTTTTATATACCCCTGTGAGGTACCAATCTAATATGGAATTCTGACCTATTACCGTCATACCACTAGGCATAGCATTTCCATCTTCATCTTCAAATCCTTCTTTATAAATAGGATTAAGGTTGGGACGTTGCCATTTTAAAGTTAATAAGTTATTGGTTTTGTCAAAGTTGTGAGTTAAATCATCTACACTATTATATACCTTTTTAACATTGATGTAGTCTGTTTTTTCTACCGTATCAGAATTATGCTCCGAAGTCGCTTTTAGACTTACTTTATATAGACCTTTCTTAGTAAACTTAACATTCAAATCTTTATCCGTGAATGCCGTTGTAGTACCTGTAAATTCTACACCATCAGACGGCGTGATAGTCCACTCAAACTGATTAGGCTCTGGGTTACCAGTAGAAGTATTAGCAAATAATACCGCTTCTCCCTCAAATATTTCTTGTGCACTAGAGATGAAACCTGCTACTGTAGGCGTATTCTTAACTGTGATGTAATCATTTTTAGTTAATACCTCTTCTCCTTTATCATTTTTAGCTTTTAGGGTAACGCTGTAAGTACCTTCCGCAAGTGATACCTTAGGTGCTTCAGAACTGGTAGAAGTTCCATCTTTAAATGTTACCGTATTTGGAGCGAAAGTCCATTCCCAAGAACTTACAGGAAGTGTAGATGCCGTCATCGTAGCATTTTTAAAACTTACTGTTTCGTAAGAGTTAGCTTGTACTTTATCAGCCGAGAAGTCTACATTTGGTTTGCTTTCTGCGTACTCAAACTTTACATTATCCATTGCAAATGCATAAGACTTGTCTGTACCCTCTGTTTTATGACGGAATCCTATATAAGCTACTTGGTCTGTTGGAACTTTAAACTCATAGAAATATCTATTGTACTTACCCGTAGCCTCTACTCTAGGTGTAAGCTCTTTCGTCATAGACGAGCTATTAGGATTGTTACCTAGAGATATACTTATAGCTTCTGTAAAATTTTGGAATTTTCTCGCATAGAACACCACTCTATAGAGAACATCTTTCTTAAGTTTCAGAGGGTTAGAAAAGAACCAGTCATCTACATCTGTTTTTTCACCAGGGAAATTAAGTGCAAATGAATTGCCTTCGTAAGCTAAACTTTTATCATCATATTTTCTCCAGGTTTTTCCGTCTGCATCTTTATCTTCAGAAGTCCAACCATTTTTGTTAAAATCATCTTCAAAACCAAACTTATGAGAAGCCATATCTGGTGTTAAATCTGCCACAATACCATAAGCTGATGTTGATAGCTTATTGTCTAAACTTATTTCGTCTGCAGCATAAACCAACTCTGCTTCAACAGAATAATTAACAAATGATTTAGATAAATCAAAATGATGAGTCAGGAAGGTTTTATCTGCTGGTGCAATAGACGGTACATCTAATTCCCCTGTTGCTACCACTTCATTACTATTGTCTTTATTAACAAGTTTAACGCTTAACTTAGCTCCCGCACTGTATGCATCTTTACCTTTGTTTTCAACCCTAAAACTTATAGGAGTACTAGCAGTATACTGTAAAGGTGGAACTGTAACTTTTACACCAGTAACTGCTAAATTATTTCTTACACCATTATTAACACCAGTAACCACTAGTGAATAGTCTTGAGAAGTAGCTGGCACAAGATTAACTATAAGATTTCCTTTGTTGTCACGGCTAACCTCGTTTTTCTTTAAGTCTCCTTTGTGTTTTACAACAATAGTATAAGTAGCACCAGCTTCTGGATTTTCTATCACTACCTGCTCTACGTTATCCACATCATTATCCATTTTAACGGCTGGAGCTACTGGATTATCAGGATTTAATCGCCAAGGTAATACTTCTACACCATCTTTGATTACTCTCACATCCAAATCGTTCACCAACATCTTTGACCTATCATTTAAAACTTCTTCGTTGCTCAATGTGCTAGGTGCTGGGTCTGCCCATACTACAGTTACCTTAAGAGGAGAACCTCCTGCTGCTACAACATCAAATGAAGTTTGGGTTCCATTATTTAATGTGTTTTCTTGGATTAAAGAATACTTTCCGTTTAAGGATATGGTTTTCGCTGCATCAAATGCGTTCAACAATCCCCAGCCAGAAGCATAGTCTGGTCCTGGAGCTTCACCTGCTTCGTTAGCTGTAGCAATAGCCAATGCTTTTAAAGTAGCTGACTTCATATGAGCATTAAACTTCTTGAAATAATGCTCTTGTAACAATAATAAAGAGCCTGTAACATTAGGAGAAGCCATAGAGGTTCCGCTCATTGTTCCATAAGCAGTATCTCCTGTAGATACACTAGATTTAAGGTCAACACCAACGCCAGAAATATCAGGCTTAATTCTTCCATCGTCAACAGGTCCAAATGCACTAAAACTAGCCATTCTTACATCTTGAGGTGTCTTATATCCTCCCACTATTTTATTTGCAGCGCCTACAGTAAGAATATTTTTACCTGTGCTTCCGAAAATAATACAATCAAACCCATTATCACCTCCATTTCTTTGTCTTACTTTCGTTGAAGCCATCCATTGCCCTGCAGAGTCTCTCACATAATGTGTCTCTCCTGGTGCAGGACCATCTCCTCTAGGATTTCCTGCTGCTTTCACAGGTAAATAGTAAGGTGCATTAAGAGCAATTAAATCCCAATCTCTATCAGGAGCTGTATACTGTCCATAGCCTTTATATTCAGTGTCCTCATCGCTTCCAAACCAGTGCCAGCCTTGAGTTCCTGACCAATTTCCCCACTCGAATCCTCCCAAATAACCATA
Source organism: Riemerella anatipestifer (assembly GCF_035666175.1). Lineage (NCBI taxonomy): Bacteria > Pseudomonadati > Bacteroidota > Flavobacteriia > Flavobacteriales > Weeksellaceae > Riemerella > Riemerella anatipestifer. The sequence continues at coordinate 69,247 of NZ_CP142016.1, forward strand.
AGAATGATTGGATAAAATTGCTCCAGCAGCAGCAGCAGCCACCATTTCATTCTCATCATTATTCCAATCATAAGCATCTAATGTAGCCTTGGGAGCCATTCCTTTCACCAGAGCATCTACTCCTGATGCTACCATAGTTCCCGCTACATGGGTAGCATGATCGCTATTACTTAATGGGACATCTTTCTGAGTTACTCTTCCTCCAAACTCTTGATGGGTAGCTCTCACTTTTCCTCCGTCCCATTCGTGCACCTTCATTCCACTACCTTCTAGGTTGAAAACCCCAGCACTAGGATGAAGTTTACTAGTACCTGTACCTTCGGCAGCTCCCGTGTTATATGTAATATAGTAAAGAGCTCTCCCCTTCTTATCAAAGCCTTGAAGTTGGTAAAGTTTACCATTGGCTTCACCCATAAATGGAATTTTAAGGTCTTTTGCTTTAGCCTGTAGCTCTTTAACACTAAGAGTAGACTTACTAAACCCTTTCTGCAACAAATTTAGTTGCTTGAGATTAGATGACTCTTTAATTTTCTTTACTTGTTCTGCATTCTGTGCAAAAACAAAGTTTGGAAGTAACAGAAAACCTGCTGCTATTGGTAGCAAATTTCCTGTTTCTAAAATAGATTTTTTCATAAAATACAAATGTTTTAAACGCTTTACAATATTAATGTTTTTTTGCTAATAAAAAAATCAAACAAGTGTATAACAATATACTATAAAACACTTTTTTTAAACTTAAAATAAAAATATAGTGTAATTTTTGAAAATATAATAAAACAGAAATTAAGAAATAATAATTTAATATCGAATAGAGTTCTATATCACATTAAATAGCTTAGTATAAAATACTGATAATAAGATTTAAAAACTAAAACTACCCCTCAATAAAACGTATGAATAATATCTCAAAATTAGATAAATATATCAATTCTAATTTATTTTTAACTTCATTAAAATCAATAGTTTAATCAATTTACAAAATACAAAAACATGATATTGGTCATATTTTGAAATTTAATATTGTACAATTTATTATTTTATTATTTATAGTAATTCTAAATAATTAGATGTAATAAATTTAAATATGATTATTATATAGCAACTTTTTTTCATTATTTTTGTGGAAACTAAATGTTGTATAATATAAAAAAACAGAATAAATGTCAACAGCTAAAATTTACTACACCCTTACAGATGAGGCTCCTATGTTAGCCACTCATTCATTTTTACCTATTGTAAAAGCATTTACAAAATCAGCAGATATACAGATAGAAGTGCCGGATATTTCTTTATCAGGGAGAATATTGGCTAACTTTCCAGAAGTTCTTACCGAAGAACAAAGAATTCCTGATGCATTGTCTCAATTAGGAGAATTAGCTACAAAACCAGAAGCTAACATTATTAAGTTGCCTAATATTTCCGCTTCTATACCTCAGCTTAACGAGGCTATAGAAGAATTACAGAAAAAAGGATTTAATGTACCTAATTATCCTGCAGAGCCAAAAACGGAAGAAGAAAAAGAAATTAAGGCTAAATATGCTAAAGTGCTTGGTTCGGCTGTAAACCCTGTACTTAGAGAAGGTAATTCTGACAGAAGAGCTCCTAAAGCTGTAAAAAACTATGCAAAGGCCAACCCACACAAGATGGGAGAATGGTTAGCGAATAGTAAAACAGATGTAGCCCATATGAGCCAAGGAGATTTCTACGGTACTGAAACTTCTACGACTGTAGAGAAAGATGGTAAGTTTAAAATTGTATTCTTTGGAAATGATGGTTCAGAGAAAGTACTAAAAGATTACGCTTCTCTTCAAGCAGGAGAAATTATAGACTCTTCTGTAATGAACATCAAAGCCTTAAAGACTTTTGTAAAAGATGCTATACAAGAAGCTAAAAGTAGAGATGTATTGCTTTCTGCTCATTTAAAGGCAACTATGATGAAGGTGTCTGACCCTATTATTTTCGGAGCTATTGTTGAAACATTCTTCCACGAAGTATTTGAAAAGTATGCAGAGACATTCAAATCATTAGATGTTAATCCTAACGATGGATTGGCAAGTCTTTATGATAAAATTGCAGGAACAGCTCAAGAAGCTGATATAAAAGCTGATATCGAGCGTGTTCTAAACGAAAGTTCAAGAGTAGCAATGGTAAATTCTGATAAGGGAATTACCAATTTCCATGTTCCTAGTGATGTTATTGTAGATGCTTCTATGGCGGCATTAGTTCGTGGTGGCGGTAAAATGTGGAACAAAGACGGACAAGAAGAAGATACTTTAGCCATAATCCCAGACCGTTCTTATGCAGGTTTCTATCAAGCTGTAATAGATGATATGAAAGCTAATGGAAAGTTAGACCCTACTACTATGGGTAGTGTACCTAATGTGGGGCTAATGGCTAAAAAGGCAGAAGAGTACGGTTCTCACGATAAGACTTTCCAAATGGAAGCTGAAGGTACAGTAAAAGTTCTTAATGAAAATAACGAGGTTCTATTAGAACAGAAAGTAGAGGCTGGAGATATTTTCAGAATGTGCCAAACTAAAGATGCTCCTATACAAGATTGGGTTAAATTAGCGGTTAACCGTTCTCGTTTATCGGATACTCCAGCTATATTCTGGCTAGATAAAGGTAGAGCTCACGATAGAGAAGTTATCAAAAAAGTAGAACAATATCTTAAAAATCATAATACAGAAGGTCTTGATATTAGAATTTTAGATGTTAAAGACGCAATGTCTGAAACTCTTAAAAGAGCTAGAGAAGGTAAAGACACTATTTCTGTATCTGGTAATGTTCTTAGAGATTACCTTACGGATTTATTCCCTATCCTAGAGTTAGGAACCTCGGCTAAGATGTTGTCTATTGTACCTCTTATGAATGGTGGTGGGTTATTTGAAACAGGTGCAGGAGGCTCTGCTCCTAAACATATAGAGCAGTTTATAGAAGAAGGCTATTTACGTTGGGATTCTTTAGGAGAATTTTTAGCATTACAGGCAAGTTTAGAACACTTAGCACAAACTCAAAATAACACTAAAGCTCAAGTATTGGCAGATGCACTAGATGAAGCTAATGCCAAGTTTTTAGCTAATGACAAATCTCCAGCTAGAAAAATAGGAAGTATAGATAATAGAGGTTCTCATTTTTATTTAGCGTTATATTGGGCAGAAGCTTTAGCAGCACAGACTCAAGATTCAGAGTTATCTACTCTGTTTCAACCTATTGCTAAAGAAATGCAAGAAAATGAGGCAAAAATCAATGAAGAGCTCATCGCTTCTCAAGGTAAAGCTCAAGATATTGAAGGCTACTATCGTCCAAACAAAGATAAAACTTACGCTGCAATGCGTCCTTCGGTAACACTTAATCAAATTATTGATAGAATATAATTTCGTTATATTCAAACTCGTTGTGCATTTTAAATAATACTGATTTTTAGATGATTTAATTTTCTTTGGAAGATAAATTTATTGATATATTGAATAACCGTTGCGGCGGTTATTTTACTGATTATCCTTGTTTTAAAGCCTTCAAAAGTTTTAGCATAGTTTCTTTTAATCATAAATTGGTCGCAAAGTTGAGAGAAAAATGTCTCAATTCGTTTTCGCTTTTTCTTGTACAATGAAAATTGAGGAATATAATCTTTCTGATTACTTCTCATTGGTGTATCTAATTTAATATTAGCATAGTTAAATAAATCTATTTGAACTTTTGCTGATAAATAGCCTCTATCTCCAATTAAAGTACAGTTTCGCATTTGCTCACCACTATCTTTTAAATAGTGGATGTCGTGAACGGATGCAGGGCTTATATCAAAATTCTTAATCACACCATTTAAAGAACATACTGCGTGTAGTTTATAGCCATAGAAATATAATTTCTGTGAAGCACAATAACCATATGTTGGTGAAGAATAGGATTGCTCTTTACAAATTTTTGAACGAGTAGAACGAGCATTTTCACAAACTTTCATTGGCATGCTATCAACGATAAAAATATCTTCAAACTCATTGAACTCCATCGAAATACGCTGTCTAATTTGCTCTGTTTGTAGGGATAGTCTTCGTTTTCGCTTATTGTAAACACTTCTTTCAATTTTGTTTATCAGAGAGTTTGGCAATTTTCTAAATAACTGTAATTCGCTATCAATACTCAAGTATTCAGCAGTAATATTAAGACTTATGACTTCTAAATCGCTCATTTTAGGTGTTCTTCTCTGATAACTAATCAGTTGATTTTCTGAAAAAAGTCCTAAAACTTCCAAAATTCTTTCATATATTTGCTCTATGTTGTTCATTTATATCGTTTTATAGCAAAAACAATATACTGATTTTCAGTCTAATAAACAACTCTTGTTTTTTTCATTTCATAATGCACAACGGGTTAATATTAGTTAGAACACAAAGTCCATTAAGAAAATATTTAATTTAGTAAATAGAAAAAACATTTTGTAGATGTAAAAATTAAAATTGATACTGGGGATTTAATTTTCTAAGTAGGGGAAAATATTTTCTAGATGTAAAAATTAAAATTGATGATGAACTTCTAACTCCCTTTAAAGTAGAGATGTTCTCTTAATAGAATAAAAAAATAGGGGAAATTGTATAATTGTAAATTGAAATAAAACTAACTTTGCATCTATGAATTTTCCAAGTAAGGTTTTAGAAAAGGCAGTAGAAGAAATATCGGGACTTCCAGGTATAGGCAGAAAGTCGGCTCTCAGACTAGCACTTCATTTGCTTAGACAACCGAGTTCGCAAGGAATAGCTCTAGGCGATGCTATACAAAATCTAGTTACAGAGATAAAATACTGTAAAGAATGTCATAACTTTTCGGACACAGATATTTGCGAAATTTGTGCAGATGACAGTAGACACGCTGAACTCCTATGCGTTGTGGAAGATGTGAGAGATGTAATGGCGATAGAAAATACAGGGAAATTCAAGGGGAAATATTTGGTTTTAGGAGGGAAAATATCACCTATGGAAGGCATTGGTCCTCAACAATTAAATATAGAAACACTAGAAAGCAAACTAGAAACAGGAGAGATAGAGGAGGTGATTTTTGCCCTGTCTGCCACTATGGAAGGCGACACCACCGTATATTATTTATATAAAAAGTTTAAACATTTTGATATAAAATTCTCCAATATTGCGAGAGGTATTTCCGTAGGAGATGAGCTAGAGTATGCCGATGAAGTTTCTTTAGGAAGGTCTATTTTAAACCGAATACCTTATAAAGGTCATTAAGTTTTTATGAAAAAAAAACTAAGCATTATCATCGTTAATTATAATGTAGCCGATTTGTTGTTGGCTTGTATTCAGTCCATAGAAAAGTATGCAGCTACAGTAGATTACGAAATTATAGTTATAGATAATTGCTCCACAGACAACTCTTGGCAAAAACTAAAACACACCTTTCCGAAGGTTACTTTTATAGCATTAGAAGAAAATTTAGGTTTCTCCAAAGCGAATAACATTGCAGCCAAAAAAGCTCAAGGCGAATATATTTTATTACTAAATCCAGATACAGAGTTAGAAAGTGATGGGCTAGATAGTTTGTTAGAATTTGCTGATGGTCGTGATAATTTGGGTTGCATCGGTGTTAGAATGCATAATTTGGCGGGGGATTTTCTTCCTGAGAGTAAGCGTTCTATCCCGAACATTATCAATTCTTTTGAAAAACTATTTCTATTTACCTCTCGGAAAAACAACCGTAAAACCTATTATAGAAACGACATCAATGAAAACGAAATTGCTTGTGTAGAAGTGATTACAGGTGCTTTTCTTTTGATGAAAAGAGAACTATATCTAGATATAGGAGGCTTAGATGAGAGATATTTTATGTACGGCGAAGATATAGATTTGTGTTATACTCTTATCAATAAAGGCTTTCAAAACTATTATTATGGGGCTTATTCTATACTCCATCACGAAGGACAAAGCACTGTGAAAGATTTAAAATATTTATCAAGATTTTATGGAGCGATGTTTTTATTTTTAGAAAAATACTATAAGCATAAAAATAGATTAAAATATCTATTTTTATTACAAGGTTTAAAGCTAAAATACTTTATAGAACGCCTAAAACTAAAAAAGGCGAAAGAAATATAATCTCCTTTCGCTTTTTTCTATTATTCAAGACTAAAAATCTTAGTTTCCTGTATTGCTTGGAGCTACTGGTGTAGCTGTATTGTTTAAATCTACTTTTTGGTTTGGTGCTTGTGGAGCATTAGGTAACTCTGTTTTCTTAGGAGCTACAGGAGCTACATTTACTGTAGGTTTTGCAGTTAATACCACACTTAAAACAATCAGTAATACCACCGTAATTCCTAATGTCCAAGTTGCTTTTTCCATAAAATCATTAGTTCTTTGAACGCCGAAAGAAGCTGACGACGCTCCTCCGAATGTCCCTGAAAGACCTCCACCTTTAGGGTTTTGTGCCATAACTACCATTACCAACAACACACACACAATTACTATAAGAACCATAAATAGTGTAAAAACTGTACCCATAACTAAAAAGATAATTTTTTAAGTCCGCAAATATAAGAAGAATAATTTTATATTAAGAATAAAATCATCAAAACTTATATAAAAAAGAGGCAACTCCAAATAGAATTGCCTCTTAATGTTCAAAAAGTTATGATTTTATTAACTATTTAAAATCCGTTTCTTGAGCTTTGTTAAATTCGTAAGATTTTACTTCAAAAGTAATATCCATACCACTCATATTTTGGTTGATTTTGAACGGCATTTTAACTCCTGAAACTTCTTTGTAATCAGAGAAAGTAGAAGGGATAGTCATTTCTTTATCACCCATTTTTTCTACTTTAGTTTCACCTAATTTCAATCCAGATTTTACGCTGTAAAAATAAGTGGTTTTACCTGATTTAATAGCATAAGCGTCTTCATTACTCACCTTTTCAATGCCTTTTAGTTCATAGTTACTATTATTAGCAAACGTTAATTCCTTGAAAACTTCAGTAGATTTTTGCATCTCTTGCTTAGCCTGTTCTGGCATAGGAATTTTGTTTCCTTGCGCCATAATGTAACCGTCTTTACCATCAAATACAACTTTCTGCATAGAGTTGCCCATCATTTTCATATCCATCATCATTTTACCACCTTTTGCTTGTACTAAAGTCATTTCCAAAGGCATTCCCTGAACGGTAGCCGTAGCATTCATTGTAACAGAATTGATTTTACTAACCGCCTCTTTTCCACCTATGGCTTTAATGTAGTTTTGTGCAACGCTTTCTACATTTACATTAGCAGCTACTTTTTTAACTTCAGGTTTTTGGCTAGGATTTGCATAGGCATCGTAATATTTTACTGGATAACCTAATTTCTCCAAACTATCCGCAATATCTGTTGCTTTACCAGCGATGAAAATTCTAGCTTGATTAGGCAAAATATTTTCACTAACCACCTTTTTAATATCAGCAGCTGTTACCTTTTCTATAGACTTTAAATAATTGGTATAGAAATCCGCAGGTAGATTTTGAAGTTTTTGGTTTAACGCAAATCTAGCAATAGTTTCAGGTTTTTCTAAAGACATAATGAAATTACCTTTCAGTTTAGCCTTAGCGTTTTGTAACTCTTCTGGTTTTACAGTAGAGATGGCATTAAGCTCATTGATGAATTCTTTTACTGCCTTATCTGTAACCTCATTTCTTACACTTGCTTCTGCACTAAAGTTAGGCGAGTATTTACTCGTAGATAGGTTAGAATATGCCCCGTAAGTAAATGCATTTTTCTCCCTAAGATTCATAAACAATCTACCTTCGCCACCGCCACCAAGTATATAGTTTGCCATAACTCCAGCAAAATATTGTGGGTCTTTCATTTGTAAAGTAGAAACATTACCTACTTTAATGATAGATTGTACAGCATTAGGAACATCTACTACATTCACCTCGGTAGTGGTTAGATTTTTAGCAGGTGCAGGAGTTGGAATTTTAACATTAGATTTTTTCCAATTTTTAAATTGGCTTTCTATCTGTTTCTTTACTTCATCATATTTTACATCTCCTACAATTACAAGATAAGCATTGTTAGGTGTGTAATATTTTTGATAGAAATCTTGCACATCTTTTAGTTGAATTTTATTGATGCTTTCCGCTGTTTTAAACTCCCCTAAAGCGGTATTTTTACCATAAATAAGAGCATCAGACACTCGGTTAGCGATAGCTTCTGCACTCTTTTCGTCTGCTTTAAGCCCTTCTAAAGCTCTTTCTTTAGACTTTTGAACTTCCTCACTGGAGAACTTTGGGTTGATGATAGCGTCAGCCATAAGGCTTACCACTTCTGGGTAATATTTAGATAGTGTATTGGCAAATGCTCCAGAAGCCCCAAAATTTAATCTAGCTCCTAAAAAATCTACTTTTTTGTTAAATTCTTCTTTGCTAAGAGAAGTAGTTCCGTTACCTAATTGACTTGCCATCATATTAGAAACTCCAGCAATATCACCCTCATATACAGGAGGTGTGTCTATGGTAAGAGTAACATTAACTCTAGGGAGTTTATTATTTTCTACCACCATTACGGTAAGACCGTTTTTAAGGGTGAAAGTTTTAGGCTGTGCCACATTTACCGTAGGAGTAGGTCCTGGTTTTGGCATTGCATTAAGGTCTATATTTTGAGCAGATAACATTCCTGAAACTAGAAACGCCGCTGCAATGTATTTGATATTTTTCATTGTTGATTAGAATTATTTTTTTTGAGGTAAATAATTGATGTTGATTCTTTGATTTGGATTAAGGTATTTAATCGCTGCTTGTTTTAAATCTTCACGGGTGATAGAACGGTAGATATCTATCTCTTTATTGATAAGATTAGTATCTCCTTTTAAAACATAGCTATCTGCTAGAGAATGAGCGATACCTTCTACAGTAGAATTAGAATTTACAAACTGATTTTCAAACTGGTTTTGAAGTTTTTGATAATCTTCTTCTGAGATTAGTGTAGTTTGTAGTTTTTTGATTTCAGCATCTATATCCTTTTCTAATGTAGCTTTGGTAGTAGCTCCCATAGGTATTGCAAAGAATGCGAAGATGCTATAATCCTCCATACCAATATTAGCCGCTTGTACTTGTAAAGCCTTTTTCTCCTGATCTACCAACTTCTTGTATAAAACAGAAGACTTACCACTACTTAAATAACTGCCCAACATTTCTAAAACATAAGCATCTTTTTCTTTATTAGAAGGCGTTCTGTAAGTAAACACATACGCTGGAATTTGGATATTATTATCATAAACCGTTACCTCCTCTTGTTTTGTAATAGGCGTTTCTTTGGGGAAGTCTCTAGTAATTTCTGCACCTCTAGGAATAGTAGAGTAGTATTCGTTAATCCATTTTTTAGTTTGTTCAGGATTGATGTCTCCAGCCACAACTAAAGTAGCATTATTAGGTACATAATACTTTTTAAAGAAATTTTGAAACTCCTCTAATTTAGCTGCATTTAAGTCTTCCATAGAGCCAATGGTAGTTCCTTTGTAAGGGTGATTTTTAAAGGCAGAAGTTAAAATACTATTAAACAGATTTCCGTAAGGTTGGTTATCCATTCTTAGTCTTTTTTCTTCTTTCACAACCTCTCTTTGTGTATCTACACCCACTTGATTGATGATAGGGTGTCTCATTCTTTCAGCTTCCATCCAAAGTCCAAGTTGAGTATTGTTAGAAGGAAAGGTTTCGTAGTAATATGTTCTATCTCCATTGGTATTAGCATTGTTATTACCTCCGTTAGAAGAAACTACTTTAAACCATTCACCTCTTTTGATATTTGGAGTTCCTTCAAATAAAAGGTGTTCAAAAAAGTGAGCAAACCCTGTTCTACCTTCCATTTCGTCTTTAGCACCTACATGGTACATTACTGCGGTAGTAACTACAGGAGCCGAATTGTCTTGATGGAGAATTACATGAAGTCCGTTAGGGAGGTCGTACTCCTCAAATTTGATTTGTTGTGCATTTAGCAGAGCTCCCGCGAAAGTAGCCACTGCCAAAGAGAAAAACTTTTTTTTCATTACGATATTAAATTTATTTTTTGTTTTTAATTTCTTAAAGCGATTAGTAGGATTTTCTAATGATTTGTTACAAAGTTAGAATGTTTTAATTGAATTTTCTTATAAAGAAATGTTAATTTTATCATCAGTAAAAGTTAATGATTTAGTATAACCAAATTTCTAACTAAAGACCATCATCGGTATTTTTTTTAATCGTTTATAGGTTGTAAATTTGTGGGATTTTTGGAGAGAAAATATTAAAAAAGCATTTCTATGGCAGATTATTTGAAGGGATTAAATGAAGCTCAGTACAAAGCAGTGACTACAATACAGGGACCACTAATGGTATTGGCAGGAGCTGGTTCTGGTAAAACACGTGTGCTTACGATGCGTATTGCACATCTAATTACCAATGGAGTAGACCCTTTTAATATACTTGCACTTACCTTTACCAACAAAGCCGCTAGAGAAATGAAAGAGAGAATTGCCAAAGTGGTCGGAGAAAGCGATGCTAAAAGTCTATGGATGGGGACTTTTCACTCAGTCTTTGCAAGAATATTGAGAAGCGAAGCTCATTACTTAGGATTTCCTTCCAACTTTACCATTTACGACTCTCAAGATGCTCTTAATGTACTTAAGAAGGTCATTAAAGACCTTAATATAGACTCTGATTTATACAAACCTAAAAAAGTACAAGCCAGAATCTCTCAATACAAAAACAATCTCATCACCGTAAGGGCTTACTATAACAATCCTGAACTTATGGAAAACGATGCCCGAGCAAATATGAAACTCATTGGACAAATTTATCAGAAATATGTGGAGGTTTGTTTTAAAAACGGAGCAATGGATTTTGATGACTTGCTTTTGAGAACCAACGAACTTCTCACGCGTTTCCCCGAAGTTCTTGCAAAATATCAAGATAGATTTAGATACATTTTAGTAGATGAGTATCAGGATACCAACCATTCTCAATATCTTATTGTAAAGGCGTTAGCCTCCAAATTTGAAAATATTTGTGTCGTGGGAGATGATGCCCAATCTATTTACTCTTTTAGAGGAGCTAATATTTACAACATTCTTAACTTTAAAAAAGATTATCCAGATGCCGTAACGGTTTCACTAGAGCAAAATTACCGTTCTACACAGAATATTGTAAATGCTGCTAATGTGGTGATTGCTAAAAACCAGCAACAGTTCAAAAAGAATGTATTTAGTGCCAATGAAGAAGGCGAAAAACTTAAAGTTTACCGTTCACTTTCAGATGCCGACGAAGCCAACTTTGTTGCCGCCAACATTTGGGAACTGCACAACTCTCAACAAAGAATGTTCAATGAGTTTGCTATTTTATATAGAACAAACTCTCAAACTAGAGCTTTTGAAGATGCTTTAAGGCGAAAAAATATTCCATACCGTGTCTATGGTGGATTGTCTTTTTATCAAAGGAAAGAGGTTAAAGATTTACTAGCCTATCTAAGACTTTTGGTAAATGAAAACGATGCCGAGGCACTCACAAGAATCATCAACTATCCCGTGAGAGGTATAGGCGAAACTACACAAAATAAACTTATTGTTTACGCAGATGGGCAAGGGTTGTCTTTAGCTCAAGTTCTATCAGATTTGCCATTTCACACACCTAGATTAGGGCTTAACAATTCGGCTCTCAATAAGCTAAATGATTTTTGGCAAATGATAAAAGCATTCCAAGTGATGCTTAAAACCGAAAATGCCTACACCGTTGCAATGGAAGTGGCTAAAAGAAGTGGGCTCATCAAAAACCTAAAAGACGACCAAACTCCCGAAGGGATTTCTAGATTAGAAAACATACAAGAATTGATGAACTCAATGCAAGGTTTCATTGAGGAACAGCAGCAACTTGAAGAAGGCGATGCTAGCCTTTCTAACTTTTTAGAAAATATTGCTCTTTCGGCGGATACTCAAGACAAACCAGACGGTAGTGAGGATATGGTTTCTCTAATGACAATACACCTTTCCAAAGGTCTAGAATTTCCTGTGGTACACCTCGTGGGGTTAGAGGAAAATCTGTTTCCGAGTTTTATGAGCAGTAGCTCCCGAGAAGAATTGGAGGAGGAGCGAAGACTCTTCTATGTGGCTTTAACTCGTGCCGAAAAACAAGCTTATCTTTCCTATGCGGTTTCTCGTTTCCAATGGGGAAAAATTACAGACTCGGAGCCGAGCAGATTTCTTAGCGAAATAGATGCTCAATATTTAGACTTCCTTAATGCAAGTATGGAAAGACGTTTTGTAAATCATTCAGGGATTAAATCTAATATTTTTGATGATACTCCATCAGCTCCAATCGCTTTTAAAAAGAAAGAACCTAAGAAAACCATCAATCGTACAGAAACGAGTTTTCAGCCTAAAGAACCTAAGAAACTAAAACCGTTAGCATCAGCTAAAATTAACAATCCTGTTGGTGGAACAATGCAAGATATACAAGTAGGCGATAGAGTAAGACACGACAGGTTTGGTATGGGAGAGGTTATTTTTATTGATGGTACCGATGCTACCAACATCAAAGCAAAAGTTCATTTTGAACACGAAGGCGAAAAAAACTTAATTTTAAAGTTTGCTAGACTAGAGAAGCTCTAAGATTTAGTAGGAAATCTCAACTATTAGAAAAAAGATTTTGTTTATCTTTGCTCTATGACTGAGAACACCGATAAAAAACTGTATCTTGTAGATGCCTACGCAATGATTTTTAGAGGCTACTATGCCTTTATCAGAAATCCTAGACTTACCACTGATGGATTAGACACTTCCGCTATCTATGGTTTTACTAATTCTCTTATTGAGTTAATTAAAAGAGAACGTCCTACTCACTTAGCCGTCGTTTTTGATGTGGGAAGGCAAAATGTAAGACACGAAGATTTTTCTGACTATAAAGCCAACAGAGCTGAAACTCCAGAGGCAATAAAAATTGCAGTGCCTTACATTCATCGTATTTTAAAGGCAATGCATATCCCAATTTTGGGAGTAGAAGGCTACGAGGCAGATGATGTTATAGGCACTATTGCAGGCAAAGCAGAGAAGCAAGGTTACGAAGTGTTTATGGTAACGCCAGATAAAGATTTTGCACAACTAGTTACAGAGCATATAAAAATCTATAAACCAGGGTTAAAAGGTGGCGATATTGAAATCTTAGGCGTAAAGGAAGTTTTAGAAAAATACGAAATAGAAAACCCTAAGCAGATTATAGACTATCTGGGAATGATGGGCGACTCGGTGGATAATATCCCTGGGCTTGAAGGAGTGGGAGAAAAGACCGCAAAAAAATTCATCAAGGAGTATGGCTCTATGGAAAATCTTCTAGCCAATACTCATCAGCTTAAAGGTAAATTAAGAGAAAAGGTGGAAGCCTCTGCAGAGCGTGGTCTAATGTCAAAAAAACTAGCCACCATACTTTGTGATGCTCCCATAGAATTCCACCAGGAGGAGTACGATTTAGAAACACCTAACTTTGAAGAAGTAAAACAAATTTTTGAAGAGATAGAATTCCGAAGATTGTACGAAAATCTTTACAAAGCCTTCTCTACTGAAAAATCGGTAGAGGAAAAACAATCGAATAAAGACTCTGTTCAGTCGCCAGTACAATTAGATTTATTTTCAGATTTTGAAGCGTTAGAACAGGCTACAACTACAAAGCATACCATAGAAGACCGAGAGCATCTCTATCAATATATAGATACAGAAAAAGGTCAGCTTTTGCTCCTACAAAATCTATTGAAACAAAAAGCGGTTTGTTTTGATACAGAAACCACCTCTTTAGATGAGATGGAAGCAGAGCTTATAGGCATTAGTTTCAGTTATAAAAAAGGCTTGGCTTATTACGTTCCAATCCCTGAAAATAGAGCGGAGGCACAGGCTATTGTAGAGCGTTTTCGTCCGTTTTTTGAAAAGGAAAGCATCTTAAAAATTGCTCATAATCTAAAATATGACTACAAGGTACTCCTAAATTACGGTATAGAAGTTACAGGTAATTTATTTGATACAATGATTGCCCACTACTTGCTCAATCCTGATGGCAGACACGGCATGGATTATCTTTCGGAAATGTACCTTAACTATAAGCCTATAGCATTAGAAACTTTAATTGGCAAAAAAGGAAAAGGGCAAAAAACATTACGAGAAATTGACTTACCAACACAAACACAATACGCCGCAGAAGATGCTGATATTACCTTTCAATTGTACGAAATTTTTTCGCCTCAATTAAAAAAAGAAGAGGTAGAAGAGGTATTTTATAAGATAGAAATGCCTTTAGTTAAAGTCTTAGCTAAAATGGAACTAACGGGCGTAGCTTTAGATGAAGAATGGCTAAAAGATGAAAGTATTAGCTTGGAGCAAGATTTAAAAATTTTAGAAGGACAAATATTTGAACAGGCGGGAGAAGAGTTTAATATTAACTCTCCTAAACAGTTAGGAGATATATTATTTGAAAAATTAAAATTAGACCCTAAAGCTAAGAAGACGAAAACAGGACAGTATTCCACTTCGGAAGATGTTTTGCAAAAACTTTCTCATAAACACGAGATTATCAAGTTAATTTTGGAATACCGCCAATTACAAAAGCTAAAATCTACTTATGTAGATGCTTTGCCAAATCAAATCAGTCCAATAGATGGCAGAGTGCATACCAGCTTTGCCCAAACGGTAGCCGCTACAGGAAGACTGGCTAGTAATAATCCTAATTTACAGAATATCCCTATAAGAACGGAACGAGGACAACAGGTAAGAGGTGCTTTTGTAGCTCCAAAAGGTTCTAAAATTGTTTCAGCGGATTATTCTCAAATAGAACTTCGTCTTATTGCAGAAATTTCTGGAGAGGAAACAATGATAAAGGCATTTAAGGAGGGGCAGGACATTCACGCTTCTACGGCTTCCAAATTATTTGATGTTCCTTTGAATGAAGTGTCTAAAACTCAAAGAAGCCAAGCTAAAACAGTTAATTTTGGTATTATTTATGGACAAAGTGCTTTCGCTTTAGCAGACCAAACAGGTCTTTCTAGAACTGATGCTAAACAACTCATAGACTCCTATTACGAAACTTATCCAAAGTTAAAAGCCTTTATGACAGAGCAAGTTCAAGTGGCTAGAAAAAAAGGCTATGTAGAAACTATCATGGGAAGAAAAAGACACCTTAAAGATATAAACTCTAACAATTTTGTAGTAAGAGGACATGCAGAAAGAAATGCTGTAAACGCCCCAATACAAGGTAGTGCTGCTGATATTATAAAACTGGCAATGATAAAAATAGATTCTGAAATAAAAGCTCAAGGTTTAAAAACCAAAATGCTTTTACAGGTACACGATGAATTGGTATTTGAAGTTCCAAATGAAGAGATAGAAGTTGCGACTACTTTAATAAAACAAGAAATGGAAACTGCTTATTCCACTAAAGTACCATTGCTTACAGAGGTTGGGGTAGGAGATAATTGGCTAGAAGCTCATTAAGTGTGATGAAAATCATTTGCACTCTCAAATGATTTAGGTTTATATTTGTAAAATAACGATTGAAATAAAAATTATTAAAAATGAAAAAAATTTTATTAGCTAGTGCGATTGCACTTTTTGGAGGATTGAATGCACAAGTTAAATATGGTTTAAAGGCTGGTTATAACCTATCTAATGTAAGTTTAGGTACTCCAGCAACTAGTGTTAAAGTGCTTTTAGGTAACAAGTCTGGATTCAATGCTGGAGGTTTTGTAGAATATGGTTTTGGAAAAAATCTTAGCTTACAGGGGGAAGTTCTTTATAGCAATGTAGGTGCTAAATTAACAGCTGATGTTAATAAAATTAAATCTGCAAAAGATCTTTTAGACGCTGGTTTTTCTGGATTAAACGTAAAAAAAGCTTCAGCTACTATCTCTATGCATCAAGTGTCTGTACCAGTTTCTTTGAAATATTCATTTGATAAATTTTCTATTTTAGGAGGTTTCTCAGTTAATTTCAATGCTGGTGTGAGTACTAAAATTGAAGCTGATGGAACAGATGTTAAAAAGTCTATTGAGGCTGATAGCGAAATCAAACTAGACGATACAATAAAATCAGAGTTAGCATCAGCAAACTTTGGTTTACATTTAGGTGCTGAGTACATGTTTACTAAAAATATGTTTGTAGATGCTAGATATAACTGTGGTGTATCTTCGCTTAATAAAAACTATACAGATTTTGCTAAACTTAGACAAAGATACTTCCAAATTGGCTTAGGATATAAGTTCTAATTTTTATAGTTATATTATTTAAAATAGTTTTAGGGTTGCTTTTTTACTAAGGCAACCTTATATTTTATAACAGCCATAATGAGATTATTTATAATTCTATTTATTAGTTGTGGACTTAAAGCTCAATATTTTAAGCAAAACAGAACTATTTTTGCAGGAGCTAGTCTTTCTAATATAATTGTTAATTTTGATGATGCCACTTCTTTAAAATTAGTGTCAGGGAAAAAGTTGGGATATTTTATTGGGGTTACTAAAAACTATAATATATCTGACAAATATTTTTTAGACGCTAGAATCAAACTTTCTGAAACGGGAGGCACAATAAAAAATTCTACTTATTTTATTAAGACTAAATTTCCTAATGATTTGGAAAAATACCGAAATGCATTACTCAAGATTTCTATTTACCAAATTGCAATAGAAACCAATATAGGGATACAAAGTAAATATATTAGTATTTATGGAGGATTACAACCATCGCTAGTTGTATACGGAATATATAAAGAAAACCATCTGCAATCTATTGAAAGAAAACCATCTGAAGAAGGTAAGGATATTAAAACTAATGAAATAAGGAACAATATCAATTTATTCAATATAAAGGCTCAAGCAGGAATAACGGTTAATGTATCCAAAAACTATTTTATAGATATGAGTTATCACTTTGGACTACATAAAGTAGCTTCCATAAATGCATTTAATAATTCTTTAAACTTTAATCAATCTATAATTCAAATAGGAGGAGGTGTTTATTTTTAGAGGAATATTTATATTTGCTAAGAATTTTTATAGTTAAACCAATTTGAGATTCCTTATCATCATACCTGCACATAATGAAGAAGATAGTATTTTGCTATGTTTAAACTCTTTAGCAAAACAGACTTATCAAAATTTTGACTGCATTATTGTAAATGATGGCTCTACGGATAAAACAAAAGAATTGGTAGAAAGTTTCATTAAAGAGAACCTTTCTTTTAAACTCAAAAATTTAGACGCTTCCTTTCATCAGCCTGGGGCAAAGGTCGTTCAAACTTTTTATCGAGGCTTAGAGGAAGTTTCTTTAGCTGATTATGATGTTATTTGTAAATTTGATGCTGATATTATCTTTCCATCACAATATTTAGAAAACATAAATGAAGTCTACACGGAAAACTCTAAAGCAGGTATGGTCTCTGGGCTGGTGTACGTTCAAAATGATAAAGGAGAATGGGTTTATGAAAATTTATCCTCAAGAAATCACGTCAGAGGTCCTATAAAATCTTACCGGAAAGATTGTTTTTTCGCAATGAATGGACTTCGCTCCGTATTGGGTTGGGATAATATAGATGTAATGTTAGCTCAAATGAATGGTTATGAGGTAATTACTATTAAAAATATTTGGGTAAAACATCTAAGACCCACAGCTTATAAGTACAAATCTCAAAAGGCTGAAAAATTGGGAGAATATTTTTATAATATAGGACTTAATTTGCCTTTAGCGATGATATCATCTGCGAAGTCGTCTTTTAAAAATCGTTCCTTTTCAGAATTTTTTATAACAATGAAGAGCTTTTTATCTCAAAATAAGCCTTTGCAATTAACTCAAGAAGAAATTAAATTCATCAGAAATTTGAGAAATCCTCTAAAAAAAATGTTTAATAAACAATAAATCTGTCACTTAATAATATATGGAATTAACCTACGAGATTTCAGGAATAGAAATTAAAACCTTTTACGGAGTTCAAAATCAGTTTTTTAATTTGATAAAATCTTCGTTTCCTACCCTTAAAATAACTGGGAGAGACCATTTTATATTCGCTATGGGAAATCCCGAAACTTTGGAAGTATTAAAAGAAAAATTGGACGATATTGTAAAATTTATCACTAAACATAATACGATTACCATTAAAGATGTAGAAAGTATCTTGATGATAAAAGACGAAAAGGAAAAACAACTTGTCTTTGACCAAGATATTATCGTGAAAGGAGTTCAAGGGAAAATCATTAAAGCTAAAACAACCAATCTCAAAAAACTCGTAAAGGAAACCGAAACAAAAGATATGGTATTCGCCATAGGTCCTGCGGGTACAGGAAAAACTTATACCAGTGTGGCGTTAGCAGTAAGAGCTTTAAAGGAAAAACAAGTAAGACGAATTATCCTCACACGCCCTGCGGTGGAGGCAGGGGAGAGCCTTGGTTTTTTACCTGGAGACTTAAAAGAAAAACTAGACCCTTATTTACAACCGCTTTATGATGCTTTACGAGATATGATACCACACGAAAAGCTAGAAGGGTTTATTGAGAAAAAAGTGATAGAAGTAGCACCCTTAGCTTTTATGAGAGGGCGAACTTTGGACGATGCTTTTGTAATATTAGATGAAGCACAAAACACAACTCATGCCCAAATGAAAATGTTTTTAAGAAGAATGGGGATGAATGCTAAATTCATAATTACAGGCGACCCCACACAGGTAGATTTACCATATAAGCAAAAATCAGGCTTGAAAGAAGCTATGCATATTCTAGAAAACATTAAGGAAATAGGTTTTGTATATCTCAACGAAGCCGATGTGGTAAGGCACCCTGTAGTTAGAAAGATAATTTCTGCTTATAACGAGGAAGAAAAAAGACAGAGTGCAAAGGAATATGATAAATGAAGATATTAAATTAGAATATGATAAAAGTCATTTTGGTTTTAAAATAAAATATCTTTCTTTGCGAGATAAAGAAACGAATAAAATTTAAAATAATGAAAAAACTATTTTTAGCAGGTGCTTTGGCACTTTTTGGAGCTGTTAATGCTCAAAGTAATGGTCACTTTAAACTTGGGGCTAATGTAAGCTTGCCAGTGGGTAGCTTTGGTGATCTTTATTCTGTAGGTATAGGTGCTGACTTAGGTTATATGTTCAAAGTAGCTAAAGACTTTGAATTAGGTGCTGTAACTGGTTATACACATTTCTTTGGAAAAGAGTTTAAGTATGGTATTCCAGGATATGAAGTAACAGTGAAAAATGATGGTGTTGGAGTTATTCCAGTAGCTGTGCGTCTGCTAAATACAATATTACACCTGAGTTCTTTCTAGGAACAGACTTAGGGGTTGCTTTCTATACAGTAAAAGATTCAGGTACAGCATTTTACTATAATCCAAAAGTAGGTTACCAATTCTCTAATAATGAGATTGCTCTTTCTTACAAAGGATTTAGCCGAGATGGAGGAAATTCAGGAGCTGTTAGTTTAGGATACTTCTATAATTTCTAGTAGAAAATTGTTCTAGTAATATTGGGGTTGGAAAGATTTTTCCAACCCTTTTTGTAATAAATGAGAGGAACTTATCTTTATGTAAATTGCAAAATAGACTGAAATTAGTCTATTTTTTTGTATTTTTGGAGCAAATTGGAATAATGAGAAGATTTATTGGTTTTGTGCTATTTTCTGTACTATTAGTTAGCTGTGGAACTTCTAAGAAACCCACAACTACAAGCAAAGTTAGTAAAGTTGCATCTAAAACATTATCTTCAGAAAATTCAGGAGTAGTCACTAAAGAGGCTAGAAAAATAATTAAAACAGCCGAAAAATATTTAGGCGTTCCTTATAAATATGCCGGAAATACTTCATCTGGTTTTGATTGCTCTGGTCTAGTTTCTAAAGTTTTTATAGAGAATAATAAAACCCTTCCTAGGCGTTCAACAGATCAGGCATTGGAGGGGAATAGTATATCTGTTAAAGAAATTAAAGCAGGAGATTTAGTTTTTTTCGCAACTATGGGAGGTGCTAAAGTCTCTCATGTGGGTATTGTTCATACCATAGAAACCGATGGGGAAATTAAATTTATCCATGCTTCAACTTCTAAAGGAGTTATTATTTCGTCTCTAAACGAAACTTACTGGAACAAATCTTTTTTATTTGCAAGAAGAATACTTTAATATAAAATACAAATATGTCATTACAACAAACAATAGAAAATCTTTGGGAGAACAGAGATTTATTACAAAATGAAGAAAACCAAAAAGCAATTAGAGAAGTTATTGCTAAACTAGACAAAGGAGAGCTTCGTGTAGCTGAACCTACGGCTAACGGCTGGCAAGTAAACGAATGGGTAAAAAAGGCGGTAGTAATGTATTTTCCTATTCAAAAGATGGAAACTATCGAAGTAGGACCTTTTGAGTTTCATGATAAAATGCCTTTGAAAAGAAACTACGCTGAAAAAGGAGTAAGAGTAGTGCCTCATGCTGTGGCTAGAGAAGGGGCTTACATAGCATCTGGGGTTATTATGATGCCATCTTATGTAAACATTGGGGCATATGTAGATAGTGGTACTATGGTAGATACTTGGGCTACAGTGGGAAGTTGTGCTCAAATAGGTAAAAATGTACATCTAAGTGGAGGAGTTGGTATTGGAGGGGTTTTAGAGCCATTACAAGCAGCACCTGTAATTATAGAAGATGATGTTTTTGTGGGATCTAGATGCATTGTAGTAGAAGGTGTACATGTGGAAAAAGAAGCGGTTTTAGGTGCTAATGTGGTACTAACAGGTTCTACTAAGATTATAGATGTAACAGGAGAGCAACCTGTTGAATATAAAGGGAGAGTACCAGCTCGTTCAGTAGTAATTCCAGGAAGTCTTACCAAGAAATTCCCAGCAGGAGAGTATCAAGTACCTTGTGCTTTAATTATAGGAAAAAGAAAAGAATCAACAGATAAGAAAACTTCTCTTAACGATGCTTTAAGAGAGAATAATGTAGCGGTATAGTCTTTATGTCTGTAAAAACAAAATTGCTAAAATGGTTCTATAATCCAAAAGTAATTTTTGGGGTTTATTCCTTGGCGGCTATTTTTTCTGCACTTAGTAAATATTTTCACGGGAAAGAGGCTTATAATAATTATTTGTTATTCAAATATGTATTCTTCCATACAGTAGATAAGAAGAATTTATATGCACAATATCCTGAACTTTACTTTGATAGCAACCATTACGGAATATTCTTTAGTACGATAATAATGCCTTTCGCATTGATGCCAGATGCATTAGGAATGGTCTTGTGGAATTTAGCAAATGTATGGCTGCTGATGTACGCATTCGCTAAGCTACCCATATCTACTAATAAAAAAACATTGTTAGCATGGTTGTGTTTACAGGAATATATTACAGCAGCAGTAAGTTTTCAATTTAATGTTGGGCTTACTGCCTTGCTTATATTATCAGCCATTTATGTTGATAACAAAAAGGAAATACATGCGTCTGTAGCTATTTTGACTGGCTTTTTTGTGAAAATTTATGGGATTGCAGGGTTAGCATTTTTCCCCTTTATATCGAATAAAAAGAAGTTTATTTTTTCCTCTTTAGGAGTTTTTGTTCTCTTTTTAATTCTGCCTATGCTCCTATCTGATATGCATTTTGGACTTCAGTCTTACCTAGATTGGTATCAGTCTTTAAGTGGAAAAAATCTATCTAATCAGATTTTAGGAAATAGACAAGATTTTTCTTTAATGGGAATTGTAAGGCGAGTTCTTGGAGACCCTAATATATCAAACTTAGTATTTTTGGTACCTGGAATTATTCTCTTTGCATTGCCGTATATTAGGTTTTCACAATATAAAGCCACGGCTTTCAGACTAATGATATTAGCTTCTACACTTTTGTTTATAGTTTTATTTAGTTCAGGTTCAGAATCACCTACTTATATTATTGCGGTTGCTGGAGTTATGATATGGTTTGTAATACAAAAAAATCAAACCTTTACCACAATGGCTCTTATGCTTTTCGTAATGGTATTGACTTGTTTTAGCTTTTCAGATTTATTTCCGAGGTCTATAAAAGAAGATTATGTTATTAAGTATTCTCTAAAAGCATTGCCTTGTTGTTTAGTTTGGTTTAGAATACTTTATGAATTATTGGTAAAAGATTTTGAAAAAGATTATTCATTAACCTAGTATTGTATTTATTCTATGAAAACTATTTCTATTGTCATACCAGCACATAATGAGGAGAATAACATTAGACCTATATGTGCAGAGATAAAAAAAGTGATGGAAGGCATACCTGATTATGACTTTGAAATTATCTTTGTAAATGATGGGAGTAGAGATGGCACTCAACGAGTTTTAGAGGAAGCTTCTAAAGAAATAAAAGAAGTTAAATACATTGAATTTTCAAGGAACTTTGGACATCAATGTGCTGTAAAGGCGGGAATGGATTTTGCCAAAGGAAATGCCGTTGTTTCTATGGATGCGGATATGCAGCATCCTCCCAGATTGATTCCCAAAATGATAAAAAAATGGGAAGAAGGCTATGATATAGTTTATACCATAAGAGCTTATCCTAAAGAAATTTCTTTTTTCAAAAAAACAACTTCCAAATGGTTTTATAACTTTTTATCCAAAATATCGGATATTGATTTAACTAAAGGTGGTGGTTCTGATTTCAGATTGATGGACGCTTCCGTTATTGATATTATCCGAAATGTAAAAGAAGAGGATCTTTTTTTAAGAGGGTGGACGAATTGGGTTGGTTTTAAACAAACGGGCGTAAGTTTTGTTGCAGCTGAAAGATTATCAGGAGAGAGCAGCTACAATCTAAAGAAAATGATTAGTTTCGCGTTTACAGGAATAACATCATTTAGTATAAAACCGCTTTATTTGGCGGCTTATTTAGGTTTTTTCTTTTCCATATTGGCGGTATTCATTTATATACCTTATGTGGTGTATGCATTTTGGTCAGATACGGAAATCTCTGGTTGGGCATCTCTAATTATGACAATGGTCTTTTTTGGTGGGGTTCAGCTTATTATTCTTGGAATAATGGGGATTTATCTAGGGAAGATTTTTAAACAAGTTAAAGAACGCCCCAATTATATTATTAGAACAAAAAACTTTTAAACTAAATGGTTCTACTCTCGTTTGATATAGAAGAATTTGATATGCCCCTAGAATACCAAGGGGATATCCCTTTTGAGGAACAACTAAAAGTATCTCAAGAGGGGTTAAAGAACATATTGAAAATATTAAAAAAGCATCAAATAAAGGCGACTTTTTTTTCTACAGTAGTTTTCGCAGAAAATAGTCAGGATTTAATTCATCAGTTACTATCAGAAGGACACGAACTTGCCTCACACACTTGGCACCATTCAAAATTTGAAGATGCCGATTTAAAAAAATCAAAAGAGCATCTTAGTTCTTTATTTAACACACAAGTGGTAGGACTAAGAATGCCTAGAATGCAACCTGTTAAAGAGGAAGAAGTAAGTAAAGCAGGGTATTTATACAATTCTTCTATCAACCCTACCTTTTTGCCAGGAAGATATAACAATTTACATATTTCTAAAACATACTTTAAAGAAAATAATGTTTGGCAAATACCAGCCTCTGTTTCTTTATTAAGAGTACCTTTGTTTTGGCTTAGTTTTCATAATTTCCCAATATTTATATACAAACTACTGGCTAAATTTACTTTAAAAAGAGATGGTTATCTTAATATCTATTTCCATCCTTGGGAATTTTCTAACATTAGTAAAAAAAGTTACAAACTACCGTCCTATACTACCAAAAATATAGGAGAACTTATGGTAAAAAGATTTGATAATTTTGTATCTTGGTTAAAGAACAAGGGTGAAACATTTGTAACTTATAAAGAATTTTTAGCTGAAAAAACAAAATAATTATTATGAAAATAGCCTTCGATGCCAAAAGATTTTTTCATAATACCTCAGGTCTAGGGAATTATTCTAGAGATTTGGTAAGGATTTTAGCTTCAGAATTTTCGCAATACCAATACTATCTTCTAGCTGAAAAAATAAGTGAAAGAGGAAAAGATATTTTAACATTACCCAATGTTACTTTTAAAGAAATATCCAAAGGATTTTTAGCGAGGCAAAGGCAAATGGGAACTGATGCTCAGAATTTAAAAGCCGATATCTTTCACGGACTTTCTGGAGAACTCCCTCTGATATGGAATGATAGAGCAATTAAAAAAGTGGTAACTATTCATGATTTAATTTTCTTGCGTTACCCTCAGTTTTATTCTTTCTTTGACAGGAAAATTCATTTTTGGAAATTTAAAAAGGCAGCTCAACAAGCAGATGTTATCATTGCCATTTCGGAACAAACAAAAAGAGATATTATTAAATACCTAAATGTTTCGGAAAAGAAGATAAAAGTGGTTTATCAAGGCTGTCATAAAGCTTTTAAGAACCAACTAAGCCCCAGCGAGCTTACTAAAATTACTGTAAAGTATCAATTACCAAAGCGTTTCATACTAAGTGTTGGCACTATAGAAGAAAGAAAAAACTTACTTAATGTAATTAAGGCTTTAGATGGCACAGGTATCCCTTTAGTGGTAGTAGGTAGAAAAACAAAATATCAAAAAGAAGTTGATAAAACACTAGCTCAAACCAAAGTAGAAGTCCATTTTTTAGAAAATGTATCTATGAAGGAGCTGGCAGGGATTTATCAGTTGGCAGATATATTTATTTATCCCAGCCTTTTTGAAGGTTTTGGCATTCCTGTTATAGAGGCTTTATATTCAGGCACTCCTGTTATTACAAGTAATATAAGCAGTATGCCAGAAGCTGGTGGTCCAGATTCTACTTACATCAATCCACAGAATATATCAGATATTAAATCCAAAATCCTATTTCTATGGAATAATGAAGCGGAAAGAAAACGCCGTTCAGAAAAAGGATTAGACTATGTTCAGAAGTTTAATGATGAAAATATAGCTACCGACTTAATGGAAGTTTATAAGGAGGTACTAAGTTAACTACAAGTTAAAATTAAAAAAGAATTTAAAATATTAAGTTCAAATTTGTATTTTTGTGCAAATCGTTACTTAAATAAAAAAACAAAAAATAATGAGAATACTAATCGTTGGAAATGGAGGTAGAGAATCTGCTCTAGCTATGAAACTCAAAGATGATAAAAGAGTTACCCAAATGTATTTTGCTAAAGGCAATGCCACTACGCAAGCCCTAGGTAAGACAGCACACGAGACAGATATTAAATACCTAAGAGATTTTGCTATCAAAGAAAAAATAGATTTAACCATTGTAGGACCAGAAGCTCCATTAGTAGACGGTTTAGTAGATGAGTTTAAAAAATTTGATTTAAAAGTTTTTGGTCCCAATCAAAAGGCAGTTAGTTTAGAAGGCAGTAAGGCATTTTCTAAAAAATTTATGCAAAAGCATGGAGTTAAAACAGCTGTTGCAAAAGTTTTTGATGCTTATGGAGAAGCCAAAGAATATTTGAAAAATAAAAATTATCCTTTAGTTATCAAAGCAAGTGGCTTAGCTGGAGGGAAAGGTGTAGTTATTTGTGAAGATTATGATGAAGCATTGGCTACCCTTGATGATTTTATGATTAGAAGAATCTACGGAGATGCAGGTATTAGAGTTGTGATAGAGGAGTATTTAAGAGGATTTGAAGCTTCTATCATTGCTTTCTCTAATGGCAAAGAACTTTTCCCGTGTATACCAGTGAAAGACTATAAGAAGGTAGGCAACGGAGATAAAGGAGCAAATACAGGAGGAATGGGTAGTGTGGCTCCAAGCCCAGAGTTTACAGAGGCTCACATGGAAGACTTCAAGAAAAATATACTCACCCCAACTATTCAAGGGCTTAAAGCTGATGAACTTGAGTTTAAAGGATTTATCTTCTTTGGTCTGATGGTAACAGCTGATGGTTGCTACTGTTTAGAATACAATATGAGATTAGGTGACCCTGAAACACAGGTGATTATGCCATTGTTGGAAAATAATCTTATTGATGTTATTGAAGATTGTTTAGCAGGTAAAGAAGTGGAGCTTAAATTCAAAGACGAAAAAGCCGTATGTTTGGTAATGTGTTCTGGAGGTTATCCTAGAAATATAGAAACAGGGTACGAAATAACAGGCTTAGATAAGGTAACTCATAGCCAAGTCCTATTTGCAGGGGCTACTATACAAGGGGAAAGAGTCATTACTAACGGAGGGCGAGTGGTTAATTTTGTAGCCACAGCTCCAACTTATGAGGAAGCACGAAAGAAAGTTTATGCTGATGCTCATACAGTAAATTTTGATTATGCTTTTTATCGTGATGATATTGCTAAATTTTAATCAGATTATAATTATATAACTAAATATTGAAAAGTAATTATGTGAAATTTGTTAATAATTTCCATAGTTACTTTTTGTCTAAATAAACCATCTATGCAAAACGGAATTATTATATTAGACTTCGGTTCTCAGTACAACCAACTGATAGGAAGACGTATTAGAGAAATGGAAGTTTACTCTGAAGTATTGCCTTACAATACACCTATTGAAGTCATATTAGAAAAGAACCCAAAAGGGATTATCTTATCTGGTGGGCCTAGCTCTGTAAATGCGGAAAATGCCCATTTGGTAGACAAAGCTTTGTTTGAACAATCAATTCCTGTATTAGGAATCTGCTATGGCATGCAGTTAACGACTCATCTGCTTGGAGGCACTGTTAAAAAAGGTATCAAAGGGGAATACGGCAAAGCTGAGCTTAAAATACAACAATCGTCTAAATTATTTCAAGGTGTTTCGGAAGAATCTATTGTTTGGATGAGCCATTTTGATGAAGTAGAAGTAGTACCAGAAGGTTTTACTATTAACGCTAAAACAGAAGTAATTTCAGCTATTTCAAATGAAGATAGAGACATTTATTGCGTTCAGTTTCACCCAGAAGTTTCCCATACGGAAGAAGGTGTTAAGATGTTGGAAAACTTTGTCTTTAATATTTGTAAGGCAGAGAAAAACTGGAAACTTACTAGCTATATAGACCGTACTGTAGAAGAAATTAGACAAAAGGTAGGCAATCAGAAAGTGATATTAGGACTATCTGGAGGTGTGGATTCTTCTGTAGCAGCGGTTTTAATCCATAAAGCTATTGGCTCTCAACTAACTTGTATTTTTGTAGATACAGGGCTTTTAAGAAAAAACGAAGCACAGAAGGTAATGGAAAATTATGGTTCTCATTTCAATCTTAACATTAAGCTGATAGATGCTTCAGAGAGATTTTTATCAAAATTAAAAGGTGTTTCAGACCCTGAACAAAAACGAAAAATCATCGGAAATGAGTTTGTAGCTGTTTTTGATGAAGAATCTCATAAAATAGAAGGTGCCAAGTTCTTAGCACAAGGAACGATTTATCCAGATGTGATAGAATCTCAATCGGTTAAAGGTCCATCTGCAGTTATAAAATCCCATCACAATGTGGGTGGTTTGCCTGAAGATATGGAGTTTGAACTTTTAGAACCTTTGAGAGAGCTTTTCAAAGATGAAGTAAGAAAAGTAGGAGAGGAGTTGGGGATTCCACATCATTTGGTTTACAGACATCCGTTTCCGGGACCTGGATTAGGTATTAGAATTTTGGGTGAAGTAGATGCTGAAAAAGCTAAAATATTGCAAGAAGCCGATGATATTTTTATAGAAGAACTTTATAAAAATGATTTATACGATAAGGTGTCTCAAGCGTTTGTGGTATTACTTCCTGTGAAATCGGTAGGAGTTATGGGAGACGAGAGAACTTATGAATACACAGCTGTGGTGCGTTCTGCAAATACAATAGACTTTATGACGGCAACCTTTAGTAAATTTCCTTGGGAGTTCTTAGAAAAGGTATCTAATAGAATCATCAATGAAGTTAAAGGTATCAATAGAGTAGTTTATGATATCTCTAGTAAACCACCTGCAACTATAGAATGGGAGTAAAAGTAAAATTTTTAAAAAGAACGAAATAATATGTTTTTAAATACTACGGAACAGTCATTTACAAAAAATGTTGGCTCTGCTTGGGATAAAACCTATGAGAAATTAGAAGATTGGCAGCAGTCCATATTTTCTAATATTCCTAACTTTATTGTAGCAATTTTTGTTTTTACAGTCGCTCTATTTTTATCAAGAATTATTTATAGAGTTGTTGTTAGTCTACTTTACAAAACATCTTTACAAGATTCTGCTAAAAATGTAATTGCCAGAATGGTATCTATAGGAGTTATTATGCTTGGGATTATACTCGTTTTGGTAGTTCTTAACCTTAATGGTGTTTTAAATACGATTCTTGCGGGTGCTGGGGTTATGGGGTTAGCCGTAGGTCTAGCATTACAAGGAACGCTATCTAATACCTTCTCAGGAGTGGTACTTTCTTTAGTGAAAAATATCAGAATTGGCGATTGGGTATCCTCAAATAATTTCTCTGGTCAAATTATGGATATAGACTTTAGAATGACTACGATAAAAGATATAGATAATAATATTGTATTGATACCTAATAAATTAGTGTTAGACTCACCGATAAAAAATGCTTCTTTGACTCCTCAAAGAAGACTTATCTTAACCTGCGGTGTGGGGTATGAGTCTGATTTAGATAAAGTTAAAGAAATTGTTCTAGAAACAGTAAAAAAAACGGTTGAATATTTAGTAGAGGAAGAAGAAATTACTTTCCTCTATACCTCGTTTGGAGATAGTGCTATTGATTTTGAATTGAGATGTATGCTCAATGTTAGCTCTGGCTTGTTGGTAGCACAACAAAAAAGTAATCTTATTACTGCCCTAAAGAAAAGGTTTGATGAGGAAGGTATAAATATACCATTTCCTATTAGAACTTTTAAATTTGAACAATAGAATAGAAAAGCCTTGCTTCTTCTAGGATAAGAGCAAGGCTTTTTTTATTTCATATCGTACATCACCATTGCGGTCATCAGTTTTGGAGATATTAGAGTAGATTTAGGTGGCATTTTTTGATTTAAGTCGGATATTTTAACCAAATCATTAAAACTTACTGGATAAACCCCAAAAGCAACTTGATATTCGTTTGAGTCTACCTTGTCTTTTAATTTTAGTATTCCGTTAATATCAGAAGTTCCCTTTAAAAATTTAACTCTATCCGAAATCTTAGAGTTTTCTATACCTAAAATTGGTTTTAGAATAAACTTTTCTAAAAGGTAATGATCCATACTCTCCAATCCTTCTTCCGTAGGACGAAGGTCGTGTTTAATGTGTAGACTATAAAATTTCCCATCTAAATACATACTGATATGGAATTTTTTAGAAGGGAAATAAGGCGTTTCTCCCTTTTCATAGATAAGGAAATCTTGCTCCAATCGTTTTAAGAAATCTTCCTTAGAAAATCCGTTAAGGTCTTTTATCAATCTGTTGTAATCGTGTATTTTTATAGACTGATTAGATACAATGAAACTATAAACAAAGTTATAACCTTCTGTACCTAAACTCTTTTTGTTTTTCTCTCTTTGTAATTTTGCATTCAATGCAGCAGAGCCAATTCTATGGTGTCCGTCGGCTATGTAGAAAGAGTCTATTTGGTCTATAACCTCTTTAAACTGTTGGAGTTTTAGGCGGTTATCTATTTTCCAAACTTTATGACAAATATTTTGGTCATCTTTGAAATTTATGATAGGAATGTTTTTCTCCTCAAGATTCATCAACATTTCTACCTTTGAGTTTGCTGGATAGGTAAGGAGTACAGGTTCTGCTTGTAGTTCTACCTTACCAAGGTATTCGGCTAACCTTTCTTTTTTATGTGTAATAGTAGCCTCGTGCTTTTTTATTTTGCCATTCCAAAAATCTTCTACAGAAACTAATCCTAATAAACCTCTGAAAACGGTTTTGTTAGGCATTATTTGCTCGTATAAGTAGTAAGAAGCGGCATCTTGCATAAGATTACTCTTTGCTATTTCTTCGTAGTTATTTCTTACCTTTCTTAAATTTCTGTTTACATCTTTGGATTTACTGCATATATAGGGCTTTACCATATTGATGTAGCTTCCTTCTATGTTCGCTTTTTCAGCTATCACATCATCAGTATAGTTATCCAACGGACGAGTGGGAAATATGTTAATGTACTCGCTTCTTGGTCTTACTCCTTTAAATGGTTTAAATGTAGGCATTTTACGAATTAAAGTTTATAATTTGTTGAGCAAGTTCTGTTCCGATTCTTTCTTGGGCTTCAAGAGTGTTGCCTCCTAAATGAGGACTTAATGAAAGGCTAGGATTCATAAGTAAAGATAAAGATGGCTCTGGCTCATTCTCAAAAACATCTAGAGCAGCGCCTGCTATTTTACCGTTTTCAATAAATTCTAGTAAAGCTTCCTCATTAAGTACACCACCTCTAGCCGTATTTACAATAAATACACCATCTTTCATACACTCGTACTCAGCAGAATCTAGTATATATCCTTCTGTTTTAGGTGTGTTTATTGTAATGAAATCAGACGAAGACAGTAACTTAGACAAATCGTTTGTAGTTTCTATTTCAAAATCAAGACTTCTCCCATCAAAAAAGTTGAGGGAAATAGTTTCTTTTCTAGCTTTTCTAGTGTAGGCCACGATATTCATTCCTAGGGCAATGCCTATTTTAGCTACTTCTTTACCAATACTTCCTAAACCGATAATTCCTAACGTTTTTCCTGAAAGCTCCACCGCTTTAGTGTAGGCTTTTTTTAAATCTTTAAATTTGGTATCTCCTTCTAGAGGCATCATTCGGTTAGATTCGTGTAAAAATCTTGCCAAAGAGAAGAAATGAGCAAATACCATCTCTGCTACAGATTTAGACGAAGCTAAAGGGGTATTGATGACTTTAATACCTTTGGATAAAGCATAATCTACATCTATATTATCCATTCCTACACCACCTCTACCTATTATTTTGAGGCTAGGGCAGGCATCTATTAAGTCTTTTCTTACTTTGGTGGCACTTCTTACAAGAAGTACATCTATATTATTTTCATTTATAAAGTTGGCTAATTGCTCTTGAGCTACACGATGCTCAACAAACTCTATCCCTGCATTTTTTAACATGGTAATCCCTGCATTGGACATACCATCGTTAGCTAATACTTTCATATTACACATTTACTATTAGTCTAAAGATTTCATAACATCTACCAACACCTGTACACTTTCTAGCGGAAGTGCATTGTAAAGGCTGGCTCTATAACCACCGATACTTCTATGTCCATTAAGTCCATTGATACCTGCTTCTTTCCATAAAGCATCAAACTTTTCTTTTTTAGACTCATCAGTCAATTTAAAGCTCACATTCATCATAGAACGGTCTTCCGCGATAGCAAAACCTTCAAACAGAGGGTTCCTATCTATTTCGTTATAGATGAGTTCTGCTTTAGCTTTATTTTTAGCTTCAGCAGCTGCAATTCCACCATTTTGCTCCAAATGTTGTAGCGTAAGTAATGAGGCATAAACGGCAAAAACAGGAGGTGTATTAAACATAGACTCCTTTTTGATGTGTAGAGAATAATCCAAATAAGAAGGAATCTCTCTTTGTGTTTTTCCTAAAATATCTTTCTTTACAACCACTAATACTGTCCCCGCTGGTCCCATATTTTTTTGTGCTCCAGCATAGATTAAATCAAACTTAGAAAAGTCCAGTTGCCTAGAGAAAATATCCGAACTCATATCACACACCATTGGAACTTCCATTTGAGGAAACTCTTTCATTTGAGTACCATAAATAGTATTATTAGAAGTACAATGGAAATAATCAAAATCTTTCCCAACAGTATAGCTTTTAGGAATATAGCTGTATTGGTCGGCTTTTGATGAGGCTACAATTTCTACATTTCCTAATTTTTGTGCTTCTTTTATTGCCCCTGCTGCCCAGGTCCCCGTATCTAAGTAAGCGGCTTTACCAGTAGTGCTAAGCAAGTTGAAAGGAACCATAACAAACTGCAAACTAGCACCTCCTTGTAAAAACAAGACTTCATAATCATCATTAAGATTCATTAGTCGTTTTACAATAGCTCTAGCTTCGTCCATCACCGCAACGAAGTCTTTAGAACGGTGAGAGATTTCTAATAAAGATAAGCCTAATCCGTTAAAATCAAGCACGGCTTCCGCTGATTTTTGAAAAACCTCTTGTGGAAGTATGCACGGACCAGCACTAAAATTATGTTTTTTATTCATTTTTATTTCTATTAGATTGTTTCTATTTAAAACTAAAACGCCCGCCATTTTCAGTTTAATAGCGAGCGATATTGGGGTGTCTATTCACCGTGTAGAAATGCTTTCTTAGATAATAGTTGTTCTTCTGTTTCTACATTATCTTCATCTGGGATACAACAATCTACAGGACATACAGCAGCACATTGTGGTTCTTCGTGGAAGCCTTTACATTCTGTACATTTGTCCGAAACTATAAAATAGACATCATCATTTACTGGCTCTTGTGGAGCATCTGCATCTACCGTAAGCCCAGAAGGTAGTGTTACCATTCCTTTTAGTTCTGTTCCGTCAGAAGCACGCCAATCTACAGCTCCTTCATATATTGCGTTATTAGGACATTCTGGCTCACAAGCCCCACAGTTAATGCATTCGTCAGTGATTATGATTGCCATTCTTAATAAATTTTTAAATTTGCACAAAGTTATCATATTTTTATACAAAATACCAAATGAATATCAGTATTAAAATTTCGGGCTTAGCTCAACTGGGACTTTTCATAAATCAATTTTTAGAAAAAACAGAAGAGGTTTACTCAGAGGAAGAAGCTTTATTTTCAATGAAACTAAGCCGTTCAGAAATAGAAAATCCTTGGTTTACTCAAGATAGTTTACGGTTTGCGTTAAAGCAATGGGCAGATTTATTAACCGAAGAGAACCTCAATGATTGGGTAAATAGTTATCCCGAAACCAAAGGTGGTAAAAAAGTAGGATTGATATTAGCAGGAAATATTCCTTTAGTGGGATTTCACGATGTTATCACAGTCGTACTTAGTGGGCATATACCTGTTATTAAAATGTCCTCTAAGGATAAACAAATTTTACCTTTTCTCTTGGAAAAATGGGCTTCACTTTCTGAAGGTATAGAATATCAGTTGGTAGAAAAACTGGAAAATTACGACGCTGTGATTGCCACAGGAAGTAATAATACGGCAAGGTATCTAGAATATTACTTTAAGAATAAACCAAATATTATTCGCAAAAACAGAACTTCGGTGGCTGTTCTTTCAGGGAAAGAAACAGATGAAGAATTACAACTTTTAGCCGAAGATATTTTTAGATATTTTGGTTTAGGCTGCCGTAATGTTACGAGGCTTTTCATTCCTCAAGATTTTAAATTAGAGCGTTTGTTTGAAAACTTCGTAGGGTTTCAGGATATTATCAATCATCACAAATATGCCAACAATTACGACTATAACCGAGCGGTTTATCTCCTAAATCAAGAAAATTTTTGGGATAATAATTTTGTAATGCTTAAAGAGGATACTCAACTTTTTAGTCCACTTTCGGTAATTAACTTTAGCCGTTATGATAATCTTGCAGAGATTGAGACTTTTCTAAATGAAAACCATGAAAATATACAGTGTATTGTAAGTCATCTCTGTTTGAGTAGAGGAGAAGTAGGATTTGGTGAGGCTCAAACTCCTAGTTTAAATACCTATGCTGATAATGTGGATACTATGGCTTTTTTAAGAATCATAGACTAATTAGAAATGAATTAAATTTGTTATATTTGTAAAAATTAAAAAAACAATCTTATGGAATATTCTAATGATTTACTAGTGGCACAGGCTACAGATGTTGAAAAAGCAACATTCTACAAGAAAACTTATACTCACTTAGCATTAGCGGTATTGGCTTTTGTGGTGGTAGAGAGTCTTCTTATTAGTGTGGTCCCTGAAGAAATTATTATTTCTATGATTTCTGGGAAGTATATTTGGCTTTTGATACTAGGAGGCTTTTGGTTAGCTTCTAT
Organism: Riemerella anatipestifer; assembly: GCF_035666175.1. Classification (NCBI taxonomy): domain Bacteria; kingdom Pseudomonadati; phylum Bacteroidota; class Flavobacteriia; order Flavobacteriales; family Weeksellaceae; genus Riemerella; species Riemerella anatipestifer. The sequence continues at coordinate 103,190 of NZ_CP142016.1, forward strand.
TTTAGCAAACAAATGGACACTGTCTCAGAATAAAAACACGCAGTATATGGGGCTTGGCTTCTATGTATTATTGCAGGCGATTATCTTTTTGCCAATGATTTACATTGCAATGTTTTATAGCGACCCAACTCTAATACCACAGGCAGCTATTATTACTCTAGCATTGTTTGGCGGGCTTACGGGAGTAGCGTTTACCAGCAAAAGAGATTTTTCGTTCCTAAGAAACATTATTGTAGTTGGTGGTTTCGTGGCTTTAGGTCTTATTATAGCTGGAGCTCTTTTCGGGTTTAATCTTGGACTTTGGTTCTCAGTAGGTATGGTACTTTTGGCATCAGCGAGTATCTTATACGAAACACAAAAACTACAATTTACTTATACCAAAAGTCAGTATGTAGGAGCTTCTCTACAATTGTTTGCTTCTGTAATGCTCCTGTTCTGGTATGTATTAAGAATTTTAATGTCTAGAAGAGATTAAAAGTATTTTGCTTAAAAAAGATAAAAAATCCTGAACCAAACAGTTCAGGATTTTTTTTAGACTTCTTCAATTTTAACTTCTGACGAACTTGCCGATGCTTTCCAGCAGTTGTGGGCGGTCGTCTAAGGCGATTTGGGCTACGGCGTAAAACTCCCGAACCCAATCGGAAAGGGTGGCAAAGGCTTTGTTTTTCTGTTGGGTGGCATCTTGGCTTTCGCCTTTTTCTTTTTCGTAAGCCGCACGGAGGGTTTCTACTTGTTGGATTTGTGCGATTTGAGCATCAACCGCCGCTTTATTGATTTTGAATTTTTCTAACAGTGGTTGGGCTTCGCTGTGGCTTTGGGCTTGTTCGTAAAAGGTTTTGATTTCTTGCATTGCTTTGAGATAAGCGGCGGACAAACTCCCATCGAGGGCGAGGGTTTTCCAAAGTTCGGGCTTTTTCATTAGGGCGACTTTGGCTATTTTGCGGTGCTTGCTGTAGGTTTTCTTTAGAACATCAAAGGCGTCTGAAAACCGGGCATAGGCTTCTTTTTCTTCGGCGGTTTCTTGTTGGTTTTGGTTGTAGAGTTGCTGGGTGTGGTCGAATAGGGCTTTGCCTTCGGCGATTTTGGCATCATCGTAGCCATAGTCTGCCAATTCGGTTTTTAAATCTTGTACCTCATCTAAATTGGCGAATAATACGCGGTAGTTTTCGAGGTACTGGAGTTCGGAAATTCTTTTTGCTCTGTTCATAGTAGTAAGATTTAGTGATTAATATTTAGTTTATTAAATTATTTTTAATTTTTCGCTCAAAAACCACTCATTCCTCTATCGCCCCGAGTCGTTTTCGTATTTTTCACCAACAATTTAGGTCGCCCATTATCATTCTTCTATCGCCCCGCGTCATTCTTGTATCGCCCACCAACTTTTTGGGTCGCCCCGAGCCTTTCTTCTATTGCCCGTACTTATTCTTGTATCGCCCACACCCATTTTTGTGTCGCCCTAAGTGGTTTTTGATGGATTGTGGGTTAAAGTTAAGGATTTTTTGTATAATATATATATCATCGTTCATCTATTTTGCCTCTTTAAAGTCTGGATATATCTTTTTTACCCAATCTAATCGATTTAAGTCTTCCATAATTTTAGACAATATTTATTCTATGCATTTATATTCTCAGCATGTTGTATAGTATGCGTTTTTTAATCAATTTATTTTATGCTTTTACTACTTCTACTATTCTTTCAGAAAACCGTATTGATAAACTTTTGGAGTAATTTTTTGAGCTAAGTCTTTCAGAGTATCTCTAAGTTGGGTAATGAGTTTTGTGTAATGTTGGTCTGAGCTACGAGAGTTCATTCTACCTTTGCTATTACGTCCTTGAAAATACTCTCGTATATCGTATAGACTGGCGTTAGGCTCAGCGTTAGGTTGAGTATGATAGTAGCACCAAAGGGCTTTACCTGCTTGGAATACAGCTTGAGCTTCTGTGGAGAATTGCAACGGTTCTGTGGGAACCAGTGGTGGAATTTCTTCCAAAGCAAAGAGAGGTGCTTCTTGTGATTTTTTTGTGTATTTAAGTTTACCCTTTATAAAATCAGTCATAAATGAGCTGTCAAACTTATCTTGTGCATTCACTTCTTGCTCAGTAAAGGGTATCCAGTGGTTGGTGCCTTCTTGGGAAGATATGTTGTTGTTAAATAGTGTATAGGCAAGGCAGTCATTTTGGAATTCTATGTCTGTTCTCCAGTCTTCATTGGGGTAAAGGAATTGGTCTCTATCGTTAAGCCATGTGGCGGGAATGACTTTACGAACAGCATAATATATTGAAATAGGAATTAAATTTTTATCGTAGATTCTAGTATGCCTTCCTCCTTTTTTCCAAAGTTCCTTTGAAACATTATCAATGAATATCATTCTTTGATTTTGAAAGTCATTTCCTACAGATGCTAAATGCCCTATTTGAAAGGATTGTATTTTTGAGAAAGATACGAGCCAATCACTTATATACTTATAGTTATCATAAGTTGTAATTTCTTTTGTGTTTACAAAGTTGGTTTTAGCATCATAAATATCTGCGGTAATTTGTTTAAAAACTTCTTTTTTATTCAAATTCCATATCAAAAAACCAATTGGAAAATGACCTTTGACATTATCAAAAGTATTAGCAGGAACTACAAAAATTTTTTCGAGCTTCGCTCGGAAGAAACTTCGGAAATCCGAAAAGTTTGGTGCTTGCAGAATTTTCAACTTTGAAAATTCTGCAAGCACACAGTTAGGGATTTCAGCATAAATTCTAGCAAAAAACTGTGCGAAAAGTTCACTTCCTGCCTTCCCAATTATATTTTGATATTTTACATGAGTATTGCTTATGTGTACATCTCTTCTTCCAATACCACGAACATTATCACCTTCTGCATATGGTGGGTTGATATAGATGATTAATTTTTTGCGTTTTTCTTCATCGTTAATAATGTCTTGTAAACTTTGTGGGAGTTTGCTAAAATCATCGTTCAGAAAATCAAACTGAAATACATGGCTTTTTAGGAGGTTAGCACCGTGGTCTATACGCTCGTGCATTACATTTACATCTGCCATGTCTAGCGTGCTTGCCCAGATATTGTATTTGTTGGTAAGTCCTGCTAATAGGTTGCCTGTGCCAGCAGCACAGTCCCAAATGTAGTAGTCGTCTTGCCAATTTTCACCTAGATAATCGGTAAGGTATTTTTGGGAAAGTTCTACCCATTTTCTTGGGGTAAAGAATGCTCCTTTGCGTTCACGAATATCTTGTGGTACAAGGAGGTCTCTCCGTTCAATGATGTATTCCTGAAATTCAGTAATGGGTGGACGCTTGTAGCGTTTCCAAAATTGTTGGTAAGCGTTTTTGTTGCGTATGCCGATAGTGGCATCAAACATTTGGCGGAGGTTTTCTTTAGAAATTTTATAGCCTTGGTTTTCGTAAATTACAAATAGACTATCGCGTATGGAGGTATCGTCTTCAAGTTTTTGAGTATCCTTATCATCTACAAAAATATCGGCAAGGTAGAAGTCACTGTCTAAAATGTTATTTTTCTTGAGTTCGTCCCAATCAACATCAATTGTAGGCTTTACTATTTCTAGCCAGCGGAGGTAGATGGGGATAAAGTTGTTTTTATCTATTTTGATTTTTCGTACTTCAGAGGCATTAGCAATATTATTTTTAATAAAGAAACGCAGTTCCTTTTCGTCGGTTTCGTAATCGTACACATAGGAAGTGTTTTTCAAAGTCTGGTCTATGCGTTCTTTGATGAGTTGAAACTCTTTAGTAGTGTGGTTGCTGGGAGTTACATTCCAATTAAAATCGTTAAGGTAGAAAATATCTTGGATATTGATGTAAGGTACAAAAGCGATTTTTTGTCCATCAAATGCACCAAGAAATGCAGGAGGATAGGCTTTATCAAAAGTTCGTGCCTTGCCAATAGTGAGGATAAGTTGTACGAACATAGCAGTGGTGTCATAGTTTCCTGTTTTGGCTTCTGCCCATAGGAGGGCGGTTCTGCCAAAAATATTTTCCTGTCTTGGTAGTACGGTAAAGTCTATATTGCCTACTATTTCGGTAGTGTCATAATCTTTAAAAAAGTCTGTCCCGACTTTGTTTTTGAGTTCTTCTTCACGAATATTTTTGTATTTCATAAGACTACATGTTACGATTATTTTGTAAAGAAGGTATAAGCCCTCTTATTGAGAAAAGCAAATATACAACTTTCAAGGGTTTTGAATGTTTTTGTAAGTAGGAGTATATTATTATTTACTTATTTTTGCTCCCTAAATTATTTGTGTGTTTTAATATGGATTTAAACCAACTTTTCACCAATCAAAGAACAGGTAACGACCCTAATACCAAAGTTTCTCGAAACGATTTCCAAAGGGATTATGATAGAATTATATTCTCTTCGGCTTTCAGAAGGTTGCAAAATAAAACGCAAGTGTTCCCATTGCCAGGGAGTGTTTTCGTGCATAATAGGCTTACGCATTCGTTGGAGGTTTCTTCTGTTGGGCGGAGTTTAGGAAGTCTAGCGGGAGCTTTCTTGGTGGAAACTTTTAAGAATGATTTATCCGAAACAGCAAAACACTTCTATACTTATCAGCTAGGAGAGGTTATCGCAGCGGCTTGTCTTTGCCACGATATAGGTAACCCTGCTTTTGGACATTCGGGAGAAGATGCCATCGCAAGTTATTTCACTAGGAATGAAAGTGAACTTAAACCTAAATTCGCACCTAACGAATGGGCAGATTTTATCAATTTTGAAGGAAATGCCAATGCGATAAGAGTGCTTACCAATAAGCAAGTAGGAAAGGAAAAAGGAGGCATTCAACTTACCCATACTACTTTAGCGAGTATCGCAAAGTATCCTTGTGAGGCGATAGCTAAAGATAAAAGTGTTCTGCACCGAAAGAAGTTTGGATTCTTCCAAAGCGAAAAAGAAACTTTTAAGCACATTGCCGAAAATACAGCAATGATACAGGAAACTCAAAATCCGTTAGGCTACAAAAGACACCCTTTTGTGTGGTTGGTAGAAGCGGCAGATGATATTTGCTACAATATCATAGATATGGAAGACGCCCATAGATTGGGGATTGTAAATACTTCGGATTGTAAAAACTTGTTTTATGATTTAATAAAATCCATAGAGATTGACACTAAAAAGATAGACCAAAAACTAAGTGTAATTACGGATAGTAACGAGCAAATTTCTTATTTAAGAGCTAAAGTCATCAACTCTTTAATTAACAAGTCTATTGAAATATTTAAAGATAATGCGGTAGATTTATTAGAAGGGAATTTTGCTAGTTCGTTGCTTGGCATTTACCAAAAAGAAAATGATGCCCTCCAAAAGATAGAGAAATTTTCCGTTGAAAAAATATATAATCATAAAGCAGTAGTAGAGATTGAAAACGCGGGTTATAATGTAATGTATGAGTTGCTAAATCACTTTATTCCTTCGGCGGTTCTAGCCCCTTCGGAGCGAAAAGGTTATGATAAAAAGGCTCTTCAGCTAATTCCTAATCAGTTTAGGGTAGAGGAGGGAAGTGTGTATCAAAAAGTATTGGGCGTATTAGATTTTGTAAGCGGTATGACAGATAACTACGCCACCGACCTTTACCGAAAAATTAAAGGAATTGATATTGGTATGACGATGTAGGACGATAATAATCCTAAAACTTATTTTGTATCTTTGCTCGGCAAAATAAGTAAGACTATGGTAGAAACATTTGAAGACGACGCAACTAAAGACCCTTATCATTCGTTTAGAGAGAAACTAAATGAAGCCCACGATTTTCCTTCGGATTATCTTTTTAAATTTATTTTCCCTAATGATAAGGCTAAACTTACAGAAATTTATCAGATTTTTGATAATACTCAAAACTCCATATCTACCAAGGAAAGTAAGAATGGTAAGTACATCTCTGCCAGTATCCAAGCGTTTGTTCTAGATGCAAATCAGGTGATTAACCTTTATAAAGAAGTTCATAAGATAGAAGGCGTAATAATGCTATAAATCACGTTTAAAGTAAGAAAGGAATATTACTCCTTTCTTACTTTAAAATTTTTATGCCCTTCATAAGGTGCAAAATAACCTAGATTCCAATAAGATTGTAGTAGAGATTCTACAAATTCATCGTGTCTATTTCTGTATGGGTCGTAAGGTTCTTTTATATCTACATCAGCAATATTCCCCTTTACATTCCACCAGAAAGCACTCCAGCCTCCTCTTAATTCTTTTATAATATCGTACACGCTTTTGCCTGTGGCTCTGTACATTAGTTTGGCAAAAATACGACCTTCGGAGGTGGTTAAATCTCTTAGTTTTTTTTCGTAGGCTTGTGCAAGTTCTTCTTGTTTAGCTTTTATGTATTTTCTTTTTTCAGATTTATCATCAAGACGAGAGGTGTAGTTATTTATTTCGTTATATTGTTCTAAAGCGGTGATAAATAAAGGGTAAACTCGGTTCAATTTTTTACTTAAAAAGAAATAATAATTTTTATCTAACTGATTATTAAATCTAGGCTTGTTTGGAATAACTACTTCATCTAAAACGATTACTGTTTCGCCCTCAATTTCGTAGATTTTAGCTTGTTGTTTCGCATCGTAATAATAGTAATTTCCGTAGTCATCTTTCTTGAGTAATTCCTTTGGATATTGTGATAGCGCCTTTACAACAAGGGTATCCTTTTGTGCTTTAGACATAAAACCGATACACAAAAAAATAATCAGTAGATTTATTTTAAAATTCATTACTTTTACCTTCTCAAAATAAAAACTGTTTAATATCAAAAATTATTCCTTTTTATGAAATTTGAAAAGAAATCTTTAAAATTTTTAGAACAATACCTTAATACAGCTTCTCCTACAGGATATGAACACGCTGGACAGAAATTATGGATGGATTACATCAAGCCCTATGTAGATGAAGTAAGAACAGACCATTATGGGACGGCTTACGGAATCATCAATCCTGATGCTCCGTTCAAAGTAGTTATAGAAGCTCACGCTGACGAAATTTCTTGGTATGTTAATTATATTACTGAAGATGGACTTATCTATGTGATTAGAAATGGTGGTTCAGACCAAAGTATTGCTCCATCTAAAGTAGTAAATATCCACGGAGAAAAAGGCATTGTAAAAGGTGTTTTTGGGTGGCCTGCGATACATACTAGAGCTAAACAGGAAGAGCCTGTACCTAAAATAGAAAATATATTCATAGACTGTGGAGCGAAGTCTAAAGAGGAGGTGGAAAAAATGGGTATCTACGTTGGTTGTATGATTACTTATCCTGATACCTTTTTTGAACTTAACGACCGCTATTTTGTATGTCGTGCGTTGGATAATAGGATAGGTGGCTTTATGATAGCCGAAGTGGCTAGACTACTAAAAGAAAATAAAAATAAACTGCCATTTGGACTGTATATTACCAATTCTGTACAGGAGGAAGTTGGGCTTTACGGTGCCGAAATGATAGCTAACACCATTAAACCTAATATCGCTATCGTAACCGATGTTACCCACGATACTACGACGCCTTTTATTGACAAGAAAAAAGAAGGAGAACAAAAATGTGGCGATGGACCTGTGGTTTTCTTCGCTCCTAGTGTACACCATAACATTAGAACTCTAATTACAGATACCGCTAAAGCTAAAAAAATTCCTTTCCAAAGAGCCGCTTCTAGCCGTGTTACAGGGACAGATACTGATGCTTTTGCTCATTCTAATGGTGGCGTACCTTCTGCACTTATTTCGCTTCCGTTAAGGTATATGCATACTACGGTAGAGATGGTGGATAAAACTGATGTGCAAAATGTAATTAAACTCATTTATGAAACACTTCTTAAAATAACTCCTGAAATGGAACTGAAGTATCATAAGTAACCACTGAAAAATTTTTGAGACTTTATATTTTTTTGTTATAATTGTTGTCTGGCTAGTATAGTATGAAAATCGATATAACCAATTTAAAACACTAAATATTATGAAAAAAAGCATTCAATTTGTTCTACTTTTTGTTTCGTTTGTAGTATTTTCTCAAACAACGAGGTTTATCTATGATTTTAAATATAAAACCGATTCCACAGCAACTTCTTACCAAAGTGAATCAATGGTATTGGAGTTAAATAATGACGAGATTCAGTTTTATGAACAAAAAGCGATAAGGATAGATTCACTAAATGCTCTGAATAACAATGGTTCATCAAGCTATACTTTTGAATTTGCGAAGATTAAAAGAAAACTATCCACTTCAACCAATAAGAATTACTATTTTCTTAGAGGAGAACTCGTTGTGCATTTTAAATAATACTGATTTTTAGATGATTTAATTTTCTTTGGAAGATAAATTTATTGATATATTGAATAACCGTTGCGGCGGTTATTTTACTGATTATCCTTGTTTTAAAGCCTTCAAAAGTTTTAGCATAGTTTCTTTTAATCATAAATTGGTCGCAAAGTTGAGAGAAAAATGTCTCAATTCGTTTTCGCTTTTTCTTGTACAATGAAAATTGAGGAATATAATCTTTCTGATTACTTCTCATTGGTGTATCTAATTTAATATTAGCATAGTTAAATAAATCTATTTGAACTTTTGCTGATAAATAGCCTCTATCTCCAATTAAAGTACAGTTTCGCATTTGCTCACCACTATCTTTTAAATAGTGGATGTCGTGAACGGATGCAGGGCTTATATCAAAATTCTTAATCACACCATTTAAAGAACATACTGCGTGTAGTTTATAGCCATAGAAATATAATTTCTGTGAAGCACAATAACCATATGTTGGTGAAGAATAGGATTGCTCTTTACAAATTTTTGAACGAGTAGAACGAGCGTTTTCACAAACTTTCATTGGCATGCTATCAACGATAAAAATATCTTCAAACTCATTGAACTCCATCGAAATACGCTGTCTAATTTGCTCTGTTTGTAGGGATAGTCTTCGTTTTCGCTTATTGTAAACACTTCTTTCAATTTTGTTTATCAGAGAGTTTGGCAATTTTCTAAATAACTGTAATTCGCTATCAATACTCAAGTATTCAGCAGTAATATTAAGACTTATGACTTCTAAATCGCTCATTTTAGGTGTTCTTCTCTGATAACTAATCAGTTGATTTTCTGAAAAAAGTCCTAAAACTTCCAAAATTCTTTCATATATTTGCTCTATGTTGTTCATTTATACCGTTTTATAGCAAAAACAATATACTGATTTTCAGTCTAATAAACAACTCTTGTTTTTTTCATTTCATAATGCACAACGGGTTATATTAGAAAATCCTACATCCTCATATAATGAAATAAAGAAGACACAAGCTCCTTTAGGCATATCATTAGTAACTAATGATGCTGTTTTTGTAACAAACTCAGCAAATTTTCTTTTTTCTTCGCCCATATCTAAAAATTTAATTGTTGTAATAAAAAGAAAGGCACTGCAACTCGTCTAGTCTAAACCGCATATTGTTTTTGAAAGTTGAGGAAAATATAGCGGTTTCTTCGTGCCTTTCTGCAAGATTAACAGGTAACCTGTTAGTTTTTTTTACATTTTTTATGTAAAAAATTTTTCAAAGCCATTGGCTTTATAAAATTCAATGTAATTAGGTAAAAACAATGTTTTTGAGTTCCTTTTCACCTGTTTATTTAAGGCAGTCTGCGTACACTTTACATGTAAGCATAGCCTTAGATTAAAGTCGTTGTTGTTTTTTATTTTATTTTTTAATTCTTCGGGAAGAATAAAAAAATCATTACATTTGTCTTCCATTTTGTACGCCATTTTGGTAAAGCAAAATTACATAATTTATATAAAAAACAACAAAAAATTACATAATTTGTGTAAAAATGAATGAAAGAAAAATAGATAAGGCTGTATTTCAGAAGTTTAAAGATGAAGTGGAGAAGTTGAAAAAGGAAAAAAAAATGAAGAAAAGTGATATTGCCCAGGCTTTAGGGTATGAAAAATATCAAACTTTCTCTAATATCCTGCAAGGGATTACAAAATTATCGTTGGAAGACCTGCTTAATTTTTGTGATATTTTTGGATATGATATTTCATATTTTATGAACAATTCAAATGAAAAGGAAAAGCACATTGAGATGATGAATATAAACACCATAAAAACAAGAATGAAAAATATAGAACAGCAGATAGATGTAGTATCTAAGACCAATGATATGATGAAACAGCTCTATATCTCAGGCATTACATTAGCCGAAAGTCAAATATCAAATCTTAGAAATTTAAGAGCTTTAATTGGGCATTAGTCACAATTCTGTCCCAATAAAAAAATAAGTATAACTATAAACTACGGTAAACAAGGAGGTTAATAAATATTTGAACGCTTGGGTAATATTTCCTTCGCGTTCACCAACCGCCTTTTTTAGGGCGGTTTTTTATTTATAACAAAATTGATTATCCTAGATTTAGTGCCAATAAAATAAAATGCAATATGTTTAGCAAGCAAGAAGCAGCACAACTGAAAAAAGAATTCTGGATTGCCTTTGGGAAATCTTTCCCTAGAAAATGGCTTCTTTATAATACCAAAATTAAAGATTTTTCATTTAAGTTTTTTGCCGATAACAAAAAGGCAATGGTGTGCTTAGATATAGAGATTAAGGAGGAACTTTTCAGAAATGCTTACTTTGAAAAAATACAATCTTTACAATCTATTTTAGATGAAGCTCTTGGTGAGGAGGCTTTTTTTGAAGAAACATTATATTTAGATAATGGTAAAGAAATTAGCCGAGTGTGGGTAGAGTGTGATGGTGTAAGTATTTTTAATAAAGAAAGTTGGCAAAAAATATTTGAGTTTTTTGTAGAAAAAATGATGGCATTTGAAACCGTATTTTATGAGTACGAAGATTTTATAAAAGATATTTAAAGTGAGAACTGTCATTTTATAAATTAGGTTGGTTTTTTCATTTTTCTTATTTTTAGGGCAAAAATTTTTAATAATGATTAAAATGATAAAGAAACCTCTAATACTATCTGCCGTGGTGTTGCCTGCTGTAATGGCGTTTGCACAGCAATACGGAGGAATGTGGATGCCAACGGAGCTCAATGAGAAAGAAATGAAAGAGCTGGGAATGAAAATATCTGCAAAAGATATCTTCAATCCAGAAAAGCCTAGTATTAAAGATGCAGTGGTACAGTTCAACGGAGGGTGTACTGCAGAAGTTATTTCTCCTAAAGGGCTTATTATTACCAATCATCATTGTGGTTATGGGCAGATACAATCTCACTCTAGTGTAGAAAAAGATTATCTAAAAGATGGTTTTTGGGCTAAAAATATGGGAGAAGAGTTACCTAATCCTGGGGTAACTGTAGACTTTATTGTGGATATTAAAAATGTAACCAACGAAGTTTTAAAAGGAAATCCAAGTCTTTCTGAGCAAAATATCAAGGATAATATAGAGGCTTTAAAAAAATCGTTTAAACTAGAACCTTATCAGCATATTGTGGTAAAGCCTGTATATTATGGTAATCAATATTATGCTTATGTCATAGAAACTTTCAAAGATGTTCGTTTGGTAGGAGCTCCACCGTCTTCTATTGGCAAGTTTGGTAGTGATACAGATAATTGGGTTTGGCCTAGACATACGGGAGATTTCTCTATGTTCCGTGTTTATGCAGATAAAAATAACAAACCTGCAGAATATTCTAAAGATAACATTCCGTACAAACCAAAACATTTTTTACCAATTTCTATCAAAGACAAAAAAGAAAACGATTTTACTTTTGTATTTGGTTTTCCAGGGAGAACGCAGGAATATCTACCATCTATCGCTGTGGAAAAGATAATGAAAGAGATAGACCCTGCAATGATTTCTATGAGAGAGGTTGCTCTTAAAACTTTGGACGAAAAAATGCGTGTAGATGATGCAACAAGAATAAAGTATGCTTCTAAATATGCCTCGGTAGCCAACTATTGGAAAAAATGGATAGGTGAGGTGGAAGGGCTTAAAAAGTCTAAAGCGGTGGATAAAAAACGAGCGTATGAAGCGGAACTCATCAAAAAGAACCCTGAAATAAAGAAAACTATAGATGAGCTTAATAGACTTTATACAGAGCAATCTGCCTATGCATTGAATAGAGCGTATTATAACGAACTCTTAAGGAATGCAGAGACACTTAATCTAGCTAACCGCTATCTAGATTATCTGTTTAATGTAGAGAAAGGTAAGAATATAGAACCTAAGTTTTTTGAGAGTTTAAAATCTTTTTATAAAGATTACGATGGTGCATTAGATGCTAAAGTAACGGCAAAACTATTGGCTTTATATACCAACAAGACACCTGCGGAATTTCTTCCTAAAGGGTTTGAAGAATTTAAAAATGAAGAGACTAATCTTAAAGTCATAGAAGAATGGAGTAAAAACTCGGTAATTACAGGAAGAAAATCACTTAACGGAGCTTATGTAACGTCTGATTTAGACAAGGTATTTCAGAATAAAGATACTTTAGTAAAAGAGCTTAGTTCTGACCCACTTTTAGGAGTGTTAGCTATGTTACAAACGACTTATGTTCAAGGAACTCAATCTAAGTTTAATGAGTATCAAACCCAAATAGATGCTCAGCTTAAAACCTTTATGGTGCAGCAAATGGCGACGGATAAGGATAGAAAATTCTTCCCAGATGCTAACTCTACACTTAGGGTAACTTACGGAACGGTGCAAGGTTCTAATCCTAGAGATGCTGTATATTACGGATATAAGACTCATACTTCGGGGATTATGGAGAAATATATACCAGGAGATTATGAATTTGATGTTCCTACTCGTCTTATCAATCTTTATCAAAACAAAGATTATGGCATTTATAAAGATGAAACAGGAGAGGTGCCAGTTAATTTTACAGCGACTAATCATACCACAGGAGGTAACTCTGGAAGTCCTGCGTTAGATGCTTACGGTAACTTGATAGGACTTAATTTTGACCGCCAATGGGAAGGTACGATGAGCGACATCAATTACGACCCTAAATTCAGTAGAAATATTATGGTAGATACTAAGTATATCCTATTTATTGTTGATAAATTCGCTAATGCCAAATGGCTTTTAGACGAAATGAAAATTATAAAATAAGAGTATAATTTCTTTCAAAATAGAAAAAGTCAGACAAGTTGTCTGACTTTTTCTTGTTTTTAATAACCAAATAAATCTTCTATGCTTAACTCTTGCACTGTTCCTAAACTTTTTAGATAATTTAAGTCAAGGCTTTTGGTTTGCCCTATAATGGCGGTATGATATGGTATCGGTTTTATGTTTTGATTATAAAAATCAATTAAATCGTCTAAACTAAGCGAGTTTATCTCATCATAAATATCCTTTCTAATGTCGTAGCTGTATCCCCATTTTTGTATCGCAAGATAATTGAAGTACAAATTCTGCTTTGTAAGTCTTTGTGAGGCAATTTGCTTCAGTGCAGAACTTTTAGCATTATTGAATTGCGACTTGACTTGTGGGAATTCGTTCATTAGTTCGTTTATAGAGTTTAAGGCGATTTCCATTTTGTCGGATTGAGTGCCAAGGTAAGATGTTACATAATCATATTTTTTGAGTTGGCTAGGGTAGGTGTAAGATACATAAGCCGAATAAGCCAAAGATTTAGATTCTCGTATTTCTTGAAATACAATAGAAGATAGCCCACGCCCAAAGTATTCATTAAAGACACTTATTCGTCCAAAATTTTTAGGATTGATTTCTTCGCCTCGTCCTACCTTCATTATTTCCACCTGTACCATATCATAATACACTAGATAAACTTTATTTTGGTTAGTGACTGGCTCTGGGTAGTTTTTAGGAGTTGGAGGTGTAAGGGTTCCTTTGGTAAGACCTATATCTAACAATGCTGATTTAAACGCTTCAATATCTTGCCCATAGAAAAATAGTTCATAAGGGTAATCCAATAATATTTGAGTTCTTTGCGTGAAATCTTCCGCCTTAGCCGTTTGTAACCTTTCTTTGGTAATAACATCTCGGAAACGAGAGTTTTCTCCATATTTAGCATAATTTACTAAAGCTCTCGTAATTTGGTTTTTGTCTTTTTTGCTTATTTCACGAGCATCTAAGATGGAGGCTACCATAGTTTGATAAATGGAATTATCAGGCTGTATATTCCTTAGCCAATGCACCATTAGTGCAACTCCTGTAGCAAGATTTTCCTCCAAACCGCCTAACATAATACTAATATTATCTGTACCAACTTGGAAGCTGTAATTAATTCCTATCTTGTAAAACTCTTGTTTAATTTCTTCGGGAGAATAGCGGTCGGTTCCCATATATTCCAAAACTTCTAGCACCAAACCTAGCTCTTTATCATTATCCGTACCCATAGGGAAAATAAAATTCATTTGAGCGAGGTTGTTTTGGGTGTTTCTAATGGAACTGAGTTTAATCCCATTGAGGTTATCCTCTAAAATTTCTTTAGAATAATCGGCAAAAACAGGAGCTATATCGTGAGTTTTCTCTGCGAGGAGTTGCGTTAAAAATTCAGATTGAGCTTCCTTATTGATTTTAATAGGCGTTATTTTAGGGTTTTCTACGCGTATGAGTTTATCATTTTCGCCTCTTTCTTTATAAACTACCACATAATTTTCGCCAAAAAACTCGTTGGCAAAACTAATGACTTCCTCTTTAGTAATGGTTTCGTACAGATTGAGTTCGTTTAGTTCCTCGTTCCATTCTCTTTCTTTAATAAAGGTTTCGTAAAGGAGTGTGGCGAGTCCATCGGCAGTTTCTAGTTGTTTTAATCTACCTTTTTTAATATCGTTGATGATGGCAGGAATGAGCCAATCTGGAAAATCTCCTTTTTTCAAGGCTTCTATTTGGGATAGAATTAAATCCTTCGCTTCGTCCAAAGTTTGATTTTCTTTTGGAACGATGACGATAGATAAAAATCCGTAAGACTTAAATGGAGAATGAAACGCCGATGCTCTTAAGGCGGTTTGTTTTTGATTGATGTTTAAATCAATAAGTCCTACCTCACCGTTGTTTGAAAGGATTTGAGTGCATATCTCGGTAAGTCTAGCTTCTTGAGTACCATAGCTATGAGAACGCCATGCCATCTGAAGTCTAGGTGCAGAAGGACTTTTAATAGTTCTTTTAATGATGTTATTTATAGGTTGCTCTATGATAGGTGTTTTTGGAGGCAACTCTCTAAAAGAAAAAGTGCCAAAATAGCGTTCAGCTAAAGCAATAGTTGGTTCAAAATCTAAATCTCCCACCAAAATAAGGGCATAATTGTTAGGAACATAGTATTCGTTAAAATACTTATGTAAGGCTTCCATAGACGGGTTTTTTAGATGTTCGGCTTTACCGAGGGTGGTTTGTTGTCCGTTGGGGTGATTAGGGAAAAGAGCGTCCATAATTTCATAATGCACCAATCTAAAATCGTTATCTTGGGCTCTGTTGAACTCTTCATAAACTGACTCTAGCTCGGTATGGAATAATCTTAAGGTTAGCTCCGAAAAGCGTTCTTTTTCAACTTTAAACCATTTTTCTAACTCGTTGGACGGGATATTGTTCTTATACACCGTTTCGTCTAGCCAAGTGTGGGCGTTAGTGCCAGAAGCTCCTAGAGAAGATAAAATTTTGTCGTATTCGTTAGGGATAGCATACTGTGCCGCCTCTTGAGAAATGGTATCTATCTCTTTGTAAATTTGCTTTTTTTCTTCCTCGTTTTGGGTGGCTTTGTGCTGCTCAAACAAATCGGATAATTTCTGTAAAAGAGGTCGTTCTTTTTCCCAGTCAAGGCTACCTATTTTAGAAGTGCCTTTAAACATTATATGCTCCAGATAGTGGGCAAGACCAGTATTGTCTTTGGGGTCGTTATTACTTCCTGTTCTTACGGGGATATAAGTTTGTATTCTGGGAGCATCAGAATTTTTGGAGAGGTAAACTTTAAGACCGTTTTTTAGGGTGTATATTCTTACTTGGTTGTCGTCGTTGGTTACCGATAGGTATTCTAGCCCATTCTTATCGGTGTGGGATATTACATCATATTTCATCACTTGCAAAAATCTTTATTGAGGTGCAAAGATACCTTAGTTAGAGTAATAATTGGTAAAATATTTAGAAATGAAGTCAAAAATGGGGTATTTAAAATAAAATTTTTAAATTTGGGGTGCTGTAATATTTTCTAGAACAGACATCATCCGAAAATTATTATTGAAACATTGAAGATGATTTTACAATAAATGAAATAATAGGAGATGGTTTGAAATTGTAGTAAAACTTTGTGTGAGAAAATTTTGCAGTAGGGTGAAAAAGCTGAACCTCATCCTTCTTAATATTTTGATTTAATTAAGTAAAGGAGTATTGTTTTTTTATTCTAAAGTTAAGTAGGCATAACTTTAAAAACTAGAATTATGAAAAAAAATTTAATTTTATTCTTAACTTTTACTCTTTTTATTGGAGTATTGAACTCTTGTAGAGATAATGATGGAATTCAAGAACAAGAAAATTCAATTGATGCAAAAACTAAGTTGGAGATTTTTAGAAAGGAGTTTGCTACCAGATTTTCTGAAACAGTAGTTGAAAGTAGAGAGGTCGTGAAACACATTACATTACCAAAAAGTAATGGTTCTTTGGCTACATTGGAAAGTTCAGACTCTTCTTTTGATGAGTTCTTAGCAAATGTTCCTAATGGGAATATGCTTGGAGTAACTGGTAAGAAATTAGCGAAAGAGAGTTTTGATTTAGCTTTGTCTGGACAATCTACGGAGGATATTATCTCAAATTTTGGTACTGAACAAGTGATTGAACTTGTTAATGAAATGGCAAAACTTGAGCAAAGTTTAAGTGTGGATGAAGCTGTTGATAAAATAATGTTTGGAGACGATAAGTTTTTTATTGAAGAAAGTTCTTATAAAGGAATAAGAACTAATGGTGGGGATTGTAGATTTTTTTGTAAAGTTTGGAATGGTGTGAAGTCTGCAGTGGCTTGGTTATGGGAGCATCGAAAAGAAATATTGGATTTTATAAGAGACATCAGATCATTGTAATTTTATAATATGATTAAGATGCTTAGAGGTTTATTTTATGAGCCTCATTTTTGTATAAAAATAATGATTTTATTTATTGCAGGATTTAGTTTAATATCTTGTTCTAGTACTTTTTTTCTACGAAATGCAGGGGTACTAGATGAAAGGGTAAATTTACAAGAGATAGATTATAAAGGTAAAAAAGTGGTCTTTTTAGGTATTCGTCATATTGGGACTAAGAGCTACTATCTTAACATTAAAACTGCAATAGATTCTTTAAAAAAAGAAGAATATCTATTTCTGTTGGAGGGACTAAATAAAGACGGTTCTAAAGAGGATTCAATAGTTTTTTATGATAAAAAAATGAGAAAAATATTGGGCGTTGGTGTTTCATCTAAATATATTGATACTTTGAATTACAAAATTCTTGGAAAAATAAGCTATTCTCCAGAGCTTAACCTTACTGACCAGCCGTCTTACGAAAAATTGGGGATAAAAAATACTTATATTGTATCAGATACTAATTCAAAAATATTGGTCAAAGAGTTTGAAAAAAAATACGGTGAAATTTTGTTGGATAAATGCGATTTGGAGACCGAAATTGCTCAAATCTACACCTGTAATACATTAAGCAGAAAACAAAGAAAGTATTTCGTTGAAGATTTTGTTCAAGATTTCAGAAACAGAATAGTAGTTGATGATATAGATTCGGTATCTGGCACTAAAATTTGTGTCATATATGGGGAAAGACATATAGAAAAGATTAAAAATATTCTGAAGCAAAACTCAAAATAAAATTAACCCAGAAAGAACAATATTCTTTCCGATGAGGAATATAATAAAGGCTCGTAGGAATACAAGAATGACCGTGAGGAATAGAAGAATGATTGTGAGGAGCTCATTATTTTAATGAAGAATTAAAAAACAGCTTTGAGGAATAGAAGAATGAATGGTTTTTATTCATAAAATTGAAAATAATTCAAAAAAATACTTTAGTAAGCCTTGTAACCTTACAGAATTATCTTATCAAGAGCTTTATTTCTCAGTTGCCAACCTCATTTTCTGTCCCGGTCAATCCTATGATTGGAGGTAGGTGATTTTTTTCAGCACGAATTAAAATAGGCTACCCTAAAATATTTCGTTTAGAATTATTATATTTGTCAAAATTCAAAACGAGTTATGAGTACAACTTACATAGAGTCTCAAAAAGTATCTTTTGAGGATTTTAAAAATAGTATTTTAAACGATTATAAACTAGGGAGAATTTCCCGAGAGATGTCCTATCTAGGTAGGAGAGAGGTGCTTACAGGAAAAGCAAAATTTGGTATCTTCGGTGATGGTAAAGAGTTGCCACAGTTGGCGATGGCAAGGGTATTTAGAAATGGCGATTTTAGGTCGGGGTATTACAGAGACCAAACTTTTGCCTTAGCGATACAAGCCGTAAGTGTAGAGAGTTTTTTCGCACAGCTTTATGCAGATACAAGTGTAGAAAGAGAGCCCGCATCGGCAGGAAGACAAATGAACGGACATTACGCCACTAGAAGCCTTAACGAAGATGGCAGTTGGAAAAATTTAACAGAACAAAAAAATATCTCCTCCGATATATCACCTACGGCGGGGCAGATGCCTAGACTTTTAGGTTTAGCACAAGCCTCTAAAATTTATAAAGAAATCCAGTTTGAAGGTTCAGAAAAATTCTCTCGCAATGGTAACGAAGTAGCTTTCGGGACGATAGGAGATGCTTCCACTGCGGAAGGTTATTTTTGGGAAACTCTCAATGCTGCGTGTGCCTTGCAAGTTCCTATGATTGTAAGTATTTGGGACGATGGGTATGGTATTTCTGTGCCTACGCACAACCAAAGAGCCAAAGAAGATATTACCGAAATGCTATCAGGCTTCCAAAGAAAAGAAGGTAAAGTTGAAGGTTGCGAAATCATTACCGTAAAGGCGTGGGATTATCCAGCCTTGTTAGACGCTTACGCTAGAGCAGAAGATTTTGCAAGGAATCAAAGTGTTCCTGTGGTAGTTCACGTTAAAGAAGTTACGCAGCCGCAGGGACACTCTACATCGGGTTCTCACGAAAGATACAAATCAGAAGAGCGATTGAATTGGGAAGCAGAGTACGATGGTCTTAAACAGTTTAGAGAATGGATACTCAATTATAGCATAGAAATAGACGGACAAACGGAAATCCTTGCCACGGCAGAAGAGTTAGATGCTTTAGATAAAGAAGCAAAGAAGGAGGTTAAGGAAGGGCAAAAAAGAGCGTGGGAAGCCTACCAAAATGCTATTAAATCTGTTAAAGAAAAAGGGCTGTCAGCGGTAGAAAAACTTAAAGCTCAAAATACTCAAGTAGAGTCTTTATTGCAAGATTTCGGTAAAATCATATCGGTTGGAAAGAGAGAAGTGTTCCATCTGATGAGAAAAGCACTATGGCTTACAAGAGGGCAAGTCTCTGCGGAAAGAAAAGATTTAGAAAAGACTTATCAAGAACTTTTATTGCAGGAGCAAGACCATTATTCATCTCATCTTTACTCTCAATCTCAATGGAAGGCAACTAATGTAAAAGAAGTAAAGCCTGTTTATAGTGATAATTCCGAAGAAGTGGACGGAAGGGTAGTGGTAAGAAACAACTTTGATAAAATATTTGAAAAATATCCACAAACCTTAGTCTTTGGAGAAGACACGGGGAACATAGGTGATGTAAACCAAGGTTTGGAAGGAATGCAAGAGAAGTATGGAGCTACGAGAGTGGCAGATACAGGGATTAGAGAAGCTACTATTTTAGGTCAAGGGATTGGTATGGCGATGAGAGGGCTTCGTCCAATTGCAGAGATTCAATATTTAGACTATATTCTCTACTGTTTGCAAGGTATGAGTGATGATTTGGCAACAGTGCAATACAGAACTAAAGGGGGACAAAAAGCTCCAGTAATTATAAGAACTAGAGGGCATAGATTAGAAGGAATTTGGCATTCAGGCTCTCCTATGGCGGGGATACTTAACTTGTCCAAAGGAATTTTGGTATTAGTTCCTAGAAACTTAACTAAAGCAGCAGGGTTTTACAACACGATGTTACAAAGTGATGAACCTGCGGTAATTGTGGAGTGTCTTAATGGTTATCGTTTAAAAGAAAAACAACCAGACAACTTAGGCGAGTTTACCGTGCCTGTGGGTAAAATAGAGGTAACTAAAGAAGGGGCAGATGTTACCCTTGTTACTTATGGTTCTACTTGGCGTGTGGTGATGGAGGCAGCTAAAGAACTAGAACAGTTAGGCATTTCAGCGGAAGTGATAGATGTTCAGTCATTAATTCCGTTTGACTTAGAGCACGAAATTGCAAAAAGTCTTCAGAAAACCAATCGTTTGGTGGTGATAGATGAAGATGTGGAAGGAGGAACTTCTGCCTTTATTCTTCAGCAAATTTTAGAAAAACAAAAAGCCTTTAGATATTTGGATAGCGACCCAGTAACCATTACGGCTAAAAACCACAGACCAGCTTATGCTAGTGATGGAGATTACTTTAGTAAACCTTCTGTGGATGATATAGTGGAGGAAGTTTATGCGGTGTTTCACGAAACCAATCCAAGTAAATTCCCTAAAATATAAACAATAATAAAAATTGATAAGAGCGATTGTTTAACGGCAGTCGCTCAACCTATTTAATACATAAAACTCAATATTATGAGAAAGATACAAATGGTAGATTTGCAGAGCCAGTATTTTAAAATTAAAAATGAAGTGGATAATGCGGTGCTTAATGTAATGCAGTCGGCACAGTTCATCAATGGTTCGGAGGTTAAATCTTTCCAATCCGAGTTAGAAGAATATTTAGATGTAAAACACGTAATCCCTTGTGCTAACGGTACAGACGCACTCCAAATAGCTTTAATGGCTTTAGGTTTAAAAGAAGGAGATGAGGTAATT
The DNA here is from genome assembly GCF_035666175.1 of Riemerella anatipestifer. Classification (NCBI taxonomy): domain Bacteria; kingdom Pseudomonadati; phylum Bacteroidota; class Flavobacteriia; order Flavobacteriales; family Weeksellaceae; genus Riemerella; species Riemerella anatipestifer. The sequence continues at coordinate 124,073 of NZ_CP142016.1, forward strand.
ACTGCAGATTTTACCTTTGCTGCAACGGTAGAGGTGATACACTTATTGAAGTTGAAAGCTGTTTTGGTAGATGTGGACTATGATACTTTTACTATAGATGTAGAAAAGTTAAAGAAAGCCATTACACCAAAGACTAAAGCAATAATTCCTGTGCATTTATTTGGGCAATGTGCTAATATGGAAGAGATTTTAAAAATAGCAAAGGAACACAATATTTTTGTAGTAGAAGACAATGCACAAGCCATAGGTGCGGAATATACTTTTGCCGACGGAATAACTAAAAAGTCTGGTACAATGGGAAGCATAGGAACGACATCGTTCTTCCCGTCTAAGAATTTAGGATGTTACGGAGATGGAGGTGCTATTTTTACTAATGATGATGCTTTGGCTCACCGCCTAAGGGGAATTGTAAATCACGGAATGTACGAACGCTATTATCACGATGAGGTGGGCGTTAATTCAAGGCTAGATAGCATACAGGCAGCGGTTCTAAGAAAAAAACTACCACATTTGGATAACTATAACGAAGCTAGACGTAAAGCTGCAGATTTTTACGATGAGGCTTTTAAAGATTGTCCTCATATTTTAACTCCAAAAAGAGCGGAAAATTCAACGCATGTATTTCATCAATACACTCTTAGAATCCTTAATGGAAAAAGAAACGAGCTTCAGCAATATTTGGCAGAAAAAGAAATTCCTGCGATGATATACTATCCTGTGGCACTTAGAAAGCAGAAGGCTTACTACCAAGAAAGTAATGATACCGATTTTATAAATACAGACCGTTTGTTATCCGAAGTAATTTCATTACCAATGCACACCGAGTTAGATGATGAACAGTTAAAATATATTACAGAAACTGTTTTGGAGTTTGTAAATAAATAAGAAAGAATTATGACGATATTAGTAACGGGAGGTTTAGGCTATATAGGCTCTCACACAGTGGTTGAACTACTGAATGATGGTTTTGATATTGTGATTGTAGATGATATGTCTAATTCGGAGAAATTTGTGCTTAAAAATATAGAAGAGATTACAGGCAAAAAACCTATTTTCTATCCTTTTGATTTAAAACGAAGAGAATTATTAAGTCAAGTTTTAGATGCTCATAATATAGAAGGGTGTATCAACTTTGCTGCTTTTAAAGCGGTGGGAGAAAGCCAAGTGAAACCAATAGATTATTATGAGAACAATCTCTTTTCCTTAATCAATATATTGCAAGAATTTAAAGAACGGAATATTTCTAACTTTATATTTTCCTCGTCGTGTACGGTTTATGGTCAGGCAGATGAAATGCCGATAGATGAAAATACACCACTTAAAACTCCAGAATCTTCCTATGGTAAAACTAAACAGATGGGAGAGGAGATACTAAAGGACTTTTCTAGAGCTCACGCTAAAAAAGTGTCTTTGTTGAGATATTTTAATCCCATTGGGGCACATCCTTCGGGCAAAATAGGAGAGCTACCGTTGGGAGTACCTAACAATTTGGTGCCTTATGTTACACAAACAGCGGCAGGGATTAGAGAGAAACTTAGTATTTGGGGAGACGATTATCCAACGCCAGATGGTACCGCGATTAGAGATTATATTTATGTGGTAGATTTAGCTAAGGCTCATTTGGCGGCACTTAAAAAGCTCATCAATGCAAAAGAAGAGACTGTTTTGGATATTTATAATTTGGGAACAGGGCAAGGTTCTTCGGTTTTAGAAGTGGTTAAAGCCTTTGAGAATGCCAATCAGGTAGAAGTACCGTATCAAATATGCAGTCGTAGAGAAGGTGATATTACCATAGCTTATGCCAATGCTGATAAAGCAGAGAGAGAACTCGGTTGGAAAGCTGAAACCTCTTTAGAAGAAGCTCTTAGAACGACTTGGAAATGGCAAAAATATCTAGAGAAGAATACTAATATTTGATGAATTAAATTGATGATGAAGAATCTGATATTAAAATATTTCCCAGAACTTACTGAGCAACAGCAATATCAGTTTGATTTGTTAGAACCTCTCTATAAAGAGTGGAACGAAAAAATAAATGTAATTTCTAGGAAAGATATGGACAGCCTCTATGAAAAACATGTATTACACTCTTTAGGTATTGCTAAGGTAATGCCTTTTTCTGAAGGAACAAAAGTTCTAGATATTGGCACTGGCGGTGGATTTCCAGGGATACCTTTGGCAATAATGTTTCCAGAGGTAGAATTTACCTTAATAGATTCTATTGGGAAGAAAATAAAAGTAGTACAGGCGGTATCGGAGGCATTGGAACTGAAGAATTTAACAGCTATACACGGAAGAGCCGAAAAACTGAAAGATAAATACCATTTTGTAGTTAGCAGGGCGGTTACGCAGATGCCTGTATTTTTGCGATGGTTAAAAGGAAAGTTTGAAAAAGAACAATTTAATCCTAAACATAATGGAGTACTTTATCTAAAAGGCGGCAATTTAGCGGAGGAATTGGCAGGACTTAAATGCGAGATTTTCAATCTTAAAAATTATTTTGAAGAAGAATTTTTTGATACCAAAAAAGTAGTGTATCTCTCTAAAGGTAACTTTAATTCATAGAAATTAAAATATAGATTTAGCAAAAAATACTGATGAATTTCCTTAATAAAATTGTAGATGAATTATTAGAACAGTCATCGGATTTATCTCGGTTTAACATCGTTTTACCAGGTAAAAGACCAGTGGTATTTATTAAGGATATTCTAAAAAATCAAAAAAAGTATTCGGGGCTACTTCCTCAATTTTCTACCATTGAGGAACTTATTAAAGATATTTCTAGCTATCAAGAAATCAAAGGGATTTCCTTATGGTTGTTTGCTTATAATGTTTACAGGCAGCTATTTTCAGCAGAGGATTTTGGTCAGTTTTTAAAATGGTTTCCAACATTATTGAAGGATTGGGACGATATTTTAAAGTTTTCTGATTCTGATGAGGCAGTGTTGGAATATATGTTTGATGAGGAACGTATTAAAAATTGGGGAGAAACTTTAGGAGAAGAAGACAATGCAAGGCAAAGGAATCTCAACTTTTGGCAAAAAATGACCACCTTTTTACCATTGCTAAAAAAAGAGCTTAAAGTTAAGCAATGGGCAACCTCTGGAATGCTTCATCAGGAAGCCAAATCTAAAGTTAAATTATTTGCAGAGCAGACATCGGAGCAATATGTTTTTTGTGGTTTTAATGCCTTTACGCCGGTTGAAGAATTGTTGGTAAGGCAGTTGTTACAATGGGACAAGGCACAATGTTTTTTCCAAGCGGACGAGTACTATATTAAAGATAAAAGGCAAGAAGCAGGGCAGTTTTTAAGGCGTTATATAGATTGGGCGGAGTTTAATGATTACAGAAACTTTAGTTGGGTAGAGAATCAGTTTTCTCAACCTAAAAATATCAATGTTTACGAGGTTTCGGGCAATGTTACCCAAACACAGGTGATTCCTAAAATATTCAAAGATTATAAAGAGTCAGACTATTCTAAGACAGCGTTGGTCTTGCTAGACGAGAATTTGCTTCCTGCGTGTTTAGAAGTCCTATCAGAAGTGCCTAAAGTTAATATTACGATGGGGCTGCCGCTTAAGAATTTATCTTTTAGCAACGCTATGAAACAGATTTTTTATCTGCACAAACAGCTAGAGAAAAAATCATCAACTTATTATCATCACGATGTCGTGGGGATTTTGGAAACTTTGCCGACCGATGTGCAGGAGGATAAAATCATTAGAGCGTTTGTAAACTACATTTCGGAGCATAATATTGTTTATGTTTCCTACTCTCTTTTAAAAGAATACTTGGGTGGATTGAATTTCTTTAACATCTTTGAAAAAAAAGGTGTTAAAGAGTTGCTGGAGATATTGATAGATTTTTGTTATCAGTTGAAATACAAACCTATAGATGATATTCAGTACGAGAATATTTCTTATTTTGAAAAGAGTTTTAAAATCGTTAAAAATCAATTAGAGCCTTACCAATTTGAAGTAAGTATAGAAGATTTAGAGGTTTTGGTTAATCAGATGGTAAGTGCAGAGTCTGTGGATTTTCAAGGCGAACCGTTGTCTGGTTTGCAGGTTATGGGATTGCTGGAAACCAGATTGCTCAATTTTGAAAACATCATTTTGCTTTCTACTAATGAAGGTAAACTTCCGCTGGGGAACTCACAAAATACTTATCTGCCTTTTGATGTAAGAAAGAATTTCGGACTTAATACTTTCTTGGAGAATGATGGTATTTATGCCTATCATTTCTACCGATTGTTGCAGGACGCTCATCATATCCATTTACTTTATAATGCCTTGTCTTCAGGCGTTAATACGGGAGAGAAAAGTAGATTTATCACTCAAATAGAAATGGAAAGTCCTCATCAAGTGCAAAAAATTATGGTGGAGAATGAGTCGCAACCCGTAGAGGTGCTTCCGATGGTGGTTTCTAAAACTCCACAAGTAATGGAACGGCTCAAAGAATGGCAACATAATATTGCGGCATCACACCTTACCACTTATCTCTATAATCCTATTGATTTTTATGCTAAAGTGGTTTTAAAAATAAAGGAAACTTCCGAAATAGAGGAGGAGCTTTCCCTTAGAAATTATGGTAATTTAGTGCATTATGCATTGGAGTTTTTATACGGTAAATTAAAAGGAAAGATATTAACTCCGCAGGATTTAGAATGGGCAATTACTCAAATAGATGAAAGTGTTGAGTTTGCAATAAAAACACTGAAACATCAGCCCGAATTTTACGAAAGAGGTATGAATTTCGTGCATCAACAGATGGCTAAAAAAGTTATAGGAGATGTTTTAAAGTTAGATTTAGAGCTGGTTTCCAGTGGAAATACCTTAGAAATTCTAGATTTAGAAAAAGAAATCAAAGATGTTAAATTTAAGGTTTCAGATGAGTTAGAAGTGGCTTTTAAAGGTTTTATAGATAGGATTGATAGGCTCAACGGAAATCTAAGAGTGATAGATTATAAAACGGCTAAAACTAAAAATCTAAGGCTGAAAATTTCTGATAAAAATAGGGAAACACTCCTTAAAAATAAAGACTATAAACAAGCACTTCAGCTTTGCATTTATGCCTATGCTATGGGGCAACTTTCCGAGTTTTTGGGTAAGGATATTAGTTGTGGGATATGGAGTTTTGCAGAGGTAAGTCGTGGAGTGCAAATGCTAGAAATAGACGGTGATTTGTCTGATGCTATGGCTTCAATATCAAGTATTATTACAGAAATTCTCAACCCTGATATAGATTTTGAGGAAAGTGTTTAGAGAGATATATTATGGAGAAAAAGAGTATCATTAAAATGAATAATTTCAGAAATAAAATTTTTCTAAAATTTCTTTGGGGAATTTTGGGAGTTTATTTTATGAATATAAGTATAGATACTCCAGATGATGATAGATACTATTTCTCAGAAACTTCAAACTATAATGATATGGAAAGCATTATAGAAGTTATTGTAGAAAAAGTATTTAAGTATGAAAATGCCATAGAAGAATCCGAAGAGTACGATTTGGATAATTATACTAAAAAATCTAAATATAATTGGTTTTTCGGATTATTTTCTCCGTGTAAATCAGTTCAGATGGTTGAGATTTATTTCTCAAAATATATTTGCATTGTTGGAGTATCCAAGCTCCTTAACGGCTTTTCTCAATTTGATGTGCCTCCGCCTAAAATTTGATTTTAATTTATAAATGGTTTATGATAATGATAGTTCTCAATTGAATTAAGGACTATCTAAAGTTGTAAAATAAATTTAGATTAAAATCAAAAATAAAATGAATTTTAAAAGAATAATGCTATTAGCTTTAGTGCTAATTTTTGGCAATGTGTTTTCTCAAAATATTAAAAATGAAAAAGATAGTCTTTATATAGCAGAGGTGGAAGATACTAAAGAACCAGCCAAAGTTTTACACGCAGAACCTTTGTATATAGATTTGATAAGGGATTTAGGAGCGAGAAAAGGCGAAAAAGAATGGAATTTAGGACTTGGTTTAACAGATAAACTCAATTTTGATGCTTATGAAGCATTGGTAGAGTACGAATGGGCTCCTATTGATAGGTTAGGATTAGAAGTAGAGCTACCGTTTACATTCTATTCTCCTACGGGAAACGAGAGAGTGCAAGCACCGTCTAGTAAACTTAATAGTCTGAAATTGGCTTTACAATGGTCGTTTTTGGTAAACGAAGAGAAAGCGACAACAATGGCTTTAGGCTACATCAACGAGCTAGAGTTTTCAGATTTTGGACGCTTTGGAAAACCTTTAATTAAAGGAAATGTTTACAACCCATTTTTTGTGGTGGCTAAACGATGGGGAAATAATTTCCATACCTTGGTTTATACAGGACCAATGATAGAGCAGAGTTTTATCACCAATAAATTTCATATGGTGTACGATGTACATTCTAGTTTCCATTATATGATTTCGGGGACAAGAAATTTTGTGGGAGTAGAATTTAATAAAACCTTTGATAGAGGTAATTTTGATATGGTCATGCGTCCTCAGATGCGTTTGGGTATTTTGGAGCAGTTGATGTTGGGTGTTGTTGTGGGGATTCCTGTAAGTAGAGAAAATGAACGATTGAGTTCTTTTCTAAGATTGATATGGGAGCCTAAACACTAGCATTTGTTAATAACTTTTTGAGTCTAGAAGTTCAAAAAATGTTACTTTTTTTTATTGTTTTATTACAATTACCTATATTTGTATCCAAATAATTTTTATTTATGAAATTTATCGTAGCAAGTAGCGAGTTACAAAAGGCTTTACAAGTGGTAAGTGGTGTGATTTCCAGTTCACAATCACGCCCTATTCTAGAAAACTATTTGTTCGAACTAGATAATCAAAATCTTAAGATTACTTCATCTGATGGGGAAACTACTTTGGTGACTTCTTTGGAGGTAATGTCCGAAGATCAAGGTAAAATAGCAGTTCCTGCGAAGACTTTTCAAGAACTGATAAAGACCTTTGGGGAGCAACCTTTAACTTTTACAGTAAAGGAGTCTGCCAATGAAATGGGGGCTTTACTAGAAATTCTAGATGATAGAGATAACTATGAGGTGGCTCTAGACAATGCAGAGGATTATCCAGAATTACCAGAGTTTGATGCTTCACAAAGTGTTACGATACCTTCAGGGGTATTAGCAGAAGCGTTGGTAAATACTTTGTTTGCTACAAGTAATGATACGCTTCGCCCTGTAATGACGGGAGTTTTATTCCAATTTGGAGAAAATGAGGCTAACTTTGTATCTACAGATTCTCATAGATTGGTAGTTTACAAGAGAAAAGACATTAAAAATAGTGAGCCTATAGAGTTCATTATGCCTAAAAAACCATTGAGTATTTTTAAAAATATTCTAGCCAACACGGAGGAAGAAGTTGTTATTGAGTTTAATGAGAATATGGCTAAATTTACTTTTGGTAATCATATTTGGATTTGTCGTTTAATAGATGGTAAATATCCTAATTACTCTGCGGTAATCCCTCAAGAAAACCCTAATTTGCTTACAGTAAATAGAAATTTACTACTTAGTTCTATTAGAAGAGCATCTATTTTATCTAACAAATCTACTAATCAAGTAAGGTTTAAATTATCAGGGAATATCCTTCATCTACACGCAGAGGATACCGAGTTTGCTAATAAAGCAGATATGCAGATTCCTTGCGACTATAAAGGAGAAGACATCAACATTGGCTTCAGTTCTAAATTTTTAACAGAAATGTTATCAGTTTTGAGTTCTGATGATGTATTGATGAGAATGTCTCAGCCTAACCGTCCAGGTATTTTAGAACCTATAGATGGGTTAGATGAAAACGAACATATTTTAATGCTTTCTATGCCTGTCATAGGAATGTAATTAGTAATAACTAAAGTGATTGTGTATTAAATTACTTTCAAAATTTGAGATTTGAAATACAAATCTCAAATTTTGTTTTAAGGAAAATTTAAGTCAATATTTTAAAAATAATAAAGATTTTCAAACACATATTAAAGAATGAAAATATCAAATAATTGGTTAAAAAACTATATCAAAACCGACTTGACTTCAGAGAAGATAGGAGCTTACCTTACAGATATAGGGCTAGAAGTAGAGGGGATAGAAATTTTTGAAAGTGTAAAAGGAAGTTTAGAGGGTATTGTGGTAGGTAAAGTTTTAACTTGTGAAAAACACCCAAACGCAGATAAACTTAAAAAAACAACCGTAGATGTAGGAGGTGAGGTTTTAGAAATTGTATGTGGAGCACCTAATGTAGAGGCTGGGCAATTAGTACCTGTGGCAGTAGTAGGAACAACGCTTTATGATAAAGAAGGGAATAGTTTTGAAATCAAAAAGGCTAAAATAAGAGGAGAGGTATCCGAAGGAATGATATGTGCTGAAGATGAACTGGGGTTAGGGACTAACCATGATGGAATTATGGTTTTAGATGAAACTCACGAAGTAGGGAAGCCTTTTGCAGATTATTTTGAAATCACTAAAGATGAAGTCTATGAAATAGGGCTAACGCCTAATAGAACAGATGCGATGTCTCACTATGGTGTGGCTAGAGATTTAAATGCTTTTCTGTACGCGTCTAATATCACCGAAACGGAGTTTGAAAAGGTATCGTCTGATATTTTTCAGCCAGAAGGTGAGCATGGATTTTCTATAGAGGTAGAAGATGCAGAGCTTTGCCCTAGATATATAGGAGCTGTTTTAGATAATGTGAAGGTAAAGCCTTCTCCAGAGTGGCTGAAAAATAAACTTAAAGCCATAGGTTTAAATTCTATCAATAATGTGGTAGATGTTACCAACTATATTTTACACGGCTTGGGGCAGCCTCTACATGCGTTTGATGCAGATAAAATTTCTGGACAAAAAGTAGTTGTAGGTGTTTGTAATTCTGGAACTAAATTTACCACTTTAGATGGCGTGGAGCGAACGCTTAACGGTGCAGAAATTATGATAAAAGACACTTCCGATAAGCCAATGTGTATCGCAGGGGTATTTGGTGGAGCAGATTCTGGTGTTTCAGATTCAACGACAAAAGTTTTTTTAGAAAGTGCTTATTTCAATCCAGTATCGGTAAGAAAAGCAGCGAAAGCTCATGGTTTAAATACAGATGCATCTTTCCGTTTTGAAAGAGGTGTAGATGTTAATGCGGTTAGAATAGCCATTACCAAAGCGATAAGCCTTCTTAAAGAAGTGGCAGAAGCAGAACTTGTAGGAGATTTAATAGAAGTTTATCCTGAGAAAATAAATCCGCATTATGTGCTATTTAGATATTCTAAGTTAGACCAAATTCTAGGAGTTAAAATTCACCGTGAAACGGTAAAGAAGATATTAAAATCGCTTGAAATAGAAATTCTTAACGAAATTCCAGACGGTCTAGAGCTTTCTGTGCCGACTTATAGGGCAGATGTTACTAGAGAAATAGATGTAATAGAAGAAGTACTTAGAATCTATGGATATAACAAAATAGATAGTCCTCAGAAGATTGCGTTTTCACCAGTAAAATTGAGTTTTGAAGACCAAGATGCTTTAGAAAATACTTGGGCTAGATTATTACAGTCCAATGGATTTAATGAAGTGATGAACAACTCTCTTACTACGGTAAAAGATGAAACCAATGCGGTTAAATTACTTAACCCATTGAGTAATGATTTGGCATTTATGAGAACTTCTTTATTAGAAGGTTTATTACAGAATGCAGTCTACAATATCAACCGTAAAAATACGGATATTAAGTTTTTTGAGTTAGGTAAAATCTATCATAAATTTGAAACTTATAAAGAAAGAAAGCAACTAGCAATGCTGATTTCTGGTAGACATCAATCTGAAAATTGGCTTGTACCGAAATCTAGTACAGATTTCTATCACTTAAAGTCTTATGCTAAATTAGCGTTAGAAGTTTTAGGTATTACTATTCAGGAGAAACCTTTGCAAGATGTTCGTTTCAGTGATGGGTTAGAATTTGTTTCTGATGGTAAGGTATTGGCAAGGCTAGGTAAGGTAGCACCAGAATATCTTAAATCTGCAGATATGGAGCAGGAGGCCTTTTATGCAGAGATAGAAGTAGAGGCTTGTCAAGAATTGAGGATTAAAGGTAACTTTAAGTTTAGAGAAATACCTAAATTTAATAAGATAAGAAGAGATTTAGCGTTACTTTTAGATAAAAACATCACTTATTCAGATTTATATCAAGAGGTGATGAAGAAGCCGTCGCCGTATCTTAAATCGGTTAATCTGTTTGATGTTTACGAAGGTAAGAATTTGCCAGAGGGTAAGAAATCTTACGCTTTGAGTTTTGAACTTCTTAATGAAGAAAAAACATTAGAAGAAAAAGAAATTTCAGAAATAATGGGAGGGCTAATCACACTCTTTGAGAAAAATTTTAATGCAGAGCTACGCTCGTAAATACAAATAAAAAGGTTATGAAAAATATAATATTAACATTAGGTATAGGTTTGCTGATGTTTTCTTGTGCCACGGTTGGTAATACAACTACAACTAAGAGTAAAAAGAATCAAGTTAGTCTATTATCAACAGAGTGGGTTTTAGCGGAAAGCAGACTCGGCTCTAGTAAAGTACCTACTTTAACAGTAGAAACAGAGAAAGTATCAGGAAACTCTGGGTGTAACAATTATTTTGGACAGCTTAAAACAGATGCACAAACGGGAGCTTTCTCGGTAGAGAATGTGGGTTCTACTAGAATGGCTTGTAAGGATATGTTGGTGGAACAAAACTTTCTAAAAATGTTGGAAAAAGCCAATAGATACGAAAGTGATGGCATTACTCTTACACTTTACAAAGACCAACTACCACTAATGAAATTTAGTAAGAAGTAGATTGTTTTTATTAAATAATATAAAACGGATTGAAAAGAAAATATTTCAATCCGTTTTTTGTTTATATAGAGAGGCAATAGGAAATTTTTTATCACTACTGTTTTAATTCTTGTCATATTTTATAAATCTTTGTCATTTTAATGTGTCAAAATGTCTTATGATTGTTGCCGTATGGTGTTTGGCATTTTTTTCGTGTCTAGAGTAGAAGTTAAAATTAAACAATAAAAATTTAAAACGATATGTCAGTAAATTTTAAACCATTATCAGACAGAGTTTTGGTAGAACCAGCAGCAGCTGAAACTAAAACAGCATCAGGAATTATTATCCCAGATACAGCAAAAGAAAAACCTCAAGAAGGTGTAGTAGTAGCTGTAGGTGCAGGGAAAAAAGATGAGCCTATGACTGTAAAAGTAGGAGATAAAGTGCTTTATGGCAAGTATTCTGGTACAGAACTTAAACTTGATGGTAAAGATTATCTTATCGTAAGAGAAGGAGATCTTTTAGGTATTTTAGGTTAAAAATCAATCAATAAAAAATAGGTAATACAGAGGTTTAATCTGTGTTTTCATAACAATAATTTAATTAGATATAAAAATGGCAAAAGACATTAAATTTGATATAGAATCAAGAGATGCACTTAAAAGAGGTGTAGATGCATTAGCAAATGCAGTTAAGGTAACTTTAGGACCCAAAGGTAGAAATGTAGTTATAGAAAAGTCTTTCGGTGCTCCACATGTAACTAAAGACGGTGTTTCTGTGGCTAAAGAGATAGAGTTAGAGGACAAAGTAGAGAATATGGGAGCTCAGATGGTAAAAGAAGTAGCTTCTAAAACCAATGATTTGGCAGGAGATGGTACCACTACAGCTACTGTATTAGCACAAGCTATCGTGAGAGAAGGTCTTAAAAATGTGGCTGCTGGAGCTAATCCTATGGATTTAAAAAGGGGGATTGATAAGGCAGTTTCTACTGTAATAGAAAACTTAAAATCTCAATCTCAAGCAGTAGGAGATTCTTCTGAAAAGATTAAGCAAGTAGCTTCTATTTCTGCAAATAACGATGATGCAATAGGTAGTCTTATTGCTGAAGCTTTTGGTAAAGTAGGTAAAGAAGGTGTAATTACTGTTGAGGAGGCTAAAGGTACAGATACTACGGTAGATGTGGTAGAAGGTATGCAGTTTGACAGAGGTTATCAGTCGCCTTATTTCGTTACAAATCCAGATAAAATGGTAGCGGAGTTAGACAATCCGTACATCCTTTTAGTAGAGAAGAAAATTTCTTCAATGAAAGAATTACTGCCTGTTTTAGAGCCAGTAGCTCAGCAAGGTAAAGCTTTACTTATCATTTCAGAAGAGGTAGAAGGTGAAGCGTTGGCAACATTAGTGGTTAATAAACTAAGAGGTTCTTTAAAAATCGCTGCAGTAAAAGCTCCAGGATTTGGAGATAGAAGAAAGGCGATGTTAGAAGATATTGCTATCTTAACGGGTGGACAAGTAGTTTCTGAAGAAAGAGGCTTTACTATGGATAATGTAACTATTGATATGCTAGGTAGAGCAGAAAAAGTAGTTATAGATAAAGACAATACTACGGTAGTGAATGGTGCTGGAGATGAAGCTCAAATTAAAGCTAGAGTAAATCAAATCAAAGCTCAAATGGAAAGCACTACTTCTGACTACGATAGAGAAAAATTACACGAAAGATTAGCTAAATTGGCTGGTGGTGTAGCAGTTCTTTATGTAGGTGCAGCTTCTGAAGTAGAAATGAAGGAGAAGAAGGATAGAGTAGATGACGCATTACACGCTACTAGAGCGGCAGTAGAAGAAGGTATCGTAGCTGGTGGAGGTGTAGCTTTAGTAAGAAGCATTGCTTCTCTTGAGAATCTTAACGGTGCTAACCAAGATGAAAACACAGGTATTAAAATAGTTAAAAGAGCTATAGAAGAACCATTGAGACAAATTGTAGCCAATGCAGGTGGCGAAGGTTCTGTAGTTGTAGCTAAAGTTTCAGAAGGTAAAGGCGACTTTGGATATAATGCTAAAACTGACGAGTATGTTAATATGCTAGAAGCAGGGATTATAGACCCTACCAAAGTGACTAGAGTAGCATTAGAAAATGCAGCTTCTGTGGCTGGTATGCTATTAACTACGGAGTGTGTAATTACAGAGTTACCTAAAGAAGAATCTGCAATGCCACCAATGGGAGGCGGAATGCCAGGTATGATGTAATTTCATCACAATTTAACTAAAATAAAAAACCGCTTTTTAGGCGTTTTTTTTAATTGGTCTGTGAAAACTACTCTATTAGGGGGAGTAATTTCTTCTCTCTATAATAGAATAAAATATAAAAACCTCTCTTTAAGAGAGGTTTTACTATATTATTTAGTTTCTTAGTTTTAAGTGCAGCTCTTCTAGTTGTTCTTCAGCGATGTTGCTTGGAGCATCTATCATGACATCTCTACCACTATTATTTTTAGGGAAAGCAATATAATCTCTAATAACTTCGTTGCCGTCTAAAATAGCCACTAATCGGTCAAAACCAAAAGCAAGTCCGCCATGAGGTGGAGCGCCATATTTAAAGGCATTCATTAAAAATCCGAATTGTGCTTCTGCTTCTTCTTCCGTAAAACCTAACAGATTAAACATTTTAGATTGTAGATTTCGGTCGTAAATACGAATAGAACCACCTCCAATTTCGTTACCATTAAGTACCAAGTCATAGGCATTAGCTCTAGCTTTACTAGCCTCATTTTCTAGTAATTGTAAATCTTCTTTCTTTGGTGAGGTAAATGGGTGATGCATCGCATGGTAACGCTGAGTTTCTTCGTCCCACTCTAAAAGAGGGAAATCTACCACCCAAAGAGGAGCAAACTCATCAGGTTTTCTTAAGCCTAATCTGTTACCTAATTCCATTCTTAGAGCAGAAAGTTGAGTTCTTACGGAGGAAGCCGTTCCACTCATGATAAGCATTAAATCACCTGCTTTTGCTCCGAATTTTCCAGCAATTAGTTTTAAATCTTCTTCAGTATAGAATTTATTAACCGAAGAGGTTAGTGTTCCGTCCTCTTGATATTTTACCCAAACCATTCCATTAGCACCTATCTGTGGACGTTTTACCCAATCTATAAGTTCATCTATCTGCTTTCTAGTATAGTTTGCACAGCCCTCTACATTGATACCGACTACCAATTCTGCTTCATCAAATATTTTAAAATCTTTTCCTTTAACAATTTCATTCAACTCAGTAAATACCATTCCGAATCTGATGTCTGGCTTGTCGTTACCATACTTTTGCATAGCCTCTGCAAAGGATATTCTAGGGAAGGCTCCAAAATCTTTCCCTGTAACTTTCTTTAGGAGATGAGTCGTCATACCTTCAAACACATTCATAATATCTTCCTGCTCTACAAATGCCATTTCACAATCTATTTGAGTGAATTCAGGCTGTCTATCCGCTCTTAAATCCTCATCTCTAAAACATTTTACAATTTGGAAATATTTATCCATTCCACCTACCATTAAGAGTTGTTTAAAGGTTTGTGGAGATTGTGGTAGAGCGTAAAACTGCCCCTCATTCATACGGCTAGGCACTACAAAATCTCTAGCTCCTTCTGGGGTAGATTTAATGAGTACAGGTGTTTCTACCTCTATGAAACCTTGGTTAGAAAGGTAATTTCTCACTTCTTGTGCCATCTGACTACGGAAGATGAGCTTGTTTTTCACAGATGTTCTTCTAATATCCAAATAGCGATATTTCATTCTAAGTTCTTCACCGCCATCTGTTTCATCCTCTATGGTAAAAGGCGGAAGTTGAGATTCATTTAAAATATTTAGTTCTTCTACCAATATTTCTATTTCTCCTGTAGAGATTTTAGGATTTTTGTTACTTCTTTCAATAACCTTTCCTTTGGCTTGTATTACAAATTCTCTTCCCAATTTTTTAGCTTTCTCTAGTAGCTCTTTAGTAGTTCTTTCCTCATCTAAAACAAGTTGAGTGATACCATAGCGGTCTCTAAGGTCTATCCAGACTACGAAACCTTTATCTCTTATCGTCTGTACCCAGCCAGAAAGTGTTACGTTTTCATTAAGATTTTTTAGCGAAAGTTCGCCATTGGTATGTGTTCGGAACATAATATTCTTTAAGTATTATAGTTTATTTTACAATCTGTGCAAAGATACGGAATTGCCCTCAAAAAATATTTTTCTTTCACTTTTTTTATTTTTTTTGATTTAAAGAAGGCTTGGTATCATGTAAATATAATAAATTTGTCGTAGATTTATAATTTTAGGAGAATATATATGTGTGGAATTGTTTGTGCTTTTGATATAAAGCAATCGGCGGAGAGTCTTAGACCTCAGGTATTAGAAATGTCAAAAAAGATACGTCATCGTGGTCCAGATTGGAGTGGTGTGTATAGTGACGATAAAGCGGTTATCGCTCACGAGCGTCTAGCTATTGTGGATCCTACTTCTGGGAAACAGCCACTGTTCAGTCCTGACGGAAAGTTGGTTTTAGCTGTAAATGGTGAAATTTATAATCATAGAGAAATTCGTAAAAGATTTGAGGGGAAATATCAGTTTCAAACAGAATCTGACTGCGAGGTTATTTTGGCTCTTTACCAAGAGAAGGGGAAAGATTTCGTAGATGAACTTAATGGTATTTTTGGATTTGCTCTTTATGATACTGAAAAAGATGAATATTTTATCGCTCGTGATCATATGGGGATTATTCCTTTGTATATAGGCTGGGATAAAAATGGAACATTTTATGTAGCTTCGGAGCTTAAAGCTTTAGAAGGTTATTGTTCTAAAATAGAAATATTTCCTCCTGGACACTACTGGCACAGTAAAGATGCCAAATTTGAGCAGTGGTACAAAAGAGAATGGAGAGCGTTTGATAATGTAAAAGACAATACCACTAATCTATCTGAACTTAGAGAGGCTTTAGAAGCTGCCGTTCACCGTCAGCTAATGTCTGATGTACCTTATGGCGTGCTGCTTTCAGGCGGTTTAGATTCTTCTATTACTTCAGCCATAGCTAAAAAATATGCTGCTAAAAGAATAGAAACTGATGACCAATCTGAAGCATGGTATCCTCAACTACATTCGTTTGCGGTAGGATTAGAAGGTTCTCCAGACCTTAAAGCAGCGAAAGAAGTAGCAAAGCATATAGGGACCATTCATCATGAAATAAAATTTACAATACAAGAAGGTTTAGATGCTATAAGAGATGTAATTTATTATCTAGAAACTTACGATATTACTACAGTAAGGGCTTCTACTCCAATGTATTTAATGGCGAGAGTAATTAAATCTATGGGTATAAAAATGGTGCTTTCTGGAGAAGGTTCAGATGAGCTTTTTGGAGGTTATCTTTATTTTCATAAAGCTCCGAATGCAGAAGAGTTTCATAACGAAACGGTAAGAAAATTAGATAAACTTTACCAATATGATTGCCTAAGAGCTAATAAATCTCTTATGGCTTGGGGGATAGAAGGACGAGTACCGTTTTTAGATAAAGAGTTTATGGATGTAGCTATGCGTATCAATCCGAAAGATAAAATGGTTACTCCAGAACGAATGGAAAAATGGGTGCTCAGAAAGGCTTTTGAAGATGTCTTACCAGAATCTGTAGCGTGGAGACAAAAAGAGCAATTTTCTGATGGAGTAGGCTATAGCTGGATAGATAAGCTTAAAGAACTAGTGAATGAAAAGGTAACAGATGAGCAACTAGCTAATGCTAAGTTTCGTTTTCCTGTGCAGACGCCTACATCTAAAGAAGAATATTATTACAGAAGTGTTTTTGAAGAACATTTCCCTTCGGAAGCGGCAGCACTTACCGTTCCGTCTGTGCCATCTGTGGCATGTAGTACACCTACCGCATTGGCTTGGGACGAATCTTTCAAGAATATGAACGATCCTTCTGGAAGAGTGGTAGCAAAGGTACACACTGAGGCTTACCAAAAGTAGAAACATATTTAATAATATTAAAATAACTAAAGTTGAGGTTTGGATTGAAAAATATCTAAACCTTTTTTATTTGACTGAAATACAGTAAGTAAAGATTATTTTTATGTTTGATTTTAATCAATTGTTTAATTTTTGGCAAGCCTTTTGATTAGAAGGTTGTTGTAAAAACAAATTTTATAAAATTAAAAATTGGAATTATGAAAAAATTATTTTTAGGATTAGCGGTAGTAGCTGGTTCATTTGTATTCGGACAACAATTTGGAGCAAAAGCAGGTTTAAATGTATCTTCTATCTCTAAAGGAGGCTATGATGATACCAAAGCTAAAGTAGGTTACTATGCAGGGGTATTTTTAAATGCACCTATATCAGGAGATTTTAGTATTCAGCCTGAGGTACTTTATAACAATTTAGGTTCTAAAACGATAAAGGATGCTGGAATACTGGGAAAGGCAGAAACTAAATTAAACTTGGATTATATCTCAGTTCCTGTAATGTTTCAGTATAAAGCGACTCCACAGTTTTATTTGGAAGCTGGTCCAGAGTTTAGCTTTTTAGTAGGAGCAAATGCTAAGACTTCTTATGAAACTCCTTTAAAATCAGGGCAAACAGTTACGGAACTTAATAAGGACAACTTTAATAGCTTCAACTTTGGAATGGGGTTAGGTTTAGGGTTTGATATTACACCAAACATAGGTGTTAATGCTAGATATGTAGCTGGTTTTACAGATATTTCTAAAAATGGAACAACTTCTGCATCAGATAATACAACTAACAAAAACAATACTTTCCAAGTAGGTTTAGGAGTTAAATTCTAGAGTATATTTTAGCAAAAGGAAAGCTGAGAGGGAAACTTCTCAGCTTTTTTATTTATATTGATATGAAAGAAAAAACACTTATAAATAGTTATAAGTGTTTTATTTTTTTAACCTAAAATGGTAACACCATTTTCTAGCATTTCGTAGATGGCATCTCTCTCGTTTTCAGGTTTTACATTTACAGCACGAGTACCATTAAAGTGTAAACAGGTTAAGAATCCTTCTTTAACAGCATCTAAACAAGTATATTTAACGCAATAATCTAGTGCTAAGCCAACAATTTCTACTAATTGTATATCGTTTTCTTTAAGATAGTCAGCTAACCCCGTTTTCATGAAATGATTATTGTCTTGGAATGCACTATAGCTATCTATTTCTGGGTTTTTACCTTTTTTTACAATATAATCTACTTTGCTAGTATTTAGGTCTTTATGGAATTCTGCACCAAAAGAGTTTTCAACACAATGGTCTGGCCACATAAACTGTGGTACGCCGTTCAGTGATATGGTTTCGCCTACTTTTTTACCATTATTAGAAGCAAATGATTTGTGATTTGCAGGGTGCCAATCTTGTGTGAAAATTATTTTATCATATTGGTTTTCCTCAATTAAAAGGTTGATGTAAGGGATAATTTCATTAGCATTTGGTACAGCTAAAGCTCCTCCTTCGCAGAAATCATTCTGAACATCTACCACAATAAGTGCTTTTTTCATATTTTAAGTCTTTTATAATTTTATCTCAAAACAAATTTTTCGCCAAATTAAAATTACTGACAAATAGACACATTTTATAAGATTTTACAGTAATATTGTGGACAACTTATTTTTCTGTACTTTTGTAGCTTTAAAAGTGATGAGTTTATGAAGCCTAGTTTAGCAAAGGGAACAAGAGATTTTTCGGCATTAGAAGTTTATCGTAGAAGATATATCATTAGTGTTTTACAAAAGAATTTTGAGCTGTTTGGGTTTTCTCCATTAGAGACACCTAGTTTTGAAAATTTATCAACTCTTACAGGGAAATATGGGGAGGAAGGAGATAGGCTTATTTTTAAAATTTTGAATTCTGGAGATTATTTAAGTAAAATATCAGAACAAAATTTAATAGAAAAAGACCATAAAAAACTCACGCCCAAAGTATCCGATAAGGGACTGAGATACGACCTTACCGTTCCATTTGCGAGGTTTGTAGCTATGAATCATGGTCAGCTTGTATTTCCGTACAAACGATACCAAATTCAACCTGTATGGCGTGCTGATAGACCACAGAAAGGTCGTTTTAGAGAATTTTATCAGTGCGATGCTGATGTTGTGGGTAGTGAAAGCCTTTGGCAAGAAGTAGAGTTGGTTCAGCTTTATTTAAAGTCTTTTACAGAGCTTAATTTAGATGTTAAAATCCATATCAATAACAGAAAAATACTTTCAGGATTAGCTATTTATGCGGGTATAGCAGAACAATTGATAGATTTTACTGTAGCTTTAGATAAGTTAGATAAAATCGGTAAAGATGGGGTTATAGAAGAGCTTAAAAGTAAAAATATACCTATTGAAGCGATAGAGAAATTGGAGTTTCTATTCAGCCCATTGGAGGATAATTTAGAATATCTATCGGCACTTAAAGAGCGTTTTTCTGATATAGAAGTAGGGCTGAAAGGTATTGAAGAATTAGAATTTGTGATTAAACAATGCCTTGCTTTAGGTGTTTCTTCAAAGGTGCTTCAATTTGATATTACTCTAGCAAGAGGACTAGACTACTATACAGGTGCTATCTTTGAAGTTAAGTCTAACGAGGTACAGTTAGGCTCCATCGGTGGTGGTGGTAGATATGATAATCTAACAGAAGTTTTCGGTGTTAAAAATATTCCTGGAATAGGGATTTCTTTTGGCTTAGATAGAATTTATCTAGTTATGGAAGAGCTCAATCGTTTTCCACAAGAAGTATCTCAAAATGTACAGTATCTTTTTGCTAATTATGGTGAGCAGGAGGCTTTTCACGCTATGGATATTATACAGCAATTAAGAGCTAAAGGTATTTCTTCCGAGCTTTATCCAGAGGCTGCTAAGTTGAAAAAACAATTCACTTATGCGGAGAAAAAAGGGATTCCATATATTGTATTTGTGGGGGAAGAAGAAATTAAAAATAAACAAGTTTCTATTAAAAATTTAGAGACAGGAGAGCAAAGCTCGCTAACTTTAGCGGATTTTTTAAATCAAAAATTATGATAAAATTATACCATAATAACAGATGTTCTAAGTCAAGAGGAGCTTTAGAACTGCTAAACTCTACTAATGAGAATGTGGAAATGTTTGACCTTCTCAAAGATTCTTTAACTAAGGAACATTTAGAGGAAATACTTTCATTTTTAGAAATGAAGCCGTCTGAACTTATCCGAAAGAAAGACACATTCTTTAAAGAAAACTATGGAGATAAAAGCTATACAGAGGTAGAATACTTAGAAATAATGCTGAATAATCCTCGTCTGATAGAACGCCCAATAGTGGTTAAAGGAGAAAAAGCCGTTATAGGCAGGCCAATAGAACTTATAGCTGATTTTTTGAAAAAATAAATAATTGAGGTTATCTCTAAAAAAGATAACCTCAGTTTGTTTTTAGAGGTTTTTAGGCTTCCATTCGTTGAAGAATGCCTTCACTTTATCTAGGCTGTAGCCTTTGTTCTCTTCTAATACGGCACTATTTTGTATATGGATTACCTTGCCTGTTTGGTCTAAAACAATAAATACAGGATAACCGTATTTCTCTCCAGGATTGCCATATTTTTCAAATAGAGCTTTGTTCTCGTTTTCTTTTGAATAATTCAAATGATAGTAGAGATAATTTTGGTTTATAATTTCTTTTATTTCAGGTATTTTGTTGATGTAATCATTAAATCTAAGACACCAAATACACCAGTTGCCACCTGCCTGTAGAATGATGTTTTTATTCTCTTTTTGAGCTTGAGAAATTAAGGTTGCAATTTTCTCCTCAGCGTTATCTTCTGGGTGGTAGGGTTTTTCTAGCTTGTCCTTTTCTTGTTCGGCTAGTTTTTGTTTAATTTCTGTACTATCATTGGTATTGCTAGCTGGGTTCTCTGCATTTTTATTGCAAGATAAAATAGTGAGTGTGGCACTCATCAATCCTAGGGTTAAATAACGGTATTTCATAATTTTTGATTTTAAGTTTAAATCCCAAAAATAAAGAATAATTCTGACATCTCATCTGTTTTGTAATTTGTAAATTTGCAGTCGTTAAGAAAAATCAATGCTAAATAATATCCTTTTTAGAACCGTTTATATCATCTCTAAACTTCCTTTAAGGGTGCTTTATATTTTCTCTGACCTTATTTTTGTACTAAGCTACTATATAGTAGGTTACCGAAAAAAAGTAGTCTTGGAGAATTTAAGAAAATCTTTCCCTGAGAAGTCCGAAACGGAAATCAATGCAATTTGTAAAAATTTTTATCAAAACTTTGCAGACTATATTGTAGAAACACTAAAAACCTTTACTGTGTCTAATAACGAATTAAGGGTAAGGGTTCAGCATATTAATCAACATTTGTTTTCGGAGGCGTTAGAAGAGCGGAAAAATATTATAATGCTTTCCGGACACATCTTTAATTGGGAATGGTTTAATGCCCTTGCAGAAGTGGTTCCACAAAAATATTGTTTTCCCGTGTACAGAAAAATGCAAAGTGCTTTTTGGGAAGAAAAAGTTAAACTCATTAGAGGTCGTTTTGGTAATACAGCATTAGAGGCTAAGCAAGTGGTAAGGCATATATTGAAGCAGCCTAACGATGGTAATTCGGTGTATATGTTTGTAGCAGACCAGTCACCTTATGTGTTAGATGTAGATTATGGTTTAGAATTTTTAAATCAAAAAACACCTGCCTTTATTGGGTATGATAAACTTTCTACCAAAATGGATTTAATCTTTATTTATTGTGAAATGAAAAAGGTTAAACGAGGATTTTATCAAGTTAATTATTACAGAATTTACCCTGATGGAGAGCGATTTCAGCCGTACGAAGTGGTTAATAAATTTTATAAAATGCTAGAAACCACTATTAAAAAACGACCAGATAATTGGCTTTGGAGTCATAGACGATGGAAGTATCAAGACGCCATTAAAACTTTTGCTAAACAATAAAATTATGAAATTAGCAATAGCAATACTTAATTGGAACGGAAAGCATTGGCTTAAAAGATTTTTGCCTAATGTAATTAAGCATTCTCAAGGAGCAGATATTTGGGTGATAGATAATGCTTCCACAGATGATTCTGTTGTTTTTTTAGAGCGAAACTTTCCAGAGGTTAAAGTGGTTAAAAACTTAAAAAATAACGGCTTTGCAGGTGGATATAATGAAGGTTTAAAGGCTATAAAGGCAGATATTTTTTGTCTTTTAAACTCTGATGTAGAGGTGAGTTCTGGTTGGTTAGAGCCTGTTTTAGATTTGTTCAAATCAGATGAGAATATCGTTGCGGTACAGCCTAAAATATTAGACTTTAATAACGAAAAGTATTTTGAATTTACAGGAGCGGGTGGCGGAATGATAGACAACCTAGGTTATCCTTACTGTAGAGGTCGGGTTTTTGATACGCTGGAGAAAGATGAGGGGCAATATGATGATGTATGTGAGATACATTGGGCTTCGGGGTGTTGTTTATTTATTAGAAGTGAAGATTTTTTTGGTATAGGTGGTTTTGACGAGCGTTTTTTTGCCCATCAGGAAGAGATAGACCTTTGCTGGCGATTGAGGAATTTAGGAAAGAAAATCTATTATACCGGGCTCTCTAGAGTGTATCATGTGGGAGGTGGTACTCTTAATAAACAAAGTCCTTATAAAACCTATCTTAATATAAGGAATAATCTTTCTATGTTGCTTAAAAATCTACCTGTCTATCTGTTGTGGATTATTTTCGTTCGGTTGTGTTTAGATGGTGTGGCAGGGCTTTATTTTGGGGTTAAAAACGGTTTTCCTCATCTTTGGGCAGTGGTAAGGGCTCATTTTGGTTTCTATGCTCAAGCGTACGGAACTTGGCGTAGGAGAGATAAAAATCAACTTAGTAAATATTATCAGTCCAAGTGGCTAATATTCAAATATTTTTTGTTCAACCAGACTAAGGTTTAGAGATTATTTGTATTTTTGCTTTAACCCACTGTAATTGTGGTTCTAATTTGGTATAAATATGAAACTTAATCTTCCAGAAAAACTATATTATTCTATAGGCGAAGTTGCCAAAGCGTTTGATGTAAATACATCACTCATAAGATATTGGGAAAAAGAATTTCCTGTAATAAAGCCTAAAAAAAACAAGAAAGGCAACCGATATTTCACACCTAAGGATATTGATAACCTAAAGATAATTTATCATTTAGTAAAGGAAAAAGGCTATACTTTAGACGGTGCTAGAGTGGCATTGGCTACCAATGAAAAAGTAAGCGAAACGGTAGAAATAATAGACCGCCTAGAGTTTATAAAATCAGAACTTACCAAACTTAAAGATGCTTTAGTGGATAAGGAGTAAATGCGGCTAACATTTGATAAAAATGAATAATCGTAAATTTTTAGATATATTCTATTTGATTATTTCAAATCTGATGTTGTTTTGTTGTGTTTATGAATTATGTTTTTCAATAAAAATTTCGGTAATCTTTTTCAATGCTCTCTTATCGTTGTCGTGTTTAAATTTTGGCATTATAACTTCTCCCAAAACCAAATTATTGAATAAAAAAAGTATTTGGTATATAATCTCTGAATGGATTTTAGGATTTGTCATAGTATCGTTTTTTACTAAATTCTTTTCTATTAGAAGCTCAGAGCTTCAGCTTTATTTTTGGTTTTCTGTTTGTGGTGTTTCATTATTGGGTGGTATTTTGACTATTGTAAATCACAATAAAATTTTTGGTAGTAAGATTGATATTAAAAAATACTTTATCTGGTTGATTCTTTTAACTTTTCTTTTTCCTTTAGTAAGTTATTTCTTTTTTAAGTTTATGTATCATAAAGAATTTTATGACTTAAGTTTTTACATCATTATTCCTGAAATAATTATTGTACTGATTTGGCAAATTTTTATGCTGTTAAGTCTAAAAAAGTACTAATCTAAAAGAGTTTAGAGATTTATTCATAAACTATTTTTCAATTCCATAATTTTATTTAATTTGGTGGCATCTAACTAAAAGTAAATGCTATGAAAAAGCCATTCTCTAAACTGGAGTTCAGTATGATAAAAAAGCAAGTGTTGGGGTGGTCTGTTATAGCAGTGTTGCTTTTAGGAATTCAGATATTTTTTTACTTTTATAAAAAACAAAAAGAAGACCAACCATTACCTGAGCTAACTTTTACCACCTCGGTAGAACACCAAAATAGAGAAAAATTAAATCTTACCCCATTTAATCCTAATCAGCTAAGTTTACAAGATTGGCAAAATTTAGGGTTTTCTGAACGGCAGTCTGAAACTATCCTAAAGTATAAAGATTTGTTGGGAGGTTCTTTTTCGTCTAAAGAAGAATTATCTAAATGTTATGTAATCTCGGCAGAGAAATTTAGCGAATTGTCAGAATTTATAATGCTTCCTGATAAAATAGCTAAATCTCATGAAAATTCATCTCATCAGTCGTTTTATAAGTCTAAAATTACAGTAAATAAGTCTTTTAATCCAGATTTATACTCCGTTTCGGATTGGGTGAAGCTTGGTTTTTCAGAAAAGCAAGCTCTATCTTTTATCAAATATAAAAATTATTTGGGTGGAAGTTTCATTAGCAAAGAAAAATTAAGAGACTGCTATACCTTAAGTCCTGAAAATTATGCTATTATAGCACCGTATGTTCTTTTGCCAAATAAAGTAAATCCTAGCACATCCAACGAAATTAGAGAAAAAAAAGAAAGTATTGTATATCAACCTTTTGATCCTAATGATTTAGATTTAGGAGGCTGGCAAAAGCTAGGTTTCTCGGAAAAACAATCTGCCGTTATTGTAAACTATAAGCAGAAAATACTCAAAGGAAGATTTAAAACAGCAGACGATGTTAAGAAATGTTTTGTGATTTCTGATGAAAAATTCCAAGCATTAAGTCCTTATATTAGAATTAAAAATGAGGAACCTTCGGTAATAGAAACTACAAAACCTCAGATAAAGACTAATTTTGCTTCGGTGGACCTTAATGAGATTTCTTATGAGCAATTAGTTGAATTTGGTTTTACACCCAAGGCAGCTAAAAGTTATATTTCGTTTAGAGGGCTACTCGGTGGGTTTGCTAACAAAAAACAAATTCTAGAAGCCTACTATATAGACCCTGATTTAACTCAAAAGTTGATAGAAACGGCATATTTAGATGCTTCTAAAGTAAAGAAATATAGTTTATCTAATGCTCCCGAAGAGTGGCTTAAGAAACATCCTTATTTTAAATATCACGCAGATAAAATTATTTTTTACAGACTTACCACACCCAATGATAAAAAAATCATAAAATTTATTAAACCTAAACCAGAGTATTTAGAAAAAATGACTTGGTATATGGCGGAGTAAGGGTTTTAATTGTTTTTTTTAATAAAAATCCGTACTTTTACCCTCTTATTTTACCTAATGAAAATGGAAAAATCACTTCATATTTCATTTGAAGTCTTTGAAAGTATTGAGGCTTTAAATGATACAGAAAAAAAACTATACGAAGCAGCTAAAACAGTTAGAGAGAAGGCTTATGCACCTTATTCTAACTTTTTGGTAGGCTGTGCTATTCTTTTAGAAAATGGGGAAATTGTAACGGGGAGCAACCAAGAAAATGCAGCTTACCCGTCAGGGTTGTGTGCGGAGAGAACTACCATTTATTGGGCATCTGCCAATTATCCAAGTGTTAAAATGAAGAAGTTATTTGTAATTGGTGCGCCAAAAGATAGTATTTCATCAATAGCAATTCCTCCGTGTGGAGCCTGTAGGCAGAGTATTTTGGAGTATGAAGCACTTCAAGAAGAGTCTATAGAAATTTATTTTGCTTCTGTTTCTGGCGAAATTTATAAAACAAAGTGTATAAGAGACTTATTGCCGTTTTCTTTTGATAAATCATTTTTATAATAATAGATTTATAAGACATTAAACATGGAAAAAATAGATAGCCTTAATCAAGTAGCAGAGTTTCACAGAACCTTTAATGCGCCTATATTAGACCAACCTCAAATTCCGTCTAAGGAGAGATGTGAGTTAAGAGTGAGCCTTTTACAGGAAGAATTAAATGAACTAAAACAAGCGATAGAAGACCAAAATATAGTAGAAATAGCAGATGCCTTATGCGACTTGCAGTATGTGTTGAGTGGAGCTGTATTAGAGTTTGGGTTAGGCGAAAAATTTGTGGAATTATTTAATGAAGTACAAAGGTCTAATATGTCTAAAGCTTGTGAAAACGAACAACAAGCAGAGGAGACAGTAGCTTTCTATAAGGAAACAAAAGGGGAGGAGGCTTATTATGAAAAATCAGGAGGGAAATACAATGTACACAGAGTTTCTGATGATAAAGTATTGAAAAATAAATATTATTCTCCAGCAGATTTAAAATCAATAATAGAAAAATAAAAAATAATATCATGATAAAAAAAATTGCTCTAAGTACCGTATTGTTATTGGGGATAGCTTCTTGTGGAGTGGTTGAGAAAACAGTTGTTAATCGTCAAGTAGACTCTGAACAGTATGGAAAAGTTTTATTAGGAAAGCAAACGCTTAGTCAGTTTCAACAGGAGCCGTTTAAAACCTGGTATGATGAGGAATATGCAAACTACGAAACAGATAAAAATACTATAGCACTACTTAAAAAAAGCAAAGAACTTAATAAATACAGTCTTACCGTTTTTGTGGGCACTTGGTGTGGGGATAGCCATAGAGAGTTCCCTAGGCTAGTTAAAATATTAAAAGAAGTTGATTATCCATTATCTAAAATGAAAATAATAGCTCTTTCTAAACGAATGGAATCACCAGAAAGTGAGGAGTTAGATTATCATGTGAAAAAAGTACCAACTATTGTTTTAGAACGCTACGGAAGAGAGATTGGGCGTATTGTAGAAGCACCATCTACAGGCTTTTTGGAACAAGATTTGTATAATTTAGTAAAGAAAAAGTAACCTAAATTGAAAAATATTAAAGTTATTATAGGATTTGTAGGGGGCGTTTTAGTAATGCTCCTTATTTTCTTTGTATGGAAGGGATTTACGACCAAAAAAGGAGATAAAATCATAAGTGATTATTACCTTATTAACAACCAAATTTCTAAAATGAATAAGATGGTGGTTATGGAGCAAAACTTTTCTAGTATGCAGAAAACCACTATTAAATCTGAGCTTTTAGGGAGCAGTCTCTTGCCATCTACTGAGAAGAAAATCATCACTTTTACTAAGACTATGGCACAGGTGTCCTATGATTTAACCAAAATGAAGATAGAAGTAGATAGCACTGATAAGAAGCTAATTATAAAAGAGTTACCACAGCCACAAGTTAAGATTATACCAAGTGTAGAAATACAATCTCTAGACGATTCTTTTTTTGACCGTTTTGATGAGAAGGACATTAAAAAAATAACTCAAAATGCTAAAGATGAGGCATACAAAAGGGTTAATCAGGAAGATTTAAAGAAACAAGGAGCAAAGCAACTTATGACCAACCTTAACGAAATATTTGTTCTTGCTAAAGCCTTAAAATATGAGATTGTAGATGAAACCAAAAAGATTCCTCTCGAGGGATATTAAATTAATTTATATTTAGAAGTTATTCAATATTTTATAAAATATTTTGTGATAAAAAAGTGAATATGATTAATAAATTTTTTATGGAAAGGAGTCTTGCAAGGTGTGGTCTACTGCAATCGAAAGTTGAGAGGATAACGAAACTCCAGCAAAAACGTTTTCTATTTCCTAAATTGCGAGAGAACTAAAAGCGGGTATTTTCTAGAAATTTTCTGAGATCACCTTCAATTCCGCATCTTGCAACCCCCATGTTATGTGATGTTTTTCTCATTTTTCAAGTAGTATATTATAAAAATTATTATTTGCAAAAAGAATGAAAATTTAATTAGAATATCTTTCAAGGGGTTTAAAATTTGCCAATTACTTACATCAAAAACTAAATTCCAATGCTTTTCGCCTTCAATATTTCTTTTTCCAACAACTTTCCCTTCTATAAAGTTTGGATCAAAGATATAAGAAGGATTAAAGTTCTTTGGGAATTTTTTAAAAGAATTTTCAGTTAAATATATTTCTGAATAATCAATATTAAATCTCTTTAGACTATCTGGTGTTATTGTTCTCAAATATATTTTTCCTGTTTTAACAGTTAAATCAGGACAAGTGCAAGCCAAGCCTTCAACTTTTAATTTACCCCAAGAAAATGGCATTAAATTATCCGAGAATATAAATAATTGAAAGAGAAATATCAGCGTAATTATTGAATAAAGATTTCTTTTATTTTTTAGCATCTTAATTTTTATTTTCCTTATATATTGTTGATTAAGGGTTTTAACAAAATGTCGCATAAATAGTATTATGTATAATAATCAATCGGATTATTTATCAGGTATTGGCTACTTGGCATACTATAACAGTGGGATATTTTAGTTGTAATTATATTTTTCTGCTAGAAGTAGTTTTTGTGGTTAGACTACTTTTTTGGTTGAAAAGAGTAAAACGTAATTACATTTCGTAACTCTCAAACTTTCCATTATCAAAAAATAAAACCACTCTTTTAACTTTTTGAGTGCTAGGTTCTTTTTCAATGTTAATAATCTTTTCGGAGCCTGAATTTTCTACTTTTTTCTCTAATGGCTGAGATTCTTTTATAGATTCAGTTTCTTTATCTACTTCCGTTTTATGAGATTCTCGTGGATTAGGGAAAACTTGTTTTTTTTTCTCACTAATAAAATTTTCCTCAAAACTAAATAAATCGGGGAGGGTAGAGGTGGGCTGTTCTTTACTATCACTTTCGGAGGGATTATCGGTTTTTAGCATTTCACCTTCTCCATTGATGAGCCAATCCCATTCAACTTCTGGAAATCGGTCTTTTATTTTTATAATAAAGTCAAGAGAGGGTTTGTTTCTCCCTGAAGTAATGTGAGAAATACTAGAACGCTGTACTTCTATTTCGTCAGCAAAATCAGAGGCGGTAAGTTCCGAATAAGCTATAACTTTGGATATTCTTTCATTTAAACTCATAAAATAGAGATTACAATTGTTAATCATTAACTTTTACAAAAGTAAAATAAATAAATGAGTTAGCAATAAACATTTGTAAAATAAAGATAAAATCTAAAATTTACAAAAATAAAAAGTGCTTATAAATAATTTATTATAAGCACTATATTTAATTTTAAATATGTAAATATTCGTAGAATTTAATCTGTTTTTCTCGCTGGAATTAAAGAGGCAAGAATACTTACAGCCAAAATACTTACAATTATGATAAGCGAATGTGTAGTGGTAAATCCAAGCTCATCTAGCTGATGGTGCAGAAGCATTTTCGCTCCTATAAAAGTAAGCAATACCGCTAAACCTATTTTTAAGAATCTAAATTTATCTATAATTCCTGCCAATAGGAAGAACGTAGACCTAAGACCTATGATTGCAAAAATATTAGAAAAGAACACTATGTAAGGGTCTTTAGTAACAGAGAAAATAGCAGGAATACTATCTACGGCAAAGATTAAGTCGGTAAATTCTATAATAATGAGTACTAGAAATAGAGGGGTCATTTTTTTTACCCCATCTATATTTACAAAGAATTTATTTCCCACAAATTGATTATGAACTTTAAAATACTTATTAGCAAACTTTACTATAGGGTGCTTCTCGGTATCTATACTTTCTTCTTCCTCTTTAGAGATGAACATTTTAATCCCTGTAAATACTAGGAATGCTCCAAAAACGTACATTATCCAAGCAAACCTTTCTATAAGAGCGGCTCCTATGAAAATAAACATAAACCTCATAGCAACAGCACCCAAAATTCCCCAAAATAGCACTCTATGATAGTTCCTTTTCTCAACACCAAAAGCTGTGAAAATTAGTACAATTACAAATATATTATCTACCGATAAAGCGTATTCTACTACGTAACCTGTAAGATATTCTAGTCCTAGATTTTGGTTATAAATCTGGATACTCGTTTCTAAATCATTTGGGATTATTTTTATAGGATGCCTATGCTTATGAACAATAGTTTCTAGCTTTTCAATACTATCAATACCATGTAATTGATGTCCAAAACCTAACAAGATAGAGTAGAAGACCATAGATAGGCAGACCACAAAAATACTCATCAGCAAGGCTTTCTTAAATGAAATGCCTTCAGTTTTTTTATTTTTTGATTTGCTAAGTACCCCTAGATCTAGAGCCATAACAATCCCAATGAATATTAAAAATCCTAGTAGAAATATAGTTTCATTTGTCATAAAGCAAAGATATGAAAATAAAAAATCTTAACTAATTACAAAAGTGAAAATATGGACGTTTTTCGTGAAATACACATTTGTAAGTGTTTAATGTTAGTTTCTACAAATGGGGATAAATAACCATATTTATAATTAAAGTTAATTTAACAAAATACTTTATATAAAATTTATAAAATACTGATTTTTAATATTTAATATTTTTTAATTAAATTGTATTTAATCCACAATTTTATCAACAGACATTTAGTCATATAGGGGTGTTTAAATAATTTACAAAAGTAAAATATTATTTTTGCTTTTTTAGTATTATCTTTGTGGAGGTAAAAATATTTGTTATGACAAATGTGTTTTCGTATGTTAAAGATGTAAACTTTAAAAATAGATATATTTCGCCCGAAAAATTATTTGTTTTTCTAAAAGAGAAGTATGGGAATGTTTTAGAGCAGATAGGAACCTCTCCTATGGGGAGACCTATTTATATGATGAGTATAGGGAAAGGGAAAACCAGTGTAGTCGCTTGGAGTCAGATGCACGGTAACGAATCTACTGCAACTTTAGCTATGCTAGATTTATTGGAATCTTTGGAGCATAATCCATCTTTATCAGAACAACTTTGGCAGGATATAAGATTGGATTTTATTTGGATGCTTAATCCTGATGGTTCAGCTGTTTGGACGAGAAGAAATGCTCTGGATATAGATATTAACAGAGATTTTGTTAAAGAATCTTCTTTAGAAATGAGACTTCTAAAAGAAATCGTTTTAAATGGTGATTATCACTATGCTCTTAACTTGCATGACCAGAGAACTATTTTTACAACAGATGCAGTTCACCCTGCGACTTTATCTTTTTTATCTCCATCTGAAAATATAGAGCGAGAAGTTACAGAAAATAGAAAGAAAAGTATGGCGGTGATTGCTGAGATTTTTAGCAAGTTATCAATAGAAATTCCAAATCAAATAGGGCGTTATTCAGATGAGTTTTACCCTACTTCTACGGGAGATAATTTTATGAAAGCAGGAATTCCTACCGTTTTGTTTGAAGGTGGGCATTTCTTTGATGATTATATTCGTGCAAATACGAGGGAATATTACACTAAGGCTCTTTACTACGCTCTAAGGGCGATGGCTGATTTAAAAGGAGAAACTGGCGAATATGAGAAGTATTTTGAGATTCCAGAAAATAGAGAAACTCATTATGATGTTATTTATAGAAATGTAAAACTAAATACTAATTTCCCTTGTGTGCTAGATGTAGCGGTACAATATAAGGAAGTCTATAATGAAGGAGATGAGGAAATTAGCTTTGTGCCTTATGTGGTAGAAGTAGGTGATTGTAGTAGAAAGAAAGGGTGGAAGGAAATAGATTGTACAGGTAAACGCTTTGTGAGTGATAAAAAATATCCTAAATTAGACGCTGTTGTTGATTTTAAAGTAGAATAAACTCGTTGTGCATTTTAAATAATACTGATTTTTAGATGATTTAATTTTCTTTGGAAGATAAATTTATTGATATATTGAATAACCGTTGCGGCGGTTATTTTACTGATTATCCTTGTTTTAAAGCCTTCAAAAGTTTTAGCATAGTTTCTTTTAATCATAAATTGGTCGCAAAGTTGAGAGAAAAATGTCTCAATTCGTTTTCGCTTTTTCTTGTACAATGAAAATTGAGGAATATAATCTTTCTGATTACTTCTCATTGGTGTATCTAATTTAATATTAGCATAGTTAAATAAATCTATTTGAACTTTTGCTGATAAATAGCCTCTATC
The DNA here is from genome assembly GCF_035666175.1 of Riemerella anatipestifer. Classification (NCBI taxonomy): domain Bacteria; kingdom Pseudomonadati; phylum Bacteroidota; class Flavobacteriia; order Flavobacteriales; family Weeksellaceae; genus Riemerella; species Riemerella anatipestifer. The sequence continues at coordinate 155,863 of NZ_CP142016.1, forward strand.
TCCAATTAAAGTACAGTTTCGCATTTGCTCACCAATATCTTTTAAATAGTGGATGTCGTGAACGGATGCAGGGCTTATATCAAAATTCTTAATCACACCATTTAAAGAACATACTGCGTGTAGTTTATAGCCATAGAAATATAATTTCTGTGAAGCACAATAACCATATGTTGGTGAAGAATAGGATTGCTCTTTACAAATTTTTGAACGAGTAGAACGAGCATTTTCACAAACTTTCATTGGCATGCTATCAACGATAAAAATATCTTCAAACTCATTGAACTCCATCGAAATACGCTGTCTAATTTGCTCTGTTTGTAGGGATAGTCTTCGTTTTCGCTTATTGTAAACACTTCTTTCAATTTTGTTTATCAGAGAGTTTGGCAATTTTCTAAAGAACTGTAATTCGCTATCAATACTCAAGTATTCAGCAGTAATATTAAGACTTATGACTTCTAAATCGCTCATTTTAGGTGTTCTTCTCTGATAACTAATCAGTTGATTTTCTGAAAAAAGTCCTAAAACTTCCAAAATTCTTTCATATATTTGCTCTAAGTTGTTCATTTATATCGTTTTATAGCAAAAACAATATACTGATTTTCAGTCTAATAAACAACTCTTGTTTTTTTCATTTCATAATGCACAACGGGTTAGAATAACTTTCTTTTTCCAAAAATAAAATGAAAGATACATTTGTACATAAAGGAAAACGAAAAATACTGGTAGAATATTTAAGAGAAAAATTGGGTATTTGTGATGAAAATGTGCTATCAGCGATAGGAGCATTGCCTCGTCATTTTTTTATGGAAAGTGTTTTTGAAGATTATGCTTATGAAGATAGAGCTTTTCCTATTGCTGCACATCAAACGATTTCTCACCCTTCTACTGTGGCGGAACAAACCGAATTATTACAGGTAGAAAAAGGAGAGAAAATATTAGAAATAGGCACAGGTAGCGGCTATCAAGCAGCGGTTCTTATGGTAATGGGAGCTAAAGTTTACACTATTGAAAGACAGAAAAAGCTATTTGATTTTTCTAAAAAGATGTTTAAAATTTTGGGACTTCGTCCACATTTTCAAAGTTTTGGAGATGGTTTTTTAGGGTTGCCTACTTTTGCACCATTTGATAAAATTATTGTAACCTGCGGAGCTGAAACTTTGCCTGTAGAGTTATTAAAGCAACTTAAAGTAGGTGGTAAAATGGTCATTCCGCTAGGGGCTTTAGAAGAGCAAATACTTTATAGATTTACCAAAATTTCTGAAACAGAAATAGAAAAGGAAACTTTTGGAGTGTATAAGTTTGTTCCAATGTTGGGAGATACGGATGGCGTTTAAATAGGCTATCGTTGAAAAATTGAACGATGAAATTCGTGTGAGAGTTTAAAAAAATATTATCTTTGCTAAAAACCAATAAAACAATGGCAGAATATAAATTATTACTTCCTTCAATGGGAGAAGGCGTTATGGAAGCAACTATTATTTCTTGGCTATTTAACGAGGGCGACTTCGTAAACGAGGACGATAGTGTAGTGGAAATAGCAACAGACAAAGTAGACTCAGATGTTCCTACTCCTGTTTCGGGGAAGATTGTTAAAATTTTAAAACAAAAAGACGAGGTAGCGCAAGTAGGAGAGGTTATTGCGATATTAGAAACAGAGGGCGGAAGTGCCGTAGCAGATACTACTCAAGAAGCACCAAAAGTAGTTGAAACGGCAGAGGAAGTTCCTAGTGCTGATGTTATAAAAACAATAGAAGCACCTCTAAATGAGTCGAAAGTAGAGTTTTCAGGAGATTTATATTTGTCGCCTTTAGTGAAATCTATTGCTCAAGAGGAAAATATTTCAGAAGCTGAGTTAAAAACTATACAAGGTACAGGTCTAGAAGGTAGAATTACCAAAGAAGATATATTAAAATATGTGGAGAATAGAGGTCAATCTTCGTCATCTGTTAAGAAGCAGGAAGTGCCTCAGGTGGTAGTACCTAGTAGTGCATCTGCGGTATCTTCTGTACCTGTAAGTACTTCTGAGGGAGACGAAGTGATACAAATGGATAGAGTTAGAAAAATTATTGCTGATTCTATGGTGCGTAGTAAGCACACGGCTCCTCATGTAAGTTCATTTATAGAGAGTGATGTTACCAATGTAGTGAAATGGAGAAATAAGTATAAAAATGTTTTCCAACAGAGAGAAGGCGAAAAGCTTACATTTATGCCTATTTTTGTAAGAGCGGTAGTGAAGGCTATTCAGGATTATCCAATGATTAATGTTTCTGTAGATGGAGATAAAATCATTAAGAAGAAAAATATCAATATAGGTATGGCAACGGCTTTACCAGACGGAAATCTTATTGTGCCTGTAATTAAAAACGCAGACCAATTATCGTTAAGTGGTTTAGCTAAGGCTATTAACGATTTAGCTCATCGTGCGAGAAACAAAAAACTAAAACCAGAAGATACTCAAGGTGCTACTTATACTATTTCTAATATTGGTTCTTTTGGTAATTTAATGGGTACACCAATTATCCCTTTGCCTCAGGTGGCTATTTTGGCGGTAGGTGCTATTGTTAAAAAACCTGCAGTGCTAGAAACTCCAGAGGGCGATGTAATTGCGATTAGACAGAAAATGTTTATGAGCCACTCTTATGATCACCGTGTGGTAGATGGTTCTCTAGGTGGAATGTTCTTAAAAGCGGTTCACGATTATTTAGAGAATTGGGATTTGGATACAGAGATTTAAATTGTAAAATTTTCTAAGATTAAATACTAAAAAAGCTATCTCAAAATTGAGGTAGCTTTTTTACTAAGGTGGTAAATATAGTTTAATATTATTATTTATTATCTTTTTTGCGTTTCTTCTCATTTTGGTAATTAAACCATGGAATCATAAAGTTTACACCAGCGAGAAAGGTAAGAATAGTAAAAATTATATTCCAAAAACTAAAATTTGAAGAATAGATAAGTGTTATAGCTTGTAAAATAAAAAATCCTAATGTAGCAACTCCAAAAAAAAGATGGTTTGAACGGGTTTTTATAAAAAATGGAATATTACCTCCTAGATAATGACCTGGGTTAAGGTTGTTATCATTCCATTCTTTATACTCGGTCATAAAGTTTTCTTGGTCAATTGTTTCACTTTCATCAATGTCTTGAGTTGAAATAATCTCTAGAGCAACTTTAATATCAGGGTTTTTAACTAAAATTCCATTATTTTCGTAATTAATGAGGGCTCCTATTTTGTTTTCAGATAAAATATCTTTTAAATATTCAGCGTTTACTAAATATTTACATTTGAAGATTTCTATAAAATTGTTCTCAGTTGTCATTTGTACTTTTTTATATCATTCTCTCCACTATTACCATAATAATATGAGTACATATATGGGCAATAAAGGCACTTTCTAACCCTTTCTTCCAATATAGCCAACCAAATATTACACCTCCAACTGAATTTCCAATAAATACATAACTCAATAATCCAAAAGAAGGATTTTCAACGGCTTGATAGGTAATAGGGAAGTGACCAATAGCAAAAATAGCCGATGCTATAATAATACCAATCCAATACACAATAGGTTGAGTTCCATTAAGTATTTTGGAAGCAATCCAAGTAACAAAAGTCATCATACCGAATCTCATTGAGATTTCTTCGGTTAGTCCGCCGTACAGAAATCTAGCAGTTAGGGTGGGTTGCAGAGTTTCTCCTAAGACTATAAATTCTTTCGGAAGTATTGGCTTAAATATAATTCCTACAAGGCTTAATAAACCTCCTGATAGGATACCACCTAAAACACCATATTTCAGAATATTTTGGAGATTGGGGAGCTGATGACTTTTAATTCCGACTATGTGTTCAATAATGGGAACTTTTAGATTTACCTTTTGATGAAGAATAGTTCCTAGAACCACAGCAACAATGAGCATTATAGTGGGGTTTACTAATGCAAGCATTTTTATTTGTAGTGGACTAAAACTCTTTCGTAGTATTACTTCTGCTTCAGGAGGCAAGGGTATTTCCATTGTGAGAATTGAAAATACCCCTATCATTCCTAAACATAATAGAATTAACCCTAATTCTATGTTCTGTTTTTTCATTTATTCAGCTTTTGAAAGTTTTTGGAAAAATGGACTAATCAATACGCTGGTCTTTAATTTCATTTATAATTTCAGGGTTTAATAGAGTAGATGTGTCCCCAAAATTACTAAAATCACCTTCGGCTATCTTCCTTAAAATTCTACGCATAATCTTTCCACTTCTCGTTTTAGGTAAGGCAGATACAAACTGAATTTTATCTAACTTAGCTATAGGACCTATGGTATCTGCTATTAGGTGATTGATTTCTTTTCTCAGATTTTCTTTATCTCTACTTTCTCCAGTATCTTTTAGTATCACAAAGCCATATAAAGCATTTCCCTTAACTTCATGAGGATATCCAACAATGGCTGACTCTGCTACGGCAGGGTGTATGTTAATACTATCTTCTATTGGTGCAGTACCTAAGTTATGTCCAGATACTATAATAACATCATCTACACGCCCTGTAATTCTGTAATAGCCTACCTCGTCTCTTAAAGCTCCATCTCCAGTAAAATATTTACCTGGGAAAGCTGAAAAATAGGTTTGTTTGTACCTCTCATGGTCGCCCCAAATGCTTCGTGCTATACCTGGCCAAGGAAATCTAATACACAAACTACCATCAACTTGGTTTGCAGTGATTTCGTTTCTTTTATCGTCCATAAGTACAGGCTGTATTCCAGGTAGTGGTAGGGTAGCATAAGTAGGTTTAGTAGGTGTAACAAATGGAATAGGAGCAATCATAATTCCTCCCGTTTCTGTTTGCCACCAAGTGTCTACAATAGGGCATTTTTTCTTACCTACATGGTCGTTGTACCAATGCCAAGCCTCGTCGTTAATGGGTTCACCTACGGAACCAATTACTCGTAAGCTAGATAAATCGTGTTTTTCTACCCAGTCCGAAGATTCCTTTGCTAAAGAACGGATAGCGGTGGGAGCAGTATAAAACTGAGTAACTTTATGTTTTTCTATAACTTCCCAAAATCGGTCAGGTTGAGGGTAAGTAGGTACACCTTCGAAGATGACGGTGGTAGCCCCATTAGCTAAAGGACCATATAAAATATAGGAATGTCCTGTAATCCAACCTATATCGGCGGTACACCAATAGATGTCGTTTTCTTTGTAATTAAATACATTTTTAAAGGTATAAGCCGAGTAAACCATATAACCGGCACAGGTATGAAGCATACCCTTAGGCTTACCAGTAGAACCAGAAGTGTAAAGGATAAAAAGAGGATCTTCGGCATCCATAATTTGAGGAATATTGTCTACAGGAGCAGCGTTATACAGAGGTTCTAACCAAAAATCTCTTCCTTCTTTCATGTTGATAGAGTTATGAGTTCTTTTCACTACAAGAATTTTTTCAACAGAAGGTGTTTGTTCTGTAGCTTCATCAACAATAGATTTAAGGTCTAAAACTTTATTACCTCTATAACTTCCATCAGAACAAATCATCATTTTGGCTTCACAATCGTTAACTCTAGAGGCTATAGCAGAAGCTGAAAACCCTGCAAAAATAACCGAATGTATGGCTCCTATCCTAGCACACGCCAGCATAGCAACGGCTAATTCTGGAATCATAGGTAGATAAATACAGACTCTATCTCCTTTCTGTATGCCTTGGGCTCTAAGAACATTGGCCATTTTGCCCACTCTTTCATACAAATCGTTGTAGGTAATGTATTGAGTAGCTTCCTCAGGATTGTTCGGCTCCCAAATAATGGCATTTTTATCGCCTCTTTCGGCAAGATGTCGGTCGATACAGTTTTTGGTAATGTTGAGTTTGGCATTTTTAAACCATTTTATTTTAGCCTCATGCATATCATATTCTACAACTTTACTCCATCTTTGATACCAAACAAAGTTTTCGTCGGCTATTTTGTCCCAAAACTTTTTAGGATTTTTTATAGACTTTTTGTACTGTTTAAAGTAATCTGGTAGATTTTCAATAACATAATTTTTCATATATTTTTACTTTATATAAGATTATCAAAAAATTACTTACTATTTTAATTTATGAGTTTACTAATATAGTAAAAAATATTAAATTATGTGAGTTTGGCAATTTTTAGTTTGTAGTCTTTTTAATTTTGAGCAAATAGAATCGCTTTTAGTATCTTTGTAGCACAGATATTTTAAGAGAGATGAATTGGGATAATTTAAAGATAAGCATTAAAACTTTTTACGGATTAGAAGACGTCTTAACGGAAGAGGTAAAAAAGCTCGGTGGGAGAGAGGTTGAAACTAAAAATAGAGCGGTAAATTGCGTAGGCGACTTGGGATTTCTCTATAAAATTAACTATGCCTTGCGTACAGGAGTTAAAGTTTTAGTACCTATCCTAGAGTTTAAGGCTTATAATGAGCAAAAGTTTTACGATAAATTATCTCGCTTTCCTTGGGACGAATTTATGAATTTGAGCCAAACCTTTGCCATAGATGCGACGGTGCATTCGGAGAGGTTTACTCACTCCCATTTTATGACTCTTAAGATGAAAGACGCCATAGTGGATTACTTTCAGCATAAATATCATAAACGTCCAGATGTAGCTCCGAAAAATCCTGATATTAAATTCCATCTACATATTGATAGAGATATGGTGGTAATTTCTTTGGATTCTTCTGGCGACCCTCTCTTTAAAAGAGGCTACAGAAAGGAGCAAGGGGTAGCACCAATTAACGAAGTATTGGCATCTGGAATGCTACATTTGGCAGGTTGGGACGGCAAAGGTAATTTTTTAGACCCTATGTGTGGTAGTGGTACATTACTGATAGAAGCTGCTATGCTGGCAATGGATTTACCAGCTCAACTTTTTAGAAAAAAATTTGCATTCCAAAATTGGAGAAATTACGATGAAGCACTTTTTGTTAAAATAAAAGAGTTTAGAATCAATAGGATAAAAGAGTTTACAGGGAAAATCATAGGCTACGATATAGACCCAAAAGCTTTGGCTGTAGCAAGAACTAATATTGAAGCCGCAGAGCTGGAAGATGTGATTGAACTAAAGAAACAAAATTTCTTTGAGACAGAAAAAGAGCACTTTCCACTTTTAATGGTATTTAATCCACCTTATGACGAGCGAATTAGCATCAATGATGAAGCATTTTACAAAAAAATAGGAGATACCTTTAAACAAAATTATCCTAATACTTTGGCGTGGCTTATCAGTTCAGATTTAGAAGCGGTTAAAAAGTTGGGGTTAAGACCTAGCCGAAAAATAAAATTGTATAATGGTAAATTGGAAACCAGATTCCTGCAATACGAAATGTATGAAGGAAGTAAAAAAGCCAAAAATCAAAACTAAATATCCTTTATTTCTATGCCTAATATTTCTATCATTATTGCTATCTATAATAGGAAAGACGAACTTTTTGAGTTGTTAAATTCCCTATCTCGTCAGACGGATAAAGCGTTTGAAGTGATTGTAGTAGATGATGGTTCGGCTGTAGATTTACGACCTACAATAGCATTATTTGGGGAAATGCTGAACATTCAGTTTTTTAGGAAGGAAAACTCTGGTCCTGGTCTAACGCGAAACTACGGTGCAAGGCGTGCCTCAGGCGATTGGCTAGTATTTGTGGATAGTGATGTGATTGTGGAAAATAACTATATAGAAGAAATAAAAAATAATATTTCTAAAACGTCTTGTGATGCCTTTGGTGGAGCGGATAAAGCCCATAGAGGATTTAACCTTATGCAGAAGGCTATTTCTTATTCTATGACTTCCGTTTTTACAACAGGAGGAATTAGAGGTAGCAAAAAATCGGTATCAAGATTTCAGCCGAGAAGTTTTAATATGGGTGTTAAAAAATCAGCTTTTGAGCAGGTAGGAGGTTTTTCAGAAATGCGTATAGGAGAAGACCCAGACTTATCTATGTCGCTATGGGAGGCGGGTTATAAAACGGCTTTTTTTGATAGCATTGGGGTGTATCATAAACGCAGAACCGATTTAGGTAAATTCTCAAAACAGGTCTATCAATTTGGGATTGCTCGTCCTATTCTCAACCAAAGACACCCTAAATATGTAAAGCCTACTTTTTGGTTTCCTAGTTTGTTTTTGATAGGCTATATCATAGGATTTCTACATTATGTTATTTGGCATAATGGCTTATTACTTGGGCTCTACGGTTTGTATACTTTTGTAGTTTGGATACACGCACTTATAAAAACCAAAAACATTAGTATCGCTACAATGGCAGTTATGGCAACCTATGTGCAAATGTTTTCGTATGGATACGGTTTTCTTAAGTCTTGGGTAAAGCTGAATGTTCTAAAACAAGACCCTAAAGAAGCGTTCCCAAGCCATTTTCATAGATTTTAATCTTCGTCTTCGTATTGCTCAAGGTAATAGGAAAAACTAAAACCTTCTATCTCCTCATCAGCCTCTTCAAGAGTGGTTAGGAGGTCTTCAAAATCTTCTAGTTGTTCTACGGTCATATTTACAAACTCTAGGTGTAGAGGTAGTTCTATATCTCCACTGATGGAGTCGTAGAGGGCGTCTAAATTATTCCCGAAATAATCAGGAAGAGGTAATTTTTCTTTTAATTGAGAATAAAAATCTTCCTCATCACCAATATTAAAAAAATCTATATATACAGTTTGCATAACTAATTCTAAGTTGAAAAGATAACACGACAAAGTTACTAAAAATTATGCTTAAAAATAGGGTTAGCAAAGCCTTTAGTTTAACAGCTTATTTTGTGCAATACTCAAAAATTCATCTATTTTTCTTACTTTTACAAGGTAAATTATAAATTTTAATCAATGAAAAATATTGCATCAGTATTGCTTTACGGTTCGGTAGGACTATCGGCAGTAGCTTGTACAACTATGGAAAAAACGAAAACATCAGCGGATATTCCTGTACCTGCAGGTAATCCTTTTTTAGAAAAATCAAAATTACAATATCAAGCCCCAGAATTTGATAAAATTAAAGATGAACATTTTAAACCCGCTTTTGATTATGGTCTAAAAGTACAGGAGCTAGAGGTACAAAAAATTAGTGATAATACAGAAGCTCCAACTTTTGAAAATACCGTATTAGCATTAGAAAACAGCGGTGAGGTACTCAAGAGAGCCCAATCTATTTTTTATAATTTAACGGGGTCTAATACTAACGATAAGTTACAGGCTCTACAACAGGAGTACGCTCCAATTTTTTCGGCACATTCGGATAAGATTTACCTTAACTCTAAACTTTATGAACGTATCAAAAAAGTGTACGAAAATAGAGGAGGACTTAATAGCGAAAGCCAAAAGTTAGTAGAGTATTACAAACAAAACTTTGATATCGCAGGAGCTGGACTTTCTGACGCTAAAAAAGAAGAACTTAAAAAAATTAATGGAGAATTAGCCTCTCTTTCAACACAGTTTTCTAATAAGCTATTAGATGCAAGAAAGAATGGAGCGTTAATTATAGACAGTGTTAAAGAACTAGATGGACTTTCACCTGATGAGATAGCTGCCGCAGCACAAGCAGCTAAGGAAGCAGGACACGAAGGGAAGTATCTTTTATCTTTATTAAATACTACTCAACAACCGCTATTACAGAATTTAAAAAATAGAACAACGAGAGAAAAATTGTTCAAAGCTTCTTGGTACAGAGCGGAAAAAGGTAATGCAGATGACACTCGTTCAATCATAGAAAAATTGGCAAGATTAAGATTGAAAAAAGCTCAAGTTTTAGGTAAAAAATCTTTTGCAGAGTGGAAGCTTCAAGATCAAATGGCTCAAAAGCCAGAAGAAGCATTGAATCTTTTAGCTCAATTAGCAAAACCAGCGGTAGAAACAGCAAAAAGAGAAGCGGGTGAAATCCAAAAAATTATTGACGTACAAAAAGGTGGGTTTGAACTAGCACCTTGGGATTGGAATTTCTATGCAGAGCAAGTAAGAAAGGCTAAATACGACTTAGATGAAAACGAAATCAAACCTTATTTTGAGGTAACTACTGTCTTGGAGAAAGGGGTTTTCTATGCGGCTGAAAAATTCTACGGAATTACATTCAAGGAAAGAAAAGATTTACCTGTTTACCATCCAGATGTAGTGGCTTATGAAGTGTTTGATAGAGATGGCAAATCTATGGCACTTTATTATTTAGACTTCTACACTCGTAATAACAAAGGTGGTGGTGCTTGGATGAGCAATTTTGTAGATCAGTCTAAAACTCTAGGACAAAAACCTGTTATTGTAAATGTATTTAATTACCAAAAACCAGCTCCAGGTAAGCCTTCGCTAATTAGCTATGATGATGTAACTACCATGTTCCATGAGTTTGGGCACACTTTGCACGGTTTGTTTGCAGACCAAGATTATGTGAGCCTTTCAGGGACTAATGTGCCTAGAGATTTTGTAGAGTTTCCTTCTCAAATCAATGAGTTTTTTGCTTTAGAACCAGAAATACTTAAAAACTATGCACTACACTATCAGACTAAACAGCCAATGCCACAGTCTTTAATTGATAAAATTAAAAAGGCATCTGCTTTTAACCAAGGTTATTCTACAACGGAGTTGGTAGCGGCGGCAACGCTGGATATGGCGTGGCATTCCGTAACTAGTGAGGAGCAGTTTAAGCCTGCTTTGGATTTTGAAAAAGAAGCTCTTAATAAATATGGTCTATTGGTAGAGCAAGTTCCACCTAGATACCATTCGCCTTACTTTGCACATATTTGGGGAGGTGGTTATTCGGCTGGATACTATGCTTATATGTGGAGTGATATGCTAAATTCTGATGCTTGGGATTGGATTAAAAATAACGGAGGAATGACTCGTGCTAATGGCGACCGTTTCAGAAAATATATTCTTTCTGTAGGGAATACCAAAGACCTTAATCAGGCTTACAAAGAGTTTACAGGTAGAACTCCAGACCTAAAACCTTTGTTAAAAAATAAAGGGTTTATTAAATAGATAGAATACTACAATCATTATAAAAAGGGTGGTCTTATTTTCAAGATCACCCTTTTTTATAGGAGAATTATTTAAAATTTTTAAAGTAAATAGATTAGCATTTCACTATACTCCCTTATTCACTCCTAAGTGGTAAAATTTGAGATATATTGAAAAAGAAATGAGCGTTATGTAGTTTGTATTTACGAAATTTATACTTTTGTTTCAGAAAACCTATTGTTATAGGCAACTATACCAAACATATCATAAATGAACAAAATATTAGTATTATTAATTTTATTGACACAAAGTATCTATTCTCAAAACTTTGGTGATTTTCCTAAAATTGAAAAAGAAAAACTTCAACGAGATTTGGATTTATTATATCAAGGATTGGATAAATTTCACTCGGGAATGTATTGGTATACACCGAAAGATAGTGTTGATTTCGCTTTCCAACATGCAAAAAGTAAAATAACAACAAACCTTAATGTGTTTGAATTTCATAAAATAATTGCACCATTGGTAGCATTATCAAGAGAAGACCATACTGATATTTTTTTACCAAAAGAAGTTAAAGAAGAAATTAACAAAAACGAAAGTATCCGATTTTTGCCTTTAACAGTAGTTTTCTTAGGTGAGAAATTATATTGTACTCATAATGCTTCAGATAATTCTACAAAAATCGAAAATCTTGAAATTGAAGAAATAAACGGAGAAAAACCGAAAGAAATAGTTAGAAAAATTGGAAATTTATTTGCGTCAGACGGTTACATAAAAACTGTGAAATATAGTGATTTAAGAGGTTTTGGTTTTTCTAAATATTATTACTATTACTATGGAATAATTGAGAAATATGAAGTGAAATTTAAAGGAATTGAAGACCCTATCATGATTAACTCATTGTCAATTAGTAAAATTAATGCTAACTTAAAAAAGAATATTGCTTTAGCTGAGAAAAAAGATGAAAATGAACCTCTGAAACTTAAAATTATCAATCCAAAAACAGCTTATTTAGATATTCAAACATTTTCAAATGATGTTATCAAAAAAGATAGTAAATACAAAACCTTAAAAAAATTCTTAGAATATAGTTTTTCTGAAATAAAGGGAAAGGATATTGAAAATGTAATTATTGATGTTAGTAAGAATGGCGGAGGAACAGAAGGAAATGAAGGATTATTGTATTCTTATTTTGGCGATAAGTATCAAAAATACGCCAAAGTAAGAGTAAAAGCCCCAAAAATAGTACTTGATAATGGAATTGATAAACCTATAAAACTTAAAGTATTTGGACTTTTAGAGAGAATTTTTGCGAATAAAAAAATGAATGACGGAAGTCTTGAAAGAAAAAATAACTTTGGTTTAGGGCTTAAGGCATATAAAAAATCACCCAAAAATAAGTTTAAAGGAGATGTGTATATCATCATCAGTCCAATAACATATTCTGGGGGTAGCGAATTTTCAAATATGATGTATTCAAAAGGATTAGCTACATTTATTGGGCAAGAAACAGGCGGTGGTTATTTTGGAAACACAAGTGGATATAGCCAAAATTTGACTTTGCCAAATTCTAAAATAACTATTGAAATTCCAGCATTACAATTCCTTATGAATGTTGAACCAAAATTACCTTTTGGTAGTGGAGTTAAACCACATTATGAAGTAATACCAACAATATATCAGTACATTAACAATGAAAATGTTTTTTTAGAATATGCTTTAAAATTAATAAATGAAAAAAAATAACAGTCTGTAAACAAAGTATTACCAAAAGAGGGAAGTCTCACTTTTGCTTCTTCCATCTACTTCTGTATAGAAGTGGTAAATATATCTTATTTGAAAAATATAAAGATACATGTCTTTTAGGAAGAAAGTTGAGGCTATTTTGTTTGAAAGTTTTGTTATTTTTGTTTAAGCACCTTTTAAAATTTGTTATTATGAAAAAGAACATTTTTAGCCATTGTTTTGGTTTAGACCGTTTTAGATTTGTATCAATGATAGGTATAAACTCAATTAAATATCAAACATTATTTGTGATGGTATTGGTGCTGTTGTCAAATACGATTACGGCGCAAACAAGAGAAATTATAAACCCAAAGGGACGATGGTTTTTTGGGGCAGAGGTGGGGTTGAACTCAAAAATGTCGGTTCCTCCAAGTAAAATGTCGTTTATGCAAGGGGGCTTTTTAGCAGAATATTTTTTTGCGAAAAACTGGTCTGTTAGCGGAAGGCTAAAGTATTTTGAAACAGGGGTAATAAACCCAATGAATGATGGTTCAAAAGGTTTTTTTGAAGGAGCTGTTATTTCTGTTCCTTTGAATATCGTTTGGAGGTACCGAATCATAGAAAATTTTAGTGGAAACTTAAATTTAGGGTTGGCTATAAATCAAGAAGTGAAGAGTAACTACTACTATTCGCCTAGTGAGGCAACGGATTATGATAAACTTTATGCTTCTTTTAATGCAGGAATAGGTTGCAGCTATTTTATTTCAAAATATATGGCTTTATATATGAATTATGAAGCTATTGTTTTGGGGAATGACAGAGATGAAGCGGATCTCTTTGAAATACTCCCTAACTCGCCTAACAACAGTTTACTTAGTATTGGGGGTGAAATATAGTTTTAAGAAATAAATAGAATAATTAAATCCCTCAACATTGTTTGTTGAGGGATTAGTTATAGAATGGTAGTTTATAAATCAAACTCTTGCCCCAAGTTAGGTAAAACGAGTTCTACATTTTTCTCTTTAAAATGGTTTTGGGCTTGGGTGTGGTCTATACTAATCGGAGGGAAGGTATCAAAGTGGCAGCCAATAACCTTAGGGGTTTTAATAAGTTCCGAAGCGGCAAAACTTGCTTTTCTAGCACACATAGTATAATGTCCACCTTAGGTGTCTAGCACTTCCTGTACATCGGCAATATGGTCTCCGTGAGCGTGAGTGATGAGTAGATAGTCTATTTTTTCTTTAGTAATATCAAACCCCGATTTTTCTTTTTGATAATTATAGAAAGGGTCTGAAAGAATATTGATACCCTTATAAGAAAATAGAAAACAGTTTTGTCCTAGAAATTTTATTTTCATTGTAGTATTGTTTTTATCAAATTTATTTCTGATTAAAAATAATTAAGTCCTACTGCTAAAAGTATAGACATTACTAGAGTAATGATGCCTACTTGTTTTAAAAATGGGTCCAGCTCTTTGGGTTCGTTTACTTGCATAATTCTTCGCCTAAGTGCCATCATAGGAAATAGCAAAATCATCACGATGAAAGCATAGTAATTCCCTCGTTCGTGTAGTTGATTTAACATTAAAAAAGCGAGTACCAAAATGAGAGGTAGTTGCATCAATATCATTTGATAAACCATGGCTTTTCTAAATCCTAGTTTTAGTGCTAAGGTATGTTTACCAGAGGCTTTATCACTTTCTATATCTCTCATATTATTTAGGTTGAGTACGCTTACACTCATCATTCCCACGGCAGTAGCAGGAAGAAAAATATCCCAATCCAAAGATTTAGTAAACAGAAAATAGCTACCAACTACAGAGACTAATCCAAAAAATATAAATACCATTATATCGCCTAGCCCCATATATCCGTAAGGTTTTTTGCCTACCGTGTAGCCAATAGCTGCGAGGATACACAATACACCTAACCCAATAAAGAACCAAAATTCTTTAATATACTTGGGAAAAAACGCAATATATAGCAGGACTACACTTGCTAAAAAAGCAAGAACCGCTGTAATGAGTACTGCCATTTTCATTTGTTGGGCTGATATTTTTCCAGAGGCTACCGCCCTAGCTTCTGCTTGGGTGGAACGATGGGTATCTGTACCTTTTATGCCATCGCCGTAATCATTAGCAAAGTTGGATAAGATTTGGTAGAGTAGGGTTACTAAAAGAGCAAGGATTAAAATCCAAATATCCCAAGTTCCTCCTGTTTCTTTAAGTTTCCATTTAGCCACAAAAGCTCCCGTAATAATTCCGCTTAATGATAACGGAAGTGTACGCAGTCTTGCGGCTTGTATCCAATGCTTCATTTTATTTTTATTGAAAAGTGATATTTTTTATTAAGAAATCCATTGATTTTCACCGAAGTCAGGTTTTCTTTTTTCTAAAAAGGCATTTCGTCCTTCTTTGGCTTCGTCAGTCATATAGGCGAGTCTTGTTGCCTCTCCAGCAAATACTTGTTGACCTACCATACCGTCGTCTGTAAGATTCATCGCAAATTTTAGCATACGGATAGATGTAGGCGATTTTGCTAATATCTCTTGAGCCCATTCGTAAGCGGTATCTTCTAACTCTTCGTGAGGTACTACTTTGTTCACCATTCCCATTTCAAAGGCTTCTTGTGCAGAGTAATTTCTGCCTAAAAAGAAAATTTCTCTTGCTTTTTTCTGTCCTACCATTTTAGCTAAGTAGGCAGAACCATAGCCACCATCAAAACTGGTAACATCAGCATCTGTTTGTTTAAAAATAGCGTGTTCTTTACTAGCTAAAGTTAAATCACAAACCACATGTAGTGAATGTCCTCCACCAACAGCCCAACCTGGAACTACAGCAATTACTACTTTTGGCATAAATCTAATAAGCCTCTGTACTTCAAGGATATTAAGCCTGTGTCTACCATCTTCGCCTACATAACCTTGATGACCTCTTGCCTTTTGGTCGCCACCGCTACAGAATGCCCAGCCACCATCTTTGGGGCTAGGACCTTCGCCTGATAATAATACCACTCCAATAGATGGGTCTTCGTAAGCATCATAAAAGGCATCGTAAAGTTCTGATGTTGTTTTGGGACGAAAGGCGTTACGCACTTCGGGTCTATTAAAGGCAATTCTAGCAACGCCATTGCATTTTTTGTAAGTAATGTCTTCGTAGTTTTTGGTTGTTTTCCAGTTTATCATTTTCTAAAAATTTTTGCAAACATAATTATTTTAATATTAAATTTTCAAATCCCTAAGTAGGAAAATATTTTAACTAAAAATAAACTGCCTAAAAGACAGTCTATTAAGTATAAATTTAATGGAGTTTATTTATACATTAACTCCAAATAAATAACCTACTAATGCCGATAATCCCATAGCTAAAGTTCCCCAAAGTGTAATTCTTAATATGGCTCTTACTACATTGGCACCACCTGTTTTTGCAGAAATAGTTCCTAATATAACAAGGAAAATAATGGTAAATCCGTAAAGGAAGTACTCCATACTTTCTACAGGAGTAAATAAAGTTACTAGAAGAGGCAATACACCTCCTACGGTAAATGCAGCTCCTGAAGCTAATGCCGCCTGTGTAGGGTTAGCTTGGCTAATCTCATTGATGCCTAGCTCGTCTCTTATGTGTGCTGCCAAAGCATCAGCTTCCGTTAATTCCTTAGCAACTTGTAAAGCAGTATCTTTTTTAAGACCTCTTTTTTCATAAATCTGAGCTAAAATTTGAAGTTCTAATTCAGGGTTTTCTTCTAATTCCTTAATTTCTCTAGCGATATCAGCCTTTTCGGTATCTGTTTGAGAGCTTACAGAAACATATTCTCCCGCTGCCATAGAAAGAGCTCCCGCTACTAGACCTGCCACAGTGGCAAGAACGATAGGTTCTCTCGTAGTACTTGCAGCTGCAACCCCTATCGCCAAACTGGAAATAGAGATTATACCATCATTAGCACCCAATACAGCTGCTCTTAGCCAGTTACTTCTGTGTATGTAATGGCTGTCTAAATAGTTTTCAATAGTTGTCATATTTTTGTTTGTGTTATTCTTGTTCATTTAATTAACCCGTTGTGCATTATGAAATGAAAAAAACAAGAGTTGTTTATTAGACTGAAAATCAGTATATTGTTTTTGCTATAAAACGATATAAATGAACAACATAGAGCAAATATATGAAAGAATTTTGGAAGTTTTAGGACTTTTTTCAGAAAATCAACTGATTAGTTATCAGAGAAGAACACCTAAAATGAGCGATTTAGAAGTCATAAGTCTTAATATTACTGCTGAATACTTGAGTATTGATAGCGAATTACAGTTATTTAGAAAATTGCCAAACTCTCTGATAAACAAAATTGAAAGAAGTGTTTACAATAAGCGAAAACGAAGACTATCCCTACAAACAGAGCAAATTAGACAGCGTATTTCGATGGAGTTCAATGAGTTTGAAGATATTTTTATCGTTGATAGCATGCCAATGAAAGTTTGTGAAAATGCTCGTTCTACTCGTTCAAAAATTTGTAAAGAGCAATCCTATTCTTCACCAACATATGGTTATTGTGCTTCACAGAAATTATATTTCTATGGCTATAAACTACACGCAGTATGTTCTTTAAATGGTGTGATTAAGAATTTTGATATAAGCCCTGCATCCGTTCACGACATCCACTATTTAAAAGATATTGGTGAGCAAATGCGAAACTGTACTTTAATTGGAGATAGAGGCTATTTATCAGCAAAAGTTCAAATAGATTTATTTAACTATGCTAATATTAAATTAGATACACCAATGAGAAGTAATCAGAAAGATTATATTCCTCAATTTTCATTGTACAAGAAAAAGCGAAAACGAATTGAGACATTTTTCTCTCAACTTTGCGACCAATTTATGATTAAAAGAAACTATGCTAAAACTTTTGAAGGCTTTAAAACAAGGATAATCAGTAAAATAACCGCCGCAACGGTTATTCAATATATCAATAAATTTATCTTCCAAAGAAAATTAAATCATCTAAAAATCAGTATTATTTAAAATGCACAACGAGTTAGATAAAGTAATTTCGTATAAGTAATTGTTTGGGTATTAAATTCAGTTTAAACAGTTTCTTGTAAAGGAATAATACCTTAAATTTGCCACCATTATGTGTGAAAAAGTCGTTTTAGTAAATCCTAAAGATGAGGTTTTAGGTGTGATGGAAAAACTCCAAGCGCATAGAAGTGGCTTTTTGCATCGTGCTTTTTCGGTTTTTTTATTCAATACCAAAGGAGAGATGTTGCTCCAGAGGAGGGCAGATGCTAAGTATCATTCGCCTAAACTTTGGACTAACGCGGTTTGCTCTCACCCAAGATTAGGAGAAAGTTACAAGGCTGGAGCTCAAAGAAGACTCATTGAAGAGTTGGGTATTGATGCTGATATTTCCGAAAAATTCAGTTTCATTTATAAAGCCGAAGTTGGTGATAATCTTTGGGAACACGAGCTAGACTATGTGTTTACAGGGATTTACGAAGGTGATTTTAACCTTAATCCTGAAGAAGTTTCAGAGGTAAAATACATCTCTATGGAAACTTTGGATAAAGAGTTAGAAGCTAATCCAGAGCAATTTACAGAATGGTTTAAAATCATTCTCAAAGAATATAAACAAAAAATGTTGAAGTAATAAAATAATTTAATAATAAGTAATAATGAACAAAACCGCTTTATTTAACAAACATGTTTCGCTAGGAGCAAAAATGGTTCCTTTCGCTGGGTTTGAAATGCCTGTGCAATATTCTGGAGTAACAGAAGAGCATTTTGCTGTAAGAGAAAAAGTAGGAATTTTTGATGTATCTCATATGGGGCAATTCTTCATAGAAGGTGCTGGTGCTAAAGAACTTCTACAATATGTTACCTCTAATAATGTAGAAGCTTTAGAAAACGGCAAAGCACAATATTCTTGTCTTCCTAACGGAAAAGGTGGAATTGTAGATGATTTGATTGTTTACAAAATGGAGGACCAAAAGTATTTTGTAGTAGTAAATGCCTCTAACATAGATAAAGATTGGCAACATATCTCTAAATACAACGAGAAATTTGGAGCTAAAATGACTAATGCTTCAGATGAAATTTCCCTTATTGCAATACAAGGTCCTAAAGCATTGGATACTTTACAAAAACTAACGGATACTCAACTTGCGGATATTCCTTACTATCATTTTACCGTAGGAAGCGTAGATGGTGTGGCTGATGTTATTATTTCTAATACAGGTTATACAGGAAGCGGAGGCTTTGAGATTTATTTTAAAAATGAATACGCTGAGCAAATTTGGGACGCCTTGACTAAAGCAGGAGAGGAGTTTGGGCTTATCCCTTGTGGGTTGGCGGCTAGAGACACCCTTCGTTTAGAAAAAGGATTCTGTCTATATGGAAACGATATTGATGACACCATTTCTCCATTAGAAGCAGGTTTAGGCTGGATTACCAAACTAGATACAGAATTTGTAGATAGAGATTTTCTTGCTCAACAAAAAGAACAAGGCATTACGAGAAAATTAGTAGGTTTTGAAATGCAAGAAAAAGCCATTCCAAGACATGACTATCCTGTTGTAGATTCAGAAGGAAATATAATTGGTAAAGTAACTTCTGGAACCATGAGTCCTATGAAGAAAATTGGTTTGGGATTAGCCTATGTTGATCAGCCTCATTTTAAATTAGGGAGTGAGATCTTTATTCAGATTAGAAATAAAAATGTACCAGCAAAAGTGGTTAAGATACCTTTTGTTTAATGAGTTATTTACCCTAAATAAAAGCATCGCCTCGAATTTTATTCGAGGCGATGCTTTTATTATAATTAAAGTATTCTTTTAAGAAAGAATTACATTCCCTGTCATTGCTTCAGGTTTCTCTATATTCATTACTTTTAAGATACTTGGTGCAATGTCGCCTAATTTCCCTGGAGTTAAATTCCATACCTTGTCTTTATCCATAACAATAAGAGGAACTAAGTTGGTAGAATGTTGAGTATTAGGACTACCATCAGGATTTATCATAACATCAGAGTTTCCATGGTCAGCTAGTATAAATACAGTATAACCATTTTCGTAAGCTGTAGTGGCTACTTTTTCTATACATTTATCTACGGTTTCAGCTGCTTTTACAGCTGCTTCAAAAACGCCAGTATGCCCTACCATATCAGTATTAGCAAAATTAAGACAAACGAAATCTGCCGTTTTATTCTCTAGTTCAGGTACAATTTTGTTGGTAATGTCATAAGCAGACATTTCTGGCTTAAGATCATATGTAGCCACATCTTTAGGGCTTGGGCATAAGATTCTTTTTTCAGCATTAAATTCCTTCTCCCTACCGCCTGAAAAAAAGAAAGTTACATGAGGATATTTCTCTGTTTCCGCGACTCTTATCTGTGATTTCCCATTTCGTTCTAGTACCTCTCCTAAAGTGTCATTTAAAACTTCTTCATCAAAGACTACCTTTACCTCTTTAAAATCTTTATCATAATTGGTAAGTGTGATGTAATGGAGTTTTAGTGGTGTCATACCAAAATCAGGAAATGCTTTTTGAGAAAGAACTTCAGTAATTTCTCTACCTCTATCGGTTCTAAAATTAAAACAGAATACCACATCATCATTTTCTATCTTTGCAATAGGATTCCCGAGTTCATCTACACAAAGAATAGGCTTCAGAAATTCATCAGAAACGCCTTCTTGATAAGATTTTTCTATGCTTTCTATTGCATTTTTGCTAGGTTTTCCTATTGCATTCACCATCACATCATAAGCTAACTTTATCCTTTCCCATCTGCGGTCTCTATCCATCGCGTAGTATCGCCCCACAACGCTAGCAAGCTTTCCTGTGGTACTTTGCATATGCTCTGTAAGCTCTTTTATGAAACCTTTTCCTGAGTGAGGGTCGCAGTCCCTACCATCTGTGAAGGCGTGTACAAATACATTATCTTTTAATCCAAAATCACTCGCAGCAGACAATAATCCTTTTAAATGATTGATATGAGAGTGAACTCCACCATTAGATACTAAACCAATAAAATGTACTTTTTTACCGTTTTCTTTAGCATAATTAAAAGCCTCTAAAATAGCCTTCTCTTGCCCTAAGGTTTTATTTTCCACCGCCATATTGAGCTTTACCAAATTCTGATAAACCACTCTTCCAGCTCCTAAATTCATATGACCTACCTCTGAGTTTCCCATTTGTCCGTCTGGTAACCCTACGGCTAAGCCACTAGCCTCCAATGTGGTATTAGGAAATTTACTGTAACAGCTATCCATAAATGGTGTGTGTGCTTGGGCAATTGCAGAAACTTTATCATCTGTGCCTAATCCCCAACCGTCTAATATTGCTAAAAGTACTTTTTTTGACATAATATGTTGTATTTTCCTACAAAATTACAAATTAAAACTTTTATGATAAGATATGTTTAATATCATATTTACACTTAATTCAACTGAAACATATGGATCTCTCTTACTTCGAAAGTTGTTTAAATAATAAGTTTTGTTTATTTTCGTTCCTTTAAATAAATGCTAAAAACCTCATTTTAAAATCAAGATGAATAAAAATAAAATATGGATAGCTACGGCTGTGCTGTTTTTTGGACTTTCGGAAGGACAACAGTCGGCTGTTTTTAATCAAAAAAATACTTTTTCTTCGGATTTAGCGAGCCAACTCTACACCACTAAAGTTTTTGCGACTTCTCAATATCAATACACTCAGCAATATCTTTATCATCAGTCTTTAACTCAATCTCAAAAAGAGGTTGCTGGGTTTTACACTCATTTGATTGATGTTATTTTACAAAATCCTAATGCGGAAAAAGGGTTGGATACCTTCATAGCAAACCATCCTAATACAGAACATTTCGCAGAGGGACAAGCTCCTTTAGCTGATTTTTATTTAATAAAAAAAGATTTTCCAAAGGCATTAGAAATACTTAATAAATTAAATGTTAATCATTTATCATCTTCGGAACAGACCCAACATTCTTTAAAGCTAGGGTATGCTAAGTTTATGTCTGGCGATTCAAAAGCGGCTATTAAGGATTTGGAGAACGCTTACACTTCTTCTGAAGATTCAGAAAAAGGAGACATCGCCTATATGCTAGGACATTTGTACTACACAGAAGGACAAACAGGAAAGGCTTTTGAATACTTTAACGAGATTAAAGACAAGGAAAAATACAGCAAAATAGTAAAGCCTTATTTTGTTCAGATGTATTTTAATGATAAAAACTATGATTTAGCAATAGCTGAAGGAGAAATGCTTTTAAAAGAAAATTTAAGTAGTTCTTACAAATCCGAGGTTCATAAAATAATAGGAGAAAGCTATTTTATGAAAGGAGAATACAGAGCTGCATATCCTCACCTAAAGGTATTTTTAGACTCTAAAGAAGCTCCTAGTGAGTCCGATTTATACGAAATGGGGTTTGTAGCGGCACAAATGGGTTTGTATGATGAGGCGGTATCTTATTATAGTCAGTTGGTTAATAGTCAGTCTGCTTTATCTCAAAATGCCTACTATCAACTAGGAAATGCTTATTTAGAAACCAATAAAAAGCAGGAAGCTCTGTCTGCCTTCCGTTCTGCTTATCAGATGTCCTATGATGCTAAAGTTAAAAAGTTAGCTCATCTACAATATGCTAAATTAAGTTATGATATAGGAAACCCTTATGAATCTTCGTCTTCGGTGATACAATCTTATATCCACAGTTATAAAGATACTTCTCCAGAGATGCAAACTTTATTGGTGAAATCTTATCTTTATTCGGGTAATTATAAAGAAACTTTAAGTGCTTTAAATCAAATCAATACCAAAACTACCGAAACAGATAAAATAGAACAAGAGGTAGCCTATCTATTAGGAACGGAAGAATTTAATAAAGGAAATTACAAAGAAGCCGAACTATATTTTAAAAAGAGTTTAAAGTTTAATCATAATCAAGAGTTTTATCTAAAGGCTCAATATTGGTTGGCTCAAACTTATTATCAGTTGGAGGATTATCCTTCGGCTATTAGTTATTTTGAAAAACTACAAAAGACAGAAGGTAGCTTTGATGAACGCTCGCAAATCAATTATGATTTAGGATATGCTTACTTTAAGAATAAAGATTTCGGTAAAGCTAAGGAGTGTTTTAAACTTTACCTTAAAAATCCTAAAGCAGAGTTCAAAGCTGATGCGGAACTAAGACTAGCCGACACACACTATGCTGATAACGAACTAAACGATGCTATCGCTATTTATAACAATGCCGAAACAACCGATGAATACACTCTGTTCCAAAAGGCAATGGCGTTAGGCTTTAAAGGTGATACTGAAGCTAAAATTTCAGAAATGAAAAAGCTAGTTGCTCAGTATCCAAACTCGGAGTATAAAGATGATGCATTGTACGAAATAGGTACTGCTTATGCCGCTAATGATGAGTTTGTTCTTTCTAGCGAATACTTTGATAAAGTGGTTAAAACCAGTACAGATACTCATTTGGTAGCCAATGCAGAAATTTATATGGTACAAAATGATATCGAACAAAACCAAGAAGCCAAAGCGTTTTCTGGAATAAAAGCGTTAGCTAAAAAATACCAAAATACCGTTTATGCAGATAAGGTGTTAGTGGTGGCTCGTTCTCTTTATTTAAAAACAGGAGATACGGCAGGTTATCAAGATTTTGCTAAGAACTTAGGTGTTAGTCTAGACAAATCTGAAATAGACGAAATTAACCTATCTACCGCAAGACAGCTTTACGCCAAAAAGCAGTACGAAAAAGCAATCCCTTACTATGAGAAATATTTAGCACAAAATGTTTCTAGCAGTACAGCCTTCCAAGCTCAATACGAACTGGGAGAATCTTATTATCAAAATGGAGATGATGCTAAAGCATTGAAATCATTCAATTTCGTAACAGCTTATCCTAATGATTATCAAGAGGAAGCAAGGCTTCGTTCCGCTCAAATTCTTCTATCTAAAAATAAAGGAGAAGAAGCTGCAGAACATTTAGCCAAGTTAGTAGATTCTAATAACCCAAAAATAAAATCTTTCGCCCAACAAGAGTTGATGAAATATTATGCTGATAAAAAAGACTTCGCTAAAGCAGAAACTTATGCAGGTTTAATTTTAAGTAATACTAAAAACTCACCTGCAGTGTTAGAACAGGCTAAAGTCATTAAAGCTAGAAGCCTTATGAATCAAGGAAAAGACAAAGAGGCTCAAAAATCTTATACAGATTTAGAAAAATCATCTAATCCTAGCGTAGCGGCGGAAGCCCTTTATGCTAAGGCTTATTATCAAAATAAAGCTAAAGCCTTTAAAAATAGTAACGAAAGTATCTTTAAACTCGCTAATAATTACGCTTCGGAGGAATATTGGGGAGCTAAGTCTTTGGTATTGATGGCTAGAAACTATTTGGCGTTAAAGGACAAATATCAAGCGAGTTATACCTGTGACCAAGTGATAGCTAACTATCAAGACTTCCCTGATGTAGTGGCAGAAGCTAAGGAAGTCAAAAAAATGATTAAATAATTTTTAGCGATTAAAAAACTAGAATTGAAAATGAACAAACATAAAATAATAACACTAATATTGTTAGGTTGGGGAGGTATCTCGTTAGCTCAGATTAAAGAGGAAAAGCTTATCCTAGACCGCAAAAGAGAGCCCGAAGTTAAGCGTATAGAAAAAAAGAAAACTTCTGTAGCTCTAGAAAAAAATTATCCACCTGAAGAAAAACAGCAAGAGCCTATAAATTACGAAGTAGTAAATGTGCCTGTATTGTCAGATTTCAAAACTTCAGCAATACAAGGTGAAGATATTTCGCCAGAATTCAATAGAAATTATCTAAGAAACTACTTTAGAATAGGTTATGGTAATTACAATCAATTTTTAGCCGATGCTAATGTTTCTGGTAAGATGCAAGATAATTTAGAGGTAGGGGCAAATGTGCATTATCTATCTAATGAAGGTTTAAAAAAGCAATATGCTTGGGATTCCTCGCAGAAACAAGCGGAAATTTCAGGATTTCTTAATCATTTTGGAGAAAAAGGCAAGGCTAATCTTACCACTTCCGTAGGTCTTAATGATTATAATTATTATGGCATCTATGCCTTGGTGCCTAACGCTGATGCTGATTTGGGACAAAAATACAGTCGTTTTCAGATAAGTGGTAATTATGATTTTTACTCTAACGAAATTCTTAACGATATTACTGTAAAAACTTCGGCTATTAGAGATAGATTTAAAGCTAATGAAAGTCAAATAGACGCTCTTGTAAATCTGTCTAAGCATCATTTAAAATTAGGTCAAGATTTAGATGTTAATTTGGATTTGGGAGTAAAAATGGATATGGTAAATACTCAGTTTAATATTTTAAATCAACATAATTCTCGTTATTTTGGTGGTGGATTATCGCCCAAAATCACTTTTAAAAAAGGGCAATCTTACTTAAAGATTGGTTCTGGATTTAATCTATTAAGTTCTAGCTTAACAAAGCTGAATGAAACACAACAAAAATCTAATCGTTTTTATTGGCTCCCTCAAGCAGAACTATTTGTAGCGGCAACTCCAGAAGCTAATTTATACGGTGGGGTAGAGAGTGGACTTCAGTTCAATACTTATTCGGAACTATTGGAGCAGAATCCGTTTTTGGTATCTGATTTAGAATTAAAACCTACACATACTAAATATCAGTTTTATTTTGGGGTGAAAGGAGTTGTTTCTGAGCAAATTAATTATGATGTTAAAGCTAGTTATGGTAAATTGGACAATATGATGTTCTTTAGAGGTAACTCTTTGTTTTCTAATCTAATGGACGATAACTCAAGGCTAGGATATGATTATGCTAATACTTTTTCTACTACTTATCACAACGGTACTCTTAGTCAAATTAAAGGTGAAGTAGAGTATAAACCTCTAGCCTCTCTAGTTTTAGATGGAAATATTCAGTTCCAAAAGTATAATTTAGAAAACAATGCTAATGTTTATTATAGACCATTGTTACAAGCATCAATAGGAGCAAAATATCAAACGCTTAAAGACAAATTATTATTAGGATTTAGAGGCTTTTTTGTAAGTGATAGAACGGCTAATCGTTTTTCTATCAATCCTTCAGGCGTTTTACTTTCTCCTCCTATATATGCTGAAGAAGAGATTGATAACCAAAAAGTAGGTGGTTATGCAGACCTTAATATTTCAGCGGAATATCAGATTAGCAAGAATTTCAGTATTTTTGCACTCGGTAATAATCTTTTAGGAGCTAATTACCAAAATTACTATGGTTACAAAGTTTTGGGTACGCAAATTATGGGTGGACTTAAAATTAAGTTTTAAATAAAATAAGGGGCCCTATAGTTTAATGGATAGAATTAAAGATTCCGGTTCTTTAGGTTGAGGTTCGATTCCTCATAGGGCTACAAACCACGCTTTTAGGCACTTTTTACGAAGTGCCTTTTTTAGTGCATTTTTGTTTGCAAACCCTCTGTTTATGGTATATTTCAAAAATTAACCTCATTGCAATAGGTTGCAATAGATTTTAGTAAAATGCACTTCGGTGGTTACAACGGTGGTTACAAATTTGGAATTGTAACCACCAACCTATATATTTGTCTCGTTGAATTGTAATATCCCTATAATGGCAAATATCATTTTTTACCTAAGAGGCACTAAAGAGCCTAAAAAAGTTTATCTAAGGTACAGACCTAACAGGGATTTTAATTTATCTATAAACACCCCCTTTGTTATCCATTCTGAAAATTGGGACGACACAACCAAGCAATGGGACCACTCCCAAATTGTTAAAGGGGCAAAAACCATAGAGACCAAAAAACAAAACGCAGAAATTTTAGATTTCAACAAGCGTATAGAGACCTTTAAGCTAGATATATCTAATCAGATAGATAATAACCTCAACCTAACCGCTCCACAACTTAAAGAGCATTTAAAGGACTTTATTTTAAAACACTACTTTGCCCACAAGCTGGAGACAAAGAAGAAATACACTATCCCTGATAAATTAGACGCACTTATAGACTACTACATACAATTTAGAAGCGTAGAGGATAAAACGCAGGGTAAAAAACCAATATCAGCAAACACCATTAAAAAATACAGAGGGCTAAAAAGTACCCTGATGAAGTTTAATAAGAACCTCATCGTAACGGATATAAATAATATCTTCCGTAACAAACTAGTAAAATGGTTTAATGAGCAAGGGTACACGGCACAAACCCAAACTAAGTATTTGAAAGATATAAAAATGTTGTGCAGGTTTGCGGAAACAGAGCATAACATTAGCAAAGATGTTTTAGCGTGGAAGATAGACCGCAACCCTGATAATGTAACTAAGGGGCTTTACCTCAACTTTGATAAACTAGCTATCCTAGAAACGCTAGACCTTACAGGCAGTTTAGATGAGGTTAGAGATTGGCTTTTGATTTCGTGTTATACAGCGTTAAGGGTTTCAGAACTTTTCAGCTTAGATACTGCTAATATAGTAGAAGACCCCAACGGTCGCAAGTTTATAAAGGTTATAGAGAAGAAAAACCGCAACACAAAAGATAAGGGTATAAAGTACACGGCATTACTCCCTAAAGTAGTGGATATAATGAGCAAAAGAGGCGGTAAATTCCCTAAAGTGATAAGCGAACCATATTATAACCGTCAATTAAAAAAACTCTGCAAAATCGCAGGATTTGATGAGGTGGTGCAAAGTGCAAAGATAGAAGCCACCGAGAACGGAAATAGAAGAATAGAGGGCGAATATCCTTTTTATGAATTAGTAACCTCTCATATAGGGAGACAAACCTCGGTTACTCTATTTGGGCAGTTTATGGATACCGAAACTATGCAGATGATGACTAACCACCACGATAAAACCCTCCTAGAGCATTACAACAAAATAGATATAGACACTAAACAGCTACAAAAGGCAAAAAAGGTTTACGAAGCCTTTAAAAATATGAACATTACCCCTGAACAACTAAACTAATACTTTAAGACAATGGATTTTAATTTACCTCATCTACCGCCTACCGCAGAAATAGAGACCACCGTAGTATTAAAACAACTGACAAAGTCTCATAGATACCTAGCTGAACTAAAGGGCACGGTAAAGACGATACCCAACGAGCATATTTTAATCAATACTCTAGCGTTGCAAGAGGCTAAAGATAGTAGCGAGATAGAAAATATAGTAACCACCCACGACGAACTATATAAAGAAAACATTTTAATAGAGACTAAAAACCCTGCAACAAAAGAAGTATATAACTATGCTCAAAGTTTAAAGTTAGGCTTTGAAATAGTGCGTAAAGAGGGGTTATTATTAAACAAACATATCATAGCTATACAGCAAGAATTAGAGCGAAATAATGCAGGATTTAGGACGCAAGCAGGGACTAAATTAGTTAATTCTCTGGGCGAGGTAGTTTATACCCCACCGCAAGAGACTAAGGCTATTTTAGACCTAATGGCAAACCTAGAAAGGTTCATCAATGATAATAGTTTTTCAGACTTAGACCCTTTGACTAAAATGGCTATTATACACTATCAGTTTGAGAGCATACACCCATTTTATGACGGTAACGGTAGAACAGGCAGGATTATAAATATTCTATACTTGGTATTGCAGGGACTTTTAGATTTACCTGTATTGTATTTGAGCCGTTATATCACGCAAAACAAACAGAAATATTATCAAGTATTGCAAGGGGTAAGAAGTGAGAACGATTGGGAAAGTCTTATTTTATACCTCATCAAAGGCGTTGAGGTTACAGCAATACAGACCATTGATTTAGTCCAAAATATAAAAACACTAATGCAGGAGACTAAATATAAACTTCGTAACGATTTACCGAAGCTGTATAGTCAGGACTTGCTGAATAACCTATTTAAAAATCCTTACACTAAAATAGAGTTTTTGGAGAAAGATTTAGGGGTATCATACCAAACCGCAAGAAAGTATTTAGAACTACTATCAGAACATAAGTATCTAAATAAAATACAGGTAGGTAAGTACAGCTACTATATCAATGAGCCACTACTAAATTTATTTATACAATAACCCACCTTTATACAAAAACGCTGTTTTGCATAAACGAACCTCCTAACCTTTATGTAAAAACGCTGTTTTGTATAAACGAAAATAAGATAATGGAAAATAACCGCCATTTTTTACCATATAAAAAAAATTGTTGAATTGTAAACTTGAACACTATGGAAATCCCCTTTTATACCTCTTTTAAAGAGTTTAAGGATAATTACGAAACTGATTTAGAGAAGTGGCTAAGTATATACCCTGACGGCGATGAAATGGATTATTTAGGTTGTGTATATGAAAGATATTCCGATTATGCAGTAACCGACATAAGCGGTATAACGATAGATGAACGGTGTTATAAGGATAAAGAGGTGTTAGCATTAGTAAATTTTGTAGAGGTAGAGGGTCTTCCAGAAAAATACGAATATAAGGCAGAGGGTTTTCAGGTAAAATACAAATATTATGATGAGGGAAACGGCAAGTATTATAGAGTATTTACCATTAAAGAGTTGGTAAACAAAATAATTTTAATGATTAACAAAGTTAAAATATATTATACCTACTCGTTGTGCATTTTAAATAATACTGATTTTTAGATGATTTAATTTTCTTTGGAAGATAAATTTATTGATATATTGAATAACCGTTGCGGCGGTTATTTTACTGATTATCCTTGTTTTAAAGCCTTCAAAAGTTTTAGCATAGTTTCTTTTAATCATAAATTGGTCGCAAAGTTGAGAGAAAAATGTCTCAATTCGTTTTCGCTTTTTCTTGTACAATGAAAATTGAGGAATATAATCTTTCTGATTACTTCTCATTGGTGTATCTAATTTAATATTAGCATAGTTAAATAAATCTATTTGAACTTTTGCTGATAAATAGCCTCTATCTCCAATTAAAGTACAGTTTCGCATTTGCTCACCACTATCTTTTAAATAGTGGATGTCGTGAACGGATGCAGGGCTTATATCAAAATTCTTAATCACACCATTTAAAGAACATACTGCGTGTAGTTTATAGCCATAGAAATATAATTTCTGTGAAGCACAATAACCATATGTTGGTGAAGAATAGGATTGCTCTTTACAAATTTTTGAACGAGTAGAACGAGCGTTTTCACAAACTTTCATTGGCATGCTATCAACGATAAAAATATCTTCAAACTCATTGAACTCCATCGAAATACGCTGTCTAATTTGCTCTGTTTGTAGGGATAGTCTTCGTTTTCGCTTATTGTAAACACTTCTTTCAATTTTGTTTATCAGAGAGTTTGGCAATTTTCTAAATAACTGTAATTCGCTATCAATACTCAAGTATTCAGCAGTAATATTAAGACTTATGACTTCTAAATCGCTCATTTTAGGTGTTCTTCTCTGATAACTAATCAGTTGATTTTCTGAAAAAAGTCCTAAAACTTCCAAAATTCTTTCATATATTTGCTCTAAGTTGTTCATTTATATCGTTTTATAGCAAAAACAATATACTGATTTTCAGTCTAATAAACAACTCTTGTTTTTTTCATTTCATAATGCACAACGGGTTATACCTATATTGAGAATAAGGACTACAAAAAAATAAAGGAACTATTAGAGTTTAGTAGTAGTTACACTCCCTATAAGGAGAGCAGTGAGATATACGCACGTTATACTTACAAATTAGAGGATATTGTAGAGGTTGTTAGTTTTATACGACTGAACCATTATGACTATGAAATACTTTTTGATAATATTAAATACAATAATTTCAAGTTATCAATCCCTAAAATATATAAATTCATAAGCGACCGTAAAAAAGAAATAAACGGAGTACAAACAACAGATGAGGTAACGCCAACCGCAGAAGAGCAACACACAACAGGCGAAGAACACGAAAAAACATTTACCAACCCTCAAAAAATTAAAATATTAGATACTTTAAACATAAGGGGTTGGCTACAAGATAAGGGCTTAACAATGTTTCAAATAGAAGTATTGTTATCCGACTTATTTGATATATCAACAAAGAGCATAAGGAATGCTATGTCTAATGATATACATTCAGATTTTGCAGAAAATTACATTAAGGAACTTAAACAAAAAAAGGCAAAACGATAGTATAACATTAAATAACATATACTTAAAAAAATGGGAACATCACTTCGGAATGTTCCCATAATTGTTTTAAAACGCATTCTTTAAATCTTTGCCCCATAATTCTAAACCAAAAAATTATGGAGGCAATACAATTTATAGGGACGAACCCTAACGAACTAATCAAAGCGATTTCTAACGCTATTGTTCCTGAATTGGAGCAAAGACTATCAAAACAATTTCAACCCAAAGAACCCACAACCTACCTCACACGGAAAGAGGTATGCGAATTACTGCATATAGATTACTCCACTCTGAACCGTTGGGCAAAGGGAGGTAAGCTAACGGCGTACGGTATAGGTAATAGGGTATATTACAAACGCAAAGAAGTAGAGGCATTAGTAGATAAAGGTAAAATCAAATACTAATAAAAAAAGGAAGCCCAAAAGCCCCCTTTAATTGTTGAATTGTAACACCAATAAACGGCATTTACATAGGGCAAATATAGGTAAAAAAGTTATAAATCATAAACACTAAAATATAAAAATGAACGAGTTAATCAAAATTACAGAACAAAACGGCAAACAAGCCGTGTCAGCTAGAGAGTTACACTCTTTTTTAGAGATAAAAGATAAATTCGCAGATTGGATAAAGCGAATGTTTGAGTATGGATTTATTGAAAATATTGACTATCAGAGTTTATCGGATTTTTCCGAAAAACCTAACGGCGGTCGCCCCTTAATAAATTACGCCCTTACGCTAGATTGTGCAAAAGAGATTTCAATGTTACAGAGAAGCGAAAAAGGCAAACAAGCGAGGCAGTATTTTATAGAGTGTGAAAAACGCCTGAAAAAACCACTTTCGCAGGTGGAGATAGTGGCACAATCCGCTCAATTATTACTGCAACAATCACAACAACTAGAAACGCTACAAAAAGAAGTTAATCATATCAAAGCGAGGATAACCACAAGCGAGGAGAGTTTCATCACAATAGCAGGTTACGCCACACTAGAGAAAAAACGAATTGATAATAAAAGAGCCTCTATCATAGGGCGTAAGGTAGCGAAATACTGCCGTGATAATGATATTATCATAGGGCAAATATTTGACCCTCGTTTTGGCTATGTTAATACTTACCCTAGAGATATTATTCAGATATTTTTTTAGGACTAAGGGTATCTATTCTAAGACTACCTACCTCTACATAATCCCCTTGCTCGTTTTGGATATATAAAGGTGTTTCGTTATCAGAATGAGTGAATAAGTCTCTAACAGGAATATTTAAGGCGTTGGCTATTTTTTCAAGAGAAGACAAAGAGGGATTTCCATTTATTAACTTATTTAGTCCAACCTGAGAAATACCCAAAGTTCCTGCAAACTCTGTTTGCGTTATCCCTTTTTCCTTTAAAATTTCTTTAATCCTCAACATATACGATTAGGTTTATAAAGGTACAAATATAACCATAAAGCTATAAAATGAATGTAAAAATAACTGAAATGTTTAAAAATATTTTGTTGTTATAAATTAAGAGTATATATTTGTAGTTAAATTATAAACTTATAAGATATAAAATAAACCACTATGACAACCCAATCCAACAATGGGCAGGTAAGCCCCAAAAGAACCTATTTAGAGCCTTATATGGTAAAACACCTAGAGCAGTTACTCAACAGCGAAGAGGCTTATAATAACCTACTAGCTAACCTTTGGCGAGTGCGTTCAGGACTGCACGAGGTAGCCTCTAATAATCCACAAGTAAAGGAGATGACGAACTCTATAAATGAGATTATGGGGTGTTTATTACCCCTAGAACCTCAACGGATACAAGCTATATCAGACCGAGCAAAAGGAATTATCTAATCAATTAACTAACTAAAAAACAAATAAAATGAGAATAATAAACAGTATCAGCAATATTTATGAAAACGAATTGAAAGAAGCTGAAAACAAAAGACCAACCCTAGTATATGATGAGGATTTTGGAACAAATACGGACTATTTCAACAGCTTTGAGTTGTCTTTGTACTTGTTAGAGACAATGGATAACACCCATAACCTAAACCTATTCTTAGAGGGGTTGGGTATGCCCAAAGTAAATGCAGATATATTTTACACTTTGCTGAGGTGTATCATAGAAAACAAAGAAATTACAGAAGAACACAAACAAACCTATTTCAATACCACAAAGGAGTTGTACAGGATAAGTAATGTATTTTGGTATGTATCGCAAACTGTATCTTTTGTACCTGATTGGGATATAGACTGTTTCATTTTTGATGTAAGAAATGACCTTAACGATGACTACCCTGATATTTACGAAAGGGCAATGAAAGGGGATATAACTATGACGAGTTTTTAGATGAGATTAAGACACTCAACAACCGAGTATTTGAGAAATTAAACCAAGATACCGCCTAAAACAAACCACTAAAAACGCAATAAAATATAGGGGTGCAGGTTGTCAGCAAACCGCTGACGAACCGCCGACAAACCAAAGGTAAACCAACGAATAACCTAACTATAACCGAAAGATAACCTAACCATAACCAAAGGATAACCAAAATAATAAAATTATGAACACACAAAAGGAGGGCTACAAAGCCATAATAAAAGAACTACCTGAAAGAATGACAACGGTATTAAAACAGATAGAGCAATTAGGAGAGTGCACCTATACGGAACTCGCAAACGCCTACAATATAAACACCAATCTAGTAACCAACCGTATTAGCGACCTGCAAAAGGTGGGTTTAATCCGAAAGATAGGCACGAAAGAATGCAACGGTAGGCAGCAAACCATATTTAAGGTATGCAGTTTAGACGAAGCTAAAGAAATACAAAAACAGTTATACATAGAGTACCGCACCAAGCGAGAGGATTTGGAAACGGACTTTATAACCTTAGCCAATAAGACCGAAACTACAAAAGACCTCATCAGAGGCAAAATAGAATACTATAAAACTAAAATAGATTTACTGATGAGGTTTGCAGTATAACCTCATCAGATAAACCAAATAAAACGCTAATTGTCGCTAATCATCACTTAATAAAATGTAATATGATAGATTATATCCGTGCGAAGTACGAAGCCCCTTATCAACTTAGAACCGAGTTAATGGATTTTATCACAGAGGTAAACACCACAACAGGCGAAACGAGTGGTAAAATGGTAGGGTTATACAACCAAATGAAGATAATACAATACCCCTCTAGGAGTGTATATATAGAGGGCAGTTTGCATAAGTTTTTTAATAAGGCAGATTTTAACGGTAACGATTTTAATAGTCAGGATTTATCCGTAACCCTTTACGAGATAGAAAGGGTACTAGGTTTAACACCTCAACACCTAAAGCTGACTAACTTAGAATTTGGGGTAAATGTTACGCTCCCTTTTGACCCTCAAAAGGTACTCAATAACCTACTATTTTACCAAGATAAAGAGTTTACCAAGAGCATAACGGCGGGTAACTTTAGAGAAGTGGAAAAAACGCAGTATTTCGTAAAGATATACGACAAGTACAGGCAGTATAACGGCGATGATATAGAGGTAACCATAGTTAAGAACATACAGCCGAACACTTTT
The DNA here is from genome assembly GCF_035666175.1 of Riemerella anatipestifer. Classification (NCBI taxonomy): domain Bacteria; kingdom Pseudomonadati; phylum Bacteroidota; class Flavobacteriia; order Flavobacteriales; family Weeksellaceae; genus Riemerella; species Riemerella anatipestifer. The sequence goes on from NZ_CP142016.1 coordinate 190,200, forward strand.
CGTTTTGAAATGAAGTACAGGAAAATGGAAAAACTCAACGATATAGGTATAACTTACCTTACGGACTTATTGGATACTGAAAAAGTGGAGCAATTAAAATACAGGCTACTAGAGTGTTTTAACGAGGTCTATTTTTACGATTTTACAATGCGTACCGATAAGATGAACAAGAGGGAGAAAGAAGCCATAAAAGACTACTGTAACCCTAATTTTTGGAGTAATATAGATGACAAGCGTAAAAAACATAAACATAAGCAGGATTATAATAAAATCGTTGTGAAACATAGCCAAAATATCAAGGCTAAAATATCCAATTTAATAGCTGAAAAATGGGACGAACTTTTGGCAAAAAGTGGTGACCAAATGACCGATATTTTAAATCAAAAGTGGCGACCAAATGACCAAGATTTAAGCAGTAAAAGTAGCGACCAAATGACCGATATTTTGAAACCTCAAAAAGCGACCAAATGCCAACTAGTATATAGTGTCATTCAGTCGCCTTTTACCCCTCTTGAAAAAACGGCTAAAAACGGAATAAAAAAAGAGGGTAAAAATGGGGCGACTGAATACGAAAAAAAAGAGAGGGTTTGCGAGGTTACGAAATTGGATATTTCAATGCAGAAAAAAGGGAGCAAATTTTTATGTTTCACGGGGCTAAAATATTATTGGAAAAATGAGCGTGAAATATTCAACAATTTAGAGAAAAAATATCTGCCGAGAAATAAGAGGGGTGTAAATTTGGAAGACAAGATTTATTTCATTGCTCACAATATCCGAAACGCTAAGTTTAACAAGAAACACAACAGGGCAAAGTTTGAGTCTAGGCATTACCCTGAATGGCAAATGCGGTTATTTTAACCAAAAACACCTCAAAAATCAATTTAAAAACATTTCTAATGTTAGGATATTACTTAGTAAAATATAATTGATTTTTGATACCTTAAAATCATTTTTAATGATAAGGGTAAAATATGAATCCAATAGGTACAGTTTAATTTACTTTTAGTTTAATCCTCTCCATATTACGAATTATTTACATTTACACTATCACTTACACTATCGGCATTTTTGGCATTGCTTGGTATGCGATTTATGCGAGTGCCATTTTTCGGTTACGCTCAATATACTAATAAGATTTCAACCTATCTAAATACTCAAAATACAGAAAAGTAAACTAATGGTTTACTTTTAATCCGCTTAAACTTACCGTTTGCGTCCGTATTATGGGCACTGTCTAAAATAACATCTATTTGATACAGTTTCTGACACGGTTCTTGATACGGTTGTTAATACAGTTCTTGATACAGTTGTTTATATTTGTAATATGGAAGACACAAAGGGACTAGGATATATGAGTGCAGATAATAAACCTTTATTTAAACTAATGGAGACGGTGTGTATCACTCGTAAGAGTAGAAACCCCTTTATAAACTTTGAATGCTTCGCTAGTGCCTTACAAGTAAACACAAAGAAGTTACATAGTATACTAAAAGATAGGCAAATTCCTGATGAGGTTATCGTTGGAGGTTATGAGGCTTTAAATCCAAAGAAACGCCCTTTATTCTACCGAGATAAGGCACTAGAGTATATAAAACAGTTGGGGTAAATATGGGGTAAAATGGGGTAAGTTAGAAAAGCGGTAATGTTCGGTAAATATTCGGTAAACTGCGGTAAAAGAGAAAGGAAAAAGGTTCGGCAAATATTCGCTAAACTTCGCTAAAACGAAATGTTCAGTAAATATTCAGTAAACTTCAGTAAAAATAACCTCATCAAATATTTAATGTTTTTAATATCCTCCAGGGGGAATTTTTGGAGTCCATAAAAAAGGGTAACATTTATTACATTCTGACACTATAAAAAGGGATTAGATGAGGTTATAAAATTACTTTACACTTTTGTATATATGTAACAAATTCATTACATTTGCAATATCATAACAACAAGATGAGGAAAATATATAGGACTGATGAATTTAATCTTTTCTTTGAAACAGCAGACCAAAGGTTAAGAGAGAAGATTGTTTATATATCAGAAATAATAGCAACGCAAACGATAATAAACACCAAAATAGCGAAAAGATTAGTAAATACTGACTTATATGAGATAAGGATAAAAACAGATAATGAGTATAGGATATTAACCTTTACAATGGATAACAAGGATATAAACCAATGCAAAAAGTTGATATTTATAAACGCATTCAAAAAGAAAGACACAAAGGACTATAATAAACATATTAAGGTAGCAATAAAAATATTAGAACAATGGGGGCAATAAAAATAAATTGGGATAAAGTAGAAAAAGAACTACCTACAATGAACGAGTATATAGATACTACTCACGGAAAAGTAGGAACACCACAAAGAGAAGAGTTCCAAGCAAAGGCACTAGCTTACTATTATGGGGAATTGATAAGAGAAGCTAGAAAAGAAAGAGACCTAACGCAGGAAGAACTAGCAAAAAAGGTAGGCAAAAACAGGGCGTATATCGCAAAAATTGAACAGGGTAAAACAGATTTGCAGTTATCTAATTTTTTAGCCTTATTGAGGGCATTGGATTTGTCTATGAATATCGGTTAAATATTAACTACGGTAACGAATAAAAAACAGGGGTAAAAATACCCCCTTTTCATTTATTCAAAATGAGGGTAAAAATGAGTAAAACGCACTTCGGTGGTAACAACGGTGGTAACAAATTTTCAAAAAATAAGTTAAAATATTGATTATCAATATATGGTTGTAGTCCTCATAGGGCTACAAACTACGCTTTTAGGCACTTTTCACGAAGTGCCTTTTATTTTTTCTATAAATAATCAAAAATAGAATTAAGTGAAAACAAAGAATTTTCTGAATAGAAAGCCCTAACTTTGCAAGACATAATTTTTTTTGAAATGCAAATCGGAATTACTCAAACACTTGAAATAAAAGAAAAAACAGATAATGGTTGGCTACTAACATCAGCTAGCGGTGAACAATGCCTACTCCCTAATATTTTCACTTTACCTAATATGGAGGCAGGAGATAGCCTAGAGGTATTTGTTTATCAAGATGAAGGAATCCTCAAAGCTACTACGGAAATACCTCTTTGTCAAGTTAATGAATTCGCCGTTCTCAACTGTGTGCAAGTATTGCCTAGCGGTGCTTTTATGGACTTAGGGATTATCAAAGATTTATTTGTACCTTATAAACAACAAAAGGGTAAAATGCAAGAGGGAAAACGCTATCTTATCTATGTTTATATAGATGAAGAAACAGGGTTACTTACAGGAACTACCAAATTTAAAAGAAATCCTCAGTATCAAAATTTATCATTAAAGAAAGGGGAGAAGGTAAACCTTATTCTTATGAATGAAACAGAATTAGGGTGGAATGTTATCATTAACCAAAAGTACATTGGATTGGTTTATAGTTCAGATGTTTACCAAAAACTTTATCCATTAAACGAAATAGAGGGGTATATTAAAAACATCAGAGAAGATGGTAAAATAGATGTAAGTCTGCAACCTGAAGGTTATACTAATATAGATGAATTCAAACAAAAAATATTAGATAAACTAGATGAAAATTATGGATTACTCTATCTATCTGACCAGTCATCTCCAGAAGAAATAAAGACTGAACTCCAGATGAGTAAAAAGAATTTTAAAAAAGCCATTGGAGGTCTTTATAAAGACAAAGTGATAGAAATTTTAGACGATAAAATTAAACTTCTATAAAAATGACTAAGACTGTTTTTTATCTAAAAACCTGTAGCACTTGCAAAAGAATTATGCAAGATTTAGATTTATCAGATTGGAATCTAAGAGAAATCAAAAGTGAGCCTATAAATGCAGAAGAACTTTCCCAAATGTATGCTGTTACAAAGTCTTATGAAGAGCTTTTTAGTAAGCGTTCTACTCAAATTAAAGCAAACAATATAGATGTGAAAGAGTTGAAAGAAGAAGACTTCAAAACACTTTTATTACAGCATTATAGTTTCTTAAAACGACCTGTATTTCTTATAGGAAAAGAAGATATCTATATAGGTAATAGCTCTAAAACTATAGAAGCGTTAAAACAAAAATATTTTTAAATAAACAACCGTTTCAGTACAATTTGAAACGGTTGTTTATATTTATATATAACTCGTTGTGCATTTTAAATAATACTGATTTTTAGATGATTTAATTTTCTTTGGAAGATAAATTTATTGATATATTGAATAACCGTTGCGGCGGTTATTTTACTGATTATCCTTGTTTTAAAGCCTTCAAAAGTTTTAGCATTGTTTCTTTTAATCGTAAATTGGTCGCAAAGTTGAGAGAAAAATGTCTCAATTCGTTTTCGCTTTTTCTTGTACAATGAAAATTGAGGAATATAATCTTTCTGATTACTTCTCATTGGTGTATCTAATTTAATATTAGCATAGTTAAATAAATCTATTTGAACTTTTGCTGATAAATAGCCTCTATCTCCAATTAAAGTACAGTTTCGCATTTGCTCACCAATATCTTTTAAATAGTGGATGTCGTAAACGGATGCAGGGCTTATATCAAAATTCTTAATCACACCATTTAAAGAACATACTGCGTGTAGTTTATAGCCATAGAAATATAATTTCTGTGAAGCACAATAACCATATGTTGGTGAAGAATAGGATTGCTCTTTACAAATTTTTGAACGAGTAGAACGAGCGTTTTCACAAACTTTCATTGGCATGCTATCAACGATAAAAATATCTTCAAACTCATTGAACTCCATCGAAATACGCTGTCTAATTTGCTCTGTTTGTAGGGATAGTCTTCGTTTTCGCTTATTGTAAACACTTCTTTCAATTTTGTTTATCAGAGAGTTTGGCAATTTTCTAAATAACTGTAATTCGCTATCAATACTCAAGTATTCAGCAGTAATATTAAGACTTATGACTTCTAAATCGCTCATTTTAGGTGTTCTTCTCTGATAACTAATCAGTTGATTTTCTGAAAAAAGTCCTAAAACTTCCAAAATTCTTTCATATATTTGCTCTATGTTGTTCATTTATATCGTTTTATAGCAAAAACAATATACTGATTTTCAGTCTAATAAACAACTCTTGTTTTTTTCATTTCATAATGCACAACGGGTTTATATATACTATCCTCTAAGTCTTTCTAACAAAACCATCATAAGGAAAGACAAAACAACCAAAGTTTCCTCTTCATCATCTATGTCTAACATTCGGTTAAGTTGAAATTTTCTACCAAAAAAAGAAGGCATTTTTTTCAACTGAAAATAAGTTTTACCCGAAGCATCTTTAACGGAGTAGCTAGGATTAAACAAATAACCCGTAAAAAAACTTAAAATAGGGATTTCACCTACAAAACTATCCAAAATCTTAACGAAAGCATTATCCTCCGAAATACTATACTTTAATTGGTTATTTTCGTCTATTATGTCATAATGAGCCTTCCATATAGAACGCATACCTTTTCTGGCCAGTCTTCCATAAAGTTTATTATTAACAATATCTAACATAGAATAAGACGCATTAAAGTCTAGCCATCTATCTGCCTTTATACGAAATAATTCTTGCTCTTTTTTCTCGTCATTATAAACTACTACATCTTCTTTTAGCTTAAACATTTTCTGTCTTACATAGGCTACATAATTGCCATTTTTATCCGTAATATTAAAATCACTGGCAAGGGTAGTTAGTTTAAACTTAAAGTCTAACGGATAATTTAAATTTTTAAGTACCATATTTAAAATTATTTAGGTTGAATCTCTCTTTGATATTTTACAATATTATAGATACCATAAGCTAAACATACTTGAGCTATAATATAAGTTATCATTACCGCAAGACCTTTGTACACATTATAATATTCAAAGAAAATAGAATGAGCAAGAATCGTATCCGATATTACAAAAAACAAAGCTCCAAATTTAATGTATTTATTTTTTAAGCCTAACGAAAAATAAAGCATTACCGATATAGCAGAAGCATACACAATTACAGGGATTTTCATCTCACCTAAATGACCCCAAAACAAGCTAATAAAAGTAACTAAATAAATAGCTATCGGTAACAATTTTACTAAAGAAAATTGAGGCGACTTTATTCTATAAAAACAGATAATATAACCCGTTGTGCATTATGAAATGAAAAAAACAAGAGTTGTTTATTAGACTGAAAATCAGTATATTGTTTTTGCTATAAAACGGTATAAATGAACAACATAGAGCAAATATATGAAAGAATTTTGGAAGTTTTAGGACTTTTTTCAGAAAATCAACTGATTAGTTATCAGAGAAGAACACCTAAAATGAGCGATTTAGAAGTCATAAGTCTTAATATTACTGCTGAATACTTGAGTATTGATAGCGAATTACAGTTATTTAGAAAATTGCCAAACTCTCTGATAAACAAAATTGAAAGAAGTGTTTACAATAAGCGAAAACGAAGACTATCCCTACAAACAGAGCAAATTAGACAGCGTATTTCGATGGAGTTCAATGAGTTTGAAGATATTTTTATCGTTGATAGCATGCCAATGAAAGTTTGTGAAAACGCTCGTTCTACTCGTTCAAAAATTTGTAAAGAGCAATCCTATTCTTCACCAACATATGGTTATTGTGCTTCACAGAAATTATATTTCTATGGCTATAAACTACACGCAGTATGTTCTTTAAATGGTGTGATTAAGAATTTTGATATAAGCCCTGCATCCGTTCACGACATCCACTATTTAAAAGATATTGGTGAGCAAATGCGAAACTGTACTTTAATTGGAGATAGAGGCTATTTATCAGCAAAAGTTCAAATAGATTTATTTAACTATGCTAATATTAAATTAGATACACCAATGAGAAGTAATCAGAAAGATTATATTCCTCAATTTTCATTGTACAAGAAAAAGCGAAAACGAATTGAGACATTTTTCTCTCAACTTTGCGACCAATTTATGATTAAAAGAAACTATGCTAAAACTTTTGAAGGCTTTAAAACAAGGATAATCAGTAAAATAACCGCCGCAACGGTTATTCAATATATCAATAAATTTATCTTCCAAAGAAAATTAAATCATCTAAAAATCAGTATTATTTAAAATGCACAACGAGTATAATATAAAAAATATGTGCTAATAAAAAACTAGCTAATCCATACAAAAAACCAGAGTCTTTTAGTAAGAAAACATCACCTAAAAAACTAAAAAACAACCCTGTTAAAAAAAGCTTATTATTACTTAGTGACTTAGTTTTATTAAGTTGATAATAAATTAAAGCTATTATAGGAATTAGTAGTGGCTTACTATATATTCTTATACCTATCTTGTCAAAATAGATTCCTAGTAAATCTACAATGAAAACAATACTCAATAGTATGATGTAGCCTATTTTTTTCATTTCTTAATTATTAGTTAAGCCCTGTAATTACACCATTATCATCTATATCCATTCCTTCGGCAGCAGGGATACTAGGCAACCCAGGCATACGCATAGTAGTCCCAAGCAACGGGATTACAAATCCTGCTCCAGCAGCAAATTCAAACTCTCTTACTGTAACTTCAAAATTTTCAGGTCTGCCAATTTTAGAATCGGTATCACTAAGAGATTTCGGTGTTTTTACCATACAAACAGGAAGTCCTGAAAGTCCTAAAGATTCTATCTTTTTCAATTGAGTTTTAGCTTTGGAAGTATAGGCAACAGATGATGCCCCGTAGATTTCTTTAGCTATTTTTTCTATCTTTTCTGGTATGGTTTCTGTGTAAGTATAAAGTGGCTTAAAATTGCAACTATTACTTTCCGCTAACTCAGCAACTGCTTTAGCTAATTCTTTCGTACCTTCTCCACCTTTGGTAAATCCATAGGAAACCACAGCTTCTATGCCTTTCTCTTTACATTTTTCTTTAATAAAATTTATTTCCTCCTCACTATCCGTATCAAAATGATTGATAGCTACCACAGGCTTCAATCCAAATTTCATTATATTTTCTAGATGTTTTTCTAAATTACCTATTCCTTTTTTTACAAAATCTAGATTAGGTGTACCATACTCCTCTTTTTTAGATCCTCCGTGATGCCTCAAAGCCCTTACCGTAGCCACTACAACCACCGCATAAGGTTTTAGTCCAGAAGAAACACATTTAATATTAAGAAACTTTTCCGCTCCTAAATCTGCTCCAAAACCAGCTTCAGTTACGGTATAATCAACTAAAGAAAGTCCCATTTTAGTCACTAAAACAGAATTAGTACCTTGTGCTATACTTGCAAACGGACCACCGTGTAAAATAGCAGGATTGCCTTCTAGGGTTTGTACGAGATTAGGTTTTATAGCGTCTTTTAGAAGTATAGCCATTGCCCCTACAACATTTAAATCTCTAGCATAGATTGGCTTTTTATCGTAAGTACTTCCTACATAGATGTTTCCTAAACGCTTTTTGAGATCCGAGAAATTTTCAGCTAAACAAAGAATAGCCATAACTTCAGAAGCAGGTGTGATATTGAAACCATCTTCTCTAGGAATACCATTTGCAGAACCTCCAAGCCCAATTACTATTTGTCTTAAAGCCCTATCATTCATATCCATTACTCTTTTCCAAACCACCGTTCTAGAGTCTATATTAAGCGAGCGAGATGCGTTTTGAATATTATTATCAATAGCTGCTGCCAATAGATTATTTGCTTTTTCTATGGCAGAAAAATCACCTGTAAAATGTAGGTTAATGTCCTCCATTGGAATCACTTGGGAATAACCACCACCCGCAGCTCCACCTTTAATTCCAAAAACAGGACCTAAAGACGGCTCTCTTAATACTGCTATAGTTTTTTTTCCAATTTTATTAAGTCCCTCGGTAAGTCCTATACTTACGGTAGTTTTACCTTCTCCTGCTGGTGTAGGTGTAATTGCTGTAACAAGAATAAGTTTAGATGTTCTTATTTTACTTTCGTCAATTAAAGATAACGGAAGTTTAGCTTTATACTTTCCGTATAGTTCTAAGTCATCTTCTGGAATGTTAACCTTTGCAGCAATTTCTTTTATCGGTAATATTTTTGCACCTTGTGCTATTTCTAAATCTGATGGAAAGCTCATAATACCTAGTTTTTAACAATTTAACTAAATCCAAATTTACTAAAACCTAAAGCAATTGGAAAATTATTAAACCTATATTTTATCATTGTTTTGTAAATTTCCAAATACTTTCTATTAAATTTACCATTGACTCCACGATAATTTTTTCTCATAAAAATTAGGCTGATTAAAAAAAATATTTTAATTTTGCCGACTGTTAATCAACCTCTGACGAGAGCCGTGTATGTTGTTTGGCATAAACTTATTTTATTTATTAAAAATGGATTTAATTAAGTACGTACAAGACAAGTACATTACAAAGAAAGAATTCCCTGAATTCAAAGCAGGTGATACCATCACTGTTTACTACGAAATTAAAGAAGGTCAAAAAACAAGAACTCAGTTCTTTAAAGGAGTTGTTATCCAACTAAGAGGAACTGGAGCTACTAAGACTTTCACTATCAGAAAAATGAGTGGCGATGTGGGCGTAGAAAGAGTATTCCCTATCAATATGCTTGCTCTACAAAAAATCACAGTAGACAGAAGAGGTAGCGTAAGAAGAGCTAGAATCTACTACTTCCGTGACCTTAGAGGTAAAAAAGCTAGAATTAAAGATAAGCCTTATATTGCTAAATAATTTAGGCTTTACTAGAAGATTTAAACCTAAATCCCTCTTAATTATTAGAGGGATTTTTTTATTTATACACCATTTCATAACTTTGTAGAATATAAAATAATATAATGCACAAAGCAGGATTCGTAAATATCGTAGGAAAGCCTAACGCAGGTAAATCCACTCTTCTTAATCAATTGATGGGTGAGAAACTAGCGATAGTAACTAAAAAAGCACAAACCACAAGACATAGAATATTCGGGATTTATAATGAACCTGATTTACAAATTGTTTTTTCAGATACTCCAGGAGTGTTAGACCCAAAATATGGACTTCAGGAAAAGATGATGGATTTTGTGAAAGATTCTCTACAAGATGCAGATGTCTTTCTTTTTATAGTAGATGTAACAGACAAAGAGGCTCCGTCAGAATTTCTTGTAGAAAAGTTGAATAAAATTCCTGTTCCTGTACTTATCCTTATCAATAAGATAGACCAAACCAATCAAGAGGAATTAGAGAAATCAATGCATTTTTGGCACGAACAAATACCTAAGGCGGAAATACTGCCTATATCTGCACTAGAAGGATTTAATACAGATGTTATTTTACCGAAACTAAAATCTTTACTTCCTGAAAATCCGCCATATTACGATAAGGAACAGTTTACGGATAAATCTGAACGCTTTTTTGTAAATGAAGCCATCAGAGAAAAAATCTTGCTTAATTATGAAAAAGAAATTCCGTACTCAGTAGAGGTGGTTACAGAAATGTTTAAAGAAAAAGAAGGCATTATTTTTATAGACTCTATCATCTATGTGGAAAGAGACAGCCAAAAAGGTATTTTAATAGGACATAAAGGTGAAGCTATAAAAAAGGTAGGCACACAGGCGAGACTTGATTTGGAAAAGTTTTTTGATAAGAAAATCCATCTTAATCTTTTTGTAAAAGTTAGAAAAGATTGGCGTAAAAATGAAAGAGATTTGAAAAGTTTTGGTTATAGATAAAACCAATTATTTACGAGTACAAAAAAAGACTATCTTAAATACTTAGAGATAGTCTTTTTTTATATATTCTTTAGAACCAAATCTTTTTATCTATCTATTGACCCCATTACTTTTTGGGCAAAGCTATTGAGGGCGTCTTTTTCAGCCATACCATCTTGTACATTATGATGTACTTCTATAGCTCCACAGATATTAGTTATCATTTCGCCGATTAAGTTCATTTCTTCTTCGGATACGCCTCTAAATTCGGTATAAGATTCTAAAACCTCTAGCGTTGCTGCTAAATTTTCAGCTGTATTATTTTGATAGAATTGTCTTATAATTGGTAATTTCATAGCTTATTTAATTTCGTTGAACAAATTATTAAGGCTTTCTGCTTGGTTGGTTTGCACTTGGTTTACCAATGCTCCATTTTTAAAAGCAGCAAAAGTAGGTAGGTTATCCACTTTAGCAAGCTTACGGCTCTCAGGCAGTTTTTCAGCATCTACATAGTAAAATGGTATATCTTCGTTTTCCGAAGCTAATTTTTTAAATTTAGGTTTCATTATACGGCAATTACCACACCATGAAGCACCGTATTGCACCATTACTTTTTCATTCTCGTTTACTATTTGTTGAAGTTGGTCTTCTGTTAATTCTTGATACATTGTATTATATTTTTAAGTTAAAAGTATTAAAAAAGAGGTCTGAGAAAAATCAAACCTCTTTTTATTAAATTACTATTTTTAGTGTTTTGCTAAATATTCTGCGGTTGATTTTCTATCAGCATGCATAGCCTCTTTACCTTCTTCCCAGTTAGCAGGGCAAACTTCACCGTGCTTCTGTACGTGAGTATAGGCATCTATAAGTCTTAAAAACTCTTTTACATTTCTACCTAGAGGCATGTCGTTTACTGCTTCGTGGAAAATTTTTCCTGTTTCATCTATCAAATAAGTAGCTCTGTAAGTTACATTTGAACCTGAAAGAATTTCATTTCCTTCTTCATCATAATCAAAATCTTGCTCTACAATTCCTAAAGCATTAGCTAGTTGTCTGTGAGTATCTGCTAAGATTGGGTAAGTAACGCCCTCAATACCACCATTATCTTTAGGTGTGTTTAACCAAGCAAAGTGTACTTCGTTAGTATCACAAGAAGCACCAATTACTTTAGTATTTCTCTTTTCAAACTCACCTAGAGCTTCTTGAAAAGCGTGTAATTCTGTTGGACAAACAAAAGTAAAATCTTTTGGATACCAAAATAATAATACTTTTTGTTGATTTTTTGTTGCTTCTTCTAGAATGTTAATTCTTAGATTATCTCCCATTTCAGACATTGCATCTACTGTAATGTTTGGGAAAGGTCTTCCCACTAATGACATATTTTTATATTTTTTGAGTTATTTAAATTTTTCTTTTACAAATTTTACAGATATAAAAAGATTCAGTTAATGAATTACATTATTATTGATAGTTAATATCTATCAATCAAAAAGAATTTATGAGTTAAACATTATATTTAGCTAAAGTTTCTTTGATACGCTTCATTGCTTCTATTATCTGTTCATCGGAAGTGGCGTAAGATAAGCGAATACAGTTGGTATCTCCAAATGATACACCTCCAACAGTAGCCACATGAGCTTTTTCTAAAAGGAACATCGCAAAATCATCAGAGTTATTGATGGTAGTATCCCCCAAGGTTTTTCCAAAATAGTAAGAAACATCAGGGAAAAGATAGAATGCACCTTTAGGCAGATTACATTTAAAACCTGGTATTTCGGATATAAGTTGATGAGCTAGGTTTCTTCTTTCTTTAAACTTATCTATCATAGGTTGTAGTTCTAATGGCTGCATTTCTAATGCCGTAATAGAAGCAATTTGTGCAATGGTATTAGCCCCAGAAGTTACTTGCCCTTGTATTTTATCGCAAGCAGATGCCAACCACTGTGGAGCAGCAGAGTAGCCTATTCTCCAGCCCGTCATAGCATAAGCCTTAGAAACACCATTGATGACTACCGTCTGATTAAACACTTGTGGAAACTGGGCTATAGAAGTATGTTTACCTTCGTAATTTAAAAACTCATAAATTTCGTCGGAAATTATCACAATCTCTGGATACTTAGCTAAAGTATTAGCAATAGCTTCCAATTCTTCATAGGTATAAAAACTTCCAGAAGGATTACAAGGCGAACTAAATAAAATCGCTTTAGTCTTTGGAGTAATGGCAGCTTCTATTTGTTTAGGAGTTACCTTAAAATCAGTTTCTATAGAAGTTTCTATAAAAACGGAATTCCCACCCATCATTCTTACCATTTCGTCGTAGCTTACCCAATATGGCGAAGGCAAAATGACTTCATCTTCGTCGTCTATAAGAGCGGCTAATACATTAGAAATGGACTGTTTAGCTCCCGTAGAAACACAAATTTGACTAGGAGAGTACTCCAAATTATTATCTCTTTTTAACTTATTACAAATAGCTTGTCTAAGTTCAGGAAATCCTGTTATAGGAGAGTAATGACTATAATTATCATCAATAGCTTTTTTAGCAGCTAATTTTATTTTTTCAGGAACATCAAAATCGGGTTCCCCAAAAGTCATACTAATAACATCTATACCTTCCGCTTTCATAGCACGGGCTTTATTAGACATTACAAAGGTTTGGGAATAGCTCAGTCTCTCAACGCGTTTAGATAATTTGCTCATAGTATATTTTTATTAGCAACAAAATTACGGATTTTGATTAAACATTTCACCATATTTATGGCTTAAATGTAAAGCTAAGTTAAATCAAAATAAATAATTATTTTTGCTAAAAATATCATCGCAATGAATAACACTTCTGATTCTAAATTTAAAAAATGGCTTAAACGAGTAGGTTGGGGAGGACTAATCTTCTTTACCGCAAAAGGGTTGGTTTGGTTAGCTGTATTTTATTTCGGTGCAGATGCTTTAAAGGGATGTGTGAATAATTAAACTCTGTATAAAATTTCTTTAAACTAAGTTATACTGCAAAACAGCTGTGAATTTTGAAATAAACCTAAGCTATAAAAAAGTATAATGAAACAAAAAAGCCGTTGAATAGTTTTAAAGTTTGAAATTATTTAACTACCCGTTATTGTAAATATCAAATATGATAAACTTTGAAAACCATTTGTCAGAAATTTTAGACTTACCAGATACTTGTCTTGATTTTTGTAAGGATGAATACGAAATAAAAAATGTTAAAAAAAACACCTTTTTATTAGGAGAAGGAGAGGTGGCTAAATGGGCTGTTTTTGTAGAAAACGGACTTTTAAGAATGTATTCTATAGACACCCAAGGTAAAGAACACATCATTCAGTTTGCTCCAGAAAAATGGTTGCTTTCAGACAGAAATAGTTTATTCTTTGATGAAAAATCTAAATTCTATATAGAAGCAGTGGAAGATAGTCAAGTCTTATTACTAAAACCTTCATTTTTTGCTCAAATAATAGAAAAGTTTCCACAAACAGCAGCATCACAAGAGATGTTGTTACAAAAACACATCAGAAATTTACAAAACAGAGTTAATTCCTTATTGGGTGCAACAGCCGAAGAAAGATACTTAGATTTCATAAAAATGTATCCCGATATTTTGCAACGAGTACCACAATGGATGGTGGCTTCCTATTTAGGGATTACCCCAGAAAGTTTAAGCAGAGTTAGAAAGAATATTGCAGAAAAAGGGAAACTTTAATCTAAAGATAACTTTCTTTAGAAAACCAAATTATTTTTCTAAGTCTTATATTTGCGGAATGAATCAGCAAGATACCATTTGTGCATTAGCTACAGCCAATGGAGTAGGAGCCATAGGCATTATTAGAGTTTCGGGAGATGACTCTATTAACATTACAAATACTATTTTCAAAGGGAAAGATTTAACTAAAGTTGACTCTCACACGCTTCATTACGGATTTATCGTCCAAGGCGAGGAAGTGATAGATGAAATCATGATAAGTATTTTTAAAGCCCCAAAAAGCTTTACTACAGAAGATTCCGTAGAGATTTCGTTTCATGGGTCGCCTTTCATTGGTAAAAGAATTTTAGATTTATTGATAGCCAACGGTTGCAGAATGGCTAAGGCTGGAGAGTTTAGTATGAGAGCCTTTATGAATGGTAGAATAGACCTTTCTCAGGCGGAATCTATAGCAGACCTTATAGCTTCTGAAAGTGAAGCAGCAAGAAAAGTAGCCCTAAACCAACTCAAAGGCGGTATATCTAATGAGATTTCTATTTTACGAAACGATTTACTTAATTTTACTTCTCTCATAGAACTTGAACTTGACTTTGCTGAAGAAGATGTAGAATTTGCTGACCGAACTGAATTGACTCAATTATTACAAAAATTAAAGTCTAAACTTGGTGGTTTATTAGAAAGTTTCCAATACGGAAATGCCGTTAAAAATGGAGTTCAAGTAGCTATCATTGGTAAGCCCAATGCTGGAAAATCTACCTTGTTAAATGCTTTACTTAAAGAGGAAAGAGCTATAGTATCTGATATTGCAGGAACTACCAGAGATACCATAGAAGAGGTACTACATATTGGTGGACACGCTTTTAGATTTATAGATACCGCGGGAATTAGAGATACCGCCGATAGAGTAGAGAGCATAGGTGTAGAAAAGGCTAAAGAAAAAATAAATACAGCAGATATTCTATTGTATTTATTTGATATAAAAGATAGTACTCCTAACGAAATTATAAATTTCATTACCTCTTTAGGGCGCCCTGACCTTAAGGTTATTTTACTCCAAAACAAAATAGATTCTAGTAGTGAAACTAAGACTGATGATTTTTGGAAACAGTTAAAAGAGGTTCTCGTTCCTGATTTTACTCAAACCATTTTGGGTATTTCGGCTAAGGAAGGTAAGAATATAGAAATTTTAAAAAACGAACTGGTAGCTTATATAGAGGAATTAAAAACCTCTGAAAGTACCATTATTACCAATCAGCGTCATCAAGAAGCAGTACAAAAATCGCTTCTTTCAGTACAAAAAGTGGAAGAAGCCATAACAAATAGAATCTCTACCGAACTTTTAGCCTACGAACTTCGTGCTGCCATGGAGCATCTAGGTGAAATTTCAGGGGAGTTTACCAATGACGAAGTGCTAGGCAATATCTTTGGAAAATTCTGTATTGGAAAGTAAAATTTATAAAACTTAACCCGTTGTGCATTATGAAATGAAAAAAACAAGAGTTGTTTATTAGACTGAAAATCAGTATATTGTTTTTGCTATAAAACGATATAAATGAACAACATAGAGCAAATATATGAAAGAATTTTGGAAGTTTTAGGACTTTTTTCAGAAAATCAACTGATTAGTTATCAGAGAAGAACACCTAAAATGAGCGATTTAGAAGTCATAAGTCTTAATATTACTGCTGAATACTTGAGTATTGATAGCGAATTACAGTTATTTAGAAAATTGCCAAACTCTCTGATAAACAAAATTGAAAGAAGTGTTTACAATAAGCGAAAACGAAGACTATCCCTACAAACAGAGCAAATTAGACAGCGTATTTCGATGGAGTTCAATGAGTTTGAAGATATTTTTATCGTTGATAGCATGCCAATGAAAGTTTGTGAAAACGCTCGTTCTACTCGTTCAAAAATTTGTAAAGAGCAATCCTATTCTTCACCAACATATGGTTATTGTGCTTCACAGAAATTATATTTCTATGGCTATAAACTACACGCAGTATGTTCTTTAAATGGTGTGATTAAGAATTTTGATATAAGCCCTGCATCCGTTCACGACATCCACTATTTAAAAGATAGTGGTGAGCAAATGCGAAACTGTACTTTAATTGGAGATAGAGGCTATTTATCAGCAAAAGTTCAAATAGATTTATTTAACTATGCTAATATTAAATTAGATACACCAATGAGAAGTAATCAGAAAGATTATATTCCTCAATTTTCATTGTACAAGAAAAAGCGAAAACGAATTGAGACATTTTTCTCTCAACTTTGCGACCAATTTATGATTAAAAGAAACTATGCTAAAACTTTTGAAGGCTTTAAAACAAGGATAATCAGTAAAATAACCGCCGCAACGGTTATTCAATATATCAATAAATTTATCTTCCAAAGAAAATTAAATCATCTAAAAATCAGTATTATTTAAAATGCACAACGAGTTATTGCTATTATTATTTTATCTATTTCACTTATAGCAGTTTCCTTATTTTCTAATTCTTTGAATACCTTATTAGCTTTTTTTCTTGATTTTATATTAAGACTAAATACTGGCATGACCCCTTCTAATTCAAATTGATAGGTTATCTTATAGAATTTATCTTCTAAATCATATTCCTTTGTTATGAGGATTTGTCCGTGCTTTTCAGTATCGTGTAGAATTGCAAATTTTTCTTTCATATCTCGTTATTTTTTATTGTTTCTTTTAGTTGCCTTTGTCTAAAAAGGAGTTCCTCGTGGATTTTAACCCACTCCTCCTCATAACTTTCATCTTCGAGTCTTCTCTTCAGCTCGGCGATGATTTCGTTGAGTTCCTCCTCCGTTGGAGGAAAAAATTCATTTCCTATACTTTCTTGCATTTGTTCTGTTTTTTGCGTTGTTCTTCTAACTCTTTGGCTTTTCTTAAAGCCATTTTAGCGTCTTGCTTCTGCTGATATTTCCTAAACTCAAATTGGAAATTATTAAAGGTCTTCATCTAGTAAATCGTTTATTTGGTCTGGTATGTAGCTGTGCTGAATGATATATGCGTCTATCAATTGCCAATTTCCTTTTTTGTTTTCAAAATGAAGGAGGCGGTCTTGTCCGTATTTCATTATTGGAGCTTCCCATTTAGCGTGGGCTATCCAATCACTTATGACCTGCAATTTCAGAGTGAATTTCATTTCCTTTCTTTTGGATATGCCGTGATGTAGCAGAAGTCTCTCTTGCCATGTTAGTAGCCTAAAAATACTATCTAGGCTTAGGATGTGGATATAAGTGTTATATGCTTTCATTTTGTGTTTAGTTTAGTATTACATTTTCTTTTCGATAACCTTCTTCCCAAATAATCATTGGCTTGTTTCCACCGTATCGGGTGGTTTCTGCTGGGGAGGCGAGAAACTTATGCACTCGTATTTTTACATCCGAATGATAGCGTATTTCATCTGCTACTTCGCCTTTTGGCTGTGAACCTTGGGCGTGGCTGATGAAGATAAATAGCTTGTTTTTAAACTCATTTAAAAGGGCTTTTAAATCCTCTCTATTGGCAGAGAGATATTGCAAACTGTCTATAAAGATGATATTCGGACTTCTCTCTTTTCTAAGTCTTGCTTTTAATTGCTCCAAATCATCGGAGTAAAAACTAAACCTACTCCCCACGGATTGCATATTATTTGCCTCTAAAGCCTTTCTAAAAGAGAGTTTCATTCCCTCCTCTAAGGTATTGTAAAATACTTTTTGAAATTTTGTCAGATATTTGGCTAACTGCAGGGCAAAGCGTGTTTTTCCGTTGCCCGAAAGCCCCCAAATAATCCAACACCCCAAAACTTCGGGTTCGCCTATTAATTCTAGCCAATCGCCCTCGAATTTCATCGTGTTAAATTTGCGTTTGGCTATATCTTTATAAGAAAAAGCAGGCGGTACTTTTATTTTGTTTTCTTCGTTCATTATGCTGCTTGATTAAGTAATAAGTGTTTTTTCACCTTTTGTTTTACTATTCTCAAATCGCCGTTTGATAAATGATATATCATTTCGGCTTCCTCTCTATCGTTTAACCCATTAGCCTCACATACTGTTATTACATCTTCAAGGCTCGTTGGGTTCAGTTTGATAAAAGTACCTCCAAGGCGAGAGAGTACCTCTTTGTAGCCTATTTTGTCAATTTTCGCCCCTCTGATAATCCTTTTCTCTAAGGCAGGAACACCCACAACAACGAAATAAGTCGTTGTATAAATCCATAAAGAGGTCAAACGCTCCCTCTTTTAGTTTATCCATTTGGTCTATTATTATGAGTGGGTTTTCTAAAGTCATCACATGGGAAATAAACGCCTCTATCATTTCTTCTTTCGTCCCTTCCGCTTTGATACCGCAGGCATTCAAAAGGGCTTTTATATAAGACTTTGTTTGCCAGTAGTTTTTACATTCGACATAAATTACATTGTCGTTGTTGCGTTCATACGCTTTGTATGCTTCACTTTTTCCAATACCAGCGTCGTAACTTATAGCGGCTGTTAGTTGCGTTTCTTGAGCTTTTCGTAAAAGTTCCGTAAGCAATCTGAAATTAGAAGTTTCAGCCGTTTTCCAATTGAGGTCAATCTTCAAAGTCGCCTGCACTTTTCGCCACATACTATCGGCGATGTTCTGCCATTTGCCTGCAATCATATTGCTCACGGTTCCGTTAGAAACACCTAGTTTCACAGCTAGCTCTACTTGGGAGAATTTGAATTGTTCGGTCTTTCTCTTACCGTTTCCTGCCAGTCTAAATAGCTCCGTTGCAATCGTTGTTTTTTGTGCTTCTGTTATCATATCGTCTTGTTTAAAGTTGATGCAGAAGGCTTTCGCCACGGTCTGCTTTTATGTTTAGTTTTTTGCTATTCACATTTTGTGTTTTTATCGCCATTTCTTGCTCGGCGATAAGGCGTTCGGTGCTAATACCCGTTTTCTTTTCTAAATCACGGAGTAGTTGTAAATCTCTTTGATACTCCAGCTCTGCCACTCGCATATCCTTTTGGGCTTGTTCTTTTTCGCCGTCGGGCATTAGTTTTGGTACAACCTCAAAACTTCGTTTTGGTTCCGCGTATGCCACAAAATATTTTTCCCCGTTTTGGTTCACTTTGATTAGTTGAATGTGTGCGTCCATAGCATCAGGGTCATAACGAACGATGAATTTATCGCCGACATACTTTCTTCTAAATTCAAGGTCTATATCGCCGTTGTGGTCATACACCTCGTATGTATATGCTTTTTTATCCACGACCACCTCTATCCCGTGAGCTCTATAAGTGATTAGTTTTTTCTTTTCTTCCACCCACATCATTCTCATAATCTCCATTAAATCTAATGGCTCACTTACGAGCATTTCCTCTGCAAATACCTCATTTCGTGTTTTATCTTTTTTGTCGAAGTGTTCGCTATTGTTCCATTGTTTTACTATGAATTTCCATTGTGCCTCCACTTGCTCCTTAGTCGGCATTTTATCTATGTTTGCCGTGATGAAATCGGCGTTCATTCGGCTTTGGTCGCTTTTGGTTTTCACGCCCAAACCGTCGCTATTGTAGAGTTTTGTAACGCATTGCTGTTGTAGTCTTCGGATAATTCCCTCAGCAGGCGAGCTGTGTCGTCTTGCTTGGTGTGGATAGTGAGTTCCTCCATCTTTCGCCACTAACTCCGAATAAATCTCTTGCATCTTTTGCGACTTATGCCCCGCTTGCTGGTCGTAAGTGAATAGGTAAGGTCTTACGCCCGCCGTTTGTACCGCCATTTTTACCGCCTTAAAGTGGTCGGTCATGCTTTCAGTTTCAGAGAAGCTCCAGCCGATAATCTTTTCTGAGTACACATCAAACAGAATATTCACACGCTTGTAAGCCTCCAGCTTGTTGGTCTCGGTATTTAGATAGAGTAAGTCCAGCTTAGTCCCGTCAATTGCCCAGTAGCAATTCGGAAACCAACGGCGTTTATCTCTTTTCAATGTATGTTTAAACTTGCGGTCGTAGGCTTCTTTGCCGTTTCGTCCGATAGTCCAAATACGGACATTTTCTTGCTTATTCAGAAAACGATTAACTGCAGATTCTGAAATAGTACCCCAGCCGTTTTCCTCTCTAATTTCGTTGTATTTGGCAATGAGTTCGGGAATGGTGTATTTTATAGGTAAAGCGTAAACCGCTAAAATCCAATCGGCAATATCGCCTTTTATAATTGCGGTGTTTTGGTTGCCCTCTCCTTTATGTATGAAAGACGAAAAGCCCTCTTTGATATAGCGTTTGTATCGGATTTTTAGGTTCTTGGTTGTGGTAGGCAAATTATGCTTCCATTTCTCTGTATCTAAGCTATTTACCGCATCGGATACATTGTCCCATATTTTGGTCTTTTGCTTATTGTTCTTTACTGCATAATTTTTTTGCTCCAAAATAGCTGTTATAGCATTGAGTATACAGCAATTAGTGGCTCTTTCTATTTGCTTTTTATCCGATAGTTTTCGCCCGTCGGGGTTTCTATGTTTAGAGAAAAAACGAATAGCGGCTGCATCGGGGACAATGTAAGGCTCTAAATCATTTCTTTGTACTACCTTGTTGTAATCCCCTAATTTTTCTTTGCACATCGTTTTTATTTCTTCTGGCAAGTCATGGTAACTTAATAGAGCGTAGTTACCTTCTCCTTTTCCATCTCTACTCCTTACTAATACCTTTTTTTGGCATTTTTTCTTATATACATCATACGACATTACACCCCAATCCTCATACAACAGGCTGGCTGGTATGCTTAGGATATTTTTGTAATATTCGTATGTCTTGCTCATTTTAATTATTTTATCACTTAGCTCCCGAGGCGGTTTCGCTCCGCTTAACTAGTCTTACTAGCTCGGGATAAATCACTAAATTTGTGGTGTCTAATCAAAAAATTATAGTGATATGTTAAAAAAGAATATTAGGGCAGATGTTAAAAATTGCCTTCTTTCCATTTCTTTTAGAATTGAGTGTTCCGCTTCCGAAGTTCAGGCGTTAAAAGAACATTACGAATGCCTTTTGCGTTTTTATAAACTGCAGGGCAACTTTCACCTAGAGGATTTATCTGACGCATATAGCATATTTCTATTTTCTTTGGATATTGAGAAGTCAATAAAGAGCTTCCATCTTTCCGTAGTTGCTCTTCGGAATATTTTCTTAAATGATTTAGAAATAATTCGGCAGCTTCATTATATACATGAGCCGGAATTTTCATATCGGGTGTTACCTCCATTTTTAAATACATAAGTTCTGTTTTTTTTTGTTCCCGCTGGGGGCTTGAACCCCAGTGCCTGCCTGTCGGGATAAATCACTAAATTTGTGTCGCTAAACTTTAAATTTTCGTGATATGCATATTCTTAAATCTCAGTTCTATGAGTGGTATCATTTGTTTTTTACTGAAGAATCAAAAAATCGTTTTTTAGATGCTAATTCAGAATTTTACAATCAATTAGCCTCTATTGGTATTCCTCTTTCAGATTTGGCTTGTTTGGAGGTATTGGCAACCTACCGAAAGGAATGCTATTATTTACCCTTATACTGGAGTGATAATGCAAAGGTGCAGGGGATTCTATTGGAAAATATAGCTCGTAATTATAGGGCTGTACCCGTTGATAAAAGCCCCGATTTACTTGATGCTGACGCACCCCTTCAAACCCCACTATTACCAGATGAGCAACCAATCTTGAAACAATATCTAATGTTTTTTGATAGTTAAAAGCCCGTAGCTCCACATCGGTTATCTCATCGTAGTAGCAAGTGTTTACAAGATTTTCTCTGAAAACACTCTCGCCCTCTTGTGTCTGTATATCAAATGATATGAGAAATTTGTAACCTTTCATTTTAAAGTAGTTTTAAAAATAGTTTAAAGACCTAAGTGCTTCTTCTCTTGTGGCAATTCGCTCTCTTAGAACAAAGAGCTTTTTTCCAAAAAGAGTGAACCAATATTTTTTTATGCAATACCTCTCTACTAAAGGGTGGTGGTAAGTAATTGTTATCATATCTTATTATTTTATTATTTCTTTCAATACTTCATCGGTCACTTTGTTTAAAGCATTTAGTGCTTTGTGATAATCCTTTTTTATATTTTCGGCGGTTTCACTATGTCTGTCTCCACGAAGACTTTTTCTCACGGTGTCCGCCTCTACATTATACTTTTCGCATAGCTCTGCTATAATGCGTTGATTGTACTTATGTTTTTTATTCATACTTTTGTCGGTGGTTTTGTTTGTATTATTTAACAGGACAAAATTCGAAACTTATTTCGATATTACAAAATATAATTCGAAATATTTTTCGATAAATATTTTAAAATACTGATTATGAGTGATATTAATTTTAGAATAAAAGAGCTTGTTGTTCACTTTTCTAATGGAAACAATAGTGATTTCGCTAAAAAATTAGGAGTAAATGAAGCCAATGTTCGTAATTATATAGCTGGAACAGAGCCTAAATTTAATTTTTTAGAGAAGATAGTAAACGTATTCGAAATAAGTTACGAGTGGCTCCTTACAGGTAGGGGCGAAATGTTTAAAAGGGAGCAAAATGGAGATATAGAAAAATCTAGAAACCTAATACCTTTCTATGATGATGTGGCTACTATTGGAGGGACGGATTTAGTCGCAGATACCTACAACGCAGTATCCGTAGCTACAGACTATATAGACGCAGGAGATTGGTTCCCGAGTGCTACTGCTGCAATTAGACACTATGGTACCAGTATGATAGAATATCCGAACGGGTGCATACTAGCCTTAAAGCGTATCTATGACACTAATAGCATTGTTTGGGGTAGAAATTATGTTATAGAAACTGACGAAATAAGAGTAACAAAGCGAATGCAAACCTGTAAAACAGATGATGAGTGCATTATGGCGTATAGTACCAATACAGAAACTTATCCCGACGGACAACTAGTCCACGAGCCATTTAAAATAAGAAAAGAAAACATTAGAAGAATTTTCTTGGTATTGGGTAGAGTGGTAAAAGAGTACAGTTCAGACCCTGTATTTGTAGGATAATAGTAAAAAAATACTACAAAATATCCTTCTATTACTGTTTTTTACATCTTTAAAACATTAAAATGCTGAATATCAATAATATAAATAATAAGCAATATTGTTTATATGTAGTTACACCCCCTTTAAACCCTATTTTTTGCGTGTTTAATTCGTGTTTAATGTAATTACACCCCATTTAAAAGGTTAAAAAAATACGCTTTTTGTCCCCCTAAGTATCCCCCTAAGTGTCCCCCTAAATATAAAAATGCGGTTTTTGGGTTGGGTTAGGGCAGCGGTGGTCTGGCATTGGGGTATTGTTGTTATTGGGGTTCCTTTTTAGGTATAAAAAAAGCCCCAAAAGGGGCGTTTTTACGGTATTTTTTGGGTTTTGTAGGTGTATCTTATATAATCCTAAAATAATTCATTTTAGTTGCATTTTTCAGGGTTTCAAAAACTCAATTAAAACTCAATTATTCTCAATTAAATGTATATTTCGTTTAGTTTGCTTTTTTGGGGCTTTTTTCGCTAAAACGCCTTTATTTTCGGGCTTTTTCGGGCTTTTTTATTCTATTCTAATTTAGATATTTTGTTATAAGGGGGATAAGGAATAGAAAAGGGCACAAACCAAAAAAATATTTTCCAACTAATATGTTTTTTGAATACCACAATCCTAGAAGCAGAGTTGGTAAAAGTTCCTATCGTTAATGAAAAAGGAACTACAGATGAAGGTAATAGCAAATTGAGTATCGGGATAAGTATAAGGCTAGCTCCGCCACCACAAATCGCACTAACCCAAAATGCTAATATAGTTCCTATAAACAGTAATGAAATTTTTAGTAACATTTATTTTCCTACTATTCTTTTTTATTCTTCTACATTTTTAAGTCCCATAAGGAGGTTATAAGCTCCTTTAGTAACAAATTTTTTATTCATAAGTTTGGTTAAATCTCCTGAAATTTCGGTATAACCATTTTCTGAATTTCCTATAGTAACAGGTACCATTCTAAATGTCTTCGGCTTTATTTCTTCAAAGATATACTGCTTACCTTCCCAAGTAAGAACGGCATCATCTGGCACAGACAAACTGTTTTGAGCATTAGCTTCTACATCAGCATTCATGAAAGAACCTGGAACCAAATCTGGCTGTCCACCAACAAAATGGCAGTGTACAGGAACACTTCTATCTGAATCAAAATTTTTACCAATTAAAATGATAGAGGCAGTGTATTTTTTATCTGGGTTTTGATTGGCATATGCATATACTTTCTGACCTATTTTAAGGTGCGATAAATCCTTCTCAAAAGCCTTTAATATCAGGTGAGTATCCTGAGTGTTTACTATTTCAAATAGCTTATCTACAGGAGAAACATATTGTCCTATATTTACATTTACCCTTGTGATGTATCCTGATATTGGGGCTCTTAATGCCACACTTCTTTGGATAGATTGAGGTGTGATTTTATCAGGGTTTACTCCTAAAATTCTAAGTCTTTCCGCTAAAGCGTTGATAGAAATATTTTGGTTTTTAGCTTCTGTGTGAGCCATTTGCATCGCCTTATCACTACTTGCTTGGCTTTGGTTAAGGTCTTTTTGACGCTGATAGTCTTTCTCTGCATACCCAAAATTAGACTTTGCCAATAAATAATCCTGCTGAAGCTGAACTAAATTAGGGTCTTCTAATATCGCCAAAACATCTCCTTTATTTACAAAATTTCCAGGCATAAACTTCGCAGACTTTACATAACCTCCACTAGGTGAAGATACGCTAGCCATACCTTGTGGCGGAACATCTATATTACCATTAAGGGTAATTTTAGAAGAAATTTCCTGTTCTGATAATAAAGTGGTTTGTATCCCAACGCTTTTCATTTGAGCATCGGTAAGGGTAATTTCGTTCTGATTGGCAGAAACTTCAAATGCAGGTTCTTCCGTAGTGTTTTCTTTTTTAGAGCAAGATAAAACAATGCTCCCTATGCTAAGTATTATTATAATTTTTTTCATTAGATTTAATATTGAGAGTTATCTAATAAGGCATTGATTTCTATAGCTCTATCATTAATTTCCTTTAACTTATCTATATACATATTTTGTATATCTAATGCTTGGTTCATTAACAAGCTCCACTCTAGGTAGTTAATCTGCCCTTCATATAATTGGCGATTAGCTGTTTTAATAATGGTTTCAGAGTTTTCTAAACCTTTAGATTGGTAGTAGTTAATTTCGTCTTTTAACTTATTGTAAGCATTACTTAGCTCTACATATTGTCTTTTTAGATTGTTAAGACCTAGTTTCCATTGGTTTTCTGCTATTTCCTGATTGATTTTTTGTCCAGAAATAATAGATTTTTGAGCCGAATTAAAAATAGGAATAGACACCCCAACTACCACCGAGTGGAAGCGAGTGGAGTGGTCATAAAGCAAGTTATCAGCACCCATACCATACATAGTCATAGTATTGTAACCAATATTGAAAGAGGGAAGGAGTTTAGACTTCTCCGTAGCAAGTCTAGCCATTTCCACATTTTTTTGTTGGTTCATAATTTCCAAAACTCTATTGTTTTGTAATTGGGATTCTTCTGATAAGTTGGCAATACTCATCATAGACAGAGCTTGAGAATCATTAGTATATACTTGCCCATCATTGATTAAAAAACTTAGCTGTTTTTGAGTTATTTCTCTATCTCTTTTTATGTTGTTTACTTGTATTTCTGCTTGTGCCTTAAAGTTTTCCGCTGTGGTTTTTTCTAAAATGTTAGATTCTCCTTTCTGTAACCTTAGATTAGCTCTGCTAAAATACTGCTGATAAATCTGTTCTATCTTTTTCAGTAGAGCTTCTTTTTCGTCTAAATAGCACAACTGGTTATAGATTAGGCTTATTTCTCTTTTTAACTGCCACTTTTCTAATGAAGAAAGCATTACGCTAGTTTTCCATTCTTCTAGCAGAAGTTGTTTTTGTTTTTGATAAACCCCAGGAAGTCTAAATCCTTGAGAGACAGAAAATCTATTATCCTTATATGATGAGTTGATTTGTCCATATTCTCCTGATACATTCAAAGGGTCTATCGTTAAAAAAGACTTCTTTATCTTTTCTTGATATTTTGATCTTAACTCTGCATTTTTGAGAGTCAAGTTGTGCTCTAAAGCTTTTTGGTAAGCCTCGTCTAAGCTAATCTTAGTCTGTGCATTGGCAATACCACCAAAAAACACAGAAGATAACAACACGAATTTTATATTTAGTTTCATTGTTTTCTGTTTATTAAAAAATTAATACAGTTGGGTTAGGCTTTGGCCTTTTTAATTTTTAATCCTTTTTTACTTTCAAACCAAATGTAAAGAATTGGTAGAAGATAAAGCGTTAAAAATGTAGCTAATAAAAGCCCACCAATAACTACTGTTGCTAACGGACGTTGTACTTCGGCACCTTCTCCTGTACTTGTTGCCATAGGTAAGAATCCTAACGAAGCCACGAAAGCAGTCATTAGTACAGGGCGAAGTCTGTTTTTACCACCAGCTCTCACGGTATCTTTTAAAGAGGTTTGTAGAGCTTTTTGTCTGTTAAATTCGGCGATGAGTACAATACCATTCAGTACCGCTACACCAAATAAAGCAATAAACCCTACACCAGCTGAGATACTGAAATTCATTCCTCTAAGCCAAAGAGCCAAAATTCCCCCAATAGCAGATAACGGAATTGCCGTGAAAATAAGCATACCATATTTGATAGAACGAAATGCAAAATAAAGCATTAAGAAAATCATAAGTAAACTTGCAGGAACAGCTATTGATAGTCTTGCTTTAGCTTGTTGAAGATTTTCAAAAGTACCTCCATATTTAATAAAGTAGCCTGGTGGCAATTTTAGTTTTTGTTCTACTTGAGTTTGCAAGTCTGCTACCGTCGTTTGTATGTCTCGGTTTCTAACATTAAAGCCTACAATAATTCTTCGTTGAGCGTTCTCTCTTTGAATTTGGTTAACACTTTCCTTTAATTCTACATCAGCAATGGAGCTTAATGGAATTTTAGTGCCTGTAGGAGTGCTTATCAGTAGGTTTCTAACATCATCTATATTCTTTCTTTGCTCTCCACTAAGTCTTACCACGAGGTCAAATCTCTTTTCGCCTTCATAAACGGAGCCTGTGGACTGTCCAGCAAATGCGGTATTTACAATACGGTTGATTTCGCTGATATTCACTCCATACTGTGCTATCTTAGCTCTATTATATGAAATTACAATCTGTGGAATACCAGAAATAGGCTCTACATAGATATTTTGAGCTCCTCTAATGCTTTTAGATATTTCTCCTAATTTTTCAGAATAAACCTTTAAAGTATCTAAGTTTTCACCAAATATTTTACAAACTACATCTTGTCTAGCTCCCGTCATAAGTTCGTTAAAACGCATATTAACAGGATATTGGAAAGAGTAGGTTACACCTAGCATATTCTTTTTAAGTTCGGCAGACATTTTTTCTGATAACTCTTCATAGGTTTTAGCAGAAGTCCATTCTTCACGAGGTTTTAGAATTACCATCATATCACTCGCATCAATAGGCATTGGGTCGGTAGGAATTTCGCTACTACCTGTTTTACCTACAATTTTCTCTATCTCAGGGAATTTTTTTAATAAAATTTGAGATGACTTTTGTACAGCATCTGTAGATGTTTTAAGATTACTCCCTGTAAGCACTCTAGTATCTACCGCAAAATCTCCTTCTGGAAGACTTGGGATAAACTCTCCACCCAAACGCGTAAGAATAAATACCGAGAACACAAACAATGCTAAAATAGCAATAACGACTACTTTTGAACGATTGAGTATTTTGGCTAAAGTTTTCTCGTAGAAGACTTCTACTTTCTCCATCATCTTGTCAGAGAAATTCTTTTTAAAGTTTATTTTTTTACTTAATACCAAACTACTCATCATAGGTACATAAGTTAAGGATAGAATAAACGCCCCTAAAAGTGCAAACGCTACCGTCTGTGCCATAGGTTTAAACATTTTACCTTCAATCCCTTGTAGTGTAAGTATTGGTAAATAAACTATTAAGATAATGATTTGTCCGAAAACAGCAGAGTTCATCATTTTTCCAGCAGAAGATTCTACTTCATCATTCATCTCTTGTTGAGAAAGTTCAGATTTATCAGATTTCTTTAACTCGTGGAGTTTATGCAATACAGCCTCCACAATAATTACGGCTCCATCTACAATTAAACCAAAATCTAATGCTCCCAAACTCATTAGGTTACCACTTACACCAAAGATATTCATCATTATAATAGCGAATAACATAGAAAGTGGTATAACTGAAGCTACCAAAAATCCTGCACGGAAATTTCCTAAGAATAAAACCAATATAAAAATTACAATTAAAGCCCCTTCCATAAGGTTCTTTTGTACTGTTCCTATGGCGTTGTTTACCATTTTTGTACGGTCTAAGAAAGGCTCTATCTTTACACCTTCTGGTAGTGTTTTTTGAATTTCTTCAATACGTTCTTTTACATTTTTGATAACTTGGTTAGAGTTAGCTCCCTTCATCATCATTACTACTGCACCAGCTACTTCGCCTTTACCGTTGTAGGTCATAGCACCATACCTAGTGGCATTTCCATAATCTACCTTGCCTATATTTTTTACTAAGATAGGAGTTCCATCAGGAAGTGTTTTTACTACGGTATTTTCTATGTCCTCAATTTTTCCTACCAAACCTTCTGTACGGATAAATAATACTGTAGGACCTTTTTCTATGTAAGCTCCACCTGTATTTTGGTTGTTACTTTGTAAAGCGTTAAAAACCTCTTGCATTGTAACGCCCATCGCCTTTAGCTGAGAAGGATTAACGGCTATTTCATATTGTTTAAGATAACCACCGAAACTCGCAACATCGGCTACACCTTCTATTCCAAGGAGTTGTCTTCTTACCACCCAATCTTGTATGGTACGAAGTTTCATTGCATCATAACGGTGCTCGTAGCCTTTTTTAGGGCGAACCACATATTGGTAAATTTCACCTAACCCAGTGGTAATGGGTGCCATTGTAGGAACGCCTAATTCGGCTGGAATATCTTTGGATACCTGTTGTAACCTTTCTGATACTTGTTGACGAGCTAAGTGTATATCTACATCATCTTTAAAAACAATGGTAATTACAGACAAACCAAAGCGAGAAAAACTTCGGATTTGTTTAATCCCTTGTATGTTATTATTTGCCTGCTCTAATGGGAAAGTGATGAATCTTTCCACATCAGGAGCTCCTAAACTAGGAGATACAGTGATGATTTGAACCTGATTATCCGTAATATCAGGTACAGCATCTATGGGGAGTTTTCTAACCTCAAAAATACCGTAGATAATAAGTGCTAAAGTAAATAGACCAATTATTAGTTTATTTTTGATAGAAAACGCTATAATTTTATTTAACATATTCTTTTAAGAGTTATTAATTTATAAATAAAGTAATTGGTTAAAAGCAATTTAACCAAACGAACACCTTTAAAAAAGAAAGAATAAAGGGTTTAAGTATAAAACTAAATAAGCCTAGGAGGACGAAATACAGAAACACTACTTCCCATAGTAAAACCTTCGGAGTAGCCAAAATTTTGTGATTTTTCTTTGTGTATTTTTGACGATTTTATATTAAAATCAAAACTGGCAGGGGGTATGGCTAATAGCATGACCGCAATAGTTTGATTTTGAGATTTAAACGGAAGTTTCATATCCTCGTTATAATCGTCATCGTGTACATCTCCACTGAGGTAGTGGAGTGTAATAAATTGTCCAAAAGACATTTCTGGATTACTGCTTCTATGTTCTATAAAATGTTCTATCAATACAGGTAATTTCAAAACTTCTCTCACCTCTGAAAAAGAAACGAGATAGCATGTGATAAAACCGTATATAATAAACTTTCTGAACATATCTTGCGACAAAGGTAAGCATTAAAACAATAGATTTTCTATTGGGTATAAATTTAGAATGAGTTTAATTTAACATAGCTGAGATTTAATATTTATCAAAAATTATTACTTTTGTAGAAATAATGTAAATAATATTTAGCCTTATGAAAAAAATATTTGTGATAGCCTTAGTTTTAGGTTTAACTTCAGTAGCGTGTTCTAAAAAAGAAAATGCAAATGCAGAGGGTAATATTATGCTTCCAGAACCTGAGGTTGCTGTAGCTGTTGATACTACTAAGACTACAGTAAGCACATCTGCTGCTGGAACAACAACTCCTACAACTGATTCTACAGCTACAAAATAAACCGTATGAAGTATACTTATTTCGGAATATTAACTTTGGTTCTATTTTCTTGTACTCAGAAAGAAACCTCTCAAGTAGAGACAGTGGAGGAGAAGCCACGAGTGGTATCAGAAAGTGCTGTAGAGCCTAACCTAGAGCATCAAGGATATCAGTTAATAAAGGGGTCAGACTGTTTGAGTTGTCATAGTATTGATAAGAAAATGGCAGGTCCTTCTTTTAAAGAGATTGCAGATAGATATACTCAAGAAGATTTAGGAACACTATCGAAAAATATTATTGAGGGCGGTAGTGGTAATTGGGGCGAAATACCGATGCAACCACATCCTCAACTATCTAAAGAAGAGTCGGATAAAATGGTAGAATTCATCATGAGTCTTAAAAAATAGATAGTACTTTAATTATAAATAAGAAGACCCTACTGTAAAAGAGGTCTTCTTTTATTTTTTAATTTAGTTTATAAAAAGAATTCATGGATAAAAAATATAATAAACAGCTAAAGTTTAGAGATTTAGGTTTGATGGATTATCCTGATGCGTTTGAGTATCAAGAAAATCTCATGAAAGAAATTATAGAACTAAAACTCAAAAATAGAGATAGGGTAGATGGGGTACAGGAATTAACGCCAAATTATTTTTTATTTGTGGAACACCCTCATGTATACACTTTAGGAAAAAGTGGTAATGAAAACAATATGTTGGCAAATACAGATAAGTTAAAAGAAATTAACGCCACATTTATAAAAACTAATAGAGGTGGAGATATCACTTATCATGGCTTTGGACAGATTGTAGGTTATCCTATTTTAGATTTGGATAATTTTAAAACAGACATACACGCTTATATGCGTAGTTTAGAGGAAGTTATCATAAGAGTAATTGCAGAATATGGCTTGAAAGGAGAGCGTTCCGAAGGAGAAACAGGGGTTTGGCTAGATGTAGGTAAACCTTATGCTAGAAAGATATGTGCCATGGGGGTTAAAACTTCTAAATGGGTTACTATGCATGGTTTTGCACTAAATGTAAATACAGATTTAAGGTATTTTGAATATATTATTCCGTGTGGGATAAAAGATAAATCCGTAACCTCTATGGAGCGAGAGCTAGAACGAAAATTTACTGATAAAGAAATAGTAGATTTAAAGGAAAAAATAAAAAAACACTTTACACAAATATTTGGTTCAGAATTTATATAGAAACTAAAGGTAAAAGTGTTATATTTGTTAGATTATGCAGAATTTAGCGTTTATCATCAATCCTTTTTCAGCAAAGGGGAAATATCAATCTTTTCTAGAAAAAATGGAAAAGGAGTTTCCTCAGGCATTGTACTATATTTCAGATTCGGTAAAAGGGACGGAGGCTTTTATAGAAAATAATTTCTCAAAAGTTGATATGTTTGTTGCCGTAGGGGGCGATGGAACTATTTCTAGTATTGCTAAAAAACTGATAGGTACAGATAAAATTTTAGGAATTTATCCAGCGGGGTCGGGTAATGGTTTTGCTTACGAAATGGGTTTTACTAAAGATATAACTTCTTTAATCAATAAAATAAAAAATCCTAAAAGTAGAGAGGTTGATACTTTTACAGTGAATGGTCAGCTTTCCATCAATGTTTCAGGTATTGGTTTTGATGGTGCCGTTACCAAAGCATTTGAAAATACAAATAGAGGATTTGCCAATTATATTAAAACGAGTATTAAAACTTTTTTTAAATATCGTCCCATTCAGATTAACTTTAAAGAAGAAGAACTAAAAAAATATAATGGCAAATATTTGATGTTCAATATTGCAAATACTAGGCAGTTTGGAAATCACGCTTACATAGCTCCGAAGGCATTGGCTAACGATGGACTTTTGGATTTAGTTTTGGTTAAAAAATTTCCACTTTGGTATGCTTCAATATTTGCAACGAGAATGTTTAAAAAACAACTGAAAAATGACCAATTTGTAACCTTTTTGAAAAAAGAGAGTTTCTCTTTTGAGGCGAGTGCTAAAGATTGGCATCTAGATGGTGAGTATCACGAAATATCTTCACCCATATCGGTAAAGGTTTCAACTGAAAAACTAAAAATTTTATACTAAAATTAACCTTTTATACTATATATTATGATAAAAACGAAACTAACAGCTTTAGCAATGGTATCTTGTGCAACTTTTGCGTTTGCTCAAGATGGCTTAGTGAATAGCCTGAAAAACAATCAATCCGAAAATCCTGATTTTAAATTTACGGTAATTAAAGAGAACGGTGTTACGGCTGTAAAAGACCAAGGTTCTTCAGGAACTTGTTGGAGCTACTCAGGAAACTCTTTCTTAGAATCTGAAATGATAAGAATGGGGAAAGCTCCTGTAGATTTAGCAGAAATATTTACTGCTAGAAATTCTTATCACGATAAAGCCAAACTTTATGTACTTAATGGTGGAGCTATTTCTTGGGGAGACGGTGGCGAATTACACGATGTTATCAATATGTATCGCAAATATGGTGCAGTTCCGCAAGAAGTATATTCAGGTTTAAAGGAAGGACAAACGAGAAACAATTTCTCTGAAATGCAAGCAATTATAAAATCAATGCTAGATGCTTATGTTAAAAATCCATCAGGGAAATTATCGTCTAACTGGTTGTCTAATATAGATGCTATTTTGGATAGTTATTTAGGTAAGTATCCAACTCAGTTTACTTATAAAGGTAAACAATATACACCTCAAACTTTTGCTAAAGAGGTAGTTGGGATTGTTCCTGAAGATTATGTAGGCATATCATCATATAAAGATTATGCTTATTATGAGAGATTTGTAGTGCCTATTCCAGACAACTGGAGTCACGAAACTATGTGGAATGTCCCAATGGAAAACCTTACAACTATTATAGATTATGCTATCAAAAATGGACACACTGTGGGTTGGGCAACAGATGTATCTGAACCTTATTTCTCATATAAAAATGGGGTAGCTTATGTACCAGATTTAGATTTGGATAATCTTAATGCAGCTACTAAAAAAGATTTATTTAAAGGTCCAAAACCTGATAAAAAAATTACGGAAGAAATGCGCCAGGAAGCTCTTAACAATCTTACAACAACAGACGACCACGGTATGCACATTGTAGGTATTGCTAAGGACCAAACAGGTAAAGAATATTATATGGTGAAAAACTCTTGGGGAACAACCAACGATTATGAAGGTTATCTCTATGTAACTAAGCCGTATGTATTGTATAAAACAACAGGTATTTTACTTCATAAAGATGGTATTCCTAAGAATATAACTAAGAAGTTTAAAATAAACACTAATATAGGTTTATAAAATACTCGAAGAGACCGAATAATATCGGTCTCTTTTTTCAGTTTAGATTTCTCCTATAATTTATATTATGTTTTATCATTTTTAATTCATATCTTTGTTGCAAATATAATAAAAAAGTTTCAAATATGATACAGGAAGTTATCGCATACAAAAATGTTTTGAATGGTATTGAAAGCCTTTTGGATAATAGCCCTTTTAAGAAAAATTATATTATAGAACAGGTAGGGATTCCTGCTCCTACTTTTTATAGAAAGCTAAAGGCTCTGTCTTTTACTCCTGATGAAGTACTGAAAATCCTTACCCTTGTGAAGCCTCAAGAAGCACTCTTATATGAGATAGAAATGGCTGAAAATGATTATAAAAATGGTAGGGTACAGGAACATAAAGAATATATGAAGGAACTAAGAAAGAAGTACCTCTAGTTTATAAGGATTCTGATAGTTGTTGAAAAAGGTAATTAAAAGTATCTCGTGGCTATTTACAATACGATAAACTAGACTTATTTGTGGGACAACTAATAGACTACGGTATTCTGAATGACCATTAAGGGGTTTACCTATATAGGGATGAAATCGAAGATTGTCTATTGCAGTATCTGTCTTATCTATAAATGTAGCTATTTCTTTGTCTGTCCAGTCTTCTAAGAGGTAAGCTATGTTGTCGTCAAAAGAGGTCTTAGCTGTATCCGTCCATAAAATTACTCTATCCATTCTAAGTGCTTATATCAAATGTGATACAAATATAGTAAAAAAAGACTATCTACAGTGATAGCCTTTTTTTGCTGAAATGAATTAAGAATTGTTATGAAAATTTATTGTACATAGTAGAAAGAGTTGCCTTGATAGCCTAAATTAGCGTCTGATAAATCTACCTTATAATGTGGATAGGCTTTATTATCCTCATTTACAAAATCACAATAGGTAAATTTAGAGTTTTCAAATGTAGGTACTTCGGTAGGTGTTTTTTGAACCACAAATTGTATGAAAATTCGTTTACCTACAGGTAGGCTTCTTTTAACTTCGTTTTCTAGATTGAATGAGGTTTGTAGTTTGCCATTAATTTCTCTATGGTTAATATTGAGTACTACATAGGGATAAATGCCTTCAAATAAGCCTCTATCAAACCCTAGATAGTGATTTCCGCTTTGTATTTGTTGTTTTGCTTGCTCTACCTTGTTATCTCCAATATCAAAGACAAATACTCTAGCATAGGTAATGGGCTTAAATAGTTGTTTTGAGTCTGTACCGTAAAACCAAAAGTGAGTGGCTTTGGTTTTAACATTTGCTAATGTTTTTGGTGATGCAGATAGTGTAATTAAATCTGAATTTTTGTGCTGACTATTGCTATTAGCGGGAACTGAAATAACCTCTATACCTGGCCCTGGTTTACAAGTGGTACGGATGAGTGTCCCAAATGTATTAAGTGTAGAAGCGGTGTTATAGGTTTTGTTACACATAGCGACTGGGCTAAGCTCGTTAAGTTCATTGTCTTCATTGTGAAGCTCTCTTTTACACGCTACTAATGTTGTAAGTGTAATCCCTGTAAGTAAAATTAGCTTTTTCATGATAAAATAAATTAATGGTTAAGTGGCTGTAAGATAGCACTAATACGATTAAAAACAAATGTTTTTTTTTAAAACTTATGAGGATTGAAAGGAGCGACGAAATTGCTATTTTGTCGCCCTTTCAATCCTCTAAAAAGTAGACAAAATTCTGATTCTAAAATGGGGAAAAGGGGTGTTTTTTGAGAGGCTAGTGGTTAAGTTACCTAGAAATCGGTGCTTTTTTTTGTTGGTATTGGGGCGTGCTTTCTGCGGAGCGACCAGATGTGGGAAAGGGTAGGGGTTGGCTTGGGAAAGCGAGGGAGGGGGAGCGGAGTAGCGTGCGGAGGCGATGCCCGAAGGTGCGGAATGGTGGAGCGAAGCGGAACTGATGAAGCACCGTAGGTGAAAGGGAACACCATAGATGCCAGCAGGAGCGGAGCGGATGCGAACTAAATATAATAGTGGAATCAGCGCCGACTAAGCGGCACGCCCCCAATGGGTGGAGTGTGGCAACGAGGGCTCTGCCCGAAGTAACGAAGTGGTGCCACGCGGAACGATGAGGGGGAACGGAGCCCACAAGGTGCGAAGGTATAGGCAAGGGCGTAACGAAGTGGAGCTTTGTATACCCTTGCCGATACCGAAGACACCGCAGGGTGGGGAGTACCCCCGAACACCTTATAACCCTCTACAAGAGCTATAGCCGAGAAACTGGAACAAATGGTTTTTTCGGCTATGGCGATATAAAATAACTTGTTTTTTTATAGAGCGGTTTTTGTAGGGCGAAGCGGAGCGGAGACGTACAAAAAGCAAGATTTTTTTTTTGGTCTAACCACCCCCACTCCCTCCTTTTTTCTCTTGCTTGGGGAGTACAAAATAATCAAAATATCCAGAGAAAAGCAAAGGGGATTTAGGTGTGTTTTTTTTGTTACTGATGTATTGGAATGGTTTGTTTAGTTGGGCATTGAGCCCTGATAGTTGTACTTTGAGTAAGGCTAGGTTACGGCTGTCTTTTGGGTGGTTATTTTCTAAATATTTCTGAAGGGTTATGATTTGGTTTTTTAGTTCGTTGATTTGGTAGCTGTCGGTCTCGGTAGCTAGTTTTTGTTTGGCTGTTTTGATTTCTTCTAAGGCTTTATAATAGGGTTCATTTATGGCTTTGATATTGGCTTCTTCTTGGGCAATTTGGGTTTGTTTTTCTAGAATTTGCTGTTGTATTTTTAGGCGATTTTCTTCGTATTTTAAACGTTGATTGGCTTCTGAGTGGTCTATGGTTTCTATTTTTAGGGTGTCTTTTAGGGATTTTGAAAAGTATAGGTTATGTTCGTTTTTGAGTTCAAAATAGTAGTCGTGTAGTTTTCTTTCTAGTGTGATAACATCGGCTTTTTCTGTGGCTGTAATTTTGGTGTAGGATATGAATTTATCATCTACCAATATATTTAAACTATCGGCTGTAATATGGCTAAAGGATACTCTTTTGGTGGTAAGTAGATGATTGGTATTGTATGGTTTTAGGGTGTTGATTTTGAGCCCTTGCTGCCCTTCTCGTAGTCTTATAATGGTGTCGTTTGATACGATGTATAGTTGTTGGAAATCTGCATAGACTAAATAGCCTGTTCCTTTGATTGGTTTTTGGAAGTGGTATAAATCGTAATCTATTTTGTAGAGTTTGTTTGATTTTTTGAATTCTCTGTAGATGTGTGTAATGTCGTTGAATTGTTGGTTATAGGTAAGCCAAAAGCCTTGTGTAAATAGGTTGTTCATAAGTGCGGAACTGCATAGGAATACGATAAATAAAACGCCTTCTTGCTTGAGGTTGCCTGTGCTAAATCTGTAGTTGGGGTTACCTGGTATAACGCAGGGGTTTCTCCAGAATGGGTAGAGTAGGGGGACGCCAGTGGTGGTAAGCATATCTAGGAGTAAATGCCCAAAGTAGGCAAAGAAGGTAATGAGGGCGTAATGTTCTGGAATGATTTGTAATTTTTGAAATATGAAGGCTAGCAGTGTAATGATGATGGTTGCGAGTAGGGAGTGGGTGATGGTTCTGTGTCCGTATCTTCGGTAGAGCCATTTGGATATGGGGTAAAAGGGTTTGCCGATGATGGATTTTGGGGTGTCTATATCTGGTAGTAATGAGATGAGTATGGTGGTGGCTAAGTAGGTGGGTTCTGCAAAGATATTGACATTCCAAAGGCTGGTAAATATGCCTGTGAATAGTATGCCTCCTGCGATGTGGTTGGGTGCTGTCATTTGATTTTTATTTAATTACAGAAACAAAAAAATATTAGTATTAGATGAATTTTCGTTTGAGCTCTTTGAATAATGGGCGTGAGATGATGAGTAGGATTAGGCCTATGGAGCCTATCATACGGAGTGCGGGCTCGTCTAGCTCTCTGCTGGCATAGCGTAGTGCTGTGATGATGCCTAAGAATACGACGATGATAAAGGTAAAGTCTATTTCGGGTAATGCTCCAGAGTGTTTGATGTTTTTGACTATATCTAGGGTTAAGAATGGTTCTTTTCTGTAACGGTCTATCATTTCTGCCATTGCACGAGGGTTGCCGTTGGTTTGTTGGTAGATGTGGTTTCTAAAGTCTTCCCAAGATTCTACTTCTAAGCCGAAGGAGTTTTGCTGAATGAATTTGATGGCGTTCTCTCGAGATAGGTTTTTGAGGTCTATTTTTTCAAAGTTCCAAAGGAATGAGGTGTTGCTATTTTTGATATACCTGGCTGCACAAATGATAACAAAGGTGTCTTTTAGGCGTTCTATAATTCTTTTACTAGCGGTTGTGATGTCTGTGATATTATCTATTAGCAATATGTATTCTTTGGGTTCTACGATGGTCATAATTTTATCGCAAATGAATAGGGCTGATTCTCTTTGTATTTTTTTTTCTACGGCTTCTATGCCTATATCGCCATAGAGTAGGGACAGCATATTTTCTTTGTCGCCTTTGAGTAGGTGTAACATCATATACATTAGGGATTTTTTTGCCATTCTGTCGTCTTCAAATTTTAGGATTTTTTTGTTTGTTTTGAGGTTTTCTAGGAGATGGGTTTTGCCTGTGCCTATATCGCCTATTATGATGGTGTTGATGCCTAATTCTGCATTGACATTTAGTTTTGATAGTTCTTCATTTCGCCCAATGGTAAAGTAATTTTTGTTGAATGATAGATTGATAAGTTTTGTTTTTTTAGGTGGGAAGAATTTTTGTTGAATCCTAACCCAAAAGTTTCGTTTTTGTGTGGTAAC
Organism: Riemerella anatipestifer; assembly: GCF_035666175.1. Classification (NCBI taxonomy): domain Bacteria; kingdom Pseudomonadati; phylum Bacteroidota; class Flavobacteriia; order Flavobacteriales; family Weeksellaceae; genus Riemerella; species Riemerella anatipestifer. The sequence continues at coordinate 228,866 of NZ_CP142016.1, forward strand.
GGCTTCTATTTTTTTGCTTAGTTGTTCGGTGGGGATTTGTGCGTATATGAGTGTGGTGTCATAAGAGCTGTGTCCTAGCATGGTTTTGATTTCTTCTAATTTAGTGCCATTGTTTAAGTGGTGTGTGGCGAAGGTATGCCTAAGGGTATGAGGGTGCAGGTTTTGTATGCCTAATTTTTTTCCGTAGGCTTTAAGGACTTTCCAAACGGTTTTACGGCATAGATGCCCTTTGTGGGTGTAGCTTGGGAATAGGTAGTTTTCGGGTTGTGTAATGGGGATTTTGGTTTGTTCTAAATAGTGGGCTATGGCTCTATATAGGCGGTCTGATATGGGTATGGTACGGTAGTTTTCGTTTTTCTTTTTGAGTGATTTTACTGTAATGGTTCTTTTTTGAAAATCGAAGTTTTTAAGCCTAAGTGTTACGGTTTCGGATACTCTAAAGCCACAATCTAACATTAAAAGAATGATGCATTTGTACTTTGGGTTTTTGCATTTTTCAATGAGCAATAGGCTTTCTTCTTTTGATATGTAGTCTATGGTCATCATAGGTTTAAAGGTCTTCTGGGGTATTGTTTTGGTATTGTTCTTCTTTGAATTCTTGGGATAAGTCCTGCTGATGTGCTTTTTGTATGCTGTCTGCAATTTCTAGTTTGCGAGCTCTGACTAGGTGCGAGTAGCCGTTGTGAGAGAGGTAGGTTTCTGGGTATTTTTTTAGTAATGCTCTGTCTTCTTGGGTGAGCTGATAGTGGTTGCAGGTGGTGAGTAGTAATACTGCTGCTGTTAAAAGTGTGATTTTTGATTTCATAATATTTTTATTTAAACTGTTTTTGCTAAAAAATCTTACCTATATTACCAAAGTCTTTATTGATAGGGGTTAAGGCTACCTACCTATACTTACCTGAACTTACCCAACCTACCTAAATGGTTTAGGTAACTTAGGTAACTTGTAGGTAACTTTATTTTATTATCTTACCTAAATTTAGGGTGCTGATTTTCATTTGATTATATTTGTTAGGTAACTTTGGTAAGTTTATTTATTTTTTTGTTGCTGTAATTGGTTTAAAAAATGGTTAAATTCTTTTTCTGAAATGTTTTTCCAAATTTCGGAGTGTATGATTTTTTTGATGATTTCTTTTTCGTGATAGAGATAGTCTGTGTCTTTGTCTATGACTTCTAATATATAGCTTAGTGCTTCTCTGACCCCATCTATATATTCTACTTCGTTTTTGATTTCTACTTGTTTCATATTTGAAATATTTTTATATTATAATACTTTTACCCAGTATCCGTAGGTTTGTTTGGTTTTGTGTTTTTTTCTTTCGAAGCCTAGGGCATTAAATGCTTTACCAATCTGTACACTAGAGAGTCTAACGCCTAGTTCTGATAGCCTTATGAGTACATCTGTACTTGTTACAAATACGCCTTCGTTTTCTTGAGCTGGTTTGTAATTGCTGGCGATGAGCTCTTGCTCGGTGCTTAGGATTTGGTATTTTTTGTTTCTATCTTCGTTGTCTTGTATTTCTTCTAGGGTCATTTCGCTATTGAAATTGTTATCAAATGCAAGGGCATAGGCTTGGGACCAGAATAAGTCTATATTGCACTCTTGGCGGTAGTTCCAATTGATACCTGTAATTTGAAAGCATAGCCATCTGACAGAACCTGTTTCGTCATCTAAAAATGTATCTCTGTTGGTGGAACCTATAAAGCTGCATATTCTGGGTAGTATGCTGTTTTTTCTGTCGTAGGGTAGGCGTTCGTTGATTTGGTCTTTTGAGAAGTAGGATTTTAGGGTATTGATTTCCTTTTTGGCTAGGCTTGAGAGTTCGTCTAAATTGATAAGGAAGTTTTTGCATAATAGTATTCTTGCATCTTTATCATTACTGATGTCTTCGGCTAAATATTGTGATAGTTCTGGTGGGCATAAGAAACGACAAAAGGAGCTTTTACCAGAGTTCTGTGCTTTGTGTACCAAAACGAAGGCTTGTTTGTTAAAGTATCTTTCTAGTAGGGCACATTTAACGGTTCTGACTGCCCATTTTTTAAAATGATGATTGAATTTTTCTCGGTCTAATGGATAGACATAGTTGGCAAGGTTGCTGATATAATCGGTTTTACCGTCCCATTTTGGTAGGTTTTCGAAGTATTCTTGTATAGGGTTGTAATGGGGTACAAACTCGCTTTTTAGTATGGCTATGAGGTTGTTTATGCTGATTTTGATGCCTTTTTTCTGAAGTTCTAAATACAGTGAGTTTTCATTGAGTGATTTCCATTCGTGTGTTGTTTTTTTGCAATATTCTATGTCTAGGGCGATGGTATTGTATCTGAATTTGTAGTAAGTGGATAAATATTCTTCTGTGATATGAAATATAGTGTTTTGAGTGTCTTTTTTTGTTTCGGCTTCTTCTAGTTCTCTTATTTCGTCTATTAATTTCTGATAGTGTGATTTGTCGTACACTAAGAAATAATCGGCTATATCGTTGTATTTTTCGGGTAAAATAATTTGTTTGATGGAGTAGGAGTTACAGAGTTTTAGGGCTGTTTCTAGACCTGTTTTATCATTGTCGTAGCATATGTATATGTTATCTGTTTTCTGCTTGAGCTTGAGTATTTCTTCTTCTTTTATGAAGCCACTTTCTGACCTAAAGGATACGGCAGGGAAGCCGTTGGCATTGAGTATTAGGCAGTCTTTTTTGCCTGCGGTAATGATGATATAGTCTTCTTTTTCTTTGAGTTGCTCGTAGCCGAATATGTCGGAAAATTGGAGGTTATTGTAAAAGATTTTTTTGTTTTTGCCTTGGGCAGGGATATAAATTTCGGCATTGCTATTGACTTTATAAATAAATCCCACGATGCCAGAATAAAGTTTTATTTTTTGTATGGTATTTTTTTTGGAATTAAAGTACTCGTATTTATCAAGGTTTTTGACATTGTATTTTTCTAAAATGGCTTTTGTAACCTTCCAATTTCCTTGTGTCCAAAATTCTAAACTTTGGGAAGTATATGGCTTATCATAATATTTAAAGTGATGATTGTCTGTATTTTTGCTGATAGACTGATGAGAGCTATTTTTTTGTTGCTGTTGTAGAATAACTCCCATATCATTGGAAATTGTTTTGAGTACTTCTGCAAATTGTGTTTTGCAATCTAAGCCTTTTATGTCTGCTACAAACTGCCAAACATCGCCTTGTTTACCTGTGCTAAAGCATTTGAAAGTTCCATTTTTAAAGACTTTGAAACTTGGATTTTGGTCTTCTGAAAAGGGAGAGGATATTTTGGTATAGGGCTGAAAATGTGAACCGTAATAAAAGTTATAAATTTCTATTTGGTTGGTTTGCTGTAAAATTGTATTTTTGTCCATAGAGAATAGAGTTTTATCATAGGCCTAAGAAATCTGTTGATTTTGAGGGCTTTTTTAGTTTATTTATGAGTTTGTTTCGTCTATTGATATAGTTTATTTTTCTGATTTCAAATGTGTTCTTACTGTTGTTCAGATTCATCTGATGTCTGATTTTTTCTTCTAAATTGATTTGATTTTGTTCATACTGTTTTAATTTTATGGTGTTTAGTTCTTCTAATAGGGTAATGTTTTGATATTCGTATGCTAGTGCAATAGAGTCTCTTTGTAGGTCTAATATTTCGGCATCTATGGTATTGATTTCTGAAGATAATTGCTCTTGTAGTGAAATGGCTAGCTTTTCGCGTTCAATACGATTGCGATTTGAAACTTGGATATATGTAGATAAATTGGATAAGGTTATTCCAAAATTGACCATAGGTCTATATACCTGTGTGAATGGATCCCAAGTGCTGGATACTGATACTGATGGTAATAATGATAACCAACGCCATGACTTTTTTTGTGATGTGAGTGATAATATTTTATTATGTGTGCTCATACGATTGTCTATGTAGTTGATTCTTAAACTGTCTATGCTTTGTGCTCGAGTTTTTAAAATATCTAATGTGAGAATAATTGATATTACTAATTTTATATAACTTATTGATATGTATGTTTTTATATTTATATTTTTCCTATAATTTATATTATGTTAAATATATATTTACTGTATGTCATCTAAATAAAATGACATATATACATATAGAAAGTTCTTTATACATTAAACTTCATTTTTTATACACTTATTTCTTTTGTTTTGGCGTCAAAATAATGGCAAACTAAAAAACCGCCTCAGAATTGAGGCGGTTTAAAGATATTTTAGAAAAGTATCTAATCTAATTATTTAGATTATTTACCTTCTTCCATTTTCTTTTTAAGTTCTGCAAGAGCATCAATATCTCCTAGAGTTGTTTTCTCTTCAGATGCAGAGCTTTTAGTAGCAGCTTCTTTTACATTTTTCTTTTCTTCTTCACGGAAAAGACCTGTGTGAGATACTACCACTCTCTTAAATTCTTTATTGAATTCAATTACTTTAAATTCAGCTTCATCACCTTTCTTGATTTTAGAACCATCTTCTTTTTCAAGTAATCTAGCAGGACAGAAAGCTTCTACCTCTACATCTTCAAATTTAACTTGAGCTCCTTTATCAAAAACATCAGATGCTACACCTGTGTGTACAGTACCTTCAGCATATTTAGTTTCAAATTTGTCCCAAGGATTTTCTGTAAGTTGCTTATGACCTAAAGAAAGTCTTCTAGCATCTACGTCTAACTCTAGAACTACTACATCTAACTTGTCTCCTACGCTGCAGAATTCAGATGGATGTTTGATTTTCTTAGTCCAAGAAAGGTCAGAAATATAGATAAGTCCATCAATTCCTTCTTCTAATTCTAAGAATACACCAAAGTTAGTAAAGTTTCTTACAGTACCAGAATGCTTAGAACCTAATGGATATTTATCTTGAATGTTAGTCCAAGGATCTTCAGAAAGTTGTTTCATACCTAAAGATATTTTTCTCTCTTCCTTATCCAAAGTAAGTACTTGAGCTTCAACCTCATCTCCTACTTTTACGAAATCTCCAGCACTTCTAAGGTGTGTACTCCAAGACATTTCAGAAACGTGGATAAGACCTTCTACACCTGGAGCTACTTCTACGAAAGCACCATAGTCAGCCAATACCACTACTTTACCTTTTACTTTATCACCTACTTTTAGGTTTTCATCAAGAGCGTCCCAAGGATGAGCTTCTAACTGCTTCATACCTAATTGGATTCTTGTTTTATCCTCATCAAAATCAAGGATAACCACTTTCACAGTTTGTCCATCTTCTAAGATTTCTGTTGGGTGGTTTACTCTAGACCAAGAAAGATCTGTGATGTGTACTAGACCATCAACACCACCTAGGTCGATAAACACACCGTAAGAAGTGATGTTTTTAACTGTTCCTTCAAGAACTTGACCTTTTTCAAGCTGAGCGATGATTTCTTTTTTCTGATCTTCAATATCAGCCTCGATAAGAGCTTTGTGAGATACCACCACATTTTTGAATTCAGGGTTAATTTTAACCACTTTGAACTCCATAGTTTTACCTACATACTGGTCGTAATCTTTAATAGGCTTAACATCTATCTGAGAACCAGGTAAGAATGCTTCGATACCAAATACATCTACAATCATACCACCTTTTGTTCTAGACTTAACGAAACCGTTTACTACTTCACCACTTTCGTGATATTGGTTTACTTTATCCCAAGCCTTAAGCGTTCTTGCTTTTTTATGAGAAAGTTGTAATTGTCCTGTTTTGTCCTCTCTTCTGTCTACCATTACTTCTACCTCGTCACCTACTTTTAAGCTAGGGTTGTAACGGAATTCGTTAAGAGAAATAACACCTTCTGATTTGAAATCAATGTCAACGATAGCTTCTTTGTCTGTAAGTCTTACTACTTTACCTACGATAACATCATCTTCTGCTAAATCGCTTAAAGAACCTTTGTAGATTTCCTCAAGCTCTTTTTTCTCGTTTCTGTCCTCAGCATTAAGACCAGATTCAAAAGAATCCCAATCAAAATTTTCAGGTGCTACATTTTGGTTCATAAGAACCTCTTCTTGTTGTTTTGTCTGTTCTGACATAATAAAATAATTTGTATCCAAAACTACCATTCTTTGAGCTAAAACGGATAAATGGGCTTTGAAGTTGGTTAAATATTATAGTTTTTTACTTTTTGCTCAAAAAAAGTCCGTAAAAAGTGGTGCAAATATATGTAAAATTTATTATCTGACAATATGATTTTTAGACTTTTAAATCAAAATTATTATCAGATATAATATTTAAAGTAAGTTTACTCGTTGTGCATTTTAAATAATACTGATTTTTAGATGATTTAATTTTCTTTGGAAGATAAATTTATTGATATATTGAATAACCGTTGCGGCGGTTATTTTACTGATTATCCTTGTTTTAAAGCCTTCAAAAGTTTTAGCATAGTTTCTTTTAATCATAAATTGGTCGCAAAGTTGAGAGAAAAATGTCTCAATTCGTTTTCGCTTTTTCTTGTACAATGAAAATTGAGGAATATAATCTTTCTGATTACTTCTCATTGGTGTATCTAATTTAATATTAGCATAGTTAAATAAATCTATTTGAACTTTTGCTGATAAATAGCCTCTATCTCCAATTAAAGTACAGTTTCGCATTTGCTCACCAATATCTTTTAAATAGTGGATGTCGTGAACGGATGCAGGGCTTATATCAAAATTCTTAATCACAACCCGTTGTGCATTATGAAATAAAAAAAACAAGAGTTGTTTATTAGACTGAAAATCAGTATATTGTTTTTGCTATAAAACGATATAAATGAACAACTTAGAGCAAATATATGAAAGAATTTTGGAAGTTTTAGGACTTTTTTCAGAAAATCAACTGATTAGTTATCAGAGAAGAACACCTAAAATGAGCGATTTAGAAGTCATAAGTCTTAATATTACTGCTGAATACTTGAGTATTGATAGCGAATTACAGTTATTTAGAAAATTGCCAAACTCTCTGATAAACAAAATTGAAAGAAGTGTTTACAATAAGCGAAAACGAAGACTATCCCTACAAACAGAGCAAATTAGACAGCGTATTTCGATGGAGTTCAATGAGTTTGAAGATATTTTTATCGTTGATAGCATGCCAATGAAAGTTTGTGAAAATGCTCGTTCTACTCGTTCAAAAATTTGTAAAGAGCAATCCTATTCTTTACCAACATATGGTTATTGTGCTTCACAGAAATTATATTTCTATGGCTATAAACTACACGCAGTATGTTCTTTAAATGGTGTGATTAAGAATTTTGATATAAGCCCTGCATCCGTTCACGACATCCACTATTTAAAAGATATTGGTGAGCAAATGCGAAACTGTACTTTAATTGGAGATAGAGGCTATTTATCAGCAAAAGTTCAAATAGATTTATTTAACTATGCTAATATTAAATTAGATACACCAATGAGAAGTAATCAGAAAGATTATATTCCTCAATTTTCATTGTACAAGAAAAAGCGAAAACGAATTGAGACATTTTTCTCTCAACTTTGCGACCAATTTATGATTAAAAGAAACTATGCTAAAACTTTTGAAGGCTTTAAAACAAGGATAATCAGTAAAATAACCGCCGCAACGGTTATTCAATATATCAATAAATTTATCTTCCAAAGAAAATTAAATCATCTAAAAATCAGTATTATTTAAAATGCACAACGAGTTAAATAATCATTTTGCAAATAATATAAGAAGCCATTATCTACGATAAAATCTTTAATATCGTTAAAATCTATATCTAAAACAAAAGAGTTAAGTAATCTATTTTCTCTGAAATGATACTGCAACAAGGTTTTAGACATAGGATTAAGCAACCACATAAATTGTAGATTTTCCATATACAAATGGCTGATATAGCTAGGACTCTGGCTAGGCTTAAGACTTTGGATTTCGTTAAGGTTTTGGTCTAGCATTTTTATTTCCTGCTGATTTTCCGAAAACAAAACGATATTAAGAGGATTTTGCACCGATTGAACCTTAAACGGAAACACCATCATCATTCGTCCTTGCTTTTGCCCTTGTATGTTATATTTGGTAAAGCTAAAATCGTTATTCTGATATAGGTAGATATTTTCATAATCGTCTATAAAAATATCTTGCACAGATTTTAATATCTTCTCATCTATAGGTATAATAACCTGCGCAGCAAGGTTTGCTACCCAAAAACTTATAACGAAGACAAGGGTTCGCACTTCACTAAATTATTTAATCTTAACCTCGTAGATTTTATCCCAATTTTTTCCTGTAACTAGCATATTTTCACCTTTGAAGGCAATTCCATTTAAAACATCATCTTCTCCTGTGGTGTGTTTTTTAGCTATCTCCGAAAAATCAAATTTCCCTACCACTTCCCCTGTGTTTGGATTGATTTTCAGTATATACGGCTGTTGCCATACATTAGCGTAAATAAATCCTTGATGGTATTCTAGCTCATTAAGTCGGTCATAAGCTTGGGTGTTTCCTGCTACGGCAATCTGCTTAACAATTTCAGACGGGTTATTAGGATTTAAAAAATAAAGATTTTTTGTTCCATCTGACAAAATAAGACTTTTACCATCATAGGTAAGTCCCCACCCCTCGCCTATTGCACCAGGATAAGGGAATTCTGATAAAAGTTTTAAACTAGCCTTATCATAAATAAACCCTTTTTTGTTTTGCCAAGTGAGTTGATAAACTTTATCGCCTACAATAGTAGAACCCTCCGAAAAAATATCGTTAGACTGTGGCGTTACAGCCAAAGGCGTTATACTTCCTAAGTTATATTTTAAGATTCTGGAGCTACCGTGTTGCCCATCACTTTCGTAAATGGTATTACCCTCTAACTGAAATCCTTGTACGAAGTTTTCGGTACTATGCGGATATTCGTTCACGATAGTATAGCTTAAATTTTGTTCTGGATTTTTAGCAAAAACATAGATAGTGGCGTCTTGAGTTAATGTTTCTCCACTTTTAGTTTTAATAACAAAAGATACCTCGTTATCACCTAGGCTAAAAACTTCAGGCGTAACCTTAAGGTCTGATATTTCCTTATCTCCAAAACTAATACTTATTGTTTCAGCGTTTTTGGTAACCTCTTCTGGAAGTTTAATAGCATCACCGAAATGATACCCTTTTTCTTCCATAGAAAGGTTATACTCATTAAGTGTATTTAATATCTCTTTATCTTTATTACAAGAGGCTAAAAGCATTAAGCCTAAACAAGCCACAATAATATTTTTTTTCATAATTAGAATCTTTATTTTTCAGTTTTTAATTATACTTTAACTTTTGTTTTATCTACATTCAAAATTTTATAAACCATTTCTTTAAGAAGCTCAGCGTCCGTCATATTTACCGCTCCTAGACCTTTACTTTTCATATCAAATTCTCTAAGAATGGATATAATTCTAGTAGCGTGTTTTAGCGGATAAAGTCTCGCCGAAGTTTCATAATCTTTAATAAAATAAGGATTAACGCCCATCTCTGCCGCAATACTCTGTGGCGACATACCTTTAAGACTATGAAAAACAATGAGGTTAGAAAAATAATTGTACAAACTACCCAACATCATCACAAACGGATTAGATTTTGGATTTTTACCGATGTAATAAGCTATTTTCATCGCTTGTTCTTCATTCTTCGTTCCTAATGCCTTTTGTAATTCAAATACATTATAATCTTTACTAATCCCAATATGTTTCTCCACTAGAAGGCTATTAAGTACCTCGCCTTCCTTTAAAATCAGTTTAAGTTTATTGATTTCATTAGCTATTCTAGAAAGGTCGTTTCCTAGATATTCGGCTAAAATTGTAGGGATATTAGGTTCTGCTTTCAGCCCTGCTCTAGAAATTTCATCTTGTATAAATTGAGGCAAATTCCAATCTTTGACAGGTTCGCTAAGGAAAAGCATTTTGTTCTTAGCCAAAGTTTTAGCAAACTTTTTTCTAGAATCTACTTTTTTATGCTTGTGAGCAATTACCAAAATGGTAGACGGCACAGGATGATTAACATAGGCTTCTAGGGCTTCTATCTCTTTTTCCGTAAGTCTAATATCTTGAGCTTCTTTGAGTACAATAAGCTGTTTATCGCCCATCATTGGGAACTGTCTTGCTAACGCCAACACTTCCGAATAGGTAGTATCCTTACCATAAACTACGGTTTGGTTAAACACTTTTTCGTCTTCCGTAAGGACTTCATTTTCGAAATGTTTTACCGCTACATCTATATAATAGGGCTCTTCCCCATAAAAAAAATAAATAGGGAGAAGTTCTTTATTTTTAATATTTTTGAGGATTATTTCTAACTCTTTCATAAAAATGCAACTTCCAAAACTTAATTTTTCGGAAACTTTTGATTTCCAGTTTAGGAAAGACAAAGATACATTTTTTATTTACGATTTACCAAGAAAATCATGGTTGATGCTTACACCCGAAGAATGGGTGCGACAACACTGGATACATTATTTCCACAAGACTAAAGGTTATCATCTCTCTGCTCTTATTACAGAACAAAAATTAGAGCTTAACGGAACAACAAAACGCCTAGATTTACTAGTTACAGAAAAGGCAAAACCTAAAATTTTAATAGAGTGCAAAGCTCCTTCCGTTCCTCTTACCGAAACCACTTTTGAACAAATTGCAAGATACAATAGCATTGTAAAATCTCCTGAAATTATTTTAAGTAATGGCGTGCAACACATCTATGCCAAATATGAGAATGAAAATTACACTTTCTACAAGAGAGAGTTATACTAATTTATAAGTAGTCTAGCCTATTTTGTCATTGTTAATTGTTAAATTTGCAATTCTTATAATTTTTAGAGTATGAATCCAAAACAAGATATAAAAACTCCTAGTAAAACCTTATCCAAAGGGCGTATTATTATAGGTGTAAGTTTAGTTTTAATTTCTGCCATCTTAGTTCTTTCTTTCATTTCTTATTTGGGAAGTTGGAAGTCTGACCAAAGCCAAGCAGGAATGCTTACGGACAAATCTGTAAAATCTTCTAATTTTATAGGAAAATTTGGAGATTGGCTAGGGAATCTATTCATCTTTGAAAGCTTCGGAATAAGTGCGTTTATTATTGCTTTCTTAATCTTTATGCTAGGAACTTTAGTTCTTAAAAAGAAATATTTTAAACCTTTAAAAGCATTCTCTCATTCGTTATTTTTTATTTGTTGGTTGCCTATTTTTATTGGAGCCATTACCAAAGGCGAAGGAGTTTTAAGTGGTGTATATGGTTTCCAAATATATGATTATCTAAGCGTATTCATCGGAGATTTTGGGCTTTGGCTTATCCTTATCACTAGTATTACTTTATACTTTGTTTTAGAGTTTAACCTTCGTCCGAGCGTTATTAAAGCTAAGTTTGACCATCTTAACGATAAAGCGACTTCTACTTTAGAAAACATTAAAGCTAAAACAGGTTTCCAAGATGACGAAGAAAATGAAGATGCTTCTTCTGAGGATACCACAGATTTAGACTCTGATACAGATAACCTAGTCAAAGAAGAACCCACTAATAATATTATCTCTACTCCAAAAGTAGAAATTCCTACTAAAAAGGAAAATATCTCCTTTGATAATATCAATTTTGATTTAGAGCCTCAATCTACAGCCGAAATCATTGCGACACCTAATAAAACTTCGGAAACTAAAAAGGAAAATATTGTAGAAGTTTCTTTAGAATCAACTCCTAAGGAAGAGGTTTTAAATGATGATGATATTGATTTCAGTATAGAAAAAACAGCTCCTGTAGAAGTTGTGGAAAGTGAAGATATCGCTAGTGAATTAGTAAAAAAACACGGACTGTATGACCATAGACTAGAATTAGCTAAATTCCAAATGCCTAGCATTGAACTACTAGCCGACTATGGCAACGAAGAAATTACCATCAATAAAGAAGAACTAGAGGAAAACAAAAATAAAATTGTAGGACTTCTAAAAAACTTTAATGTAGGTATCGCACAGATAAAAGCAACCATCGGTCCTACCGTTACTCTCTACGAAATAGTACCAGAAGTAGGTACAAGAGTAGCGTCTATTAAAAAACTACAAGATGATATAGCTCTTAACCTTTCGGCGTTGGGGATTCGTATTATTGCACCTATGCCTGGTAAAGGGACAATAGGTATAGAAGTACCTAGAAAAAATGCGTCTATGGTATCTATGCGTTCGGTAATTGCTTCTCAAAAGTTCCAAACCACGGATATGGATTTGCCTATTGTATTCGGTAAAACCATTTCTAACGAGGTCTTTATGGCAGATTTAGCCAAAATGCCTCACCTCCTAATGGCAGGAGCTACAGGACAAGGTAAATCCGTAGGAATCAATGCGATATTAGCTTCTTTACTTTATAAAAAACACCCTAGCGAACTTAAACTAGTATTAGTTGACCCTAAAAAAGTGGAACTTTCGCTTTATTCCAAAATAGAAAGACACTATTTAGCCAAACTACCTGATACCGAAGAGGCTATACTTACAGATAATTCTAAGGTTATCAATACACTTAACTCTCTGTGTATTGAGATGGATAACAGGTACGATTTACTTAAAAATGCTTTCTGTAGAAACCTTAAAGAATACAATAAAAAATTCACTGAAAGAAAACTAAATCCAGAAAACGGACACCGTTATTTACCTTATATCGTTTTGGTAGTAGATGAGTTTGCAGACCTTATTATGACGGCAGGTAAAGAGGTAGAACACCCTATTGCTCGTCTAGCACAGCTAGCTCGTGCGGTTGGGATTCATTTGATTATTGCAACCCAAAGACCATCGGTAAATGTTATCACTGGTATGATAAAGGCTAATTTCCCTGCTAGAGTATCTTTCCGAGTAAATGCAAGTGTAGATTCTAGAACGATATTAGATGCTACTGGTGCTGACCAACTAATAGGCAAAGGAGATATGCTCTACACCAATGGTAATGATATTATCCGTGTACAATGTGCCTTTATAGATACACCTGAAGTTGAGAAAATAGCTGATTTTATAGGCGAACAAAAAGGCTACCCTGGAGCTTACGAACTACCTGAATATAGTGGAGAAGATAACGGTGGTTCTAGTAGCGATTTTGACCCTAATGAAAAAGATTCCCTCTTCGAAGAGGCTGCTAGAATTGTAGTTTCTACACAACAAGGCTCTACTTCCATGCTACAAAGACAGCTTAAATTAGGATACAACAGAGCTGGTAGAATTGTAGACCAGTTAGAAGCAGCTGGAATTTTAGGTAGCTTTAATGGTTCTAAAGCAAGGGAAGTCCTCATTCAAGATTTAACATCATTGGAACAGTTTTTGGAATCAATGAGACGAAATTAAAAAAACAATCTATGAAATCTATATTAAAAAAAACAGGATTAGTCGTTTTATCTCTAGGAGCTATTTCTTACCTATCAGCTCAAAAAGTTGATGCAAAGGCGAAAGCTCTTCTAGATGGTGTATCAGCTAATTATAAATCAAAAAAGAATACCTACTTTAAATTTTCATACGGTTCTGGTAAGAATAAAGTTCAGAAAGCTGAGACAGGTATTTTCTATTCTAATGGTTCTCAATACAAACTAAAAATAATGGGAATTGAGCAGATATTTGACGGAAAAAAAGTTTACAATATCAGTGATGAAAACCAAGAGGTTACCATAGCAATGCCCAACAATGATACAACAATGTTTTCTCCTATAAACTACCTAGACGATTACAAAAAGGGCTACAATATTGAGTATCTAGGCAAAAAGAAAATCAGTACAGGCAAAGTAGCCGACTTAATAAGAATGAAACCCACTAAACAAGGTGAAATAAAATATGTTTATCTTTTTGTAGATGCTGGTAAAAAAGAACTCTTAAAACTAGAACAACAATCTAAAGACAATGATATTGCAGTGATTGATATTAAAGACTTTAAGTATAACCAAAATTTAAGTGTTGATATCTTTAGCTTTAATAAATCAAAATATCAAAACTACATCATTACTGAACTCTAAATATTTATACAAATGAAATCTTTAATATTAACATTAGGGCTTCTCTCCTCCTTTGCTTTAGGGCAAAACCATAATTTTAAGAGAGAAATGCTTCCAAATGAAATAGAGACTCAAAAGCTCAATCGTATTAAAAATGATTTTTATAGAAATAAAGATAATGATTATAGCAGAGCTAATACTTATGCCGAGTTGTTTATAAGAGTTCCTAACCCTAATTATAGGAGATACACCATTAGTATTTCTGACCAGACTATTGAAAACAGAACAGGTTTCTTTAGGTTCTTTGATTTGGAGGCGGGCAGACATCAGCTTACGGTACTTAGAAACGGTATTCCTATTTACAAAACTGTAGTATTTTTGAGAAACAATCAGCGTTCTTTATTAGATTTTTATCCTTTTGAAGGTCTATTTCTAGTAGATGAAATACCTATACAGCAGGAATACCCTGAATATCCCAATTGGAGACCAAACGAAAATGTAATGAACTCCACCGAATTTCAACAATTTTTGGAATATTTCAAAAAACAAAATTTTGATGACAATAAAAAGGAGGTATTTTTAGTTCAAAGTCAGACCACCAGCTTCACTTCCCAACAAGTATTAGAACTCATAAAGATAATGAATTTTGATAAAGGAAGGCTAGAAGTTGCCAAAGCTGCTTACATCTATTGTCCCGACCCACAAAACTATTACATAGTCTCGGAAGGGTTTTCTTTCAGAAACTCTAAGACGGAACTTTCTGACTTTATACTAAAAAATAGACGCTAAAAATTATTATTAAAAAAACTATAAAAATTGCCACAGAGGTTTTATCTTTGTGGCTTTTAAATTGATTTTGTAATCATAAACATATGCTGAAAAAACTAGATCGCTATATCATTAAAACTTTTTTTGGACCGTTTTTGTTCATATTCAGCGTATTGTTTTTTATTTTCTTGGTTAATATCATTTGGATTAAACTCTATCAGTTTACAGGAAAAGGGCTTTCTCCCTTTGAAATAGGCAAACTTTTGTTCTATATGGGCGTTAGCGTAGTTAATATGGTACTCCCTCTTACGGTACTCCTTTCTTCCATAATGACCTTCGGAGCATTTGGTGAACGCTATGAACTCGCAGCAATGAAAGCGGCAGGTATCTCGTTATTTAGAATTATGCGTCCGCTCATATTCGTTGTAACGCTACTCTCCATCATTTTATTTATCTTTTCTAATAATGTAATTCCAGATTTCAACAGAAAAGCCAAAAATATGCTCTACAATATTGCGGTTACCAAACCTGCACTCAACTTTACTGCAGGTCAATTTATCGGAGTAATACCTGGAGCATCTGTAAAATTTGATAAAATTTCTGGAGAAAATGGCGAGAATTTAGAAGGCATCATCATCCATAAAGAAGTAAATGGAAACAATCCACAACAAACTATTATTGCTCCTAAAGGGAAGTTTGTACCTGCACAAAACAGAAACTATCTAAAACTCATCTTATATAAAGGTTATGTTTATGAAGATGAAAATACTAGCTACAATTATAATGAAAGGACTAAACAACCTAACAAAAGTATAAAATTCGATAGTTTAGTAGCCCATTTTGACGTAAGTGAACTTGTAAACAAAGCCATAGAAGAAGAAAAAATTACCGAAAATTATCAATTCCAAACCTATCTAGACATCAATGGTTCTATCGCTCAGCTAGAAAAAGAGCAAAAGACTAGGTTTGATAATATTAGTAACGAGCTAGTGGCTCAGAATAATTTTTATGTCAATTATTTAGATAAATCAAAAAATAAAAAAGCTACACAACCTTTTAAAATTGATACGCTAAAAAAAGAGAAGAAAATAGAGATTCTTTATAATGCATATAAAAAAATAAACACTCTTAAAGAGGACAAAAAAAGTAATAAAGACCCTGAATTATATGAGATGCTTAAACAACGTAGCAAGATGATTATGTATCAGCAAAGGATACTTTCATTTTCCATAACTTGTATTATTTTCTTTTTAATAGGCTCTAGCTTGGGTTCTATCATAAGAAAAGGAGGTATTGGCTTTCCTGTGGTTATTGCGATTGTAATATTCATTATTTTTTATGTTCTTAACTTGACCGTTGAAAATCTATCTTGGAAAGGGAAACTCAACCCTTATTTAGCAGCGTGGCTCCCAAACTTAATACTAGCTCCTCTAGGTATATGGTTTACTGTAAAAGCACTTACAGATTCGCAAATTTTAGATGCTGAAAAGTATAAAGCTTTCTTTAAACCTATAATACAGAAATTCTCAAAGAATAAAGAACATAAGAGGTATCAATAGATTCATTATTCTTTTTATTTTCAAAATATGTCAACTACATACTTTAATTAACTTTTTTATAGCTAGTTTAGCTTTACAATTTTTATCAAAATGCTCTATTCAAAAACTATAAATACTCCTTTAGGTGAAATGATTGCTATTGCTGATGATAATGGGATATATCTATTAGAATTCACAGATAAAAAACATTTAGATACAGAACTAAAAAAACTATATTCCACTCTAAATAATAGTAATATTAAAGAGACCTCAAACCCAAATCTAGAAACCTTAGAGAAAGAATTAAATCTCTACTTTAATCAAAGTTTAAAAGAATTTTCTGTCCCAATACAACTATTAGGGACGCCTTTCCAAAAACAAGTTTGGCAAACTCTACTTAAAATACCTTACGGAAGTACCAAAAGCTATCTACAACAAGCCATAATGATGGATAGTCCAAAAGCAGTGAGAGCTGTAGCTAACGCTAACAGCCTCAATAAGATTGCTATTATAGTCCCTTGCCACCGTGTTATTGGGAGCAATGGTACACTCACAGGCTATGCTGGTGGACTTTGGCGTAAGGAGGAATTACTACAACTTGAAAAAAGCCTTGTCCACCAACAAGATTAATACTTATTTAATACTTAACACATCAATCTCAATTAGAGCATACCGCCACCACCTTCAAAGTCTTCTGAATTGTTTCCTTCCCTCTTTCGTTTAGGTTGTTCTACCTTTTCTCCTTGTTTGAAACGATAAGTTAAAGATAGATTGATTTGTCTTGGTTGCCATTGCATATAAGACTCTCTAGTTGTATTTTCTGTGAAAGTATTTACCGTTCTGTTTCTGGTATTGAATATATCCTGAACATTAAACGCTAAAGTACCATTGCCATTCCAAATAGTTTTAGAAGCTCCAAAATTAAGGGCATACATTGCTTTTCTATCTTGAAACTCGGTTCTAGTACCACCTCTGTAAAATCCTTGTAGCTGAATGCTCAATGTCCTATCTATTCTAAAAGTAGAATTAAGTCTCATTATGCTAGAAAAACCTTTCCCTACAAACGAAGCATTTCTCACCGCAGATGCTCCATCTCTATCTATCACGTTATAAGAAGTTTACCCATCTAGCTTATAGGCAAATAGATTAACACTTGCCATAATCTTCCACCAAGGGTAAAGGTCTGCCGTACCATTAAGATCTAGCCCATATCTAGTATCTGTACCTAAGTTGATAGGCGTTACATAAAAGATATTGGTTCTTTCGTCTTCCCTATAGACCAACATTTTATTGTCATCTGTCGTGCGTCTTAGATAAAAGGTTGGGTTAATGGTAAATTTTTTCTTCTGTATGCTATAACCTAGTTCGTATGAGTCCACATAAGACGGATTCAAATCCATATTTCCTCTAAAGACATTTTGGTCGTCTGTTAATGAAAAATATGGAACTAAGAAAAAGGCTCTAGGTCGGTCTATCCTCCTAGAATAATTAACCAACAACTGATTATTTTTAGCAAAATCATAACTCAAATATACACTAGGGAAAAGATTATTGTAATTTTTGATTTTGTTATCAATAATTTTACCCTCCGACATATTCTGATAATCTATTTTAATGTTAGAAAATTCGTCTCTCAATCCTACTTGATAGCCTAAATTCCCAATTTTACTCTTGAACTGAACATACGCTGCATTGAACAACTCATTATAAACTGTATTATTAGTAAACATACCCAACGGCGAAAACGCTCCACTAGCCCCTAGACTTCTATTCGCTGTATTATCATATTGATTATTATTACTATCCAAACGGTAACCTAGTTCTAATTTAGAATTTTCACCAATGTTAAGTTCATAATCTGCCTTAGCTATAATAGTCTGATTCTTTGAAGCTTGAGAGTTGTCATTAGTTTGAAAACTAAGATGTGGAGTAGCTAAATCTGCCAAAAACAAGGCATCAAAAATATTATTAGACTCTTGACTAATGATAGTATAAGCATCGTTTTTACTTTTTTGATAACTTAATGATAAGGAAAAGTTGTCTTTATCGCTAAACTTATGGTCTAAACCTAAATCTCCTTGAAACGCCAAATTATCATTAGTCCCTTTACTATTCCTTACTGTATAAGGTGTTGGCAAAGTAGTATTATTGTAAAGATAATTAAAATTATTAAAGGCGTCTTCAGTCCCTTTAATACTTCTTATCGTACCCGAAGCATTGATGGAGGTATTTTTACCCAAATCATAGACTATACCTGTAGTAGCATTATAGGTTTTCATTGCGGTATTTCGCTCTCCATTCTGTCTAGACTCTAGCAACTGATTAACTTGGGTATCATTTTTCTTATAAAAGTTGTTATTCCTCGTAGTTCCTTTAGATTCTCTATAACCGCCGCCGCCATTAACAAACCAAGTAAAATTACCTTTTCTCCAACTCAAATTAGCATTAAGGTTAGTCTGTGGCAAATAACCAATAGCCCCAATAACGCTACCATTAAATCCTGTTTTTTTATTTTTTTTCAGAATAATATTGAGAATCCCAGAAGTACCCGAAGCTTCAAATTTAGAAGACTGATTTGTGATAACCTCAATTTTTTCTATTTGTTCCGCAGGGATTGATTGTAATGCATTAGCACCATCATCTATACCCAACATAGATGAAGGTTTACCATTGATTAAAAATCTCACATTAGAGCTTCCTCTCATAGAGACCGTTCCATCTGTATCCACATCTACCGAAGGTACATTTTGCAGTACATCTTGTAAACTCCCTCCCTTACTTACCAAATCAGAAGATACATCATAAGTCTTCTTGTCTAGAGCTCTACTTTGTATGGCTTAGGAGCATTCACAGTAATGGTAACTCTTTCTATTTCCTTAGTCTTAGCATGGGTTACAGTAGTCTCCTTTTCTATTTTAAAATCACCTAAACTTCCACCTGAAAGAATTTCTTTAGTGAGGATTTTTTGTTTAAAATCTATAGCTTCGATAGTAATTTTATAAACTCCTGCATTAAGTGGCAATTTATAATTCCCCTTTTCATCTGTTAACGTAGCATCACTATAAAGTTTATTAGACTGGTGCTCAAAACTTACAGAAGCATAAGGTATTGGCTGGTTATAGGCATCTACTACTCTACCCAAAACTATATTTTTTTGTTGAGCAAAAGAAAAACTCGCCACTCCCACTGTAAGGGTCAGAGCTAAGGTTCTTTTTTTAATAATGCTAACAATTTCTATGTTGTGATTAGGTATTTTCATTTCTAAATATCTTAAATTAATTGTATGATTATATTATTCATAAAGCATAAAGCATTTTTTACTTTATCTGTTTTTCATTAAGCCAATCTTGATATGCTTCTGCGTTTTTTGCATGCTCTACATCGCTGCTTGTAAATTTATGAAAACCCATTCTCTGTGGGTCTGCACACATATAGATGTAATCGTGGTTTTCGGCATTTAGCACTGCATCTACTGAGTTTTTATCTGTTACACAAATAGGTCCAGGAGGAATCCCGACATTAGCATAAGTATTGTATGGCGAAGGCGTTTTTAAATCCTTATAATACACCCTTTTAATAACTTTATTAAAACCACTTGACTGGTTAATAGCGTAAATCACCGTAGGATCAGACTGTAGTTTCATACCCTTTTTATAACGGTTAAGATACAGTCCTGCAATGGTTTTTTGTTCATCTACCCTCCCCCCAGACTCTTTATACACAATAGAAGCCAAAGCATAAATTTGATTTCTATCTAAACCTAATTTATTTTCTTTCTCTAGACGTTCAGCATTCCAAAAATCGTTGTATTGTTTCTCAAAAACACCAAAGAACTCCTTCGGACTTACCGTCCAAAAAAACTGATAAGTATCTATAAAGAAATACTTTTTTAAGTCTTCCGCTTCCGACAAACCTTTAGACTGAGCAATTTGGTTAAACTCTTTTATAAAGGTTAAGGAATCTGCCTCCGTTTTTTTGGCTACACGCCCCATCATTTGGTAAACATTATCAAAAGCAATAATTCTAAAATTATCAGGCGACTGATTGCCTGCTTTTATCATATTTACCAAAGCGGTATTATCCATACCTTCGGTAATTTTATAACGTCCCGTATGAAAAAAACGCTTCATATTTTTGCTCAATGCTACCTGTTTAAAGCTTTCTTTATCTTTAAGATAAGGAGCAACAGAGTCTAATATTTGTTCAAAATGAGCCTCTTTTGGGATATAAAAAACACCTTCTTTTGAAACATTATTCCCATAGTATTTCTTATAAAAACTGTATCCGAAATAACCGCCCACCACAAGAGCAATAGCTAATATAAATCCGATTATTTTTTTCATTTTCTAATTTCAAATAGTTCCTTTAAAAACCTGCAGTGCAGGACCTTCTAACCACACATTACAAAAACCCGCATCTTTCTTTTCGGCATAAACTTTGAGATTACCTCCTAGAGTTTTAATATCTACAGAATTTTTATCCTTATCCTGAATAAAAGACAATGCAGATGCCGTTACTCCTGTACCACAACTATAAGTTTCATCTTCTACACCTCGTTCATAAGTACGCACAAAAAGAGTCTCATCATCTATTTTCTCAACAAAATTGACATTGATACCTTCCTGCTGATATTTTTCAGAGTACCTCACTTGTTTACCTTCTTTATAAACATCTAACTTTTCTACCTCCGAAACAAATCTCACATAATGAGGCGAACCTGTATTAAGCACAAAATCAGACGCATCTCTACTTATATTAGAAACATCTATCATTTTAAGTTTTACCACATTTCCATTTACTTCAGCTTCGTGCAGTCCATCTATTGCATTGAAGGTACATTTATTTTCAAAAACACCTAGAAAATGCGCAAAAGCCACCAAACAACGCCCACCGTTACCACACATTGTGCTTTCTGCTCCATCTGCATTATAATACACCATTCTAAAATCAGTATCAGGGCAATTTTCTAGCAAAATGAGACCATCTGCTCCCACCCCAAAACGCCTATGGCAAAGATGTGCTATATTTTCTTTGCTTTTATCAAAATTCATTTGGCGGTTATTCACCATAATAAAATCATTACCAGTCCCTTGATATTTATAAAAAGTAAGCATAAAGATATTTTAATATTGCAAATGTAACCTTTTTATTTTATACCAAAATCATAAAAACAAGATAAGGCTGACTTCTATTAAAACAATAGATGAACAGCCTAACCTTTCTTCAGCATTTGTGTTTTGAAAAAACTATTTATGATGGAGTTCTATATACACAATCTATGCCAAAACTGTACACAAATAAAAAAAACAAAGTTTTTAACTCACAAAAAATTTCTAAATTTGCATCTTAAGTTATTACAACCCTTATGAAAGAAAAGAAATCACTCAATTTTATTGAACAAATTATAGAAAACGATTTAGAAAACGGACTCCCTAAAGAGAAACTAAGATTTCGTTTTCCACCAGAACCTAATGGTTATTTACATATTGGACATACTAAAGCCATCTGCATCAATTTTGGTTTAGGCGAAAAATACAACGCTCCCGTAAACCTAAGATTTGATGATACTAACCCAGAGAAAGAAGAACAAGAGTTTGTAGATTCTATAAAGAAAGATGTAGAATGGCTGGGCTTTAAGTGGGACAAAGAGCTGTATGCGTCTGACTACTTCCAACAACTCTACGAATGGGCAGTAGAAATGATAAAACAAGGCAAGGCTTATGTAGATGAACAGCCTTCGGAAGAAATTACAGCTCAAAGAAAAACACCTTTTGAAGACGGAGTAGAATCTCCTTACAGAGATAGACCAATAGAAGAGTCGTTAGACTTGTTTGAAAGAATGAAAAACGGGGAGTTCCCAGAAGGTAGCATGAGTCTTCGTGCTAAAATAGATATGACTTCTCCAAATATGAACATGAGAGATCCTGTGATGTACCGTATCTTGAAAAGACCACACCACAGAACAGGCGAGCAGTGGAAAATCTACCCTATGTATGACTGGGCTCATGGTGAAAGTGATTATTTGGAGCAAATCTCTCACTCGCTATGTTCATTGGAGTTTGAAAATCATCGCCCATTATACGAATGGTACTTATCTAATGTCTATGAAGAAGGAAAAAATGCTCCTAAGCAAATAGAATTCGCTAGAATGAATGTCTCTTATATGATTACTTCTAAAAGGAAATTACAGCGTCTAGTAGCTGAAAAAGTAGTTACTGGTTGGGACGACCCTAGAATGCCTACCATCTCTGGTATGAGACGATTAGGCTATCCACCTATTGCCATTAAAAAATTTATTGAGCGAGTAGGCGTTACCAAAAGAGAAAATTTAATTGATGTACAGTTACTAGAGTTTTTTGTGAGAGAAGAACTCAACAAAAAAGCCAAAAGAGTAATGGCAGTGGTAGATCCTGTAAAACTTATTATAGAAAACTACCCTGAAAATGAGGAAGAATGGCTAGAAACGGAAAACAACCCTGAAGATGAAAATGCAGGAACGAGAACCGTTCCTTTCGCTAGAGAACTTTACATAGAAAGAGAGGACTTTAAAGAAGAAGCTAACAAGAAGTTCTTTAGGCTAAAATTAGGAGGCGAGGTACGTTTAAAGTCAGCTTATATAGTTAAGGCAGAGCGTGTAGAAAAAGATGAAAATGGAGAAATTACTACGATATATGCGACTTACGACCCTAAATCAAAATCTGGAAGTGGAACGGAAGAAAGTCTTAGAAAGGTAAAAGGGACTCTGCATTGGGTTTCAGCAAAGCACGCTTTGCCTATAGAAGTGAGAATTTACGACCGCTTATTTACTACGGCACAGCCAGATGCAGAAAAAGAAACCGATTTCTTAGAATACCTCAACCCTGATTCTCTAAAAGTAGTACAAGGCTATGGTGAACCATCATTAAAAGATGTGGATACAGAAGCACCACTTCAGTTCCAAAGGATAGGATATTTTACGAAAGACCAAGACTCTACAGAGGAGAAACTAGTTTTCAATAGAACGGTTACTCTTAAAGACTCATACAAGCCTGAGTAAAATAAATATTTTTAAATCATAAAAAAGGTCAAATGCAATTTCAAGTATTTGACCTTTTTATTTTATAACTTACGCTATCCTCTCAAAAATACCATTGAGCAACATAAAAACCACACCTATGAAAACCCACACTCTAAGAGCGTTGATAAGCCTAGACATTTTAGAATATCTAAAAAAGTACAGTGAAATTCCAACTAATAAATAAACCAAAATAGATACTGAAAAATAATAAGCAACTAGATTAAAATATTTTAATTCATTTACTATTAAATAAGAAGTCAATGAATTAGTTATCAATAGTAAATATAACAAATATATTGTTTTAGTTTTTCCCAATAATACAGGTATAGTAGTATATCCAAACAGTTTATCAGCGGCTCTAGTTACAATATCTTTGATAACATCTATTATCAAAAGTAATATAAACAAGAAAACAGACATTAGAAACAACAAACCTGAAAAATGCCGATAGTAAACCAATAATCCAAAAAAAGGATATAATGATAACGATACATAAGTTAGATTATTCACTACTGCTATTCGGCTCAGTTTATGGCTATAAAACCATATCAGAAACTGATAAATAAGAAAAAATATTAAAATTCGATAAGAAAGAACCAAGGCTATCCCCAACGACAATACATTAAGTAATAAATAAGAGTAAAGAATATATTTCTCTTTAACAAAAGACTGAAAATAACTTCTAAAAGGTTTAGTAATTTGGTCTTTCTCCTTATCGTAAAACTGATTGATAAGCCCTCCTGCCGCTATGGAGAGCAAGGAACAAGCTATAATTCCGTGGACTTTATAATCAAAGACAAAGGCTCTAAGACTTTCTTCTTGATTAAACAAAAAAAAGGTGGATACATAAAGTGTAAACACATAAAAAGCCAAAACAAACACCCTAGCCCCAAGCATTAGGCTAACCATCTGAGAGGCTCTGTAAAACCATCTACGGCGTTCTAGTTTAGACCTTAATTTTTGAAAATCAGAGTTGGATAGCTGCATTTAATTATCATTACTCATCAAAAACGATAAATTACTTCTTTTTTGAAACCTTCCAACATTTTTTCTGCCTTATCATAATCTTGAGTAAAACCTAATATATAGCCTCCACCGCCACTACCACAAAGTTTGAGGTAATAAGTATTGGTGTTTAAACCTTTTTTCCATGCATTAAATATACCTTCTGGAATCATTGGTCTAAAATTCTCGTAAGCCCATAAAGACAGCTTCCTTAAATTCTTAAAAAACGGATTCATATCCTTTTTTAGAAAGGCTTCTATACAAGCATTATTGTAACGAATAAACTCCTCTTTTAAAGTCTTTCTAAACCCTTCTTGTTTTAACTTTTCAAAGAAAATCTGAACCATTGGTCCCGTCTCACCCACCACACCAGAGTCTATAAGAAAAATTGCTCCTTTACCTTGCTGTTCTTTAGGAATAGAAACTCTGTCTACATTTTCTTTATTTTCTATAAGAATAGGTAAATTCATGTAACAGATTAGCGGATCTATACCCGAACTTTTACCATGAAAATAGCTTTCTAACTCTCCAAAGACCTTTTTTAACTGCTTTAAGTCTTCTTTACTAATGTGTTCTGGATTATATTTTTTAAGAGAATAACGCTCAAAAATAGCCGCCACCAACGCACCCGAACTCCCCACTCCATATCCTTGTGGAATATTAGAATCAAAGAATAAACCTTTATTTATATCCTTTTTAAGCTCAGATACATTTAGTTCAAAGTCTTTTGGCAAAGCTAAACTCTGAAGATAATCAGTATATTTTAATAACGATTGGTTAGATTGGCGTTCAAAATCAGAGGATAAATCAGAAAATTTTAAAGTCCCCTTATAAAAACTGTAAGGTAGCGTAAGCCCTTGAGAATTTTCTATAATGCCATATTCTCCAAAAAGTAAGATTTTAGCATAAAAAAGTGGGTTAGCCATTCGTTATCATATTTTGTGATGCAAAGATATAAATTTATTAAAAGTTTTTAAATAAATCTTAAAATATTCTTAGTGCTTGTGATTTAGTCTATCCCTAAAATAAAATAAGCCACTGCTTGTACCCTTGCCAAAAACTCCCGAGTATGATTTCTATAAAAACTTTCTGGTTTGGTAACATCTTGAGCACCAAAAGCTAAAGCATTCATATTCAAGTTTCTTGCAATAAATAAAGCTCTCAAATTATGAAATTCTTGAGAAATGATGATGACCTCATTTTTCTTATAATTGTTCTTACATCTTACAATGCTTTCCTTTGTACTAAAGCCTTTAGGGTCTTGTATAATGACACCTTCTGGGATACCTTCGGTTCTAATGAGATAATTAGCCATAGCTTGAGGTTCATCGTAATACGGGCTTTTTTCGCCACTTACTATAATTTTCTTTATTTTCCCATAATGATAAAGTGCTGAAACAGCCTCCATTCGTTTTGTAAAGTAAGGGTTGGCAATTCCCGACCTCATCTTAGGCGACGTCCCCAAAACCAAAGCTACCTCTCTAGCTGGGATTTTACTAACCTTAGTATAAGTTCTACCGTTGGTAAGGGCATACACCCACAGATTAGCTAGCATCATAGCCAATACCATCAGCTCTGCCAATCCTAAAATAGTTTTAATTATGCCCTTTAGTAGCCTCACTAATCAAAATTAAGTTTTATTTTATCCGACAGAACAACCGAAGTACAAGTTAATATCTTCCCTTGCGAAAGTTCTTTATCGGTAAGATATTCATTTTCGGTCATTTCTACTTCGCCTTCTTCTAGCATACATCTACACGCCCCACATCTACCCGACTTGCAAGAATATGGCAAACGATAACCTTTATCTAAAATCTGTTGCAATAGCTTCCCATTATTATTTTCTAGCACCACTCCAGAGAAAGAATTTCCATCTATTTTCCATTCCACCTTAATATTTTCTACTTTAGGGAAAGTTTCTTCTTCAGGGAAGATAGTTCCTTCGTAAGTATCAAAAAATTCAAAATGAATATTCTTCTTACGAATACCATTTTCATAACTTCCTATTGCCACTTCCTTTATCATTTCCGCAGGACCACAAATCAAAATTTCGTCCACAGCGTCCCAAATAGTAGATTCTTCATCATCTTCGTCCAAATGTAATATTTGATTGATGATAAGGTTCATTTTATGTCTATCTATCCTACCCGAAAATAAAGCGTTGGCATCTTCTTGAGTATAGAAATAATAAACTTGCAATCTATCTCCGTAGAGTTGCTCTAAAGCCTCCAATTCCTCCTTAAGAATAACCTCCGACTTGGTTTTATTAGAATAGAAAAGGTAAAAACGAGTGCCTTTTTCTGTATGTAAAATATGCTTTAAATGCGAAATAATAGGCGTAATTCCTACACCTCCTGCATAGCCTAATATAGTACGCTTTTCACTCGGTTTATCTGCCAAAGTAAAGCGTCCTTTGGGAGCAGAAACCTCAATAATATCCCCAACTGAGTAATGGTTAAATATCTTCTGCGTAAAAGATTGAGGACTATGGATTTTAAGCACTAGCTCTAGCTTACCCTCATAAGGAGCATTGATAATACTATAATCATTCATTTCTCCCTCATGCCTTAGCTTTACATACTGCCCAGATTTAAAACAGAAATGCTCTTTATCCTCATACTCTAACGCTAGAAGGAAGGCATTTTTGGTAATTTCTTCTTTTTTAATTATCTTTAGCCCTTTGAATTCGGGAGTTTTAGTCTTCGGATTTAATTCATTCATAATAGTGGACAAATTTATAAAAAAATTATGAGAAAAATCTTAGTAACACTCGCACTTACGGCTCTAGTAATAAGCTGCAACGACAAAAAAACAGAAACTGTAACTACTCCATCTTCTAGCGATAGCACCAAGGTAGAACAAACTCTTAAGGAAGTATCTAAAGACAAACTTAGCCAACTACTAAAGGCTAAAGAAAACGACACTATCTATGTAACTAATTTCTTTGCAACTTGGTGTGGACCGTGTATGATGGAAATCCCTCATTTCAAAGAAAAAATGAAGGAACTAGACGGTAAACCCGTTAAATTTACTTTTGTAAGTATAGATGATAAGAAAGATTGGGACACAGAGGTTAAAAAATTCGGAGAAGAACAACAACTTTCTAAACATATCCTTTTGTTTGACGGGCAACAATTTGATGATGCCTTTTTCAGCCAGAATTTTAAAGTTTGGCAAGGGCAAGGCATTCCGTTCACTCTAGTTAGAAAAGGTAACAAAACTGAAGAAATAGAAGGCAGTATGTCTAAGGAAGACCTAGACCAACTCCTTGCTGAATTCTTAAAATAAATTGATGCTTAGAGGCAAATTCGGTATTTTAATGGTTAGTATTCTATTGGCGATAATCGTTTTGGTTATCGTCAATTTGAATATAGGCTATATAGATTTAAGCCTAAACGATTTCTTCCAAAATACACCTCAATCGGATATTGCTTCGTTGAGAATCAATAGGACTTTAGCCGTTCTCCTCGCTGGTATGGCGATACCTACCTCTGGCTTTCTGCTACAAGAATATTTCCAAAATCCGTTGGCAGGACCATCAGTATTGGGCATTACTTCCATCGCCAGTTTGAGTGTGGCATTTTATATCTTTTTTTCGCATCAACTTCTCATTCCCGAGTTTTTACAAAACGGATTTATCAGCCTCGTGGCAATTATGGGCAGTTTGGGACTGATGTTCTTCCTTATACTTCTCTCTAATAGATTTCGAGACAATACCTTTCTTGTGATTTTTGGATTTTTAATCTCCGCTTTGGCAGGAGCCATCATTTCCATTTTGCAAGTGTACGCCGAAAATCAAAGCCTAAAAAACTACATTCTCTGGAGCTTTGGTGCAAATAACCAACTCAACCATAACCAAATGATAATCCTTATTACCCTTATCGGTATTGGACTATTCTTTAGCTTCCGAAGTATAAAACCGCTCATCGGTAGCACTCTAGGAACCGCTTATGCCAAAAGTTTCGGCATCAACACCAATGCTCTTAAAGTATCGGTGATTTTAGCCTCATCTCTACTTTCTGCTAGTGTAACGGCTTTCCTTGGACCTATCCTCTTTATAGGTATTGTAGTACCTCATTTTTGTAGAATGATTTTCAGTCCTGCCCTACTTTGGCATCAGTGGGTGCTTAACCTCACGCTAGGCATTGCTATTATGGAGTTGTTTTCTATCCTGTCCGAAATCAGTAAATTGCCTTTAAATATCATCACTTCCTTATTTGGAATCCCGGTGATTTTAGTAATGATGATGAAGCAACGCTCTAAGTATTAAACTATGTTTTTGGAACTTCGCAACCTCAATATTGGCTACCAGCAGCCACTCATTAAAGAAATCAACGCCCAAGCCCATTTAGGCGAAGTGGTTCTCATTATGGGGAATAATGGCATTGGTAAAACCACCTTAATAAAATCTATACTCAACCAGCTCAAGCCTTTAGCAGGGCAGATTTTCATCAATCATCGTGCTATTGCCACTTTAGCTCCAAAGGAAATGGCACAGCTAGTTTCCATTGTTTTTTCTAAATACACCCTTCCCGAAAATTATACTGTAACCGATTTGGTGGCTTTAGGCAAACTCATTCACTACCCATATTATTTTCAACTGACCTCGCAAGACCAAGCCGAAATACAAAACATCATTACCCATCTTGGGCTGGAGCATTATAAAAATCAAAAACTAACCACCCTATCCGATGGCAACTTGCAGAAGGCTTTTATAGGCAGAGCTTTAGCTCAAAACACGCCTGTAATGGTACTAGACGAGCCCACCACCCATCTGGACGAATACAACAAAATGGCTATCCTGACACTCCTACGAGAGTTGGCTCAACAGCACCGTAAACTTGTTTTATTCTCGTCCCACGATTGGCGATTGGCGAAAGATTTTTCCGACCAAATTTGGTTTCTAGAGCACGGCAAACTAACGGCAGGTATGGCAGAAGATGTCTTGTTAAAGCTACCACTACACACTCCACTAGCCGAAACTTACGCAATGCCACTCATCAATGCCCCAGAAAGAGAAAAAGAACTGCTATTGAGTTTCATTAAAAAACACACCAAAGCCAATCTTTCTTGCTATGAGTTTACCTATACCTCTACCGAATGGCTCATCACTACCCCACTTGCCACACACCGCTGCGGCTCCTTTGCAGAAATGTTACCACTATTTAAAGCCTAGATTGAGGGCTTTAATCCTAAACTTCGCACTTAAAACCATAAGAATTTATAGAGGCTAATTTACGGTCTAAAGGGTCTAATTTAATACCCAAAACCTCTACTTTAATGCCCATAGGCTCAAATGTAAGACCTAGAGGGTCTAATTTAATACCTAAAGGATTGATTTTAATATCTAGTAAAAGTTATCAAATAGCCCAAGGGATTTATTCTAAAACCTAATTTAACCCGTTGTGCATTATGAAATGAAAAAAACAAGAGTTGTTTATTAGACTGAAAATAAGTATATTGTTTTTGCTATAAAACGATATAAATGAACAACATAGAGCAAATATATGAAAGAATTTTGGAAGTTTTAGGACTTTTTTCAGAAAATCAACTGATTAGTTATCAGAGAAGAACACCTAAAATGAGCGATTTAGAAGTCATAAGTCTTAATATTACTGCTGAATACTTGAGTATTGATAGCGAATTACAGTTATTTAGAAAATTGCCAAACTCTCTGATAAACAAAATTGAAAGAAGTGTTTACAATAAGCGAAAACGAAGACTATCCCTACAAACAGAGCAAATTAGACAGCGTATTTCGATGGAGTTCAATGAGTTTGAAGATATTTTTATCGTTGATAGCATGCCAATGAAAGTTTGTGAAAACGTTCGTTCTACTCGTTCAAAAATTTGTAAAGAGCAATCCTATTCTTCACCAACATATGGTTATTGTGCTTCACAGAAATTATATTTCTATGGCTATAAACTACACGCAGTATGTTCTTTAAATGGTGTGATTAAGAATTTTGATATAAGCCCTGCATCCGTTCACGACATCCACTATTTAAAAGATATTGGTGAGCAAATGCGAAACTGTACTTTAATTGGAGATAGAGGCTATTTATCAGCAAAAGTTCAAATAGATTTATTTAACTATGCTAATATTAAATTAGATACACCAATGAGAAGTAATCAGAAAGATTATATTCCTCAATTTTCATTGTACAAGAAAAAGCGAAAACGAATTGAGACATTTTTCTCTCAACTTTGCGACCAATTTATGATTAAAAGAAACTATGCTAAAACTTTTGAAGGCTTTAAAACAAGGATAATCAGTAAAATAACCGCCGCAACGGTTATTCAATATATCAATAAATTTATCTTCCAAAGAAAATTAAATCATCTAAAAATCAGTATTATTTAAAATGCACAACGAGTTAGTTTCAATAGTTTTTAAGCAAAATCCAACCTTGTTTAACTTCGTTTCTTTGGGTAGCAGGGTCGTACCATTTTATAACATACCAATAAGTGGCACTAGGTAGTTCTCGTCCTTTCTCTGTACCGTCCCAAACCAAGTTACCACCAGATTCCGCTTTAAAAACAGGTTTCCCATAGCGGTCCATTATAATCATACTTACTTCTTTCATTTTATCTAAATGTTCCACCGTCCAAACATCATTTTTACCATCTCCGTTAGGCGTTATCACATTAGTAAATTTCAGAAAATAAACGGACAAAGGAGCTCCTAAACATCCAGTTGCCGACCTTACTTGTATTGTGTATTGGCTACCAGCGGGGTTCAAAAGTATATTGGACTGTTGCGGGACTCCGTTAAAAATGTAGGTGTAGGGCTGAACGCCTCCTTCGGCAGTAACTTCTATCCTATCATTATCGGTTGTAACATTTACAATTTTAGGTTGATTTTCGTCTGTTATCTTAAATGTTATTGTTGATGGGCAACCCACAGCGTTAACTGCTTCTACCGTATAAACACCCCACTGAACCTCAGAGTAATTTAAATTAAGACTTGTACCTGTTTTGATAGTACCGTCTGGTAGCTTCCATTTAATAGAAGTGAAATCAGATGCGTTGGATACCGAAACAGACACAGGTTCACCATAACACAAATGCACATCGCTAATAGGCAATATTTCGGTTGGTATTTTAACCTTTAAATCAAATTCAAAATCGCTAGGACATTGTCCTGTTTTTTTAGCAATACCATAAATTCTCTCTCCAAAAGCAATTTGATTTTGATAGTTCTGTGGATTACTTATTAAATTTGTTCTTGCTACATCTCTATAAAATTCGAGTGCAGCAGCATTGTCTGACGTAATTTGAGATTTCCAATCGTTAAGGTTAAAGGTGGCTATTCCGTCAAAGTTAGTATCACATATTTCAAATGTATTGATAGTATGATTAACCGTTACAGATGTATTTTGCACAAATGAAACTTGCTGTAAATCAGATATACAATCTGTTTCATTATTTTTAATGTAGAATTTTACTACATAAGGCAAAGCACTCCAAGAAAAATCTGAAGTGAGTGGATTTCCGCTCTCGTCTAAAAATGTATAGCTACTAGGATTACTGATAACCTTTGATTTAAAATTATCTAAAGTATAGCTACTTTCAGTACAGATTAAAATCTGATTACTTATCGCTTGTGGCTTCACTTTCTCTAGTAAATCATAATTGACTTGCCCAAAATATCCTCCATAATAAAAAATTTTTGCATAAGCTCGTCCTCGAGTGCTAAGATTATAGCTTCTCCACTCGGATTCTGTTAGCTTTTGATTACTACTATCATAATACTCAACAGTTAAATAGCGATTGCATCTTCCTCCATCACTAGTAAACCTCGCCAAATCTGTAATTGTTAAATCAAAAATAGAAGAACCGCAAGTAGACTCCCTTTGCTCTCTTTGACTTATAAAAGAAGGCTTAGGATTTACCTTCAATATCAAAGGATCTTGCACAATTACAAAACACTCTGTAACCTTATTTTTTACTTTTATATAAATCATTCCTCCTCCCCTATAATTAAGATTACTAATTAACTGTGTTAAAGCTGCATCTGTATAAAATGTAGCTTCAATATCCGGACTATATTCTAGCTCTCTTTTAGTTTGGTTAAGGTCAAAATATTCTGTAGAGTTAAAACAATGTTCAGGAAAAGGTGTTATAGGCATTACTCTAACTTCGTCCAAAAACTCAAAGTTTAGGTTTATGACACTTTCACAACTAAAATTAGGGTGTTTTATTTTTACCATAAGTTGTGTGTTTACTCTAGGATTTACCTCTTGCAAAGCACTATAAGTATTGCCTCCATCTACCGAATAAAGAAAGGTATAACCTCGACCTCCGAAATAAACATTTTCAAAACTTTCTCTAAGGTTATAAGTAGTTGTATCAAAACACACTCGCTCCGCTATTGGGTCTTTAGGTAAAGATAGATAACTTAATTTAAAACTTCTAATCTCTGTACAGTTGCTAGAAGACACTTTCATTTGCAATGTTTTTTCAACTCCTGTAGCAATGGTATACTTATAACCATTAGCTTCTGTAGCTACTACATTACCTTGTTCATCTAAAAACACTACTGTATATCCTGCTCCAGTTAGGTAACCTACCTTATCCAAAAGGTTAATTTCTCTTTGATTATTCCCTAAAGCATCACACTCTGTAAAAATCTGATTCTCTAGAAAGCCTATAGGTAGTAAATCAGAACTAATATCTACCGTTGTTCTAGCCGATTCTTGGCAACCATTGGCTTTAACATAGTAATTACCGTTTGTAGTCGCTATAAAAGAATTGCCTGTTGCCACTGCAAAAGATTCTCCTTCTTTGTACCATTGGTATACGATACCCGTAATAGGGTTTTGTACAGAAAGTTTATAACCCGCAGCACAACCTGTTTGTCTTTCAGAGCTAATACTTGGTGTTAATACTTTTTTAAACTCAACCTCTTGAGAAATGGGATTCCCTACAGGTGTGGTACCGTCTGAAAAAGTGATTTCGGCTTTTAGTCTTTCTGCATCATTTACAGGCAGGTAGGTGAAATTTCTATCTGTAGAGCGTTCTACACCATCTACAAACCATTTTGCACTCGGTGTAAGTGTTTGGTTAGGCGTAAATAAATAGGCTATATTTCCACTTTCAGTCCAGTTGGTGTTGTTGTAGTTACGAACAAATTTATGTTTACTTGCATCTGAATTTTGAATTCCTAGAATAGCGTTTTGTCCCAATCTCTTAACTACCCTAACAATAAAAGAATTATCTTCTAACAATAACACTTTAGAGCTAATTGTTCTATTATAGTCAGAATGAAGTTCTATAATATTCTCAAACGAAATTAACAAGCCCCTTTTACCGCTATAAATGGTTTGTGAATAGGTTATTTTATCATAATCGCTAGAGTTATAGTAACCTATATCTGTAAAACCTAAAAATAAATTAGCTAAACTTAAAGCCCTTGAAGGGTTTGAAGTATCTACCTGATTATAAATAATATTAGGCAACTGACGATTAGCCTCTGTACCATTACCACTATAAACTTTATCTTGATAATTGCTTTGATATAAATTCTCTAAATCAGCATTATCACCAAAAACCAATCTACCATTAGAACCTACAACAACTTTAGTATAGGTTTTGCCATAAAAACTAAAGGGAAAGCCAATATCTATAGCTTTAGAAAAATTACTATTTCCTGTTCTCCTTTCAAAAGGAACAAAAGTAGAAGGATTAGCTATATTTAAAGTAGTTTCTGTAATGCTATAATCTCCCGTACTCGTGGATTCAGCGTTCAAAGTTAAATTATAAATACTGCCTTCACAATAATGTACCGTCGCTGGCAAAGCTGTATTATCAGCACTATTTATAATTATTTGACTAAAAATAACAGAACTCCAAAGAAGTAAATAGGTAAGTATTAACTTTTTCATCTTACAAATTTGCGAAATTTATAAACAACTCTACTGCCTTGAATACGAAAAAAATAAACAAGTAGCATTTTTAAGAAAAAAACTTTTACATTTGTTCCCTTTTTAATGTTCATCTTTATAAGGTATGAAACAACTATTTAAAACAAAATCATATAACCCTAATGACCTAGGAAGCTCCTTTGTGAGAACCTTAGGGGTTTGGGACATTGTATTCTTCGGGATTGCTGCCATTATAGGAGCCGGTAGCTTTAGTAGTCTAGGCGAAGCTATTTTTAGAGGTGGTCCTGGAGTTATTACACTTTATATTATCTGTGGTGTAGCTTGTGGTTTTACGGCTCTATGTTATGCTGAATTTGCTAGTAGAATCCCTGCCGCTGGTTCTGCCTACACCTATGCCTATGCTAGTTTTGGAGAGCTTATAGCTTGGATAATAGGCTGGGCTCTAATTATGGAATATTCTTTTGGAAATATTTATGTTGCCTTTTCTTGGTCAGATTACTTTACTTCGTTTCTTTCTAGAATAGGAATTAATATACCTGACTACCTCACTTGTAGCTACTCCGAAGCTAAAAAAGCCTTTTTCAAAGGGTCTACTCACCCTGCCCTTATTTCGGCTTGGAAAAACGCTCCTGTTATTGGCGGATTAAAATTTATAGTGGATATTCCTGCCTTAGTTATCAATGGGTTAATTACTTGGGTATGCTACATTGGAATAAAAGAAAGTAAAAACTTTAACAACTTATTGGTAATCTTAAAACTTGCTGTTGTTATATTAGTGATAGCTGTAGGTGTATTTTACATCAATACAGATAATTGGACTCCTATAAGCAACATTACACACCAGCCTACAATGATGCCTAATGGATTTATTGGAGTGATGAGTGCCGTTTCTGGCGTATTTTTCGCCTATATAGGTTTTGATGCTTTGAGTGTTTTATCCGAGGAAACCAAAGACCCTCAAAAAACTCTTCCAAAAGGTATGATAATCGCTTTAGTACTTTGTACAGCCATCTATATGGTACTTACACTAGTACTTACAGGTATGGTAGATTATAGAAAGTTTGATGGTGTGGGTGACCCACTTTCATTTATTTTTGAACCTTCCAACGCCAATGTCGCGTGGATGGAACTTGTAGTTTCTGTTACTGCAATTATTGCGATAACCAGTGTTCTTCTCGTATTTCAAATGGGGCAACCTAGAATATGGTACTCTATGAGCCGTGATGGACTGCTTCCTAAAAAATTCCAGCAAATACACCCTACAAGAAAAACCCCTTCTTTTGCTACTATCATTACAGGGTTTGTAGTCGGTATTCCTATACTGTTTACGGATAAATCTTTCATCTTAGATTTTACGAGTATCGGTACTATATTTGCCTTTGTTTTGGTGTGTGGCGGCGTTCTACTTTTACCAAGAAAAGAAAAAGTAGAAGGTCGTTTCCAGATGCCTTACATCAATGCTAAATATATTTTCCCAGTTTTATTTACCAGTGGAGTCGTTTTCTTCTATAATCTCATTCCTGAATTTTTCAGTACTTTGATGGATTGGAACGACCCTGAAGAAGGAGAATTTAGATTGGCCATATTTATTTATCTAATCATTAACCTAGTTTTGTCTCTATTAGCTTTTGTTAAAAATCTATCTCTTATCCCTCTACTAGGATTAAGTTCTTGCCTTTATCTCCTTACGGGAATGACTCACGAAAACTGGTTCTGGTTTATTGTTTGGTTTGGGATTGGGTTGGTAGTTTACTTTGGTTATGGCTACAAAAACAGTAAACTTAGAGTACAACAATAAGTCAAAAAAAGATTATATTTGTAAGATGGCTAGAAACACTTAATTAAAATGACTTACGAAGAAAGAATAAAACAATCTGAAACGCACACTTTTAAGGTAGTATTTCCTGACACTACTAACCACCATAATACTATGTTTGGAGGTACTGTTATGAAAATGATGGATGAGGTTGCCTTTATTACTGCAACTAGATTTTCTAGAAAGACCATTGTAACAGTAAGTTGTGATAAAATTGATTTCAAAAAACCTATTCCTGCAGATACTTTAGTAGAACTTATAGGGAAGGTAAAATCTGTAGGAAACACCAGCTTAAAAGTAAGTGTAGAGGTTTTTATCGAAGAAATGTATGCTAACACAAGAGAAAAAGCAGTATTTGGTGATTTCACTCTCGTTGCTATAGATGAGAACAAAAAACCTATTAAAATACTTGACTAATTCTATCACTAAAAATAGTTTAATTCTTTTTGTTATTAAAATTATCAGATGACAGACAAAATGATGAAGGAAGAATTACTCCATAAAGCTATTAAAATAGCTCAAAATGCCCACCGTGGACAAACCGACAAATACAAGGCTCCTTATATAGGGCATGTGATGAGGGTAATGAATTACGGTAAAACTCTAGACGAAAAAATAGTAGGTGTACTACACGATGTTGTAGAAGATTGTCCAGAATACAGCATAGAATATCTAAAAAAACAAGGCTTCCCAGATGAAATATTATTTGCTATAGAATGCCTTTCTAAAACTAATCCAGAGGAAAGCTATGACGATTTTATTAAACGCATAGAACAGTCGCCACTAGCCATTGCTGTTAAAATAAATGATTTAACCGACAATATGGACCTGAAGAGAGTAAATAAGCCTCTCACAGAGAAAGATTTAAAAAGGTTTAATAAATATCTAAAAGCCTATCATTATCTTATAGAAAAATACTAATCGTAGGTTTTCGCTGAATCTTTAATCAGATGGTTGAGGGTTTTCATCTCGTTGGGTGTCAGCTCTCGCCACTTTCCTATTGGTAAATCTAGGTGGATATTCATAATTCTGATACGCTTTAGCTTCTTCACTTCGTATCCTAAGTATTCACACATACGGCGGATTTGTCTGTTTAATCCTTGAGTAAGCACAATCCTAAATTGCATTTTATCTAACTGTTCTACTTCACATTTTCTAGTAACTGCACCTAGTATTGGCACTCCTGCTCTCATCTGCTCTAGAAATTTATTGGTAATAGGCTTATCTACTCTTACAATATATTCCTTTTCGTGGTTGTTTCTTGCCCTTAATATTTTATTAACAATATCACCATCCGAAGTCAGCAATATTAAACCCTCACTGGGTTTATCTAATCTCCCTATCGGGAAAATGCGTTTGGGATATTTGATGTAATCAATAATATTATTCTTCTCTCGTTTAGTATCCGTTGTGCAAACAATACCCACAGGCTTATTAAATGCAATATAAACATGCTCTTCATTTGGTTCAGCAATAAGTTTTCCATCTACTCTTATTTCGTCTTCCGCACTTACTTTAGTCCCTAATTCTGGTATTTTACCATTGATGGTAATTCTCCCCTGTTCCAATATTTTATCCGCTTCCCTACGAGAACAAAAGCCTACTTCCGATAAATATTTATTGATTCTAACTTTTTCCACCCACTATAAATTTTTATTACTATAAAATACAATACCATAAGAGAAACCTATAAACCAATTCCCCATACTATAGCCTTCTAAAGACAGCTCAAACTTCTGCCCTAAATTGCGATAAATAGAAGCATCAAACTTGCCAACACTTAGTCCCCAATACGCCGTATCATTAGCTGCGGAACGATTGAACTGTTTACCCAATTTTAGCCCAATGTAGCCAAAATCGTGGTCTTCGGCTTTGGTAACAAAAATATAGGGATTGATGGTGTAATACAATAAATGATAATTATCCGAAACATAGCTATACTTAATTCCTCCAGAAATAGCCAACCAATTAAAAGGTTGTACGCCCAATTCAGAAGCAAACCCGTAAGCAAATTTTTCATCGCTTCGGCTATTATTTAATGTATGATTATTGGTGTTAGTATTATCTCTTCTAAGAATAGAGGCTAAATCTAAGCCTACATTGGCATTTACTCCCGTAAATATCCCCAACTTATCTGACTTTTGTTTTTGGGCAAAACCTCCTAAAAAGATAAATGTAAAACAGAAGACTAAAAATTTATACATTTCTTAAATATCATTAGCAAAACTAAACTCATTCGTTAAAAATTGCTCCGAAGCCTGTTCCACAGAAAAATCACCAATTTTGGTTCTTCTTAGCTGTGTAAGGTAGGCTCCTACGCCTAAAGCCTGACCTATGTCGTGTGCCAAACTTCGGATATAAGTCCCTTTAGAACACCCCACGCTAAACCTCACAAAAGGCCAATCAATCTCTATATTATCTATAAAGTAAATGGTGGTTTGTCTCTTCTTCAATTCTACTTCCTCTCCTGCTCTAGCAAGATTATATGCTCTTTCGCCATCTACTTTAATCGCAGAAAATATGGGTGGCGTTTGGTCTATCTCTCCCACAAAACTACTCAATGTTTCTAAAATTTGCTCTTTAGTGATGGCACTAATATCTTGTGGTAGTATTTCTGGTTCTTCGGTGTCATAAGAAGCCGTCTGGACTCCAATTTTTATTTCGGTGTGGTACTCTTTTGGAGCGTTTTGTATTTCTGGGATAGTCTTAGTTGCTTTGCCTGTACATACCACCAAAAGCCCTGTGGCTCTAGGGTCTAATGTACCTGCATGACCAATTTTAATCTTCTTTAGCTTAAACTCTCTTTTTAGTTTGAATTTTATCTTGTTAACCGCCTGAAAGGAAGTCCAATCCAAAGGCTTATCTACCAAAAATACCTGTCCAGCCTGTATTTCTTCTAATATCATCACTTCTATATTCTCTGCTACAAAAATAACAATTAAGTTTTACTCATTAACATCATCATAAGGTTTATTCATAAAATTAACATAGCTTAAAGAAATACTTTTTTGATATTTAATTAAATCAAATGAGAGTTAATTCTGTCGTAATACTTATATTTGCAGAGGAAATTTTAGTCCAAAGTAAATATTGATTTAATTAAAAAGTAAACCTATGAAATATAAAAGAATCCTTCTCAAACTTAGTGGTGAAGCACTTATGGGAAACCTACAATACGGTATAGATAACGACAGACTAAAGGAATATGCCGCAGAAATTAAGAAAGTAGTAGACCAAGGTTGCGAGGTCGCTATCGTGATAGGAGGAGGTAATATTTTCAGAGGGTTAGCAGGTGCTGCTAAAGGAATGGATAGAGTTCAGGGCGACTATATGGGAATGCTAGCAACCGTTATCAATGGTATGGCTCTACAAGGTGCTTTGGAAGACATTGGTATTAAAACAAGACTACAATCTGCCATTGAAATGGATAAGGTAGCTGAGCCTTTTATTAAAAGAAGGGCAACTAGACACTTAGAAAAGGGGCGAGTAGTCATCTTTGGAGCTGGTACGGGTAACCCTTACTTTACTACGGATACTGCGGCTACACTAAGAGCTATAGAAATAGGTGCTGATGTTATCCTTAAAGGTACTCGTGTAGATGGCATCTACGACAGCGACCCTGAAAAGAATAAAGATGCAGTAAAATTCAACAGCCTTTCGTTTGATGAAGTTTATGAAAAGAATTTAAAGGTAATGGATATGACTGCCTTTACTCTCAGCCAAGAAAACAAACTCCCTATTATTGTTTTTGATATGAATAAGGAAGGAAATCTACTAAAAGTAGTTCAGGGCGAAGAAGTGGGAACTGTGGTAAGAAACTAAGAATTTTATATAATTAAAAAATAATCATTAAATAAAATGGAAGAAATACAGTTGATATTAGACAATGCTCGTCAGGAAATGGACGCTGCGATTAAACACCTAGAACACGCTTTCTTAAAGATTAGAGCTGGGCGTGCTTCTACGGCTATGGTACAAGATGTAATGGTGGAATATTATGGTAGCCCTACGCCTCTTAACCAAGTTGCGAATATTTCTATCCCTGATGCGATGACTATTGCTATCCAACCTTGGGACAGGTCAGCTATTAAGGATGTAGAGAAGGGGATTATTAACTCTAACTTAGGGTTTGCTCCGTCTAACAATGGTGATACTATTATCCTAAATGTACCCCCGCTAACTGAAGAGAGAAGAAAAGACCTTGCAAAGCAAGCTAAAGCGGAAGCAGAACAGACTAAAGTAACTGTAAGAAATGCAAGACAAGACGCTATGAAAGACCTTAAGAAGCTAGACGGTGTATCCGAAGATATTATTAAAGATACCGAAAACGAGGTTCAGCAACTTACAGATAAGTACATCAGCATGATAGACTACCACTACAAACACAAAGAGGTGGATATTATGAAAATATAAAAACTAAAGCTACCTTTTTAGGTAGCTTATTTTTTCAAATGTTACTGTATATCATCTACTTTTCTTCAAAAGATTGATTAGTCTATAATAAGTTAAACTCAACCCTATCTAAACTTCCTAAATTATGGAATTTAAAATATCTACCATCGAAGAGTGGCAAGAAGTTATCCATCAAATTTTGCCTCAACTAAAACACCCTATCCTTTTATTAAAGGGAAACTTAGGTGTTGGTAAGACCTCTTTTACTCAATTTTTATTGAAGACTCTTGGCAGTACAGACGAGGTTTCCTCCCCTACTTACGCCATTGTAAATGAGTATGCTTGCCCAAAAGGCAACATCTATCATTTTGATTTATATAGAATGAAATCCATTGATGAGGCATTTGACATCGGTATCGAAGAATATCTAGAAACAGGTTTTTTATCTATCATTGAATGGCCAGAAATTTATGAGCCTGAACTTGAAGGAATCCCCTATCACGAGATGAAGATAGAAAATATAGAAGGAGAAAGGCATATTGTGTTTAAATGATTCTTATATTTGCTTATATTTTTCATATACTGAATAATCCCTAATAACTATGAGTAGCACTATATTTACTCCATTTAAAGAAGAGCAGCTTCTACCAAAAGAAGAAAGATTAGAAATTATAAAAAAAGGACAAAGACTTTTTATAGGTGTTCCTAAAGAGACTTGCCTAAACGAGAAAAGACTATGCCTAACTCCTGATGCAGTACAAGTTCTCACACAAAATGGTCACCAAGTAGTCGTAGAAAGTGGAGCAGGAAAAGGTTCATTTTTTACAGATTTACAATACTCCGAAGCAGGAGCTATCATCACTAACGACCCTAAAGAAGCTTTTGGACAGCAACTTATACTAAAGATAAACCCACCTACAGAGGAAGAGATTGATTATTTAAAGCCTTCAGCTTTTTTGATTTCAGCACTACAAGTTAACCTTCAGACGCCTCATTATTTTAAAAAATTAGCCGAAAGAAAAATCACTGCTATTGCTTTTGAATTTATTAAAGATGAATATCAACAATTAGCTTTAGTAAGGCTTATTGGAGAAATTGCAGGTAATGTTTCTATCCTTTATGCTTCAGAACTTTTAGCTCAGTCTAACGGCTTAATGCTTGGCGTCATTACAGGTGTAAGACCTACCGAAGTAGTGGTTTTAGGAGCAGGTATTGTGGGCGAGTTTGCTACAAAAACGGCTATCGGTCTA
The DNA here is from genome assembly GCF_035666175.1 of Riemerella anatipestifer. Lineage (NCBI taxonomy): Bacteria > Pseudomonadati > Bacteroidota > Flavobacteriia > Flavobacteriales > Weeksellaceae > Riemerella > Riemerella anatipestifer. Next base: position 270,496 of record NZ_CP142016.1, read on the forward strand.
GGTGCTAATGTTAGGGTTTTTGATAATTCTTTAGCCAAATTAAGAAGATTACATAATTTTATAAACAATAGGGTTTCTACCTCAATTATTGACCCTAAAGAACTGACGAAAAGTCTCAGAAGAGCCGATATTGTAATAGGAGCTTTGCAAAGGCATAATCTTCCTCCTGTTGTAACGGAAGAGATGGTACAACTCATGAAAAAAGGCAGTGTAATTATTGACCTTACTATTGATTACGGAAAGTCTATTGAAACCGCCGAACTTACCACCCAAGAAAATCCTACAATTATAAAACACGAGGTGGTTCACTCTGGAATTCCAAACCTGACTTCTAAAACGCCTAGAACTACAACTAAAGCTATTAGCAACTTCTTCCTAAGTTACCTATTACAATCTGACCATGAAGGAGGTTTAGAAACTATGCTTCTAAAAAATACCAGCAGCAAAGATTCTATATACATGTACAAAGGCAGACATACAAAGAAAATTATTTGTGAAAAATTTGGATTAAACTATCACGATATAAACTTATTAACCTTCTAATGAGAAAACTCAAATTTTATTTAATAGGAGTTATACCAGGATTTATTATTGTATTTTTTGTACTTAATCAGAAAGGAGTGAGTTGTAGTGGCTACCTTCCTAACAGCCGTGTAATAGCAGAAACCCTATCTAAAGAGTTCAGCTATTCTGAGGAGTTTAAAACTCAAATGCAACACCTACAAATCACTGAAAGTTTTTTAAAAGATAGCCTTATTACCCACGGTGAAATAGATTTCCAAAAGAGTAATGCTCAAAAAAAGCCTTGCCCTTCTTATCTACTCTACTATCCTAAAAAAAATCCGATGTACGAAATCAGTTTTGAAAAATGTGAGAAAGAAGCTCGTTTCTTTAACCTTAAATCTCTTAAATAATGGTTGTAGGACTAATTGGCGTTGGGTTAATTGGTGGTTCAATGGCTTTAAAGCTGAAAAGTAAAAATACCTCAATAAAAATATGTGGTACAGATAACTCCATAAACCACCTCAACGAAGCCTTAGCATTAGGCATCATAGATGAAGCTGATGATTTAGAAAATACGGTAAAAAAGGCTGACCTCATCATCATAGCGATTCCTGTAGATGCTACCCAAAAGATACTACCTAATGTATTGGATTTACTAGACCAACATCAAACCGTAATGGATACTGGTTCTACAAAGTTAGGGATTGTAAATGCTATCAAAAATCATGAAAATAGAAATCGTTTCGTAGCTTCGCACCCTATGTGGGGGACGGAAAACAGCGGACCTAAGTCAGCCCAATTAGACTCTTTTTCTGGTAGAGTAGCTGTTCTTTGCGATGCTAAAGATTCTGCAAAAGACGCTGTGGAAAAGGTATCCGAAGTTTACCAACTTTTGGAAATGAACCTCGTGGAAATGACTTCCGAACAGCACGATATACACACGGCTTATATTTCGCACATTTCACACATTACCTCTTATGCTCTAGCCAATACGGTTTTAGAAAAAGAGAAGGAAGAAGATACTATTTTCCAGTTAGCCAGTTCGGGATTTTCTAGCACGGTAAGGTTAGCAAAATCTCACCCCGAAATGTGGGTTCCTATCTTTAAACAAAATAAAGAGAATGTACTAGATGTACTTAATGAGCATATTTCTCAATTAAGAAAATTTAAAGCTGCATTAGAGAAAGAAAATTATGATTTCCTAGAAGAACTCATCAAAAATGCCAACAAAATAAGAGGTATTTTGAAATAAATTTTTAATAATGATTATTAACTTTAAACTTCTCTATATATTTTCCTTTATCATCAGCACCCTAGGGATTGTTGCTTTCTTTGGCGATTTTGGTTTTAACCAATCTAAAGATTCTAGAATGATGTTTGATGGCTACTACCACTTCGCTATTGCCATAGGACTCATCTCCACTGCTGCCAGATATTATGAGAAAAGAACTTCTGTTAATCGGAAAGCCTTTATTTTTGATTTAGCTACAGTAATATTTACGGTGGTTATTTTCTACTTTCATTTTTTAAGCCCATTGTACGGTAGCCTAGACCGTTTTTTTGAAAGTAGATATTGGGTTATTATGGCAGTGGTATTTACTTTTATAAGAGAGTTTTCGGATTTGAAAATCAATTTTAAAAGGACGATACTCAATCCAGCCCAATTATTCATCAGTAGTTTTATTGTGATTATACTAATGGGAGCTTTTCTGCTCACGCTCCCCAAAGCTACCACACACGGGATTTCGTTTTTAGATGCTTTGTTTACCTCTACTAGTGCGGTTTGTGTTACGGGCTTATCGGTACTGAATACGGGTAGTGATTTTACAACTTTTGGTAAACTTATCATTATTATTTTAATTCAGATTGGAGGTTTAGGGATTTTAACTTTCGCAAGTTATTTTAGCTACTTTTTCAAAGGTGGCACTTCTTACGAAAACCAATTGGCTCTAAGCGATATGACGAGTTCAAAAAAACTCGGCGATGTGTTTTCCACTCTAAAAAACATTATTCTCATTACTTTTGGGATAGAACTCTTCTCTGGAATTTTGATATATACAAGTGTAAGCTCCACTCTGTTCACCTCGGAGTTTCAGCATATCTTTTTTTCTATTTTCCATTCCGTATCTGCCTTTTGTAATGCAGGATTTTCTACGCTAGATGCTAGTCTTTATGATGAGGCTTATCGGTACAATTACTACTTGCATTTAGTTATTATTTTCACCTTTGTGTTCGGTGGTTTAGGCTTCCCTATCGTGGTAAATATCATCAATTATATTAAATACAAAATTGCCCATATAAGTCCATTCTCCGAACAAAAAAGAATGTATAGACCGTGGGTATTAACCTTAGATAGCCGCATCACTTTGGTAACCACCGTATCGCTCACGATAGTTGGTACTATTATTTTTTACATTTTAGAATATCACAATACCTTAGCAGAACACGAAGGTTTTGGGAAATTCGTAACCGCTTTATTTGGTGCTACTACGCCTAGGACAGCAGGATTTAATACCATTAACAACGCTTCTATGTCCTTCCCTACCATTATGGTTATATTTTTACTTATGTGGGTAGGAGCTTCGCCACAATCTACAGGTGGTGGTATTAAAACGAATACTTTTGCCATAGCATTTCTTAATGTATTAAGCCTTGCTAAGGGTAAATCTAAAGTAGAAATTTTCCGAAGAGAAATCGCGGATATTTCTATACGAAGAGCTTTTGCTATTATGACTTTATCTCTTATGGCGATAGGATTGGGCATTATGCTCATTACTTTTTTTGACCCAGACAAAAACCTTCTAGATATTTCTTTTGAATGTTTCTCTGCTTATAGTACCGTAGGACTAAGCTTAGGCATTACCGCCTCTCTAAGTGAAGCCTCTAAAATGGTACTCATAGGCATTATGTTTGTGGGGCGTATCAGTATGTTGTCATTAGCTATTGCCATCGTTAAAAAATCTAAGTATAAAAATTACAGCTATCCAAAGGAAGAAATTACCATAAATTAAAGACAAATGAAATATATTATAGTAGGATTAGGAAACTTTGGAGCTTCTTTAGCTCAAAAACTAACGGCTCAAGGCAACGAAGTTATCGGGATAGATAATAGTGCCGCCAAAGTAGATGCCTATAAAGAAAAAATATCGCATACCATCTGTATGGATTCTACCGATGAATTTACTGTTTCGGGGCTTCCCATCAAAGAAACTGATATTTTCGTGGTTGCTATTGGCGAAGACCAAGGTGCTAATGTAATGACCACCGCTCTCCTTAAAAACTTACAAGTAAAACGACTCATCAGCCGTGCCATCAATCCTCTTCACGAAAAAGTATTACAAGCCATTGGCGTTGATGAAATAGTACACCCAGAAGAAGAAACAGCCGAAAGATGGGCAAAAAAACTATGTCTAAGCAATGTTGTAGATTCTTTTGAACTAAACCAAGAATATAGCATTATAGAAGCTAAAGTACCAGAAGAATATATTGGGAAGACTATTCGTGAGATAGATTTCCGCAAAAAATACAACTTAGCCGTTCTTACCATTATAAGGAAAGTAGAAGTTAAAAGTCTTTTAGGCAAAACCAAAACAGAAAACAAAGTACTAGGTGTGGCAGCTACAGATACTCTACTAGAAACTAATGATATACTAGTAATTTATGGTTCTAACAAAGATTTAAAAGGTTTTTTAAAACAAAAAATGGATTAAAAAATGAAACTTGGTAGAGATTTAATCAAACGAATTAAAGCTGCTCCTCTAGAAGGAGAAAATGCTCATAAAATTTATGCTCCTCCCCAAAGACCTCTCTACTCTTATGACGAAATAATGGCTAAAAAACCAAAGTTAGCTGCTGTTAACATTTTACTTTATCTCAAAAATAACCAATGGCATATCCCACTTATGGTAAGAACAGCTAATGTTAATGACAAACATAGTGGACAAATCTCTTTACCTGGTGGAAAAAAAGAAGTTTCTGATGAAACATTTGCCCACACCGCTCTGCGTGAAACTACAGAGGAACTAGGCATTATTCGTCCTTACTTGAGGTTGATACGAAGTTTAAGTCCGTTGTATATTCCGCCTAGTAATTTTTATGTTCATACTTATGTTTCGTATACTAAAAAAAATCCAAAATTCACTCTACAAGAATCTGAAGCCCAAGAGCTGATAGAACTACCTCTATCCTTACTTTTAGACCTACCAAAACAACCCTCTAAAATTTTATTTGACAAACATATAGAAGTCCCTGTGATACAATATAAAAACTATAATATTTGGGGTGCTACTTCTATGATTTTGTACGAGTTTAGCCAGTTGTTAAAAAATATGTAAATTTGCATGCTAAACATAGGCGTAACCAATGGCAAAAAAAACAATATTTACCGATTCATTCGGGAATTTATACTTTCTTAAAAGATTTATTATTTTCATTTTAGGACTAATATCTTACAGAAGGTTCAACGGATTTAATAAACTTAAAATATCAGGTACTGAACATTTGGTAGACTTACCAGAAAGTAATGTTTTGTTTGTATCTAACCATCAAACCTACTTTGCTGATGTTGCAGCTATGTATCACGCTTTTTGTGCCGTAAATAATGGTTATCATAACACGATAAAAAATCCTGTTTACCTCCTTAATCCTAAAGTAGATTTCTACTATGTGGCCGCTGAAGAAACGATGAATAAAGGTATCCTTGCCCGAATTTTCAAACTAGCAGGAGCCGTAACGGTAAAAAGAACATGGCGTGCCGAAGGCAAAAATGTTAATCGTATGGTAGATATGAGTGAGGTAGAAAACATCATTAAAGCTTTGGATAATGGTTGGGTAATTACCTTTCCACAAGGGACTACCTCTGCATTTGCACAGGGAAGAAAAGGAACTGCCAAATTGGTAAAACAACAACGTCCTATTGTGATACCTATCAAAATCAATGGATTTAGAAGGGCTTTTGACAAAAAAGGGCTTAAAATTAAAGTAACAGGCGTAGAACCAACTATGGAATTTAAACCTGCTCTTAACATTGATTATGAAAACGAATCTGCACAAGAGATTTTACAAAAAATAATGGAAGCTATAGAACAAACTCCTGAACATAATATCCTCCACGAATACGACGAGGAACTGAAACGAAAAAAAGAAAAAAACTATGGCGAAAGTCATTAAAATCTATCCCGAAAATCCCCAAGAAAACCTTATAAAAGAGGTAATTAAAACCTTAGATAATGGAGGTCTTATCATCTATCCATCCGACACGGTTTACGCCATGGGGTGCGACATCAATAATATCAAAGCTATGGAAAAACTAGCTACTCTAAAAAAAATAAAACTAGAGAAAGCTCATTTTTCTATTATTTGTAACGATTTAAGTCATCTTTCGTCTTTCACCAAACCCATTGACAATTCTGTTTTTAGATTATTAAAAAGTCATATTTCTGGACCGTTTACCTTTATTCTAGAAGCTAATAAGAATTTACCTCTTGCTTATAAAGGTCATAAAACCGTTGGTATTAGAGTGCCAGACCACCCTATTCCGCAACTTATTGTAGAAAAATTAGGTCGTCCTATTGCTTCAACCTCTATAAAAGATGATGATGAAATTATAGAATATTCCACAGACCCAGAATTGATTGCTGAAAAATACGACCACTTGGTGGATATTGTAATTGATTCAGGCTATGGTGATAATGTAGCTTCTACTATTGTAGATTTAACTTCTGGCGTTGCAGAAATCATTAGACAAGGTAAGGGCGAACTCTAGTATTTATCGCCCCATTTTTTAGAAATTTGTTCTTTTATTTTTCTTTCGGTGGCATTATCTCCTGAACAATAAAAAGAAACTCCAGATAATTCTTCAGGAAGAAATTCTTGTGGCACAAAATTTCCCTCATAGGCGTGAGCGTAGCGGTAATCTTTACCATAGTCCATTTCTTTCATCAGTTTTGTAGGAGCATTTCTTAAGTGCAATGGCACGGGCAAATGAGCTGTTTTTTTCGCCATTGCCATTGCCTCATTAATGGCTTGATACGCCGAATTACTCTTAGGTGAAGCCGCTAAATAAATCACACATTCGCTAAGGATAATACGAGATTCTGGATAACCTATAACATTAACTGATTGAAAACAACTGTTAGCCATTGTGAGAGCGTTAGGGTTAGCCAAACCTATATCTTCTGCCGCCAATATCAAAAGTCGCCTTGCAATAAATTTAATATCTTCGCCTCCCACGAGCATTCTCCCTAGCCAGTACAAAGCGGCATTAACATCACTCCCTCTAATAGATTTAATAAAAGCTGAAATTACATCATAATGTTGCTCACCATTTTTATCATAAACAGGTACGGTTTCTTGTAAAATTTTCAGAATAGCCTCACTAGATAACTGGTTTTGCCCAGAGCCTTTATACTGATTAAGCACCCACTCTACTGAGTTAATGAGTTTTCTAGCATCGCCTCCCGAATATTGTATAAACCCTTGATTGTTTTCAATAGTAAAATCTGTATTTTCATCTTGATTAAAACGAGCGACCGCAATAGTAGCCAGTTCTTCCAATTTTTCGTAACTCAATGGTTTCAAAATATAAACTTGAGAACGAGACAATAATGCCGAAACCACCTCAAAGCTAGGATTTTCGGTAGTTGCTCCTATCAAAACCACCCAGCCTTTTTCCACAGCGTGAAGCAAAGAATCCTGTTGTGACTTGTTAAATCTATGAATTTCATCTATAAATAAAATAGGAGATTTACCAGAAAACAAATGTTGCTTTTGGGCCTCATCTATCACTTCTCTTACCTCTTTCACCCCACTAGAAACCGCAGAAAGTTTAAAAAATTTTCGTCCCGATTGCTCCGAAAGAATTTCTGCTAAGGTAGTTTTACCCGTTCCTGGAGGTCCCCATAAAATCAGAGAATTAAGTCGGTCAGTATCCAACATTTTTCTTATCGTTCCGTCTTTACCTGTAAGATGTTCTTGCCCAAGCATTTCATCTAAGGTTTTAGGGCGTAATTTCTCTGCTAAAGGAATATTTGAATTCAAAGTATGAGGTATTAAAATTATTTAAACTAGACCCGTTGTGCATTATGAAATGAAAAAAACAAGAGTTGTTTATTAGACTGAAAATCAGTATATTGTTTTTGCTATAAAACGATATAAATGAACAACTTAGAGCAAATATATGAAAGAATTTTGGAAGTTTTAGGACTTTTTTCAGAAAATCAACTGATTAGTTATCAGAGAAGAACACCTAAAATGAGCGATTTAGAAGTCATAAGTCTTAATATTACTGCTGAATACTTGAGTATTGATAGCGAATTACAGTTATTTAGAAAATTGCCAAACTCTCTGATAAACAAAATTGAAAGAAGTGTTTACAATAAGCGAAAACGAAGACTATCCCTACAAACAGAGCAAATTAGACAGCGTATTTCGATGGAGTTCAATGAGTTTGAAGATATTTTTATCGTTGATAGCATGCCAATGAAAGTTTGTGAAAACGCTCGTTCTACTCGTTCAAAAATTTGTAAAGAGCAATCCTATTCTTCACCAACATATGGTTATTGTGCTTCACAGAAATTATATTTCTATGGCTATAAACTACACGCAGTATGTTCTTTAAATGGTGTGATTAAGAATTTTGATATAAGCCCTGCATCCGTTCACGACATCCACTATTTAAAAGATAGTGGTGAGCAAATGCGAAACTGTACTTTAATTGGAGATAGAGGCTATTTATCAGCAAAAGTTCAAATAGATTTATTTAACTATGCTAATATTAAATTAGATACACCAATGAGAAGTAATCAGAAAGATTATATTCCTCAATTTTCATTGTACAAGAAAAAGCGAAAACGAATTGAGACATTTTTCTCTCAACTTTGCGACCAATTTATGATTAAAAGAAACTATGCTAAAACTTTTGAAGGCTTTAAAACAAGGATAATCAGTAAAATAACCGCCGCAACGGTTATTCAATATATCAATAAATTTATCTTCCAAAGAAAATTAAATCATCTAAAAATCAGTATTATTTAAAATGCACAACGAGTTAAACTAGAAACAAAATTAAACTAATTTTCATTTTTTTAGTCTATTTTTGCAATGTTTTGAAAGCAAATTTTAATAACATATTGATTTTCCCTTTGGTAATTCTCATCAAGTTTTACCAAAATGCCATTTCTCCTTGGCTAGGAAATAATTGTCGCTATCAGCCCACCTGTTCACATTATATGCTACAAGCCTTGAGAAAACACGGATTTTTAAGTGGATTTTGGCTAGGCATAAAAAGAATTGGGCGATGCCACCCGTGGGGAGGAAGTGGCTATGACCCTGTACCTGAAAAGAAACACAAAATAAACTAAAAGCATAATGACACAATTTTTATACATCACATGGGACCCATCTAAAGGAATAGAATTAGGCAATTTTTTCACTATTCACTATTACAGTCTAATGTTTGTTTTAGCATTCGGCTTAGGCTTTTTGATTATGAAAAAGTTTTTCAAGATAGACGGTGTAGATGAAAAATATTTAGAACCTCTATTCACGTGGACTCTAGTCGGCACCATCTTTGGGGCGAGGTTAGGACATGTTATTTTTTATCAACCTGAACTTTTTAAGGAAGACTTTTGGTCAGTTTTTCTGCCTATTCGTACACAGCCTAGCTTTGCCTTTACAGGTTTTTCTGGACTTGCAAGCCACGGAGCTGCCATTGCACTCATACTTACCACACTATATTACAGTTTAAAAATCATCAAAAAAAATCCGTTTTGGGTATATGATAGGCTAGGTATTGTAATCGCTTTAGCGGGGGTTTTTATTAGGATAGGAAACTTTTTCAACTCAGAAATCATCGGAAAACCAGCTCCAGAAGATTCTCCTTTTGCCGTATTATTTCCTCAACAAAGTATGGAATACGGTGCGATAGTCCCTAGATACCCTACACAATTATTCGAGTCTTTCGGCTACCTATGTCTATTTATTTTACTCATTTTCTTATACTTTAAAACCCAAAAGAAATATCAACAAGGGTGGTTATTCGGTTTATTTTTGGCTCTATTGTGGGCAATAAGATTTACTGTAGAGTTTTGGAAAGAACCACAAGGTGACGAGTTTATTCAGTTTGCAGGACTTAACACAGGACAAGTTTTATCTATACCATTTATGATAGCTGGAGTAGCCATTATGTTCATATCAAAACGATTTAAAATCAATAAATAACATCAGTTTTAGGTTATATCTATTTAAGTATTCTTTTGATTTTAAAAGAAATACTACTTTCGATATTCATAGAAAAGGAAATCAGGGTGGTTTTAAGGTCTTATTAAAGCCTGTTTTGATTTAACGGAATTTCGTTATTTTTGTGGAAATTTTCGTAAAAGTGGTTACATTAGATCAAGTAAAAAACATCAGTCAAAGAGTATCAGACCTTCACAAATATCTTCAAATTGATAAAAAAAAGTTAGAAATTACAAATGATGACGAAAAAACTGCTGCTCCAGAGTTTTGGGATAACCCGAAGGAAGCAGAAGTTTTTTTGAAACAACTTAGGTCTAAAAAAAAATGGGTAGAAGATTACGAAGAAATCCATACAGGGCTGGAGGATTTACAAGTTTTACTTGAGTTTTCTAAAGAAGACCCAGATAGTGCACAAGAGTTAGAAACCGCCTACCCTACTCTATTAGAAAAAGTAGAAAGTTTAGAGTTTAAAAACATGCTTTCCAACGAAGGCGATGAACTTTCTGCTGTGCTCCAAATTACTGCTGGAGCTGGTGGTACAGAATCTTGCGATTGGGCGAGTATGCTAATGAGAATGTATCTGATGTGGGCAGATAAAAACGGATATAAAGTAAAAGAACTCAATTTCCAAGAAGGTGATGTAGCTGGTGTAAAAACCGTAACCTTAGAAATAGAAGGAGAATATGCCTTTGGATATCTTAAAGGAGAAAATGGAGTACATCGTTTGGTGAGAATTTCTCCATTTGATAGCAATGCTAAAAGACACACTAGCTTTGCATCGGTTTACGTTTATCCACTAGTAGACGATTCAATAGAAATCAACATCAACCCTGCCGATATTAGTTTTGAAACCATGCGAGCTTCTGGTGCAGGTGGACAAAATGTAAACAAAGTAGAAACTGCTGTACGACTAAGACACGCTCCAACAGGAATCATTATAGAAAACTCCGAAAGCAGGTCTCAACTACAAAACAAAGAAAAGGCTCTACAACTTCTTAAATCTAGGCTTTATGAGATAGAACTTGAAGAGCGAATGAGGGCTAGAAACGAAATAGAAGCCAATAAAATGAAAATAGAATGGGGCAGCCAAATCAGAAACTATGTCATGCACCCCTATAAATTGGTAAAAGATGTAAGGTCAGGGCATGAGACTTCCGATGTAGATGCTGTAATGAATGGAGAAATCACACCTTTTCTAAAAGCCTACCTTATGGCAGACGGTACAGCCGTTACAGATAACGATTTAGAATTATAAAATTTGTTAAATCTCTTTATAGATAGGACTAAAAAGAATTTAATTAAGTATTTTTGTGCATCAAGTAAAAAATAAGTATGGATCATTTTGAAAGTTGGAAAGACCTCCTAAATCCTGAATTTTATATCAAAATGGGAGGATTTTGGTTAGTGTTATTTATCATATTTGCAGAAACAGGACTTTTTGTAGGGTTTTTCTTACCAGGAGATAGTTTACTTTTCATCTCTGGCATCTATGCCGTTCCTATGATTACGGAAACTTTTGGTATCATTGAAAGTGATTTCTTAAGCACCGTTATATTAGCTAGTGCTATTGCTATTGCTGCTATTTTAGGAAATATGGTGGGCTATTGGTTTGGTAAAAAAAGTGGACCTGCTTTATATGAAAGACCAGACTCTTTCCTTTTCAAGAAAAAATATCTTTTTAAGGCTCATGATTTCTATGAGGAACACGGTAGAATAGCCATTATAGCGGCTAGATTTTTACCCATCGTGAGAACCTTTGCACCTATTGTAGCTGGTATTGTAGGAATGGAGAAAGGTAAATTTATGCTTTATAATATTGTAGGAGCTATTGCGTGGTCATTTTCACTTATTTTTGCAGGACACTATTTGGATAAACTATTTTTGGAGCAGTTTGGTATCGATTTAAAAAGACATTTGGAAATAATAATACTGTTTATTGTAGTCATTACAACAGCACCTGTAATTATTAAAATGTTTTTCGGAAAAGATAAGAAGCAAAACAGCATCTAATTTTATCATAAAAATTTGATAACTAAAGAGACGATAGACAAAATTTTTTCCGCCATACGAGTGGAAGAAATTGTGGGTGAATATGTTCAACTCAAAAGAGCTGGGTCTAATTATAAAGGACTCAGCCCTTTTGTAGATGAAAAAACACCTAGTTTTATTGTGTCTCCTTCCAAGCAAATTTGGAAGGATTTTTCCTCTGGAAAAGGAGGTACTGCCATTTCTTTTTTAATGGAGATAGAGAATTTCAGCTATCCCGAAGCCCTCAGATTTGCCGCAAAAAAATACGGCATCGAAATAGAAGAACACCAAAGAGAGCTCACCGAAGAAGAAAAAACAGCCCAAACCGAAAAAGATTTACTCTATAAAATACACGAAGTAGCCAACCACTACTATCAAAAACAAATTTGGGAAACCGAAGAAGGTAAAAGTATCGGTCTATCTTATTTCAAAGAAAGAGAGTTACGAGAGGATATTATAAAAAAATTCCAGCTAGGCTACTCTCCTATTCAAAAAAATGCCTTCACAGAATATGCTATTTCTAAAGGCTACACCAAAGAGATTTTAGAAAAATCAGGATTATCCATCTTCACAGATTATGCTCCTGATGGCGTAGACCGTTTTAGAGAAAGGGTTATATTTCCTATCCATAGTTTTTCTGGAAGAGTTTTGGGATTTGGAGCAAGGATTTTAAAATCTAATGCTAAAACTGCCAAGTACCTCAATTCTCCTGAAACAGAAATTTATCATAAATCTACTGTTCTCTATGGGCTTAACCAAAGTAAACAAGCCATTTCTAAACAAAATTTATGTTTACTGGTAGAGGGCTATATGGATGTGGTAGCACTGCATCAGGCAGGGATAGAGAATGTGGTAGCGAGTTCTGGGACGGCACTTACCACAGAGCAAATTAAACTCATTAAAAGGCTTACAGAAAATGTAACCATACTTTTTGATGGAGATGCCGCAGGAATTAAAGCCAGCTTTAGAAGTATAGATATGCTCCTTTCCGAAGGAATGAATATCAGAGTATTGCTTTTCCCTGATGGGGACGACCCAGACTCGTTCTCTAGAAAACACCCAAAGGAGTTTGTAGAAGATTTTATACAAAATAACGCCCAAGATTTCATCAATTTTAAGGCTGAAATTCTACTCAAAGATGTAGAGCACGACCCTATAAAAAAATCCGAAGCCATTAGAGATATTGTAAAATCGGTGGCATTTGTCGGTAATGTGTTAAAACAGGAGATTTACCTCAAGGAAATTTCTAACAAGTTTGGGCTTTCGGAGCAGAGTTTATTTAACGAGCTAGGCATACAACAACAGGTTAAAGAACAGCAACATTTAACGCCTAAAAAAGCTACACCTCAGACACAACCTAAGCTGGAGATTATTACTTCGGACTTTACTAAAGCCAACACCGCCCTACTCTATTTGGAGGAACAAATGGTAGAACTGATGTTAAAGTATGGAGATTATATTATTGAAATGAAAGATGCCGAAGATAAAGTTTACCAAACCACCGTTATTGAAGAAGTAATATGCCGAATGGAAGAGGATAATTGTGAGATACAATCTGAAACCAATAGGAAAATCATCAACGAAATAAAACAAGGTATCCAAACCAATGAACTGAGGTCAGAGCGTTTTTTCATTACTTTAATGGATGAAGAAATTACCAATAAAGTGGCCAATGCTTTAGTAGAGCCTTATCAGCTAAGTGATTGGAAAAAACATAACATTTACCTTCTACCAAAAGAAAAATCTATCAATAAATTGGTTACCGATACCATCTATCGCTATAAGCGAGAGTATATTATGAAAATGATAGAGGATTTGAAAAATACCGAAGCTGAAGATAAAACGGAGATTTATCAAAAAATAATTAAACTAACGATGCTAAAAAACACTATAGACCAAAAATTGTTTCGTGTTTTATGACAGAATGACTATTTTTACCGCTTAAAAAACTTCGGGTACAGTATTGGTATTTGAACTTGAAAATAAAATATAACACAATATGGATATTAAAAAGGAATTTAGAGATTTTTCGGTAAAGCACCTAGGAAATAATGGACTAGCTACCGACCAATATATGGGGACTTTTAACCCAACCAACCTTACACCATACATTATGGAAGAACGCCGTATGAATGTAGCACAAATGGACGTTTTTTCTAGATTGATGATGGATAGAATTATCTTTTTAGGCACTGGAATAGACGACCAAGTGGCAAATATTGTAACGGCTCAGCTTTTATTTTTAGAAAGTGCAGACCCTACTAAAGATATTCAGATTTACATTAACTCTCCTGGCGGAAGCGTATATGCAGGACTTGGAATTTATGATACGATGCAAATCATTAAGCCTGATGTAGCTACTATCTGTACGGGTATGGCTGCTTCTATGGGAGCTGTACTTCTTGTAGCTGGTGAAAAGGGTAAACGCTCTGCTCTTAAACATTCTAGAGTGATGATACACCAACCTAGTGGCGGTGCTCAAGGTGTAGCCAGCGATATGGAAATCAACCTTAGAGAAATGCTTAAACTGAAGAAAGAGCTTTATGATATTATCTCTGAACATTCTGGACAATCTTATGAATGGGTTGAAAAATCTTCCGATAGAGATTATTGGATGACCTCCGAAGAAGCTAAAGAATTCGGAATGATAGACGAAGTTCTAGCTAGAAAATAATAAACAAAACACAAAACCCTAGAAATTCTAGGGTTTTATTATATTTTTACTCAATATCTCTATCTTTAGTTTAATTTCTGTATATTATTATTTCGCCACATTTTTAAAGCAAATTCTTTTATTTCTTTTGATGCTTTTGATAAATTTTCGTCTAATTGATAGTCGCCTTCCTCAAGCTTGTCTTCACCAGCCATTAGAGTAGCGTGTCCCCTTAAAGCATATTTCTGTTTGCCTTCATACATAATAATTTTCATCACATCTGGACTGATGTCCGAAGTACACAACATGGAATACATCGTCCAAATTTCGGCGATACCGTTGTTGTTTAAATCCGTGATTTTAAAAGTATCTTTAACGAAATCCATGGATAAATCAAACTCGCAGTTCAAAATAAAATCTTGTATTTTCCAGTTTAATTTATATTTATTTTCGTTTTTATCATAAAGATAATCATACACGAAAATTTTTGCATCTTTTTCATAGTCTGCGTTGACCACCTTTTTGCTAGGCACGATGCCCGTTTCTGTTAATAGAATGATATGTTCTCCTTGTAAATCCTCTACTCTAGCAACCTCTTTAACCTTGCCTTCAAAAGAAATCCCCTCAGGAATAGATTTATCTGAAAGTTTTTCATACGAAATTTCAAAGTTTTCCTTTTTTTCTAATTTTTCCGAGATCCCTTCTGTTGGTATTTGCTTTTCTTCTATTTTACTCTCTGTCGTATTACACGATAATAATGCAAGAGCGATTAGCAGTTTAAAATACTTCATTTTACCTTCAATTTATTATGTTGATTTTATGCGGAACAAACCTCAAATCGGTCGATAGCCGTTAGATACCATATGTTATTGAAATAACCAATATAGAAAATAAACTCCTTTTGGTTTTGCCCAATTACAATGACTTTATGACTGCTTCTCTCTATGGTTTCTAACTTTTTAACCTCACTATCGGACCATGGTTTCTCATCAAAGTTAGCATTTTCAAACTTTGCAATTTCAGAAAATAAAGATTCTTTTTGATTAAGGTCGATATAAATTCCCGCAGGTTTATTCCAGCTTTCTGTTTCACAGCTATATATCGGTAGCTTTTCTTGGATAATTTTATAGTCAGTTATTATATTAGGGTCAAAAGGCAAATAACTGGGAACGGATTTGGCGAAAGAAATCTTTTCAAGATTAGCGATATTGTCCTGAGCTCCCATACGAAACAGAAAGGTGATCCCAAACTTTTTATGGATAAACTTATTTAAAGCCTTTTCATCTTTATTCTGATAAGCTTTAATAATATTGATGATAACCGTTTGCATTTCCTTCTCCTTTTCGGAAAATCTAATTTCTTTAACCAAAGTAGGTTTACCTTCGTTAACTAACTTAGAATTCTGACAAGAAATAAAACACACTACAAAAAATAACAAAAATTTTTTCATCGAATTTCTAATATAAAAAAACACAAAAGAGCCTAAACGTTACATTTTTTTGACTATTTTTCAAACATATCTTTTTAATTTTTCAGTATTTCTTCAAGCTTTTCATAATCTCCATTTTGACCAAAATTCTCAGTATTCGCTTTAGTTCCTATAATTTGACTTTTAAAACATTCAAAACATATTTTGGCAATTCCCACAGTTTTATTTTGTTTTCTGAAAATTAATATATCTCGATAAACAGCAGGACATGCATAATCTAAATTTTGACTTACTGTTTTTTCAACAAAAATTTTATTTATTTCTTCAAATTTAGACTGACTAATTTCAGATTTTTTATAGCCAATTTTTTCCAAACTTTTGAAAAACTCAGTGTCATTTAAATCTTTAGGTTTATCACCTAAAACAATTTCAGATTTTAGATTATTAAGTTTTGAAATTTCTCTATTACTCGTTAATTCATAAATGCTGTCTATTTCGTTTTTGTAGTGGTCTATTTTGTCATATTCAAAAAAAATTCTTCCGTGTTTTGGAACAGAATCATTTTCAGCAGATTTTATATCAACTCTTTTATTTTCCTCAACTTTTTTACAGGAAATAAAAAGTAACAATAAAATGGATAGTATAATTTTTCCTTTCATGTTGGTTATTTAACAAAATATCACATAATTTTTGTAAAGGCTATACATGTTATTGGCAAATATTTATTATTCTCTGCTATAAATATTTGTCAATAAAAAACCATAATTACTATCCATTAGAGTTACATTTCCTCCAGAGAAACCAATTCCAATTCCTCCAGATGGTGTAGATATTGAAGAAGCACCGAATCCCGAAAAGCTTATAAACATTGAGTCTCCGTTTTCATTCGGTTTAACTTTTACAGATGTGCCAAATGCTTTTCCTTTTGTAACTTTCATAGGTTTATCAAATTCCATTACCGTGTAATGAAAAGATTTGATTTTTCTTGGTTCATCATTTAAAGAATATTCCTCTATAATTTCTTTACCTAAATTATCTTTACCAAAGAAAAAAAAATTATTTTTTGGAAGATTATCTTGATTTATCTTTTTTATCTCATCTCCAATAACATAAACATCAATAACTAACTGGTTTATTCCATCTTTATTTTTAAAATCAACAAATTTGAATGAATTAGCACCTCTCTTTTGTGCTTGGTCTTTCAACAAATAGATTACCATGTCAATATAGCTGAATTTGTTCGTTGCTTTAAGTCTTCCAATATATTTAGCCTTTGTAATATCAGTTTCTTTTGCCAAGTAAAAAAAATCTTTCTTTTCTCTTTTAGGGAGAGAATCATTTTTTATAACATGTTCAATTTTTATTTTTTGAGAAAAACAAAGATTTATTATAAAACTCATTAATATTAAAATTGTTATTTTTTTCATTTTCATAATTGTTTTTGATATTATTTTACTACACCTGACACTAACGAGAAAAGTATTTGCTATATTGCTAAGTTAAATAAATTAGTGAAAGAGAAAAGCATTATATGATGAAAATATTACAAAATCTTTATTATACATCGGACAAAAACAGGGCTAATATTATTTTTTTCATAAGAATTAAATTTATATAAAAACTTTTACTATTGCTATTCTCATGTAAAATAACCGTTATTCAGAATGACCTTTTTAATTTACCATTTGTCACTTCTACATTATTCTCATGTTAAATTTTAAAGGAATATTGATATTCAGTTGTGTTCTAAATCCTTCTGTTCTATAGTGGATGGAATTATCAAACCTAAAGCCATACCCCACACCAAGCTCTAAAAAGAAATAGCTAAATCCAACTTGTGGAGAAACTGTTTTTGGAGAAACATTAAACCTTACAAAAGTGAATGGTAAATCATTTTTCTTGAATTCAAAATATTTCGTTGCATTAATCTCGGGTATGACTAAAAGTTTACCATCAGCAGCACCTACTAATGCATTTCCACCTAATACTATAAATTCTTTGTCAAATGCAAACTTTACTCCAATATCAGCAAAACTTCTATTAAAATAGGTATAACCTCCTTCAATAGCTATTTTTTCTTTTATATCTTGGGCATTTACCAATAGTGGTGCTCCCCCAAGAGCAAGCCCATAAAATATTTTAGAAAAATTCATTTATTTTAACCCGTTGTGCATTATGAAATGAAAAAAACAAGAGTTGTTTATTAGACTGAAAATAAGTATATTGTTTTTGCTATAAAACGATATAAATGAACAACTTAGAGCAAATATATGAAAGAATTTTGGAAGTTTTAGGACTTTTTTCAGAAAATCAACTGATTAGTTATCAGAGAAGAACACCTAAAATGAGCGATTTAGAAGTCATAAGTCTTAATATTACTGCTGAATACTTGAGTATTGATAGCGAATTACAGTTATTTAGAAAATTGCCAAACTCTCTGATAAACAAAATTGAAAGAAGTGTTTACAATAAGCGAAAACGAAGACTATCCCTACAAACAGAGCAAATTAGACAGCGTATTTCGATGGAGTTCAATGAGTTTGAAGATATTTTTATCGTTGATAGCATGCCAATGAAAGTTTGTGAAAACGCTCGTTCTACTC
Source organism: Riemerella anatipestifer (assembly GCF_035666175.1). Taxonomy (NCBI): domain Bacteria; kingdom Pseudomonadati; phylum Bacteroidota; class Flavobacteriia; order Flavobacteriales; family Weeksellaceae; genus Riemerella; species Riemerella anatipestifer. The sequence continues at coordinate 288,950 of NZ_CP142016.1, forward strand.
GTTCAAAAATTTGTAAAGAGCAATCCTATTCTTCACCAACATATGGTTATTGTGCTTCACAGAAATTATATTTCTATGGCTATAAACTACACGCAGTATGTTCTTTAAATGGTGTGATTAAGAATTTTGATATAAGCCCTGCATCCGTTCACGACATCCACTATTTAAAAGATAGTGGTGAGCAAATGCGAAACTGTACTTTAATTGGAGATAGAGGCTATTTATCAGCAAAAGTTCAAATAGATTTATTTAACTATGCTAATATTAAATTAGATACACCAATGAGAAGTAATCAGAAAGATTATATTCCTCAATTTTCATTGTACAAGAAAAAGCGAAAACGAATTGAGACATTTTTCTCTCAACTTTGCGACCAATTTATGATTAAAAGAAACTATGCTAAAACTTTTGAAGGCTTTAAAACAAGGATAATCAGTAAAATAACCGCCGCAACGGTTATTCAATATATCAATAAATTTATCTTCCAAAGAAAATTAAATCATCTAAAAATCAGTATTATTTAAAATGCACAACGAGTTTATTTTATAATTTTATTAAAAGTTATAATCTTCATCTTTTTTAGCTTTCTTAAAAAATTTCAACACTGCTAAGTTAAATAAATCCATAAGAATGGACAGTAAAAACTATATATTAAAAAAAATTGCCAAAAGTTTTTCTATCTTTTGGCAATTCATCTTTTATAAACTTATTGATTATTCTGCGATTCAAAATTTATCATCCAATTAATACCAAACTTATCTGTAAACATACCAAAATAAGCACCCCAGAAAGTATCTGCCATCGGCATCGTTACCTTTCCTCCCGCAGAAAGTCCATTAAATAGTTTATCTGCTACTTCTTTACTTTCAGGCGTAATATTTATTGAAAAATTATTCCCTTGTTGAAAAGATGGTGCCCATTCTCCACCTGTATCACTTCCCATTAAAACGGTATTTCCTATAGGAAGACCTATGTGCATAATTTTATTTTTATCCACCTCACTCATTGGTGGCATTCCCTCTTGTGGAGGCATATCGCCAAATCTCCCTACATAGGTAAATTCTCCCCCAAACACTGATTTATAGAAATTAAATGCTTCTTCACAATTTCCATTAAAATTTAAATAGATGCTTACTGTTGTCATTTTTATAAATTATTTGTTATCAAAATTATAGCTAAGGTAAACAAAAAAGATGAATAAACATTGCTTTTTGTTATCTTAACTGATATCAACATTTTTTAATAAACAAATATACACTTATAACAACCCAAAAATTGGCTTATAATTTCATCAATGTTTTATTAACTAAAAAACGTCTTACAAGTAGTAAAGCGGAAATTGTTAAGCCAATACCAAGAGCTATCCACATTCCAAAAGCTCCCATATTTAGGTTGATGCATAAATAATATCCTAATGGTAAGGTAATTAGCCAATAGGCGATAAATGTAATAAAACTAGGAATTTTAACATCTTGCAATCCTCTCAAAAGACCTAACGCCGTAACTTGGATACCATCTGAAAGTTGGAAAAGAGCGGCAACAATCATCAGTTGAGAAGCTAAAACTAATACCTCCACATCTTCTTTTTTAGTAAAGAAAGTAGGAAGAACTTCTCTACCAAGTATGAAAACCATACCGCAAATTAGCATAAATAAAAATACTATTTTCAGGTTGTTAACACCTACTTTTTTTACTTCGTCAAAGTTTTTTTCGCCTACTTTATTACCAACCATAATGGTGGAAGCTACACTAAACCCTATACAAAGATTAAAGGTAAAAGAAGCCATACTCAACGCAATCTGATGAGCGGCAATATCTCTAGCACTTACTTTACCACAAATAAAAGCAGCCGCAGCAAATGCAGTAACCTCAAAAAACATTTGTAAAGACATCGGAAATCCTAATCTAAGGAGTTTGGTAAACATTTGTTTCTTAAGTAAACTTAGTTTTAAACTGAAGTCTTCCATATATCGGCGAGTCACTTTCTCTTTTTTCATTACGAAAAATAGAAAAAACATCATGAATATTCTCGCAATGAGTGTGGCATATGCAGAACCAGCAACTCCAAAACTTGGGATAATCCAAAAGCCTTTTATCAAAATATAATTTAAAATAATATTGATGATATTAGCAATAATGGTTGCCTTGGTAACTCCAATAGTAAATGAAAGCCCTTCTGAAACCTCTCGCATAGTTTGAAATATCATAAAGGGGAAAATACTTACCACAACTATTTTAAGGTAGGTTTCGGCATCAGGCATTATGTGAGGAGGCTGGTCAAGGTGATACATCAATGGGCTAATACCAAAAATCAGTAGAATGAGAAGAATCCCAATACTAACATTTACAATAAGTCCGTGACTAAAAACTTGGTTAATCTGTTGATGGTCTCCTCTAGTTTGGGCTTCCGAAACCAAAGGAGGAATAGCCAAAGAAAATCCCAAAGCCACTACAAAAATGGAAAAAAATATGCCGTTTGCTAAAGAAACCGAAGCCAGTGCGTCGGCTCCTAGTAAGTTTCCTACAATAATATTGTCAAATAAATTAACGGAAACTTGCCCTACCTGTGTTAGCATCACGGGTAAGGCAAGTTTCATAAGTCGTTTGGTATAAACCGTATCTAAGAAAGACATAACATTATGATAAGTTTATAAGGCTAATATTTCTCCTGTTATTTTTTAACAAAGTTGGAAATATCATTCTCGCTTACAGGATTTTCGCCTAATATAATTAGCCTTTCCACGACATTTCTTAACTCACGAATATTACCTGTCCAATCATAGTTTTGAAGAGCTTTTAGAGCTTCCTTACTAAATTCTTTTACAGGACTACCATTCTCAGAAGCTATATTTTGTGCAAAATGTTCCACAAGTAGAGGTATATCTTTTTTCCTATCATTAAGAGCAGGAACTTGTATTTCTATTACCGAAAGTCGGTGGTATAAATCTTCTCTAAATCGTCCTTCCTCTATCTCTTTTTGTAAGTTTTTATTAGTTGCTGCTAAGACTCTTACATCTATTTTTATTTCTTTATCACTTCCCACAGGAGATACTTTATGTTCTTGTAAGACTCTGAGCACTTTGGCTTGTGCCACCAAACTCATATCACCTATTTCGTCTAAAAATATCGTTCCTCCATTAGCTTGCTCAAATTTACCAGACTTATCCTTAACAGCACCTGTAAAAGAGCCTTTCATATGTCCGAACAATTCGCTCTCTATCAATTCTGAAGGTATTGCAGCACAGTTTACCTCTACCATGGGGCCTTTGGAGCGTTCACTTTGGGAATGTAAAGCATGAGCGACAAGCTCCTTACCAGCACCATTAGGTCCAGTAATGAGAACTCTAGCATCAGACGGAGCCACTTTATCTATCATATCTTGGATTTTCTTAAGGGCTTCCGAGCTACCAATCATTTGGTATTTTTTATTTACTTTTTTCTTAAGCTGAGTATTCTCCTTCTTTAAAATTTGATTAGAAGCTTTGAGTTCCTTTCGCTCCAAAGTATTTCTTACACTCGTGATAAGTCGGTTAAGATCTATAGGTTTTTCTATAAAGTCGTAAGCACCTTGTTTAAGGCATTGCACCGCTGTATTGATGTCTCCGTGGGCAGAAATCATCACAAAAGCAGTATCTGGTTTTATTTCCAATGCTTTTTGTAAAAGTTCTGTACCTGATACTTTAGGCATCTTTATATCGGATATTACTAAAGAAAAATCTTCTTTTTCTATTAGTTTATAGGCCTCTAATCCGTCATCTGCTACTAAAATTTCATAATCTTTAACTTCCTCAGAAAGAATATTTTTAAGCAAGCCTGAAATAGCTTTTTCGTCTTCTACAATTAATATTTTTTGCATAGAACAAAGATAGTTATATTTAAATTAAATTCTAAATTATTGATAATTTCTCGCACCAAATATGGCAGACCCAACTCTAATAGAATTAGCTCCGCATTCTATTGCCAACGGAAAATCACCACTCATACCCATAGATAGAGTATTTAATTGATGAGAATCTGAAAGATAATCATATAACTGCTTCAGAAAAGAAAATTCTCTTCTGATTTGTGTTTCATCATCGGTAAAAGTCGCCATTCCCATCAACCCTTGTAATTTGATATTAGGAAATTCGCCTTGTTTTATTTTAACACATAACTCTTTTACTTCATTAATTTCCATACCTGTTTTGGTATCTTCTTCTGCAATTTTAACTTGAAGCAAAATATTGATGATTCTATTGTGTTTTCTTGCTTGTTTATCTATTTCCTGTAATAGTTTTTCCGAATCCACACTTTGTATGGTGTGGACAAAAGGAGCAATATATTTAACCTTATTGGTTTGTAGATGCCCTATAAGATGCCACTGTATATCACTTGGCAACTCAGTATGTTTGGCTACCAACTCCTGTACTTTGTTTTCTCCAAATACTCTATGCCCCAAATTGTAAACTTTTTGTACATCTTCAACTGGATAAGTTTTAGAAACCGCTACAAGATTTACAGTTTTAGGAATTTGTGATACAAGTTGGGTATAATTAGTTTCTATAGACATATAACGCAAGATTATAACAATATTGAGCAAAAATAAAAAAAACCGCCATATGGCGGTTAAAAAAAATATTGTTGAAATTATTTTTTTAGTAGGTCTCTTATTTCTGCTAAAAGTTCTTCTTGTGTAAGTCCTGCTGGAGCTTCTTCTACTTTTTCTTCTTTCTTCATTTTGTTAATACCTTTAATCATTACAAACAAAACAAAAGCTATACATAAGAAACTGATAACAGCAGAAAGGAAACTTCCGTATTTAATGCCATTCCAAGACAATTGAGCTATATTTTCTGCCCCAATTTTTTCCAGCATCGGACTCAGAAGTGCAGGCGTAATAACATCTCCTACAAAAGAGTTTACAATCTTTCCGAAAGCTCCTCCTATAATTACACCGACAGCTAAGTCGATAACATTGCCTTTAACAGCAAACTCTTTAAATTCTTTGATAAATCCCATAATATTTATTATACTCGTTGTGCATTTTAAATAATACTGATTTTTAGATGATTTAATTTTCTTTGGAACTCGTTGTGCATTTTAAATAATACTGATTTTTAGATGATTTAATTTTCTTTGGAAGATAAATTTATTGATATATTGAATAACCGTTGCGGCGGTTATTTTACTGATTATCCTTGTTTTAAAGCCTTCAAAAGTTTTAGCATAGTTTCTTTTAATCATAAATTGGTCGCAAAGTTGAGAGAAAAATGTCTCAATTCGTTTTCGCTTTTTCTTGTACAATGAAAATTGAGGAATATAATCTTTCTGATTACTTCTCATTGGTGTATCTAATTTAATATTAGCATAGTTAAATAAATCTATTTGAACTTTTGCTGATAAATAGCCTCTATCTCCAATTAAAGTACAGTTTCGCATTTGCTCACCAATATCTTTTAAATAGTGGATGTCGTGAACGGATGCAGGGCTTATATCAAAATTCTTAATCAACACCATTTAAAGAACATACTGCGTGTAGTTTATAGCCATAGAAATATAATTTCTGTGAAGCACAATAACCATATGTTGGTGAAGAATAGGATTGCTCTTTACAAATTTTTGAACGAGTAGAACGAGCGTTTTCACAAACTTTCATTGGCATGCTATCAACGATAAAAATATCTTCAAACTCATTGAACTCCATCGAAATACGCTGTCTAATTTGCTCTGTTTGTAGGGATAGTCTTCGTTTTCGCTTATTGTAAACACTTCTTTCAATTTTGTTTATCAGAGAGTTTGGCAATTTTCTAAATAACTGTAATTCGCTATCAATACTCAAGTATTCAGCAGTAATATTAAGACTTATGACTTCTAAATCGCTCATTTTAGGTGTTCTTCTCTGATAACTAATCAGTTGATTTTCTGAAAAAAGTCCTAAAACTTCCAAAATTCTTTCATATATTTGCTCTAAGTTGTTCATTTATATCGTTTTATAGCAAAAACAATATACTGATTTTCAGTCTAATAAACAACTCTTGTTTTTTTCATTTCATAATGCACAACGGGTTTATTATATTTTCTTATGGACAAAGATATTAAAAAATGTTAATCAACCTAAATTATTCTTTGTTACTTTGAATAAGGTTTTTAAATAAATTAGAATTCGTAACTTTTATTATAAAAAATTAACATTATCCTCATAATCTGACTCTTTTTTTTAGAAATAAGAGAATTTGGCAAGAAAATTGATTACAACAAATTACTTTTTGCAAAAAGTCTCAAAACTAATAATCATTTGTAGATTTATTTAGTATTAATTTTAAATTTTATGACAAATGATAACTTTTTCACAAAATCAAAACGAACAAAAAGCTCTAGATGAACTCTTATTTGCAGGTAGAAATAAAGCCTATGGAGCCTATTCTCTTAGAGCAGAAGCTGATTATTATCTCAAAAAGGCTTTATTTTCAGGAGTGGCTGTATTTGGAGTTTTCATTGGAGGGACCTATGCTTATTTGCAAACAAAAAAAGTACATATTACTACCAATAAAGGCGTAGAAATAGAGCTAAAACCTATTGAGCCCGTAATAAAAGAGGATAAAATAGTTAAACCAATCGTACCCAAAGTACAATCGGTTAAGGAAGTTGAAAAAACGGTAGAAGTTAAAACAGTGGATACTCGTGTTCCTACACCTACGGCTAATCCGCCTATAGAAACGCCTTTACCAAGTATTAAAACTCTACAAACAGCTGCATCTGGTTTTGAAAATAAAGAAGGAATTATATCTACCACTAGTATTGCACCTACCAAACCTAACATTGGAAATGGAACTGTTACTAATAATACAGTGCCAGAAGTAGTTAAACCCAATAATGTTATAGAAACCGTAGTGGACGAAGATGCTGTATTTATGGGAGGTATAGATTCTTTTAGAGCTAAAGTAGGTGAGAATTTTGATTATGAAGCAATGGCTGGAGAGGAAGGTCTTGTAAAAGCAATGGTAACATTTGTGGTAGAAAGAGATGGTACTATTACCAATGTGAAAGCGGAGGGACAAAACAATATGTTTAATAAGGAAGCTGAAAAAGCCATAAAATCTGTCAAAGGTAAATGGACTCCTGCTAAAATTAAGGGAGAGGCGGTACGTTCTTACTTCAGAATTCCTGTATCTATAAAGTTTGAATGATAAATAATTACAATTTTTGACCAATTAATTATCCACAATTACCTTAAAATTGTGGATAATTTTTTTATAAGTTTAAAGTATTCATTACAAACAAATTAACATATTTTTATATTTTGAAAATTGAGACTGCATTAAAAAAATTGTATTTTTGGGACTTAAATCAAAAATATGGGTAAAATAATAGGTGTTGCTAATCAGAAAGGTGGTGTAGGGAAAACTACAACTTCCGTGAATTTGGCTGCGGCATTAGGCGTTTTGGAGAAAAAAGTTTTGATTATAGATGCAGACCCTCAGGCTAATGCCACTTCTGGGCTAGGCATAGAGGAAGTACAGTATTCTACTTACAATCTTTTGGAGCATAGCGTTACAGCTAGAGAATGTATCGTGCCTACGAGTTCTCCTAATTTAGACATTATTCCGTCTCACATAGATTTAGTTGCTGCCGAGATAGAGCTTGTAGATAGAGATAACAGGGAATATATGCTAAAACAAGCCTTAGAAGAAGTTAAGGACGATTATGACTACATCATTATAGATTGTGCTCCTAGCTTAGGACTTATCACAGTTAATGCACTTACTTCCGCAGACTCTGTTATTATTCCTATCCAGTGTGAATATTATGCACTAGAAGGTTTAGGTAAACTACTTAATACCATCAAAAACGTCCAAAATATACACAACCCTAATTTGGATATAGAAGGGCTTCTTCTAACAATGTATGATGGAAGGCTTAGGCTATCCAACCAAGTCGTAGAAGAGGTAAACACTCATTTCCCTGATATGGTTTTTGAAACCGTTATCAATCGTAATGTAAGGCTTAGCGAAGCTCCTAGTTTTGGAGAAAGTATCCTAATGTACGATGCCGAGAGTAAAGGTGCCATACAGTACATACAACTTGCTGAGGAAGTTTTACTTAAAAACGAAGAAAAAGTATCAAACTAAAAACATTAAATCTAAATCATTATTAAATGAAAGATAAAAAAAGAGCCATGGGGCGAGGTTTAGGAGCGATATTGAATGCTGAAAAAAAGGCAGCCATAAACACTGCTACAGACGAAGGTGCTAAGCAGATTATGGGAAGTATCGTTGAGATTAACATAGAGGATATTTACCCCAACCCTAACCAGCCTAGAACTTACTTTGACGAAGACGCTCTTAACCAATTAGCACAATCTATCAAAAACCTAGGGGTGATACAACCTATCACGCTTAGAAAAGATGGAGCTAAGTTTGAAATTATTTCAGGGGAACGAAGATACCGAGCTTCCCAAATAGCAGGATTAAAAACTATACCTGCATACATTCGTTTGGTAAACGACCAAGAGCTCCTAGAAATGGCTCTTGTGGAAAATATTCAACGAGAAGATTTAGATGCTATCGAAATTGCTTTAACTTACCAAAGATTGCTTGAAGAAATAGGTATGACACAGGAAAACCTAAGTCAGCGTATTGGTAAAGAAAGAAGTACGATTACTAATTATATCCGCCTTCTAAGATTAAGCCCAGAAGTACAAGGAGCAATTAGAACAGGAACAATTTCAGCGGGACACGGAAGAGCCATCATAAGCCTTCAAGACGAAAAGCTACAACAAGAGTTATTTGATAAAATTATCAAAGAACAACTTAATGTTCGCCAAGCAGAAGCCGTAGCATCTGGACTAAAAAATCCTAAAGAGAAAAAAAATAAAGTAGAAAGAGAGCTTCCTAACCATTTAAAAAGAACTCAAAAATCCCTTTCTGATTTACTAGACATAAAGGTAGATATTAAAGCCTCTGCCAACGGAAAGAAAGGAAAAATAGTTTTTGATTTCAATAATGAAGAAGAGCTAGAACGAATTTTAAATGCTTTTGAAAAATAAATTAATGTCTAAGGTTTTTAGTTTTTTAGCTTTATTGTTCGTTTCGCTAGGGTTAGCTCAGAACACTAATGTAGATACTCTTGGTATTTCCAAAACAGAGACTGAAGTAGTAAAAGCTAATGCTAATAAGCCTATTCTAAAAACTTACAACCCTACACTTGCAGGGCTTTATTCTGCGGTATTACCGGGTTTAGGACAGTATTACAACAAAAAATATTGGAAAATCCCTATTGTATGGGGTGCAGTAGGTACTAGCGTGGGCATTGCTATTTGGAATCAAAACAATTACGAACGCTATCGAAAAGCCTTTGTAGCAGAGCTTAACAATCAGCCACATGAATTCTCTGGTATTAGTGGTATAGATGCTACCGTTCTTGGGAATACACAAGACCGTATGAAACGCCAAAGAGATTATGCCATTGCTATTTCGGCAGGAATTTACATACTCAATATTATTGATGCCGTTGTGGACGCTCATTTACACGAACAAAGAAACGACCCAGATTTAGCCATTGCTCCTACTCTACTTAGTGACCAATGGGGCTTACAAAACGGAAAATTAGGGTTTTCACTCAATTATAGATTTTAAAAAAACAAACTTATGAAAATTGCACTAGTAGGATATGGTAAAATGGGGAAAATTATAGACCAAATAGCTACCCAAAGAGGACATCAAGTAGTCGCTAGGCTTAACGAATCTCCTACCCTAGAAAATCTTAATCAGCCCGATGTGGTAATAGAATTTTCTAATCCAGAAGTCGCTTTCGAAAATATCAAAACTTGTCTTGAACTTAATATCCCTGTGGTTTGTGGTACAACAGGGTGGTTAGAAAGAAAGCCTGAAATAGAAAAAATAGCAGAAGCCAACAAAACTGCATTTTTATATGGGTCTAACTTTAGTCTTGGAGTGAATTTATTTTTTGAACTAAATGAAAGACTTGCTCAGCTAATGAATAACTTTGGAGAATATGGTTGTCAGTTAGAGGAAATTCATCACACCCACAAAAAAGATGCTCCTAGTGGCACGGCAATTACCTTAGCAGAAGGTATTATAAAACATACTGATTTTGACAGCTGGAAACTAGACGAAACTAAAGATAAAGCCTTAGGCATTACAGCCATAAGAGAAGACGAAGTACCTGGCACTCACAGTGTTTTCTATCGTTCTGAAGTTGATGAAATTGAAATCAAACATACTGCTTTTAACCGAAATGGATTTGCACTAGGAGCCGTAATTGCTTCCGAGTGGATTATAGGCAAACAAGGAAACTTCAGTATGAAAGATGTTTTGTTTCAATAAATAATGATTATATTCAATAAAAAATAAACCAATGGATTATATATTAAAATATACCGTTTTTGTACTCATTCTTTCTGTACTAATGGGTGTTTCCACATGGAAACTATTTAAGAAAATGGGATACAATCCTATTTTTGCTTTTATACCATTTTATAACTATTTTATAGTTTTAAAAGAAACCGAACAGCCGAAATGGTGGGTAGTATTATCCTATTTCCCTATTGTAGGTCCTATTATGATGTCTGTTTTTCACTTACATCTTATGAAGAAATTTGGGAAAACAGATATTGTAAGTCAACTTCTTACGGTAGTATTACCGTTTATCTATATGGCAACGGTTAACTACAACCCTAAAACTGAAATTGAAGAAAAAGACACCTTCTATCTAAGTGGAGAAGAAAAGGAAGAGAAAAAAGAATCTTTCTTAGGGTCTATTACCTTTGCGGCGGTGTTTGCTACGGTTATACATACTTTTATTACTCAGCCGTTTGGTATTCCTACAGGGTCTATGGAGCGTACTCTGTTGGTGGGAGATTTCTTGTTTGTTAATAAACTCAACTACGGCTATAGAATGCCAATGAGACCTTTAGCTATCCCATTTTTGCAAGGAACAATAATGGATACAGGAGAGCCTAAAAATCCAAAAGACGACCCTAAATCTTATGTAGAAGCCGTTAAGCTACCTTATTTTAGACTACCTGGTTGGGAGAAAGTGGAGCGTAGAGATATTGTAGTATTTAACTATCCGCAAGATTCTGTACATACAGCTATAGATAGAAAAGATGCTTATGTAAAAAGGTGTGTGGCTGTAGGCGGTGATGTCTTAGAAGTTAGAAAAGGAAGGCTTTTCATCAATGGTAAGCCAGAGGTTATTCTGGGCGACCAAGAGAACCAAGTTTCTTATCTTGTATATACTTCTCAGCAGATAGATGTTAATCAACTTTGGAATAGGTTGGGATATTTACCTTTACAAGAAGGAGCTACTGCTGATGGTTATGTTTACCATTTCCAAGGGCTTACAGATAAGTTGTTAGCAGATATTAAGCAACTCCCTGAATTTGTAAAAGCGGAAGAAATACTTTCTGAAAAAGGTGAAAAAACAATTTCTTACCTTAATCCTCAACAGACTAAAATTGATACGACTAATACCATTTTCCCAATCAATAGAAATTGGAATCAGGATTGGTACGGACCTATCAGAATTCCTAAAAAAGGAGATGTGGTAAAAATCAATCAAGAAACACTTCCTGAATACCAATGGATTATTTCTAAATATGAACACAATAAACTAGAAAACAAAAATGGAAAAATCTACATCAATGGTAAAGAAGCTAATGAATACACCATCAAACAAGATTATTACTTTATGATGGGAGATAACCGTGATGCTTCGTTAGACGCAAGATTTTTCGGATTTGTGCCAGAAGAATACATCGTAGGAAAACCAATGTTTACTTGGATGAGTCTGCAAGGTGTCTTTGATGAAGGACCTAAAAAAATAAGATGGGACAGAATGTTTAAAGCTACTAATACAGGAGAAGCTCACAAAACTTCTTATTGGTGGATAGCCACTATCATTCTTGGATTATTTTTCGGTTGGGAGTATATTTCTAAATTATTCAAAAAGAAAAAAGACAACTAGATGAAACTATTACCTTTGTTTTACCTCCCTCCTATTTCTTGGTGGTCAGAGTTTTTGTTGGAAGAACCTATAATTTTAGAACAACACGAAAACTTTCCGAAACAAACTTATAGAAATAGAGCTAATATTTATGGTGCTAATGGGAAACTATCCCTTAGCATTCCGATAAAGCATAATGGGAAAAGAGCCTTAAAAGATTTGGAAATTTCCTATGACGAAAATTGGCAGAGTTTGCATTGGAAATCTATAAAAATAGCTTACCAAACTTCGCCTTATTTTGAGTTTTATGAGTCTAAGCTGGAAAAAATATTTCAATCTAAAGAAACCTACTTAAAGGATCTTAATTTAAAGGCTTTAGATATAATTCAAGATATTTTAAAGACAGATAAAACCTTTCAACTTTCCAAAAGCTACGAGAAAGAAATTGAAGGAGAAGATTATAGAGACTGCTTTTCTGCCAAGCAACCTACGTCTTATGATGTAAACGAATATTATCAAACCTTTTCTGATAAGTTGGGCTTTTTAGAAGATTTATCTATTTTAGATTTAATCTGTAACATTGGTCCAGAAGCCACAACTTATATCAGAAATGTTAAACTAAAAAATTAAAATGGTATAATACTTGAAAGTCGGTATTATATTAAGTCTTAAAAAAATAGAAAACAATGAAGAAAATAATGATTGCTGCTTTATTTCTAGCAGGACTGAATTTAACTTTAGCACAAGAAAAAAGAGATAAAGACGCAGAAACTTGGTATCACAAAGATTTCTCCACAACTAATGTTTATGGAGTAAATACCAACAATGCCTATAAATTTTTAGAATCTAAAGGTCTAAAGCCTAAAACTGTAGTCGTAGGTGTATTAGATAGCGGTGTAGAAGTAGACCACCCAGGATTGGCAAAAAATATGTGGAAAAACCCTAACGAAATTCCTAATAACGGAATAGATGATGATGGTAATGGTTACATAGACGATATCCACGGTTGGAATTTTATGGGAGGAAAGACAGCCGATGTAGGTGTAGATAATCTAGAAGTAACTAGAGTAGTTAAGAAATACAAACCTATCTTTGAAGGTGATGACTCTTCTAAAAACAAAGCTAATCAAGCTCAAATGCCTGAAGAGTTTGAAATGTATATGAAATCCAAAGAGATTTTCAATAAAAAAGGGATTGAAGCTCAACAAAGTTTCCAATACTACTCTCAGTTTAAATCTAGAATTTCTGCCATTGCTAAAGTTTTAGGAGATAAAACTCTAACTGCAGAAAATTTAGCAACTATAAAGCCTACTTCTCAAGAGGAAGCAATGTATTTACAGATACTCAACCAAATGGCAGCATCTAAAGAAATGCAAGGCAAAACTTCTAAAGAGGTAGAAGAAACTTTAAGCAAAGAGATTAACGATGCTTTAAAGCATTTTGAAACGCAGGCCACCAAGCAATATAATCTAGATTTTGATACAAGACAAGAAATCGTAGGAGATAATTACGAGGATTATTCTGAAAAATACTATGGTAACAACCATTACGAAGGTCCAGATGCTCAGCACGGAACTCACGTGGCTGGTATTATTGCTGGATATCCTCATGGTAAAGAAGTGCAGTATGGTGTAGCATCTAAGGTAGCTAAGATAATGACCGTAAGAGCGGTACCAGACGGTGACGAAAGAGATAAAGATGTGGCTAACGCTATTAGATATGCCGTAGATAATGGAGCTAAAATCTTAAACATGAGCTTTGGGAAACCTGTTTCTCCAGGTAAAAAATATGTTTGGGAAGCCTTTAAATACGCTCAAGAAAAAGGAGTACTCCTTGTAAAAGCAGCGGGTAACGAAAACGAAAACATAGAAGAAAATGTGTACTATCCTACTAACTTTTACAAACCAACTGATGAAAAACCTTTCATAAATAATATGATAGTGGTGGGAGCCAGTACAAATGATAATGAGTTTCTAAGAGCTGGTTTCTCTAACTATAATGGCAAAATGGTAGATGTATTTGCTCCTGGAGATAAAATCTACTCTACCGTTCCAGATGGTAAATACGAATACCTACAAGGTACTTCTATGGCTTCGCCGGTAGTAGCAGGTGCAGCTGCGGTGCTTTTAGCTTATATGCCTAACCTTACTCCAGAGCAGATTATAGAGTCATTAGTAAAAACGGCTAATAAATCTACTGTAAATGCTATGACTAACTCTAATACTAACAACCGTTTTGATTTAATTTCTAGAGGTGGTGGTGTTATAGATACTTACAAAGCAGCAGAATATGCTTACAATAATTTCTACAAAGCCACTCAGAAGTCAGAAACTCCAAAGGCAAGTAAAACAACTATAAAAAAGAAAGTGAGAAAATAATATTTTCTTAATCTTACTTTAATCAATAGAAGTCATCAAAAATTTTTGATGACTTTTTTATTTTTAATTTTCAGATGAGGCAACCTTTTTATTATTTTGCCGTCTTATGAATAGAAGAAACTAATAACCGTGATTTCAAAAGAGACTTTTGATTTATTAAAACAAAATAACCGACTCGCACAAAAGCAAGTTTATGATGCTTTTTCGGGTAAAATGTTAGCCATAGCAAAATCTTACACTAACAATTTATCCGATGCAGAAGATGCTTTATTAAAGGCTTTTTATACTGTTTTTACTAAAATAGATACTTGTAAAGGAGCAGAGTTTTTCATCTTTTGGTTAAGAAGAATTGTTATAAACGAAGCCATTAGTATCGTACGAAAACAGAAGCACATTTTATACATAGAAAAAGACATAAATGATGACCTACAAGACGAACCAGAAGATATAGAAACACAAAATCATTTATTGGATATTCCGATAGAAGAGTTGTTATCAGAAATGCCCTTGGGCTATAAACTTGTGTTTAACCTGTATGTATTTGAAGAAAAAAAACACTCTGAAATTGCAGAAATACTCAATATAAAAGAAGGAACTAGCAAAAGTCAATTTAATAAAGCTAAAAAGTGGCTCAAAGAATTCATCACTCAAAAACAATCTTATGGAAAATAAAAATTTAAAAGATAACTACGAAAATCTTTCCGAAAAGCCCTCTCCTATGCTATGGGAAAGACTAGAAGAAAAATTAGAAACAAACGAAAAAGCAACTCCTATCTTCAGCATCAAAAAAATGATGAGATACGCTGCTATATTTTTGGCTTTAGTCAGCCTTGGAGGTTTATTATGGAAATTAAATACACCTAGCATTCCCGAACAACATAGCAATGCTATTGTTTCTAATCAAACTACCACTACAAAAACACCAGTGGAAAGCACTACCGAAAATACCACTCCACAAGAAAATTCACTAATAGAAAAAAAGAATGAAATAGAAATTAAACCTCAATTAAAAGTAGAAAAAAACAATCATCAAATCATTGCTAAAAATGACCATGCAAACAAAGACAGTTTAAGGATTAAAAAATTAGAAAATTCTGAAATTTTAGTTAAATCTTCTGAAGAAAAGAAAGAAGAAACTTATGTAACAGCTGACCAACTACTCTTTGGTAGAGAAATAGGCAAAGAAAAGAGAAATCAGTCAGAAAATAAATCTAAACTTGGGAAAGTAGATAAAAAGGAAGCTAAAGAAAATATGTTCCCTATTGAAATTAAAGAACCTAAAGAAGTGGAAGTGCTTGGTGTAAAAGTGTATTCAAAAGAAAAATAATATATAAAATTAGATTAAAAACTTATCACACTATGAAAACTCAAATTTTATTATTTAGTATTGTAGTAGGCTCGTTTATGGTGTCTGCTCAAGAAAACAAACTGAAAACTTACAGCAAAAAAGTAGATAGCATTGTACTATCAGAAAAACAACTTATGAATAAAGAAATAGATTCTTTGGAAACTCTTTATTCTGATAAAAAACTTTCACACGAAGACCTTTTAAGCCAAAAGTCAGAAGTTGCCCGTAAGTACGAACAACGCATTAACACCAAAATCCAAGAAGAGAAAAAAACTCTAGAAGAATTCACCAAAGAGCAGGTAAGACACAGAGTGCTTTCTCCCGAAAATGATACTATAAGAGGTTTTTTTGTTATAAGAAAAAACAGCATAGATATTAGATCTAGCAAAAAGAAAACCCCAGCTTCATTGCTTAAAAAATCTGGGCTATCTGTCTCCTACGCCTTTCTCAACTTAACTGAAAATGCGGGAAGCCTTAATCCGTTTGAAACCGCCTCTAATATGCGTATAGGCAATTCTCATAGCTTTGAGGTACAAGCCAGAAAGGAAAGACAAATAGGCAATACCACCAGTCCGTTATTCATTCGTTACGGATTAGCGTATAGATCAGATACCTATATGCCGAAACGTTCTTTAGTTTTTCAACAAGAAAATAGACACCTCCAACTGTCAGAATTTCAAGAAGGCTCTTTAAAACGCTCTAAACTTCGCCATGCCTATCTTACATTTCCTTTAGAATTTCAGTATGTGCTGAATCCTAGTTATACAGAATACAAAGGGAAGTCTTATCTAGATAATAGTAAAAAACAATGGCGTATAGGCTTTGGAGCTTACGGAGGTATCAACCTAAGAAGTTTAATCAAAGTGAAATATTACAACGAAGACGGAAAGTTCAAAAAATACCAAAACAAAGTAGATTATGGCGTAAATTCGTTTCTATTCGGAGCTAAATTTAGTCTAAGTTATGGTGGGTTTAATCTTTTCATTAAAAAAGACTTCACTCCAATATTCAACGATGAAGCTCTTATTCCTTCTAAAAACGGAATACAAATTGGCTTAGATATTATGAACCTCAATTTCTAAATTCCTTAACATAGATCAATAATTTAGAATTAGAATAAATGTATATTTGCACTAGTAAAATAATTAAACAATGAAAAAAATAGCATTATTATTCGTTATGGCAGGTGGGCTATTAACAGCTCAAACCAAAAATCTAAAAGTAGACAATTCCAACATTAACTGGTGGGGTTATAAGGTAGTAAAATCAGACGCTTCATCTCATAATGGGACATTAGGTTTAAAAAATGGCTCTGTAGTCTTAAAAAATAACCAGTTAGCTGGAGGTACTTTCGTATTGGATATGACAAGTATCAATGCCACAGACCTCACAGGAGAATATCAAACAAAACTCAATAATCATCTAAAAAATGGAGATTTTTTTGAAGTAGAGAAATATCCTACAGCTAATTTTAAAATTACCTCTCTTAAAAAGACTGGAAAAGCAGACTATAATTACCTAGTTACAGGAGCACTTACTGTAAAAGGAAAGACTAATGCTGTAACTTTCCCTGCGAAAATAGGTGTAACTAATGGCGTAGTAACCCTAACTTCAGATAAATTTTCTATCGATAGACAAAAATGGGGAATTGCTTACCAATCTACTATGAAAGACATGGTTATTAAAGACAATATGGACTTACAAGTAAGTTTTACAGCTAAATAACTATTTTAAATTTAATTTAACAAAGAATCCAAGAGTTTACTCTTGGATTTTGTCTGTATATAATAATAGACTATATCTAGAATAAAAGCAGTTCTCAATAATCTACAAAAAAGGATATTCAAACGAATATCCCTTTTTTTGATAATATTTTCTTAGTTAGCTACTTCGGCTCTCATTTCTTTACCTTTAAATTTCATAGAAGAAATATTGTTAAGGATTTCATTTTTAAATGATTTCTCTACTTCAAAGAATGTGAACTTATCCAAAATTTCAATATCCCCAATATCGGCTCTTTTTTTAGATTTTTTAGTTGATTTGTTAATAATATCCAACATATCTACTTTCTTTAATTGGTCTCTTTTTCCTAAATTAAAGAAAAATCTTACCATGTCAGAATTGGATTTTTTACCTTTTCTTCCTCCTCTATCTCTACTTCTTTCTCCCTTATCTCTTCTACCCTCTCTACGGCTTTCCTTGATATCACCTTCTTTTTTTAATTTTTGGTCTGATAAGTCGTTCCTATTTTTATAGTATAACGCCAAATCTCTCAACTGAAACTGTAATAACTGATGCACCAATTCCTCTTTTGAAAACTGCGATAAATCAGGAATAAGACTATCATCAAAATCAAAATAAGTTTCATGTTCTGTAAACAAATGCTCAAATACTCCTGCTACTTGAGCTTTAATGATTTCTTCTCCTTTAGGGATTGGTTTTTCTTTAAGTTCTATTTGTGTTTGAACTTTGATGTGTTTCAGCTTTCTTGTTTCTTCAGGCTTTATAAGAGCCATAGAAATACCATCTTTTCCTGCACGTCCTGTTCTACCACTTCTATGAACAAAAACTTCAGGGTCATCAGGTAAAGAGTAGTGAATCACATGGGTAAGTGAGTCCACATCTAGCCCTCTAGCCGCTACATCAGTAGCTACCAAAATGTCTATATTTTTAAGCCTAAACTTAAGCATCACTGTATCTCTTTGTGCTTGAGATAAATCTCCATGTAAAGCATCAGCGGCATAACCATTCTGCATTAGATAGTCAGCTACCTCTTTAGCTTCCATTCTGGTACGACAGAAAATAATGGAATATTGATTAGGATTAGCATCTATAAGGCGCTTAAGAGCTTCTTTCTTCTGTCTATAATTTACCACATAATATTCGTGGCTAATATTCTTCTTAACAGCATTGATAGAACCTACAGAAATACGGTGAGGATTAGTAAGATAACTTTTAGAAATCCTTTCAACCTCTTTATTCATCGTAGCTGAAAAGAGTAAAGTTTGTTTAGTTTCAGGTGTTTCGCTTAGAATGGTTTCTAAATCGTCTTTAAAGCCCATAGAAAGCATCTCATCAGCTTCATCTAATACCAACCAATGGATACTTGAAAAATCTAATGCCTTTCTGTTAATTAGATCTATCACTCTACCTGGTGTTCCTACAATAATCTGAGGCTTATCTCTAAGGCTACGAATTTGGTCTGTAATACTACTACCACCGTAAACCGCTACAGATTTAATATTAGGTTGATATTTGGAGTAATTTTTTATGTCTTTTGCTATTTGTAAGCAAAGCTCTCTAGTAGGACAAAGTACCAAAAGTTGGATTTTTCTACTAGTGTCATCTATCATATCTAAGATAGGTAATGAAAACGCTGCTGTCTTCCCTGTTCCTGTTTGCGCTAGTGCTATCAGATCTCTAACATCTGATAAAATAAAAGGAATACTTTGTTTTTGGATCTCCGTAGGAGTTTCAAACCCCATTTCGCCAACTGCCTTAAGAATTTCAGGACTTAAATTGGACTCGCTAAATAAATTCATTAAATATTATAAAATTTCTGCAAAGATACGGATTTTTTATTTGATACTTAATTCTAATATTCAGTCTAAGTTTGAATAAGACTTATCCTTCAATAAAAATAGATTATATCAATCTATTGATACTCTTGGCAGTTTGTTTTCGTTGATAATCGTCTAGGAATGTTCTTAACTGCCTAATAACTAGTGGTGCTACATAAACAAGAAGTAAACCTATAGCTCTTTTCTTCCAATTAGGATTTTTAAGATTTTTTTTAGCATAATTGCTCACTGTACCTACTAAGCCTACTTTGAGAAAGCCATCTACAACACTTTCCGCTAATCCTTCATTTTTTAATGTTAAAAGTGAAGAGTCTGAGTTTCTATTAGATACTCTATTTTTAATTTCTTTGGTTACCTCTTTTACAATATTACCTGTATTTATAGAAATTTTGTTAGTGCTACCTTCGTGACTTCTCTCTTCTATAAACTTATCAGTAAATCCTTTAGTTATCAAACTCAAAGAACTTTTAGGATTTTTGAAAGTAATTACTTTTTCCATATCGGAAATTTCATTTTTCAACAAGGATTTTTGAGCTCTTAATTCAGAAAGACTTCTATATTTAGTACCCATATTATTTGTTTATAGATTTTATAATTATATTAGCAATCCCCTCTTTTATAGAATTTTTGAGTAGTAAAAGTAGAATTATTAAAAATAAGTATATCCCAGAGATTATTAGAAAAGCATAAGCCATATTTTGTATATAATAGCCTAGTAGTATAGCTAATCCTATATTGAGAAATATAAATAAAAATAAGAAGAAAATACTTAAAATAACTAAGAAAGCTATATTACCTGCTTTAATAGACATTTTTTCGGTAGCTTCCATTTTTATTAAATCAAGCCTTTTTTGTGCGTAATTCTTAAAGAAGTTTATCATCAATCTTATTTTTGTCTAATTTTTATGAAAAAGGAACTGTATTTCAAGTTCCTTTTTTTATTCGTGTATTTTTTACTTCAAGCCATCTAATTCTGACTCTACATCTTTAGCTACTTCATTAGCTTTATCTACTACTTGACCTTTGTATTTATCATAAGTTTCTTTAACATTAGAAACCACTTTATCTACATTAGATTTAGTTTTTTCTGATAAATCTTGATATTGGTCTTTTACCTTTTCACAAGCTCTTTTATATTCTCTCTCTGCTTGATCTTTTAAATCTTCAGCTTTTCTTTTAAGCTTTTTTCTTGTTCTTTTTCCCTCTTCTGGAGCATAAAGCATTCCTAAAGCAACACCTACAGCTGCTCCTGCTAAAAGACCTACTAATACACCTACTGAGTTATTTCCTCTTCTTGACATAATAATTTATTTTTTAAGGTTAATAATTTAAGTTAAAAATGATATGGTTATCATAACAATAATCATACCATTTTAGCTTTTATTTTTTAAGGCTATCTTCTACAGCCTTCATTTCCTTTACTTTATCTTCTTTACGTAAAGTTTGATAAACTCCTTTTAATAAACTCACAATTTCAGGATTTTTAGGCTCTAAAGAATACCACTTTTCTAAATAAGGTAACCCTTTAGCAAATCTATCCCTTCTATCTTGTAAGATTTTATTAAACTCGTCCATTTTTTTTGCTTTTCTAGCAGCTTCTGCTTTCTCTATAACTTTACCGTCATCACCTAACATATAAACATTATAGAATATACCTTGAATAGCAGGAACATAATCAGGGTCTATTTCTAAAGCTCTTTTAAATGCACCTTCTGCTTCATTTAATTTAGCTTCATCTTTACTTAAAAGAACTCCTAAATTATACCAACTTACTTTATCATTAGGATTAGAAGCAACTACATTTTTTAAGTTATTGATAAACTCGTTGGTTTTCCCTGACTTATAATAAGCTGTACCTTGTAACTCCGATAATTTATTGCTTTTAGGGAATTTTTTAATACCCTTTTCCAGTAAATTTAAAGCGTCTGTATATCTTTCAGAATCAATAAGCAAGGCTGCATTAGTTTCATATAACTCTTGCTCGATACTAGGCGTTTGTTCTGTTCTAAAATCAGTATAATCCGAAGCAGAACCTAATCTCTTTAAAGTTTCAAAACCATTTTTATCTAGATTTTCATCTTGCCCTGTCTTTTTATTTTTAGCCTTATATATGGTTGTAACTCCTGTGTAACCGCTTTTAATTAAATCAGAGTACACCTCTATGGCTTTAGATTTATCATTTGCAAGTGCATAGTTTAGACCTGCATAGTACTGATATAATTTATCATCTGTACCAGCAGCTTTTAGAAGGTTATAAACCTCTAGATATTTAGCAGCAGCCTTTATGTGATCTTTTGCTTGATAAGCTTGATAAGCTTCATCTCCAGCTGTTTTTAACATAGGGTTAATTAACTGTGGTAATTTATCTGATAGTTTAGACACATAAGACTCCTCTTTAAGCCCTGCTATACCGCTAGTCTCAGCAGCTTCCTTCCCTACAAAATAAACTTTGTTTTTATCAGCATCTTTACCTGTATAGATTTTAGACTTACTTAAATCTCCTATTTTACCTAGCCAAGTAGCTCCTTCTGTAGTTTTACCAGACTTTATAAGAGCTACTCCTTTAGAGTAATAATATTGTTCTAATAAACTAGGCTCTACTAAATATGATTTGCTACCAATAAGAACTTCTGCTTTTGAAAGTTCTGCATTAGTAGCCGCGATATCACCTGACTCTATTGCTTTGAACGCGTTTTGAATTTCCTTTTTTTGTGAAAATGCTAGTGTTGTTGAAAACACAGCAATACTTAAAATAACTTTTTTCATACTATTTTAATATATTTATTATTTTTTCTTTGAATACTATTCCTCTGAATTTCCTTCAGACGGATTTACAGTTTCATTATTAGATTCTTCCATTTCTTCGTCCTCTACATCTTTCTCGGCTTCTACCTTAGCTACTGCAGCTATTTCATCGTTATTTTTAAGGTTAATTAGCCTTACACCTTGGGTATTTCTACCCATAACACGCATATTATCCACCGACATTCTTATTGCAACTCCTGATTTATTGATAATCATTAAATCATTACCATCTACTACTGATTGTATCGCAATAAGCTGACCTGTTTTTTCAGTAATGTTGAGAGTAATAACCCCTTTACCTCCACGGTTAGTAACACGATAGTCTTCTACTGCAGTTCTCTTACCATAGCCTTTTTCAGAAACTACCAAAACAGTTTCATTCTCTATATCGTTTACAACTATCATACCAATTACCTCGTCGTTGTCTTCTAGAGAAATACCTCTTACCCCAATGGAAGTTCTACCTACCGCTCTTGCCTTCTCTTCTGGGAAACGGATACATTTACCATTTTTAGTGGCTATCATTATTTCAGAGTTGCCATTGGTAAGTCTTGCTCCTAGAAGCTGGTCATCTTCTCTAATTTCTATGGCGTGTATACCATTGGTTCTAGGCCTAGAGTAAGCCTCCAACGAAGTTTTCTTAATGGTTCCGTTTTTGGTAATCATTACCACATACATCTGCTTAACATACTCAGAATCCTTTAAATCATTGGTTCTAATGTAAGCCTTGATTTTATCATCAGGTTCTATATTGATTAAGTTCTGTATTGCTCTACCTTTAGCTGTTTTGGAGCCTTCAGGAATTTCGAACACTCGCAGCCAGTAGCACTTACCTTTTTCCGTAAAGAATAGCATATACTGGTGATTGGTAGCAGAAACAATGTATTCTAAGAAGTCTTCGTCTCTTGTAGATGCCGCACGGTTGCCCACTCCACCTCTACTTTGAGTTTTGTATTCTGAAAGGAGAGTTCTCTTGATGTATCCAGCGTGAGAAATAGTAAGTACCACTTCTTCATTAGGAATAAAGTCTTCTATGGACATTTCACCTCCAGAATAGTCTATTTCCGTTCTTCTTTCATCGCCATATTTTTCTTTAACTTCTAACAATTCATCTTTAATGATTTGGTAGCGTCTAACTTCGTTGGAAAGAATATCCTCTAAATCGTTAATTAAATCCATAATAGCTTTGTACTCATCACGGATTTTGTCTAATTCCATACCTGTAAGCCTAGCTAATCTTAAATCTAAGATAGCTTGAGCCTGTATGTCCGAAAGTTCAAACTCTGCAATCAACCCTTCTTTAGCAGCTTGTGGCGTTGCTGAATGTCTAATGATAGAAATTGCCTTATCTAAAGTATCTTGAGTTGCAATAACCTTCATAAAACCTTCTAAGATATGAGCTCTTTCTCTAGCTTTTTTAAGCTCATACTGAGTTCTACGAATTACAATCTCGTGGCGATGCTCCACAAAGTGAACGATAATATCTTTTAGATTAAGCTGTTGTGGTCTGCCCTTTACTAAAGCAATATTATTGACACTAAACGATGTTTGTAACGCTGTGTACTTATATAATAGATTAAGGACTACATTAGGTATTGCGTCGTTTTTAAGTTCATAAACCACACGCATTCCTCTCCTATCAGACTCATCTCTAATCTCGTGAATACCTTGTATTTTATCCTCTTTTACCAACTCTGATGTTCTAGCTATCATTTCAGCTTTGTTTACCAAATAAGGAATTTCGGTAACGATAATGGCATTACGGTTTCCAATCTCTTCAAAAGCGACTTTAGCTCTTAATATTATTCGCCCTCTTCCTGTATGGAACGCATCTCTAACTCCATCATAGCCATAGATAATTCCTCCCGTAGGAAAATCAGGAGCGATGATATATTTCATTAACTCATCTATTTCTATCTCCTTATTATCTATATAGGCACAGATAGCATCTACCGATTCGGACAGGTTATGAGGTGCCATATTGGTTGCCATACCTACCGCAATACCAGAAGTACCATTTACTAAAAGGTTAGGTATTTTAGTAGGCAGTACTGTAGGCTCTTGCAAGCTATCATCAAAGTTATTTTGGAAATCAACTGTTTCTTTATCTAAATCTGATAGAATTTCATCAGATATTTTTTTCAGTCTAGCTTCGGTATAACGCATAGCTGCTGGTGGGTCGCCGTCCATAGAACCAAAATTACCCTGACCATCTACTTGCGGATACCTTAAACTCCACGGTTGTGCCATACGTACCATAGCATCATAAACAGAGATATCACCATGTGGGTGATATTTACCTAAAACATCTCCTACAATTCTGGCAGATTTTAAATATTTTTTATTTGAAAAAACTCCCAATCCATACATACCATACAAAACCCTACGATGTACAGGCTTTAATCCGTCCCTTACATCTGGCAAGGCACGAGATACAATAACGGACATTGAGTAGTCAATATAAGAGGACTTCATTTCGTCCACAATATTGATAGGTATTAACCTTTCTCCTTCTTTATGCATAAGTCTTTTTTATTATACTAAATAAATTATTACTTCAATTTTACATTAAAATCAAAGGGCTAATTTACAAAAAATTACCGATTTTTGCAGGATATTTTACTAATTTATTTATAACACACTTAGAAATGAGTATATTAAGTTTAACATTCCATTGTGAACAAGGAAGCATATCCGAATGGAAAACATACTTCAACGAAAGTATCATAAACCATTATAGAGAAAAACAAAATTTAAAACACTATATCGCTTCCGAAGTAGAAACTGAAAGACTACAAGAAGGGACTAATTTTAATCTGTTACTTATTTTTGAAACTGTCGAAGACAGAACGAACTTTATTACAAATGAATTACCTAATATTACGATGGAAGTAGAAAAAATATTCGGAGATAGAGTTTTAGTTTTTGCTACATTATTGAATCCTACTACATCTAATATTTAAAACAGGATTTCATTAAATAAACTTAAAACAGGATTATCACGGATTTTATTTTTATCTCTTTTCTAAAATTTGTATATTTGTAATCTTTAAAAATTATAAAGAATAATGAGTAATAAACAATATACAGCTAGTAGTATCCAATCTTTAGAAGGGATTGAGCATGTGAGGTTAAGACCTTCTATGTACATTGGAGATGTGGGAGTAAGAGGTTTGCACCATTTGGTATATGAAGTTGTAGATAACTCCATAGATGAGGCTTTAGCAGGATACTGTGATACCATTACGGTTACCATTCACGAGGGCAATGCTATTAGTGTAAAAGATAACGGACGAGGAATCCCTGTAGATTTTCACGAAAAAGAACAAAAGTCTGCACTAGAGGTAGTAATGACTAAAATAGGTGCTGGTGGTAAGTTTGATAAAGACTCTTACAAGGTTTCTGGTGGACTTCATGGTGTAGGGGTTTCGTGTGTTAATGCTTTATCCACGAGTACCATTGCTACCGTTTACAGAGAAGGAAAAACTTATCAACAAAGATATTCTAAAGGTAGAGCTTTAGAAGATGTTCAAGAAATAGGAACTACTGATTACAGAGGTACAGAGGTTTTCTTTCAGCCAGATGATAGTATTTTCAATGAATTAGTTTACAATTACGATACCCTTTCTGCTAGACTTAGAGAGTTAGCTTTTCTCAATAAAGGTATCAATATCACTATTACAGATGAGAGAGTAAAAGACGAAAAAGGAGAATTCTTAACAGAAACTTTCCTATCCGAAGGTGGTCTTAAAGAGTTTGTAGAGTTCATAGATGGTAACAGAGAATCCATTATGGAGAATGTTATCTTCATGGAAGGAGAAAGAGATGATATTCCTGTGGAGGTTGCAATGAGATATAACACATCTTTCACGGAAAACTTACACTCGTATGTTAATAACATCAATACTCACGAAGGAGGTACACATCTTACAGGATTTAGACGAGCTCTTACAAGAACTCTTAAAAAATATGCAGACGACTTAGGTATTCCTCAAAAAGAGAAAGTAGAAATTACAGGTGATGACTTCCGTGAAGGACTTACAGCCGTAATTTCCGTAAAAGTAATGGAACCTCAGTTTGAAGGACAAACCAAAACAAAACTTGGTAACTCCGAGGTTTCTGGTGCGGTGGATAAAATAGTAGGCGAAATGCTTACCAACTTCTTAGAAGAAAACCCAACCGAAGCCAAACAAATTGTACAGAAAGTAGTTCTAGCTGCTAAAGCAAGACAAGCTGCTAAGAAAGCCAGAGAAATGGTACAGCGTAAATCTCCTATGGGAGGTGCTGGACTACCTGGTAAACTTTCAGATTGCTCATCAAAAGACCCAGCCGAATCAGAAATATTCCTTGTAGAGGGAGACTCTGCAGGAGGTACTGCAAAACAAGGAAGGGATAGACATTTCCAAGCTATTCTACCATTGAGAGGTAAAATTCTTAATGTAGAAAAGTCTATGATACATAAAGTTTACGAAAACGAGGAAATCAAAAATATCTATACCGCTTTAGGGGTGAGCGTTGGTACAGAGGAAGATAGCAAGGCTCTTAATTTGAGCAAACTTCGTTATCATAAAATTATAATTATGACCGATGCCGATATTGACGGCTCTCATATCTCTACACTTATACTTACCTTCTTCTTCCGTTATATGAAGGAGCTTATTGAGCAAGGTTATGTTTATATTGCATCTCCACCTTTGTATCTTCTTAAAAAAGGTAACAAAAAGGTATATGCTTGGAATGAGAAAGAGCGAGAAGAAAAAACCTTAGAAATGTCTGCAGATGGTAAAGGTGTAGAAGTACAAAGATATAAAGGTCTCGGGGAAATGAACCCTGAGCAACTTTGGGAAACTACACTTAACCCAGAAAACAGAATTCTAAAGCAAGTGAACATAGAAAATGCGGGTGAAGCAGATAGAATCTTCTCTATGCTTATGGGAGACGAAGTTCCTCCAAGAAGAGAGTTTATAGAGAAAAACGCAGTTTATGCAAAGATAGACGCATAATTAAAACTGTTTTCCCAAAGTAATAATAAAAAAGCCAAGTTTAGTTCTTGGCTTTTTTCATTCCCATATTATTTAGCTCTCCCCAAAAGCAGGATATCATTAGCTATAATTTCGGTAACGTAGCGTTTATTTCCTTCTTTATCATCATAACTTCGGTAGGTTAATTTACCCTCAACAGCTATCTCTTTACCTTTAGTAACGTACTTTTCTATAATTTCTGCTAGTCCTCCCCAAGCCACTACTTTATGCCATTCCGTCTGCTCTACCCTTTCTCCTTGTGCATTTTTGTAAATTTCGTTAGTAGCTATAGAAAAATGAGCTACTTTAGTATTATTAACCTCTTTAATCTCTGGAGTGTTACCTACATTACCAATAAGTTGAACCTTGTTTTTCATAATAGATTTATTTTTAAATTATATTTTAGTTTCTACAGTTAAAAATCTTTTACATTCACAAGGCAAAGATGAGCTATCGCCAGAATAATACTCGGTATAAAATTATTTACTTTCGACTAAAACCATTTGTAACCGATTGTTGTCGTATAATCAGCAATGATATTTAGAGTTAAGCCCTATTCCTAATATGCTTTTTTTTCACTATCTTTGAAGAGTAATAACACAGTATATGCAGAATACTTCTAAACAATACGACGAAATTATAAACCTCTGTAAAGATTTATTTGGAAAGAAACTTCAAGATTACGGTGCAGCGTGGCGAGTGCTACGCCCAAGTTCTATCACGGATCAAATTTTCATTAAAATCAATAGGATAAGAACGCTCCAAATGACCGAAAAAAGAATGGTGGAAGAATCGGAGGAAGCAGAGTTTATTGCAATAGTTAATTACGCTGTTATAGGTCTTATTCAATTAGAAAAAGGGTTATCAGAAAATTTAGATACTGATACTGAAGAAATTTTAAACTTGTATCAACATTACACCAACGAAGCAAAAGCCCTAATGCAGAGAAAAAACCACGACTATGGTGAAGCGTGGAGAGGTATGAGAATTTCCTCTATTACAGATTTAATTTATCAAAAGGTACTTCGTACTAAACAAATAGAAGACAATAATGGACACACCTTAGTTTCGGAAGGGCTAGATGCTAACTATTTTGATATGCTTAATTACGCTGTATTCTGTCTCATAAAAATGAACGAACAAAATGCTTAAACGCTTACTAAGAATTGTTGTTGCTCTTATTTTTATTGCTTCAGGTTTTGTTAAAGCAGTAGATGTTAAGGGGTTTTCATTCAAATTAGAAGAATATTTTTCTCCTCAAGTCTTTAATATTGAGATACTAGAGAGTTGGGCTCTTCCAATCGCTTTTTTTGTAGTGATTTTGGAACTTATTTTAGGGATTTTATTGCTATTAAAAATTTCAGTGAAAAAAGTGCTTCTAGCACTGATTGGGCTGTGTGTATTCTTTGCTTTTCTCACTTTCTATTCAGCTTATTTTAATGTGGTTACAGATTGTGGTTGCTTCGGAGATGCTATTAAATTTACACCTTGGCAAAGTTTCTGGAAAGACATTGTGCTTCTCGCCCTACTCCTTCTACTCTACTTTGCATATAGAGATAAGATTTCTATTTCTTTCATAAGAACAAGAGGTTCTGTACTGTTTTTAGGAACAATAGTTTCTCTATGGATAATGCTGCACGGTATTAAACATGAGCCTATTATTGATTTTAGAGATTATAAAATAGGAACAGATTTAAAGTCTGAAAAGAAAAAGATTGAAGAAAATCCGTCCGAGTACAAAACATTTTACACCCTTGAACATAAAAAAACTAAAGAGATTATAAAAGTTAATCAAGACGATTACATCAACCAAAACTATTGGCAAAATCCTGATTGGGTAATCCAAGAAGACAAAACCACTTCCGAGGTAGTGAAAGAAGGCTATGCGTCTGAAATTGTAAAATTTAAAATAGAAGGCCTGTACGGTAATGATATTACAGATAGCCTTATACAAGCTCCAAAAACGGTTTTGGTATTTAGCTATAAACCCACCGAGGTAGATGCTAATCTTTTAGAAGCGGTAGAAAATAAAGTTTCCAAGCACCGCAAAACAGTAGTTTATGGAGTTTCTACGGCACAAAATACATTTAAAACACTACCAAATGCAATGATGGACGGCACTGTCATCAAGACCATAGCGAGGAGCAATCCTTTTGTACTCGTTTTAGAAAATGGAAAAATTACAGATAAAAAAAGTGCAAAAGATTATATCAACTAAACATTAAATTAACTATACAATAAAAATAAAATGCAACCCGTTGTGCATTATGAAATGAAAAAAACAAGAGTTGTTTATTAGACTGAAAATCAGTATATTGTTTTTGCTATAAAACGGTATAAATGAACAACATAGAGCAAATATATGAAAGAATTTTGGAAGTTTTAGGACTTTTTTCAGAAAATCAACTGATTAGTTATCAGAGAAGAACACCTAAAATGAGCGATTTAGAAGTCATAAGTCTTAATATTACTGCTGAATACTTGAGTATTGATAGCGAATTACAGTTATTTAGAAAATTGCCAAACTCTCTGATAAACAAAATTGAAAGAAGTGTTTACAATAAGCGAAAACGAAGACTATCCCTACAAACAGAGCAAATTAGACAGCGTATTTCGATGGAGTTCAATGAGTTTGAAGATATTTTTATCGTTGATAGCATGCCAATGAAAGTTTGTGAAAACGCTCGTTCTACTCGTTCAAAAATTTGTAAAGAGCAATCCTATTCTTCACCAACATATGGTTATTGTGCTTCACAGAAATTATATTTCTATGGCTATAAACTACACGCAGTATGTTCTTTAAATGGTGTGATTAAGAATTTTGATATAAGCCCTGCATCCGTTCACGACATCCACTATTTAAAAGATATTGGTGAGCAAATGCGAAACTGTACTTTAATTGGAGATAGAGGCTATTTATCAGCAAAAGTTCAAATAGATTTATTTAACTATGCTAATATTAAATTAGATACACCAATGAGAAGTAATCAGAAAGATTATATTCCTCAATTTTCATTGTACAAGAAAAAGCGAAAACGAATTGAGACATTTTTCTCTCAACTTTGCGACCAATTTATGATTAAAAGAAACTATGCTAAAACTTTTGAAGGCTTTAAAACAAGGATAATCAGTAAAATAACCGCCGCAACGGTTATTCAATATATCAATAAATTTATCTTCCAAAGAAAATTAAATCATCTAAAAATCAGTATTATTTAAAATGCACAACGAGTTAAAATGCAAAAATCAAACAAATCTATAGCAGGTTATCATTTGTTAATGATTCTCTCTGCGGTGGACTACGAAGTACAACCAGAGGAAGGTATCGTTATCCAGAAATATCTTGCTGATGAATTTCCGTTCAGAATCAATTTAGATAACGAGTTGGAAGTTATTGCAACGCTACAACCAGAAGCGTGGAAAGACCATTTTGAGTTCCATGCTCGTTGTTTCTTAGATGATTCTACCGAAGCCGAAAGAAAGAAATTTGCAAAGTTTGCAAAAACGCTCATTAAAGCAGATAATGAAGTTACAGAAAGAGAACACCAGTTCTACAAACTGATGAAAACTATTTGGAAATTAGACTAATCTTAAAGCATTGATATTATGAGAAAAAACATTGTAGCAGGAAACTGGAAAATGAATAAAGATTTTTCGGAAGCTCAAGCACTTATGCAACAGCTATCCGAGTATACTAGCACACATACGCCTAACTGCAAGGTAATGATAGCGCCACCAGCTCTTTATCTTACCACAGCTAAAGATATTTTTAAAAATAAAGAGGTAGAAGTATATGCTCAGGATATTTCCGAACACGAATCTGGAGCTTATACAGGAGAAATCTCTGCTTCTATGATAGCTTCTGTAAACTTAGATGGTAGTATTATTGCTCATTCTGAACGCAGACAATACCACGGAGAAACCGATAGCCACGCTAATAGAAAAGTGAAAACTTTATTAGATAAAGGGCTTACACCTATCTATTGTAATGGCGAAAATTTGGAAGAAAGAAAGTCTGGTAAGTATTTAGAAGTGATTAAAAACCAAACACAAACGGCTTTGTTTACTCTAACTGCTGAAGAAATAAAGAAAGTGGTTATAGCTTACGAGCCTATATGGGCAATAGGTACTGGAGAAACTGCCACTGCAGAACAAGCACAAGAGGTGCACGCTTTTATTAGAAATATGATAGCAGAAAAATATGGCAAGGAGGTGGCAGATGAAGTATCTATCCTTTATGGAGGTTCTGTAAAACCTAGTAACGCTAAAGAAATTTTCTCTCAGCCTGATGTAGACGGTGGTCTTATAGGTGGTGCAGCTTTAAATATAGAAGATTTCTCAAAAATAATAGAGGCTTTCTAAAAGAAGCTAATATTTTTGACTTTAAAAATAGAATACTGAGAGTTTTTATGGCTCTCAGTTTTTTTATAAATTTTCTTATCAAAAGAAAAGAAAGATGATGAAATTAGTTTCCAATTCTGAAATTTTGTTTAATTTAGTAGAATAAGAAGAGTTTAATTATTGTCTCACTAAAATTTAATAAAATTTATGAAAGTTTTTAGGCATTGTTAATCTGATATATTTTTTATAATTTAGCCTAATGAAATGTACCAAATGTCAATCATCCAATAAGATTAAAGCAGGCTTTGCCAGAGAGCGACAGCGATATAAATGTAAAGATTGTGGCTATTTTTTCAGTGTTGAGAAAAAATCAGATGTAAAAACACTAGAACAAAAGCGTCTTGCTTTAGAAATGTATCTAGAAGGGTTAGGCTTTCGAGCCATTGGGAGGCTATTAAATATTAGCTATGGAACAGTTTATCAATGGGTTAAGAAATGGGGAGAATCTGTAGAGCTTCCAAAAAATGAAGTTCCTATTGAAATAGTGGAATTAGATGAGATTCACAGCTATGTACAGCATAAAAAAACTACTGTTGGAGCTGGATTGCTGTTAATAGACTTAGAAAAAGGTTCATCAGTTTTATTTGTGACAAACGGGACGCAAAAACCTTCTTAAAACTTTGGGAGCAATTGAAAAACAGAAATATAAATGTTTTTTGTAGTGATTATTGGAAAAGTTATTCAGAGCTGATACCCAGTGAAAGACACGTAACCTCCAAAGCAGAAACCTTTACAGTGGAGGGATATAACAGTAGAATAAGGCATTATTTGGCGAGATTTAAAAGAAAAACAAAGTGTTACTCTAAGTCAAAAACAATGTTGGAAAATTCTTTAAAACTTTTGTTCTTGAAACTAAATAATGAATTGAATATAATAATTTAACAATACCAGTTTTTAAAAGCTCTAATTCTACCGAAGTAAATATCATAACAGGATTAACCTTAATCATTTTAAGTTTACTCATAGTTACCTTATTTTACAATAATATAGGTGAATACGTTAATGTTTATTTTAAGTTCGGAGTTTTGTTGATAATTTCACTAGTAGCTATTTACTTTTATGCAAATTCATTAAAGAAAGTTAAAATTACAGACAAGTACCTTATTTTACAAAAAAATATAGGTTATCAGATGATACCTTTTGGTGATATAAAGTCTGTTAATAAAACTGAATTCTCAAATCTTACAGCTACATTCAGTTCAAAAGGTTTTTTTGGCTTTAATGGAGTCTTAATGGATGATACAGTAACTTTTGTTAATGATAGAAAAAATATGGTGAATATTTCTACATCTAAGAAAAAATATTTACTGAGTGTAAATACTCCCAATGAGTTTATAAGAGATATCATAAATAGGAATAATAATGATTATTGCTCTATTCTATAATTTTGTATAACTTAATAGACTTACATTATGAAGTATATCTCATATCTTTTTATTATATCAGTTGCTTTATTATCCTGCCATACAGCTAAACGGTCTGAAGTTGTAGATTACTATCCTAGGCCCAGTATACCTAATTTAGGAAACAACTCAAAAAATACAGTATTTCTGTATAAAAAAAGAGAAATTTCATCTCAACAATTCTTTCGGTTGGCTAATAATAAAAAGAATTTGTCTGTCATTATTATCAAAGACCCAATAGAATAAGAAGTATGAACTATAACCCTACGGTTATACATAATATAGTATTGGCAAAACCTGGTAGAAAATAAGTGATTTTTAATCTCACATAAAATAAATAAAAAATAGGCTACCCCTAAAGTAGCCTATTTTTCTATATTCTATAAGTTCTTATACAATTACTGTGTAGCTTTTATAACAGCATCAGTAATTTGGTTTGTTTTTTCTGAAGTGTAGGTACTATCATAAGGCTTCATTACCTCAAAAAGATACTGATAGAAAGGTGTTATTTTCTGTACATTTTCAGATTCTTGGTATGCCTTTTCTTTCCCCATAGCTTTTAGCTGATTTATAAACGAATTAAATCTACTATCAATAGGTTTTATAGAACTTACTAAGTAATTATACGCCTTCTGCTCCTGTCCTATCTTCTTATAAGCATCAGACACAGAAGCTACTACCATAGAGTATAACAATGGTTGAATGCTCATTTCTCTCTTAACATATCTTTGATTTTCTGGTGTTAAAGTTAAGTAGTAATCATACTCTTTGAAAATAGCTTTTTTAAGCTCTTCTGCTAATTCTAAACCTTTCTTCTCTTGCCCAGACACAATATAACCATAAACAATGGAATTAAGCGAACGAGGGTCATTATATTTAGATACAGGAATTTCCTTATTTACTAAATCTAAGACCTCTTGAGCTTTTTTGTTTTCTCCCTTCGCCATTAGAGCCTCTGCAGCTCTACTTGCAGAACTCCTATAACTGATGATATTAGAAGTACAAGTTTCATCAAAGTGAACATTGACATCTTTAAAATTACCCCATCTAAAGTTTTTAACAATTCTATAAAGGTCATCAGCATCTACTCTACCTAGCTCTCCATCTTCCTTTTCAGGAGTTTTTATAGGTACAAGACGATAACTGAAGCCGTCATATTGTAAATAATCTTTCAAAAAGAAAATATTACTAGCATCATAAATACCTCCAACAGAGAAATTGATGGATCTTTTCCAATCAAAATTAGCTAAGATGTCTAGCATCATTAAATCATTTTTGAATAGTGTAGATTTTTTATAGTCTATCACAATATAATCCTCTGCTAAAGCTACATCTTGAGGTTTAATAATACCTGCCTTAACCGCATTTTGCTTATTAACAGGAAATATGAATTTAGACACTGGTAAAACATTGTACTGTTCGTACTTTTCTTCACCATAAATCATTTTTAGTACCATATCTTTCTCAGGAGACTTATTCTTTAAGAATGCTACAGCCTCTTTTAAAGTCATACTATCTTGTGTCATATACTTTTCAAAGCCTTTTAACACATTATCAGGAGCACCGCTTTCTTTCAAATTGGCAAATATATTTTTCCAATCTTCAGTACTTAGAGTATAGATTTGCTCATTTATACCTTCTCTATATTCCTCATGTCTAAGTGCCGATGCTACAGGCATTGCATTGTAAGTACGTCTTTTCACTTGGTCTATATTCCAAGGCGTGGCTAAAAGAGTAAAGTTCACCACTTTTACATCATCTCTAAACTGTTCTGTCTCTTGTATTGCCCAAAGTGGATAAGTATCATTATCACCATATACGAAGAGAATACCATCTTTAGGAAGTGATTTTAGTGTAGAATAAGCATAATCATAAGCGGCATATCTTCCACTTCTGTCATGTGGATTGTAATTTTGGAAGCCCATCATTAACGGAACTCCTAAAAGTAAAACTCCAACACCTAAAATTGCACTAGATTTTTTAACTTTCTGATTCAATAATTGTAAGATAAACGCTGCTCCTAAGCCTATCCAAATTGTAAAGGCATAGAAAGCTCCTACCATAGCATAATCTCTTTCTCTCGGTTCAAAAGGTTTTACACTTGTGTAGAAAATAATCCCAACACTTGTAAGAATGAACAGAGATAATAAGGCATAGAACCTTCCAAAATCTTTAGTATACTGGAAGAACGCTCCCAATAAACCTAAAATAAGTGGCAGGAAAAAGAAATAAACTGTACTTTCATTTTTATACTTTTCAGGCATATCCGATTGACTACCGTACAGATAATTATCTATCACAGGAATCCCTGATATCCAATTTCCGTTAGTGTTTTCCATATGACCTTCCAAATCATTTTGACGACCAACAAAGTTCCACATCAAGTATCTCACAAAATAATGTCCATTTTGGAAAGTAATGAAGTAGTCTAAACTCTGTCCAAATGTAGGCTTTTTAAGATTGATTAAGTGGTACTGTTTTGCTTGTAGATAATCATCAACAGTAATAGTACCATTATCATATTTTTTTCTTAGTTCATCAAAATATTTTTGAGCTTCAGGGTTATTCGCTATATCTTCATCAGCATAGTTAAACTCAAAATCTGGAGCACCATACATAGAAATGTAATTAGACATCACATTCTTATCTTGCACAAACATTCTAGGCATAAAGCCTATATGTGCCTTGTTATAAACATAATTAGTCTTATCTCCTACTTTAATATAGCGTCCTGTGGTTTCGTCTTTTTCGTAAGTTTCGCCTGTTTTTATCGTTTTTAAACTTCCATCTTCATTCTTTTCCATTCCGTTCCAGTCTAAGTGGGCAGTATAATTTTGTCCATACAAAGTAGGCCAATCTCCATATTGCTCACGATTGTAATAATCAAGCATACCAATGGCGTTATCAGGATTATTAAGGTTCATTGGTGGATTAGCATTGGCACGAATAGGTATCATCAACCAACAAGAAAAACCAATAATCATATAAACCATAGATAGCACCGCCATTTGTACCAATCTATTCCCTTTGGAACTAGCATAGTTAATAGCAAAATATCCTAAGGCAATTAGCACCAAAAATGCGAAGATAGTCCCTGAGTGGAAAGGCAATCCTAAACCATTAACGAAGAATATCTCCGACTTACCAAACATCGTCATCACAAAAGGGAAAATCCCTTTAAATACAAGAGCGAGAACAAATAATGTAACCACATTAGCTATCGCAAAAGATTTCCAAGAGAAATCATAATTTCTAGAGTAATAAACCAAACAGATAAATGGCACTACCAACATTACCATCATATGAACTCCCACAGAAAGCCCTATTAGGAAGAAGATAAGGATAATCCATCTCTCATTATCAGAGGATTGGTATTCGTTCTCCCATTTGGTTATAAGCCAAGCGATTAACGCTATAAATAATGATGCCATAGAGTAAACCTCGCCTTCCACAGCAGAAAACCAAAAAGTATCCGAAAAAGTGAAACACAAAGCTCCTATCAACCCTGAAAATAGAATAACCCATTTCTCGTTTTCGGTAACTTCCTCAAAATCTTTACGCAACAGTCGTCTAACCAAATGAGTGATTGTCCAAAATAAAAATAAAATGGTAAAGGCACTAAACAAGGCAGACATTGCATTGATAACCAAAGAGTAATAAGCTCCATTACCAAAGGCAAACATCGCAAACACCGCACCCACTAGCTGGAACAATGCCGCTCCTGGAGCGTGCGTAACTTCTAATTTCACGGCAGAGGAAATATACTCGCCACAATCCCAAAAGCTAAAATTAGGTTCTATGGTAGATAGATAGGTTATTAAGGCTATCCCAAAAACTATCCACCCTAAAATGGTGTTCCATTTTTTAAAACTCCAGTGCTTCATCATATTTTTTAAACTTTGGTGCGAAAATAATGTTTTTCATCTATTTATAAAAGAAAAAGACAAGGAGAGTTTGCTTTTATCCTTGTCTTTATATCATCTAGTATTGCTTTCTTAATCTTGTAAAGCCTGTATACATTCTTCTCTTATCTTCCAAATCTCATCTAAACTATAGTCTAAACCTTCAGCTTTAATCCACTCCTTCAGAAAATTTTTATGAATGTTAATCTTATAGTCATTTATTTGATTGTACTCAATTTCTATCTCAAAAACCAACCTATTTTTCACTTCAGAATAGTCAGAATTTTCAAGTGTAAAATCTAAACAATTATCATTTATTTTCAAATAATTATGAGCTTCTGGAATGTAATTAAGTTTATTTTTTTCTAAAACTTCTTTAATTCTAAGAGCATAGTTGGCATCCATTTTAAAAATTCCTAGCATAAGTTTTATTTCCTCCCTACCATTTTCTATAGCAAGTTTTCTTAATACAGCGTGTTTTGTACTACATGTTCCTCCATTATCGTAGAAAATACAACTTATATCTGTTTTGTTCTTGTTCCTTTTATAATCTAAACTAGAAACAAACAAACAAGCTCCATAGAAATCTTCAACTCCTATTTTTAAAAACTCATCAGATATAAGATATCCCTTATTTATCTTGAAATTCATTACTTACTTTGGTAACGGTAAATTAAGTGCTTCTTCCTTTTTAATTCTTCGGTAAACCAATGCTGACATCAAGATGCATATTTCATAAAGAACTACTAGTGGAAATGCCGCTGCCAACATACTGATAATATCTGCGGGTGTAATAAAAGCCGCCACCACCATAATTACCACAATAGCGTGTCTCCTATAAGTCCTTAAAAACATAGGAGTAAGTATGCCTATGGAAGTGAGTATATAAACAATCATCGGGAATAAAAATATCACAGCCATACCCAAAACAACTTGGAGTAAAATAGTAACATAGCTTGATAAATCTATATCTACCCTTACAAAATCCGAAATACTAAAAAAATAACCAAAATTGATAACAAAAGGCATTACCAAAAAGTATCCTGATAATGCTCCCATCACAAATAGCACCCAAGTCCCGTTGATGATGAAAATAGAGTTTTTTCTTTCGGATTCTTTAAGTGCTGGACTGATAAATTTCCAAAGCTCCCAAATAACATAGGGAAATGCGATGATAAGCCCTCCAACTACAGAAACCGCCATCATCATATTAAACTGCTCAAACAGTCGCCTTACTTGTATCGGAAACGAATGTGGCATCACAATAACATCTTCGCCCACAAACATTCTAGAGAAATAATTAACCACTCTAAAGGTGAGAAAATCTGGACGAGTAGGACCGAAGATAATATGATCCATAATCCAATTGATATTAAAGCCAATTAAAAATCCACCTACCACAATAGCTATTATAGAACGCACCAAATGCCCTCTAAGCTCTCCTATATGCCCTAAAAAGGACATTTCTTTTTCTTCACTCACTAGTTTTATTTTTTACAAAGTTACAAGATTCCTTCGTCTAACAAAGTATGCAAATCTATAATCCCAAAATAGTTACCTTTATCCGTTACAATCAGTTGCCCTATGTTATACTGTTTAAGTATTTTCATAGCTTCTTTTGCTAACGCTTCTTTATCTATTGTTTTGGGAGTTAAACTCATTATATCTTTAGCCTTAATTCCTTTAATGTCATCATTTCCCATCAGCATTCTCCTTAAATCTCCATCAGTAATAATACCTTTTATAGTTTCTCCTTCCGTAACTACTGTAACTCCGTGGGTAGACGCACTGATGGAAATTATCACTTCTTTAATGGACGACCCCTCTGAAACTTGAGGCTTTTGTGAAGATAAAAACTGTCCTACCTTAGCCGTAAGATTCTTACCTAAACTTCCACCAGGGTGAAACTTCGCAAAATCGGTATCTTTAAAATGATTGATTTCCATAAGACATACGGCTAAAGCATCTCCTAGAGCCATTTGCACCGTGGTAGAGCTTGTTGGAGCTAATTTATTAGGACACGCCTCTTTCTCTACAAAAGTGTTAAGCACAATATCTGAATGTTCTGCTAGTTTGGATTTTAAATTTCCTGTCATACCTATAAGCCCCGCCGAATATTGCTTAAGGTAAGGAGCTAGATTAACTATCTCTGGCGAATTACCAGAATTAGAGATACATAAAACAACATCATTTTTTTGAACCACTCCTAAATCTCCATGGATAGCCTCTGCTGCGTGTAGAAATTGTGCAGGTGTCCCTGTAGAATTAAGCGTTGCCACAATCTTATTCCCTACATGAGCAGATTTGCCTATCCCTACTACAATAAGTTTTCCGCTTGATTTATTGATAAGTTCCACTGCATCTAAAAAACTATTATCTAGGCTATCTCTTAGCCTTTCCAATTCCGCTATTTCTGTATCAATAGCCTTTTTTGCAATGTCTATAAGAGTGGAAGATTTCATTATTTATTATTTTTTGTTTATTTTCGTCCCTCAGAACTAGCTCAGTAGAGAATAAATTTTTATGTTAATCAATTTTTTTAATTCAAAAGCCAAAAGTTTTTCTTATCTTTGGTAAGTTGCAAATTTAGTAAACTAAACTAAAAATGACTAAAAAAACATACAATTTAGCAGAAGAACTCAAAAAGTATTTTGGATTTTCTACCTTTAAAGGACAGCAAGAGGCTATTATCAGTACACTTCTTAGCGGTAAAGATGTATTTGTACTTATGCCTACTGGTGGAGGTAAATCTCTTTGCTATCAGCTCCCTGCACTTATTTCAGAAGGCACAGCTATTGTGGTATCTCCACTCATTGCCTTAATGAAAAACCAAGTAGATGCAGTTAATGGGCTTTCTTCAGAAGAAGGAGTAGCTCATGTACTTAATTCTTCTCTTAATAAAACACAGATAAAACAAGTTTTCAGCGACATCAATAGCGGAAGAACCAAACTCTTGTATGTAGCTCCTGAGTCATTGATAAAAGAAGATTATTTAGATTTTTTAAAACAAGCTAATATTTCTTTCGTAGCCATAGATGAGGCACATTGTATCTCCGAATGGGGACACGATTTCCGACCAGAATACAGAAACTTAAAAGGTATTATAGATAAAATAGCTAATGTTCCTGTTATTGCCCTTACAGCAACGGCTACTCCTAAAGTACAAGATGATATTCAGAAAACATTGGGAATGTCTGATGCGGTAGTTTTTAAAGAAAGCTTTAACCGACCAAATCTGTTTTACGAAGTACGCCCAAAAGTAGATGTAGAAAAGGAAATTGTAAAATTCATCAATAAAAATAAAGGAAAGTCAGGGATAGTTTACTGTCTTAGTCGTAAAAAAGTAGAAGAATTTGCACAAACTTTACAAGTTAATGGCATCAATGCTCTACCTTATCACGCTGGATTAGACCAAAAAACAAGGGTTGCCAATCAGGATAAATTTTTAATGGAAGAATGTGATGTCATCGTAGCTACCATCGCTTTTGGTATGGGGATAGATAAACCTGATGTTCGTTTTGTGATACATTATGATTTCCCTAAATCTTTAGAAAGTTATTACCAAGAAACAGGTAGAGCTGGTAGAGACGGCGGCGAAGGACATTGTTTAGCATTCTACGACCCTAAAGATATTGAAAAACTAGAGAAATTTTTGGCTCAAAAATCTGTTTCAGAGAAAGAAGTTGGCTTACAGTTACTGAATGAAGTAGTAGGATATGCCGAAACCTCTATGAGTAGAAGACAGTATATACTTTATTACTTTGGTGAGGAGTTTGACCCAATTAACGGTGCTGGTGCCAAAATGGACGACAACTCTGTAAATCCACCTAAGCTAAAAGACGTTACAAACGATTTCAAAACGGTACTAAACCTTATTAAAAGTTTAGAAGAAAAGTTTAAAACGAAAGATTTAATCGCCGTTCTTGTAGGCAAAGAAACACCAACTACCAAATCCTATAAGCTAGAAAAATCCGAGTTCTTTGGGATAGGTAAAGAAACTTCGGATAATTATTGGAAATCTATCATTAGACAGGCTACGGTAAGAGGCTATATTATTAAAGATATAGAGACCTATGGAGTACTTAGGGTGAGCAAGAAAGGACAGAATATTATTTCTGGAAAAGACAAAGAGCTTTTCTTAATTGCCGAAGATAGAGAGTACGATTTAGCTCAAACTAAAGCAGATTCAGACCAAGTACAACTCCAAGGTGGTGGTGGACTTGATAAAGTTCTATTTAATCAACTCAAGGATTTAAGAAAGAAAATCGCTCAAAAACAAGGCATTCCTCCTTACACCGTGTTTATGGACCCAAGTTTAGAGGATATGACGGTGCAATACCCTATCACTATAGAAGAAATTGCAAAGGTTTATGGTGTAGGTGAGGGTAAAGCTAAAAAGTTTGGGAAAGAATTTGCCGAGTTCATCAAAAAATATGTTGAAGATAAC
This sequence comes from Riemerella anatipestifer, assembly GCF_035666175.1. Taxonomy (NCBI): domain Bacteria; kingdom Pseudomonadati; phylum Bacteroidota; class Flavobacteriia; order Flavobacteriales; family Weeksellaceae; genus Riemerella; species Riemerella anatipestifer. The sequence goes on from NZ_CP142016.1 coordinate 330,182, forward strand.
AACATAGAACGCCCTGATGATATGGTGCTAAAAAAAGTAGCAAACAAATCTAGCCACAAAGTGTTCATCATTCAGAATACAGATAAAAAGATAGATTTAGAAGATATTGTTAATGCTAAAAACCTTTCGATGGACGAACTCATTTCCGAAATGGAAAGTATCGTTTACCAAGGCACAAAACTCAATATAGATTATTATATAGAGGAGAATTTTGACGAGGAAATAGTAGATGACTTTATGGAGTTTATGAAAGAGTCTGAAAGTGATAGTATGAAAGTCCTTTTAGCAGAGTTTGGCGAAGAGTTGAGCGATGACGAAGTTCGCCTGCTTAGAATTAAGTTTATTAGCGATGTAGCCAACTAATTTTATGAAGAAAAAGGAGATTATTTTTATTCTTCCCGATATGGAAATGGGTGGTGCAGAACGAATTGTAATCACCATTGCTAATCATCTACCGAGAGAAAAATTTACTCCTAAAATAATGCTTCTTAGAAAAGAAGGCGGTTATTTAGATTTTCTAAAAAAGGATATAGAGATTATAGATTTAAAAACACCTAGGATACGCCACTCTCTAAAACCTATTTTGAAGGAAATATGGAGAAGAAAACCAGACATTGTTTTCTCTGGATTTGGCGAGGTAAATGCTTATTTATCAATATTTACACGGCTTTTCCCTAAGGTGAAATTTATCGCTAGGGAAACCAATGTAGTCTCTAAACATGTTACAAGAAAGGAAATTAAGTTTTTCTACAAATTTTATAATAACTTCCATACCATTATTGCTCAAAGTGATGATATGGCGGAAGATTTAATTAAAAATTTCAATATAAAACCTAACAAAATCACTAAGATTAACAATCCTGTTGATTTTGAATTTATAGACCAACAGCTTTCTATTTCAGAAAAACCTAACCTTTTCTCAAACGAAATGAAAAATGTGGTTGCTATAGGTTATCTATCCGAAAGAAAAGGATTTGATAATCTACTCAAAGTATTTTCTTTTCTTAAAAATGAACCGATAAAACTCCATATTTTAGGCGATGGTAAGGACAAAGAGCTTCTACACCAAATGAAAGAAGAGTTGGGGCTGTCTAATGTGATATTCCACGGGAAGCAAAAGAACCCTTATCAGTTTCTAAAGTATGCCGACTTATTTATTCTGTCTTCAAGATACGAAGGTTTCCCTAATGTATTACTAGAGTCTGGGGCGTGTGGTACTTATGCCCTTGCCAATAACTGTCCTGGAGGAATCAACGAAATTATAAAATACGGCGTAAACGGAGAAGTTGCAAACATAGAAAATCACAAAGAGTTTTCAGAAAAAATAAAGTCTATATTATTATCTCAAGGAAATTATCCCAAAGAAAATATAAGAGACCACATTTATTCTTTATTTTCTAAAGATGTGATTTTAGAGCAATATGTCAATCTATTAAGCCTATAATAATTACAGATTTATTTTACATACTTCTGTTTCCTCCACCAATAAAACAAAGCACTCAACGCAGCTATCAGAACTAAAGGAGATAATAAATTAAACCACTGCCATTCTGTTCTCTCTTGTTCTATTCTTCTAGCATCTAAAAGTCGGGCTTCTATGTTTCGGTTTCTAAGGCTCATAAGGTTAGAATCGTCCAAAAGCCAATCTAAAGCATTTCTCAAAAACTGTTCGTTGCCGTATTTTTGGTTGGTCAGCAAATCTACACCTAGAGGCAAAGGCTCCCCTTTAAGAATTTGATTCCTACCTACATCCCCATCTGCGATTATGAGCATTTTATTTTCAGTACTTTGACTTTTAAAATTAGGAAAACTACTTCGCTCACTTCTATTAGCATAAGCCGACCTAAATTTACCTTCTAAACTTACTGCAAAAATCTTTGGAGTGCTTGGGCGTTCCATTGCTCCCAGAGAGTCTGCATTCACAATTTCGGAAAAGTCTACATAGTTAGGCACTGCCTTGCTAGAAGTTCTTTCGCTAGACTCAAACAAAACCTGTTTTTTTACCCCTTCCCTAGAGAGTGTATCTATTGCTGTAGGAAATTCAAGTTTTACAGGATTGATATTTTTAGTAATAACATGAGGTGTTTCTGATATACCTAACGGAAAATAAGGCCAAAGGAAATTTTTATATTGAGGGTTTCCTGCAATTTCTCCTGCTCTTAGCCTTATAAAGGCTGTTTTCTTAAAGTCTTTTACAAGAGCAGGTGTAATCCTTATCCCATAATTAAAGAAAAAATCGGTAAGATTGAGGTCTACAGGATATGCCATAATCTTCTTTGCTTGGAAAAGCGTATCCATTTCAGCGTTTACTGCATCTAACATCCATAGCATCTTTCCACCATTCATAATGTATTGGTCTAACACTACTTTTTCTTCATTGGAGAAAGGTTTTCTAGGCTTAGCAACCACAAGAGCATCCATCTTTTTAAGCTTAGGCATATCGGCCACAGAAAGCCCTGTCTCCTTTTCAGGAATAATAGCTCCTATATTATAGTTTTCTAATACCATATCCACAAATCCTTGGAACGCATCAGGCTTTAGTTCGCTATGATTAACGATGATACCAATGTTTTTTCTATGTTCGGTGGTCAGAGTTTTTATGTTAGAAATAAGATTATATTCTAAATTTTCTATGGATTTATTAAGCTGGGTACTCGCATCTAATCCCACTTGGTCTATAATCAACGGAATGGAAGTCCCATAGTCTGCATAACGCATTACTGCATAGGGAAATAGTACAATTTCTGATACCTTACCATCTTTCATATCTGGAAGAATAGACGGTTGCATTCCCATAGCCACTAGCGTATCTTTTGACATTTTAGTCTTAATAGGATCTATGAATTTATAGTCAATTTTAGGATTGATTTTCCTAAACTCTTCTAGCATAAATTTGGTTTCGCTTTGGAGTTGTTTAAACGATGCAGGGAAATCTCCGTCCAAATAAACATCTATCACCAAAGGTTTCTTAACCGATTCTAAAGTCTTTATGGTAGCTTCATTAAGTGTGTAGCGTTTTTCTTCCGTTAGGTCAAACCTCGTTTGAAATATACCAAAAACGCCCAATAGAACTACTATTCCTGCTACTGTAATGGTGATATTATTTTGAAGCCATTTTTTCATACTTAAATCTTCTTCTTTTTATCAATAAAAAATGTGGAAAGAGACAAACTAATCATTATTATCAATAGAAAATAAAATACATCTTTGGTATCTATCAATCCTCTCGTAAATGCTATAAAATGATGGTAAAAGCCTAAACTTTGAAGCCAATAATCTGCTGCTCCCAATAGTTTATAACTTGCCAATTGCTCAATCCCAAAATACAATATAAAATTAACAAAAACACCTAACAGGTATGCCATAATTTGATTAGACGATAAGGTAGATGCCAAAACGCCCACACTAGAAAACGCCGCGATTAAAACCGATAATCCTATGTAACCTCCTAATGTCATTCCTAAATCTAAATTACCTTCCACCATACCAAGAGTATAGACTGTATACATATAGAACAACGATGGCAACAAGCATAAAATCCCCACTAAAAAAACGGCTAAAAACTTCCCTCCTACAATTTCAAAAGTTTTTAAAGGTTGAGAAAACAGCCAATAGAGCGTACCGTTTTGTTGCTCCTCTGCAAAGGATTTCATACTCAATGCTGGAATAATGAACATTAACAACCAAGGCGATAAAACAAAGTAACTTTGTAAAGAGGCAGTTCCTATTTCTAAAATATTAAAACTGTTATCAAAGAAAAACAGAAACAAAGCTCCAATAAGACTATACACAGCGATAATCAGCCACGCCGACCAGCCTCCAAAATAGGCTTTAAAATCTTTTTTAAATAATGCTATCATTTTATAGAAACGATTATTTTTTATTTTTATTGACTAGCTTTACTGTGAGCATAATTACCACTACAAGAACTATGAAACCCACTATCAACTGCCACCAATAATCTATCACAAAAACCTTTAAAATTACTGTGAATACTACTAAAAATAGTAGAAAAGTAGCAATTTCATTTGCCTGTCTTAATTTAATATTAGGAGTAGAAAGTTCCGAAAAATTAAGGTTTTTCACCACTAAAATTTTCTTCCAACACCAATAATGATATACCGCTAAACCAATTAAAAAAGTCAGTTTCAGATGAAACCAAGGCATTTTCATCAGATAAGGATTCATTATGATAAGAATGACTCCAAAAAGTAACATTAAAACTCCTGCAGGAACGGTAATAATATTCCACAATCGCCTCATCATAAACAAATATTGCTCTCTAAGAATGGTTTGTTTTGGAGCATCAAAATCATCGGTATCCTTATAGTACACAAATAATCTCACCAAATAAAAAATCCCAGCAAAATAGCTTACCATAAATATGATGTGTAATGCCTTTATGATTAAATATGCCATAACTTATGATTTAATTTTTGTTAAATTCTACATACACTTTTTCGCCCACACTTACGCCTAATAGAGTTTTTGCTCCGTTATTTTTAGTTCCTTTATAAATACTTACTTCCAGTAAATCTGCATCATTAAATAAGACTAAAGGCTTACCATGATATTGTCTCTCATTTTCCCAATCTTTTACAACATCTGTATACTGATTGTAAATTTTTGACAGAGCATAGCTCCTAAATTTTACAACAAACTCATCATAAGCTGCCGCTTTCTTCTCAAAAAATACTTTACTGATGTTAGACACAGCATTACCAAAATTATCCACATACATAATTTGCCCTACAATGAGGTTATCTGTTTCTATCGCTTTCGGGAAAGATATTTTTTTAGGTTCATTATAAACCCGCCCTATTACTTCTGGCAAACCACCATTATGAAGATGAACCGCTGCAGGAACTAAAACATCGGTAGCTGTAAAATTAACTTCGTCATCAAACCTGTTATTCAAAGTAATTTCATAAACTTCCTCTGGATTGATGTTGAAAAAAATTAAACTAAGAATGCCATTATCAGCAGCTACAAAATAATGCCCATCTACTTTGTAAACTACTGCTTTTCTATCTTTATGATAAAAACTGTCTACCGCTATAAGATGCACCGTACCTTTAGGAAAATAAGTATAAGCATTCCTAACGATATACGCCGCCTGAAGAAGATTATAAGGTTCTACATCGTGGCTAAGATCTATAAGTCTAGCATCAGATTTTAGAGCCAAAATACTCCCTTTAATAGCACCAACTCTATGGTCTACAAGTCCGTAATCAGATGTAAGTGTTATCACTGGCATAGTGCAAAGATAAGGATTTTAGGGCAGTAGTCTATCTTATTTTTAATTCTGAAATATGATTTTTATATAAAAATTTAGGCTAACCTGTGATAAAGATTAGCCTAAAGAAATTGTATCTATTTTAACCTATATTAGCGGTCTGCATTAGAAGTATCGTCTCCTATGTTCCAAGTAAGTCCGAAACGCAACGTATTATCTAAAGCGGTATTAACTTTAGAAGTATTGATAAGGTAAGAAACATCTAATCCGAAAGATTGATAATTAAAACCAATACCTACCGTAGCAAACTGTCTGCCTCCCTGAAGTTCACTCTCTCTAAAATAACCTGTTCTTACCGCAAAGGCATTATCATAAGAATATTCTAACGCTCCACTTAGCATTAAACTTTGTGGATTGCTAAAAGACTTCCCTATCCCTTCCATCACACCTACATTAGGAATTTGAGGCGTGGTGCTACCTGCTGGAATTTCAGAGCCTGGCACCAATAGTTTAGAAGCCTCTACACTAAGTCCTACTTTATTAACATCGTCTAAAAATACATCATAACCTCCACCAATTCTAAAAGTGGTTGGCAAGTAAGAACGAGAAGTATCATCTCCTGTATAATCTAACTTAGGACCTAAATTTTGGATTGCAAAACCTGCTCTAGCTTGCCCTTCATAATCACCAAAACTCTGATGCTTAGGGGATTGATAAAAACCTGAAACATCTACTGCAAAACTATTAGCTGGTTTAGTAGTATTATCTGAATTAAAACTACCAAAGTCTGAACGAATATAACGCCCCGTAACTGCCATAGAGTAAGTATCAGACAGTTTTAAACCATAAGACAAATCAATTGCAAATTCGTTTGGAGTTACAGTTCCCTCTTTTTTTACTTGACTTCCTACTAACTTAGTTAAATCTACCTGCCCCATATTAAAGTAGTAGATACTAGCTCCTAATGTAGAACGCTCTTCTTCTCCTAAAAAGGTATGATACCCAGCATAAAGAAGGAAAACATCATTAGTTAACTTACTCATATAAGGTGTGTAACTTACACCTACGGACGAAGAAGTTTTACTAAAAGGATATTTTGCTGCATTCCAAAACTGCGAAAATGCATCTGAAGAAGTCGCCACCCCTTGATCTCCCATACCTCCTGCTCTTGCATCTGGAGAAATTCTAAGAAAAGGAGCTCCCGTAAGTACTTGCCCTTTTTGCTGTGCTAAGGCTAAGGTACTAGCCGTTACTCCCAGTCCTAAAAGTAGTTTTTTGGTAATTTTCATATTTTTATTTTAATATTATCATTTTTTCTATTTGAGTAGAAGAACCTTTACAAGTCTCCTGATTGGTACTTTTTACAAAAACTTTGTAAATATAAGTACCTTTTCCCACATTTGCACCATAATCATCTGTTCCATCCCATTCTATTTGTTGTCTTCCTGTCCTAAATCCTTCTCTAAAAGGCTCCGAACTTACAGTCTGGCGTAGGGTTTTAACAAGTTTCCCTGTAATGGTATAAATCTGAACTCCTACTTCTAAAACATCAGGACAATTATGTTCAAACTGAATATAGGTTTTATTAGTAAATGGATTTGGCCAATTTAACAATCTTTTTACTACTAAATTCTCCTCCGCCTGAGGTCTCACTACAAAGTTTAACGATGCTGTTGAGAAATTATTGTTAATATCCCAAACTTTAAATACCAATTGATGTTCTCCCGATTTTAAATTCCTAAAAGGATAATTTACAATTCCCTTCTGATAATCTTTAAGACTAGGACTCACACAACCATTTCCCTCCCCCGAAGTATAGAAGTCATTAAGAACAATGGTATTGATAACTTCTCCATCTAAAATTACTGTAATATCGTGTCCTATACCAGCTCCTGTGGCGTTAATCCCTGTATCATCTGTAACACAAGCCAAAAATACAGGATTTTCATTTGTGATACCTCCATTAACGAAATTGGTATTATTCATAAAAAGTTTAATCTTAGGAGGTTCATTATCCTTAATACCATCAGGATTGATACCACCAATTTTAACCGTTTTGGATTGGTAAACATCCATCTCTTTATTGTCCGCATATAAGAGTAGCCTTCCGTCTCCCAAACTAAAATCAATATCCTTAGGCATATAGAACTCTATCTCAAAAACTCCGTTTTTAACCGTGCCTGAGGTTTTAACAATAGGATTTCCTTCTTCTTTATAATTAAGTATCGGTGTTAGGCCACCATCATTATTTCGTGTTTTTTTACTTTGTATTTTATCAAAAATGTTAGCTACTATTTTACCATTAAAAGCCTCATCTAAATCCCCAGAAATAGTATTGACACGACCTTTAATTTTCACAAAATCCAACCCCCTTAAACTCTCTTGAGTTGGTTTTTCTATTTGGTCTATCACAATTCTAGGTGCAGGTCGGCTAAGCCTCATTGCTGGGTCTCCCAACATATTAACTTTTAGATGATCTGGGTGAACCCCAAAATTATTCTTCGCCATTAGAAAAGCATCTCCTAAAGTGTAGAAACGTTCTGCATTTTCTTTTTTGAAAATAGACTCTAAGAATGAATTGGTAAATCTTCTCCCGTAAGACACTCCTAGCTCCCTACTAGAAGTAATCATCATGGCTGGACCTCCCGATTTTAATTTAAATAAAATCTCTCCTAAAGACGGTGTATTTGGGTCGTCCCAAAGTGTAAACTCACAAGTAATAGTAGAAACAAGTGGAAAACGACTATAAGTACTGCTAAAGTTGTTAAATTGATTAACTTCATTAAGTGTAAGCACTCTCTCTTGAGCCCACCCATTAAGTCCACCATGCCCAAAATAGAACAAAAATAAACTGTTCCCCATAGCTGTGTTAATCCCCTGTGTAATTTGAGGAAATCTCTGCCCTCCTGCAGTAGTTTCCGGAGAAAATGAATCTAAATAAAGTTTTCTAATATGATACTCCTTTTTATCTGAAGTGTTAGTTTCAAACAAATTAACTAAAGCCGAATTAATTTCATCGTGGAAAGGAGCCCCTCCATCTCTATCGTCATCTACAACAAAATCCATATTCATTCGCCATTCTCCGAAAGGCGTAGATTGGTTAGGCAAAGCGTTGTAGTATGCTAAAGTTTTATCTATCCCTATTTTAGCTTCTGTTATATTTTTAGCGAGAATTCTCCCAATAGGCAGGTCAGGTAAAACATTACTCAAAGAAGTGCTTCTTTGTGGTGAAGTCATTACAAAATAATCATCAGTAACATAAGAATTACTAAAATCTAAACTGCTTTCACTTTCATAAGTGGGTACAATATTAGAATTACTCCCTGTACAATTTTTATAGTCGTAAGAGCCGTCTCCCAATAATAGTACATATTTTAATCTTCCATTATTTTTAAGATGAGAAATGAAGTTTCTTATTGCGGTAAGATCTTGTCCACCTGAACTGTACTCGTTATATATTTTGCCAGGCTCTACAATCGCTGTTTTAAATCCATTTTTTTGAGTGTGATAATCTGCCAATCTTTTGGCTTCTGTTGCGAAATCAGAACTTGTAATAATAAGGTAATCTACATCTGTAAGAGCCTGTAAATTTTGATTTTCTATCCTACCTATGAAACTAGGTGTATAAGCTACATCTAGCTTAAAGGCAACGAACTCATTGTTAAAAGTATCACTATTAGCAAGATAAGCTAAAGTAAAAAGGTTATTCGCAGAGTTAAGGTTCTTTTTATTCTTAACATTAGTTACATCAGACACATCCCAAACTCTATCAATAGCCTCAGCACTACTAATTTGAAATCCATAGTTTTGTCCTGAAGTCTCCGCTATCCCAAAATTTCTAAAATTCATTTGAGAACCATTGAATCTTAAAGGTTGCTTATACTCTATCTCTGCATAATCTAGATAAAATACGGCATTAGGATTAGCACTTATATTTGGAGTATAATTAAACGTTACTTTATTAGTGTCTGAAGATATAGAAGAGAGGAATAAAATAGAATTATATCCACCTTGTCCAGAAACACTTTGTTCAAAGGTACTACTTCCTATGTTTAAGGTAATTTTAGTACTTTGAGCATCTTTAGCAATTAATCTTGTTCTAAATTTCACTCTAGAATCCGAAGGAACGTCCGTTAGATTAAAAGTAACTTCCTTTGCACTACTAAAAGCATCATCTACCCACAATCTACCTATCCCTCTAAGATTATTCTTATCCTCATTGATAAACTGATAGGCATCGTATTCTGTAATAAGGTCGGTCGTGGGTGTAGTATCTTGAGTTGTACTAATCCTCTTACCAGCACCTATGTCAAAATTGATAAAATAATAAGCATTGCCTTCGTAGATATTTTTATAATGGATAGCCCTATCTAGTCTCGCATCCGTTTTACGATTGCTCCTGTTATAAAAAGCATAACCATCTGCACCTTGAGCATAAAAAAGAGCATAATCTTCTTCGTCCCATCGCCCATCTTCCTCGCCTACTACTTCTATCGCATTCTCTTGCAATGTTTTATAATACTTATCTTGATTATATTCAGGTAACATAAGCCCTCCATTACCATATATTCTGAAATTTTTAGGATTGATGGAAGACAGATTGATACCATTATCCCTCAAAAACTGACTAGTAATTTTATATACGCCTGATTTATCTACCTTTATTTTATAAAAAGTTCCTGAAGCTAATGGACTAGTCACCGAAGTGGATAAAATCTTGTTTGAATTGTTATTAAGCCTTAAAACTTTAGCCTCTTTTTTTAAAGTGTATGAAACTAATTTTTTAAGCTCATCACCTTCTTTTTTTATAACTTTAATTCTCAAGTTCAGAAGAAAACCTTCTCCAAAGGAGTTTTTTTGCATGTTTACTTCCGCTTCCTCCTCTGATGTTATTAAAGAAGCATCTAAATCAAACTTCTGGTTATCTTGAAGTTTTTCCCACACCAAATTTATAACACTATAACTTTCATCTTGAGCTACCTTTGTGGTATTTTGAAGGTATATTTGATTATTATCAAATACTAATTCTTTATTAGTAAAACTAGGTAATTTAACCGATTTATCCGTGCCATAACTTAGTTCTGTACTACCTTGCCATTGTATCTGGGTGGTTTGAGCTCCAAAAAAATTACACACCAAAACTATTGCTAGTAGTATATTCTTATTAAGTAACTCGTTGTGCATTTTAAATAATACTGATTTTTAGATGATTTAATTTTCTTTGGAAGATAAATTTATTGATATATTGAATAACCGTTGCGGCGGTTATTTTACTGATTATCCTTGTTTTAAAGCCTTCAAAAGTTTTAGCATAGTTTCTTTTAATCATAAATTGGTCGCAAAGTTGAGAGAAAAATGTCTCAATTCGTTTTCGCTTTTTCTTGTACAATGAAAATTGAGGAATATAATCTTTCTGATTACTTCTCATTGGTGTATCTAATTTAATATTAGCATAGTTAAATAAATCTATTTGAACTTTTGCTGATAAATAGCCTCTATCTCCAATTAAAGTACAGTTTCGCATTTGCTCACCAATATCTTTTAAATAGTGGATGTCGTGAACGGATGCAGGGCTTATATCAAAATTCTTAATCACACCATTTAAAGAACATACTGCGTGTAGTTTATAGCCATAGAAATATAATTTCTGTGAAGCACAATAACCATATGTTGGTGAAGAATAGGATTGCTCTTTACAAATTTTTGAACGAGTAGAACGAGCGTTTTCACAAACTTTCATTGGCATGCTATCAACGATAAAAATATCTTCAAACTCATTGAACTCCATCGAAATACGCTGTCTAATTTGCTCTGTTTGTAGGGATAGTCTTCGTTTTCGCTTATTGTAAACACTTCTTTCAATTTTGTTTATCAGAGAGTTTGGCAATTTTCTAAATAACTGTAATTCGCTATCAATACTCAAGTATTCAGCAGTAATATTAAGACTTATGACTTCTAAATCGCTCATTTTAGGTGTTCTTCTCTGATAACTAATCAGTTGATTTTCTGAAAAAAGTCCTAAAACTTCCAAAATTCTTTCATATATTTGCTCTATGTTGTTCATTTATACCGTTTTATAGCAAAAACAATATACTGATTTTCAGTCTAATAAACAACTCTTGTTTTTTTCATTTCATAATGCACAACGGGTTATTAAGTAATAATTTCATAATGAATATTTCTAATATGTTTAGAATAAATCTGTTTTCTTTGCAAAGTAAAAGTAAAAAATTAAAACAATAAAATTTAATTCTTTTCGTTTAGCAAAAAAGGTTAAAATCTATTTTGTAAAGTAGAATAATTTAGCTTTCTTTGTAAGTTGAAAGTGTTTTGAGATTAGCATTTTATTAGCTAACTCTTACTCATTGTTATTTAAATAAAAGAAAAATATTATATCGAATGAAAAAACTAAAGTTATTTTCATTATGTGTTTTAGGTTCATCTTTAACCTTAATTAGTTGTGGTAGTGGCAACACCAAAAAAGGAGGAGGTTCAGGTAAAACTACAAGCCTTACAGGCTGGAAAGAAAACGACCAAAAAGGTTGGTTCTTCTCTGGAAAAGAAGAAAAACAGAAAGGACAACCAGGAATGGTATTCGTACAAGGCGGTACTTTTACTATGGGATTAGTGAAAGATGATGTGATGCACGACTGGAACAACACTCCTAGAAGAATGCAAGTAAGCTCTTTCTTTATTGGCGAAACCGAAGTTACCAATTACGATTACCGTAACTATGTAACTTGGTTAAAGTTTGTTTTCCCTTCTTCTGACCCTAGTTTCAAAGATATTTATAAAGGAGCTCTGCCTGACACTTTAGTTTGGAATAACGAACTATCTAGAAATGATTATTCAGAAACTTATTTTCGTTCTCCAGCCTATAACAATTATCCTGTAGTTGGGGTATCTTGGTTACAAGCTAACAGGTATTGTGAATGGCTAACGGACAGAGTTGGAGAAAGAATACTAATGGATCAAGGAGTTATTTCTAAAGATTTATATACCAACGAAAGTAATAACCAAGGGCAATCCTCTTTTACATTAGACAAGTATAAAGCGAACGACCCTGAAATGCAGAGTTATATCAATGAGCAAAGACTTAAACAAAAGTCTGGCATCAAAACAACTAACTCTAGGATTTTAGCTGCCAACAGAGGTAATGGTTCTGCGGTAGTTACCAAATATCGTCTCCCTACTGAGGTAGAATGGGAATTTGCTGCTCTAGGTTTACAAAAGAACAGAGAGTATAATCTTTATACAGGGAAAACTCCAGAAATTGATAAACTAAGAGGCAACAAAGGTAGAAACAGAGGTATGTTCCTTGAGAACTTTAAATATGGTCGAGGAGACTATTCGGGAACTTCGGGTTGGAATAACGACGGCTCACCTACCACTGCTGATGTAAGACAGTATCCTTCTAACGACTTAGGTATTTATGGTATGTATGGCAATGTAGCTGAATGGACAGCCGATGTTTACAGACCAATTATAGACGATGAAGCTAGTGATTTTAACTATTACAGAGGTAATGTTTATAAGCAAGTAGTTAAAAATAGTGATGGCACCTTCTCTAAAGTTGATGGTAACAATATAAAATATGATACTTTAGCAGATGGCAGAAGAGTCTATAGAGGCTTACCAGGACAATATGAAAGAGAAGTTGTTGACGATAAAAGAAACTTCCGTGATGGAGATTTCATGTCTTCTCTAGGTGCTGGAAACGGAAGAGAACTTGACAGTGCTGCATCTAAAGAGTTTAATATGTATAATTCTTCTAAGAGAAGATTCTTTGTAGATGCTAAAGGGAAAGTTATCCTAGAGAAAGATAAAAAGTTTAGAACATCTAACGTTTCTAATAGCTCTAGAGTGGTTAAAGGTGGTTCATGGAAAGATACCGCATATTGGCTAGACCCAGGGCAAAGAAGATATAGAGATGAAGCAAGAGCTTACGGCTGGGTAGGCTTCCGTGTAGCACAAGATGCTAAAGACAATATGAACAAAAGAAGTAAAAGATAAATAACTTCCTAAACTCTAAAAAAACCTTTCTTTATTAGAAAGGTTTTTTTATTTTTGGGCTATGAATATAGAACAGTTTTATCCAATATATTTAAAAAGCAATAAAGTTTCCATTGATAGTAGAACTATTGCTGAAGGTGATTTATTTTTTGCTTTTTCTGGTGAGAATTTCAATGCGGCAACATTAGCAGAAGACGCTATTAACAAAAGAGCTTTAGCCGTGATAGTAGAACAAAAGGAGTACGAAAATATCAGTAAAAATATTTTTTATGTTCCTTCTACTTTAAAATTTTTACAAGAATTATCTACCTTTCATAGAAATAAACTTAACATTCCTATTATTGCTCTTACAGGAAGTAATGGAAAAACCACTTCTAAAGAGCTCATAGCTGCAGTATTATCTAAGAAATACAAGGTACAATTTACTAAAGGTAATCTTAATAACCATATAGGCGTTCCTCTTACTCTACTTTCTATAAAGCCGGAGCATGAAATTACTGTAGTAGAAATGGGGGCTAATCATCAAAAAGAAATCGAACTTTTATGTCAAATAGCTCAGCCCGACTATGGCTATATTACCAATTTTGGAAAGGCTCACCTTGAGGGCTTTGGAGGTGTAGAAGGTGTTATCAAAGGAAAATCAGAGTTGTATGATTATCTTAAAAAAGAAAATAAACAAATCTTAGTTAATGCCAACGATACCATACAAGTGGAAAAAACAAAAGACTACTCTAAAACCATTTGTTTTGGAACACCTCAATCTGATTATGATTTCCAGTTATTCTATGATAATCAAAGGGTAGGACTTATTTTTGAAAGCGAAGAAATAATTTCACAACTTACTGGAGCTTATAACTTTACTAATATATCAGCAGCTGTAACTCTAGGACTATATTTTGGTATTGACAAAAATCTTATTAAAGAGGCCATACAAGAGTACACTCCTACCAATATGCGTTCTCAAATTATGCAAAAAGGAGATAAAATTTTAGTATTAGACACTTACAATGCTAATCCTAGTAGTATGGCAGTTTCTTTAGAGAATTTTGCTTTGTTTAATGGTAGTAAAACCGTAATCATTGGGGATATGTTAGAGCTAGGCGATGCTTCCGAGGAAGAACACAAAACTATTCTTCAAAAAGCACAATCTCTCAATTTTGATAAAATTATTACCGTTGGGAAACATTTCTCTAGTGTAAATACACAAGGTACAGCATTTCTTAACACTCAACAACTCTCCGAATATCTTAAAAATCAACCTTTAACCACTAAAAATATTCTCTTAAAAGGCTCAAGAGGTATTGCCTTAGAAAAAATATTAGACGATATTGTTTAATCTAAAATAAAGGTTAATTAGTAGCTGTATATTCTTAAATGTTTGAGGATAAATGTATTCTTGGATTTCCTTATGAGACTTCCATTCTACTTTGCTGATGCCTTCTTCTATCTGTGGAGAAGGCACTTCGGAGCCATTGTATTTCATAGTAAACCAATAGGTTCTCTTGAGTATTCTTTTCTTTTTTTCGGTATAGATGTGATAAGTTTCTTGTAAGAAATCTAACAGTTCTAAGTCTGTAATCCCTGTTTCTTCTTCTACCTCTCTTACAGCCGCTTCTTTTACACCTTCGCCTTTCTCTAGTTTACCTTTAGGCAAATCCCACTTCCCTAGTCTATGTATAAATAAAATTTTGCCCTCTTTATTCGCTACCAAACCTCCTGCCGCTTCTACAATATGAAATAAAGATTTAAAACACTTCCACAGCTTATCTATATTAGAGGCGTAAACACAAACCTCTCTTGCTGAAGTTTTTTCTAGTAGCTCTATCCCCTCTTCTATATTTTTCTCATCAGTAAATATTATGTTATGCTCCGTACTTTCGGGTTGATTACTGATGATTAATCTTTTTTCATTGATAAAAACTTTATACATTTGCGGAAGTTTAATAATTTAACAAAAATAAGAAATGAATTTAGAAGGAAGAAAAATTATCGTAAATAAATCGGCAAAACAGCTATCTGAAATGTTGAAACGCCCAGAAGATTACAAAGAACTAATGCCTGAGGGATTAAAAAAGTTTGAAACCGTAGCTGATGGTTTTAAGTTCGGGCTTAAAGGTATGCCAGAAATCGCCCTTAAAATAGACAAAGTAAAAGAAGGCGAAAAAGTAGTATTAAAGTCTGCTAGTTCTAGCTTAGATTTTGGTCTTACAGGAATGATGAACGCTATCAACGAAAACCAAACAGAAGTTCAGCTTTTATTTGAAGGAAAATTTAATCCTTTTATCAAAATGATGGTAGAGAAGCCACTTCAAAACTTCATCAATAACTTAACAGATAAGATAGAACAGTTATAATTCTATAATTTAATCCGTCTCAAAATACTAATTGGGACGTTTTTTTTTATTTCCCCATTTCAGGGATTGCCTTAGCGCTAAAGTTTCCAGAATTGTTATACAAAACATATTCGGAGAAGTCGTCTTTGGCATTCATTCCTCCAGAAGCCACAAAGGTATTTCCGTCTTTATCAGTAATAAATACGGTGTCTTTGGTATACATTTTATTGTTCTTTTTGTCCCAATAGATAGACTGCATTACAAATGTTTGTCCCTCGTTATTGATGACTTTTACATTACCTTTAGCTTCGTAGAAATCCTTTTTTTGTATTATTTTGGCATAGTTTGCCCATAGTTTACCAGGTACTTTAGGCTTCTTTTTATCATAGAACTCTAGATAAAGCCCTTTCTTAATTTCCACATAAGGCGTGTCTATAAACTCGTACTCTTCTAAAAGAGGGGCTTTAAACCTAATTTTTACCGCTCCAGAATCTCTTTGCACAATATCTGCGTTATAGATAATCCTAGAGGCAAAGTTGGTCGGTTTGTTCTGATTGTACTTGGTAAGGTCTTCCTCGCAAGAGGTTGAAACAAAAAATATAGCCCCCATAGATAGGGTAGCTATACTTTTAGTTAATATTTTAGCTATTGTTTGTTTCATTGATAGCCAACTCCAATATTAGTCGTACTGGCGTTTGTTAAACCATTTATCGGCAAAATTAAGCCCTATTTTGAAGTTGATAAATCTTTCAGAGATAAGATTATTACTCAAAGCCCCTCTCTTACCTAAATCAATTCCTAAATCAATTCCATTCATTCTCATTACATTAGAATTTTGGAACGGAAATGTTCCTCCAAGGCTGATACCATACTCGTTGATATTGGTATTATTGATGTTAAGATTGCCTTTTTCATAATAAGCCCCATAACGATAGATAACTCTAGAAAAATAGTTTCTAAAATCGTTATGGTTCGGTAGATACCATCCTCCTACCGCTACACGGTAAGCATCTTTAAATGTAGCAGGAGCTCCCGAAAACTTTACTGCTCCACCTTTGGTATAATCCATTTGAGCTGAAATAAACCACTTAGCATCATGCCCTAGACCAAGCCCTAATGAGGCTCTTTGTGGGATAATATTATTCTCTTTATAAGAGTCTTTAGAAATCACCGTTTCGTCTACCTTTTCCTTACCATAGTAGTAATAAGTACTATTGAGGTAAGAGGCATCTATTGTCCCCATATTTCCAAAGGTGTAGGTAGCCCCTATCGTCATTTTTTTATCTTTAGGTAATTTCTTTTGATATACAGAACCTAAAGTAAAGTTCCAACTTTTTATCTTTCTAGAAGTTTCAAAACCGTTGATGAGTTCCGCTCCAGAAATAGCTACTTCTTCTCTATCCATAATCTTCCCAAAGTAGAAATTACTTCTTAAACCTAAAGAGAAAGACGGCGTAATCTGATAACCTATAGCAGACTGAATAGTGTTGAGTGTACCTTCTCCTGCAAAAGAATTAGCCTGTGTTACACTTCCGTTCACTGTGGTTTGAGAAAGAATATCATAACGCTTAGAACTATAAGGCTGATAACCTAAACCAAACTTAACCTTCTCCGAAAGTGGAAATGCTATAGAGATGTTAGATAAATAAGAAGAATGCTTAGTAACATCTAGATTGTTATAGTTAGACTTAAGGTACTGGTTATCATTATTCACCTGTACTTTAAAAGCCGTTAAACCAAAATTAGTATTTGCGGCTGGGTTGCTAAAGTTAAAACTATTATTAAAGTCCCAAACATAAGCCGTAGAAATCCCTGCCATAGCACTTATTTCCGCAGTATTATCATATTTAGTATCTCCTATCCCAAAGGCAGCATAGGGCGAATTACCTATATTCTGTGCAGACAATAATCCTGCAAAAATGATGAACGATGCGTTAATGATTTTCTTCATTATCTATATAAATATCTTAATCAGAACGCAAATATCCTAATTATAAATGAAATGAGAAAATTTAAAAGGCGTTAAAGTTTGTTAAGGCGTTACAGAACCTAAAAAAATTGGAAAATAGAGAGATTTTAGTATCTTTGGAACATGAATTGGGAAGCGGTTATTGGTCAAAATAAAATTAAGCAAACTCTACTAGAAAGCATTGATAATAATAGAGTAAGCCATGCTCAATTATTTTTGGGAGAAAATGGCTACGGGACTTTAGCTCTAGCTCTAGCCTACGCCCAAGAAATCTTAAAAAGAGAAAATGAAAAAGCCGCTACCAAAGTGGAGCATCTTAATCATTTAGATGTTCATTTTAGTTTTCCTGTGTTTAGAGATGATAAAGGGAAATCTGTAAGTAGTTTTTTCTTTGACACTTGGCGAGAGATGATGCTTAAAAACCCTTACTCCGAGCATCACGACTGGGTAAACCAACTAAATGCTGAAAACAAACAACTCTATATTTCTGTAGATGAAATTCTAGATAAAAGCGAAAAGTTTAGCCTTAAAAGTTTTGAAGGTGGCACCAAAATACTCATCATTTGGAACGCTGATAAAATGCGTGAAGACGCGGCAAACAAATTCCTTAAATTTCTAGAAGAACCGACTGAAAAAACCATTATTATCCTTACAGCCAACTCTTCGGAGGTGATGCTCCAAACGATACTTTCTCGTTGCCAAATCATTCAGGTTCCTAGGATTGAAGAACAAGATTTAGAGGAAAGCATTAGACTCCTTACCTCTGACGAAGATAAAATTAAAGAAGTCTTACACCAAGCTCAAGGCAACTATAATACAGCCTTAAAACTCATTACCGCAGAAAATTCTGACGAGGAGTATGAAAACTATTTTATACAATGGGTAAGATTAGCCTTCCAAGCGAAGAAAAATCCTAAAGTATTAAAAGACCTCATTATTTGGGCTAAAAACATTTCCGAATGGAACAGAGAGAAACAAAAAAACTTCTTAGAATACTGTGCCGAAATGTTTCGCTTGGCAATGTTACAGAATTATGGTGTTCAAAATTTAGTTTATAAAAGACTAATGAAAAACAATTTTAATTGGGAAGCTTTTTCTAACTTTATCCACGGTGCAAATATAGAAGATATCCTTTCTGAGATTTCTGATGCGGACTATCACCTTAGCAGAAATGCCAACGCTAAAATTCTATGGACGGATATGGGAATTAAACTAACAAGGTACATTCATAAAAGTAGTTCTTAAAAACTAAAAAAAGGCGTTTTGTAACGCCTTTTTCATTATTTCAATAACATCTCTACTGCTTTTGGTAGGATTTTATATTCTATCTCATGTACTTTAGCAACGATACTTTCTGCCGTGTCATTAGGAGTTATTTCAACTTTATCTTGTAAGATAATGTCTCCTTCGTCTATTCCAGAGGTTACAAAATGTACCGTAGCACCCGTTTCCTTCTCTCCTGCTTCTAATACAGCTTTATGAACATTCATTCCCCACATACCTTTACCTCCGAATTTTGGTAATAATGAGGGGTGTAAATTAACCATTTTACCTTGATAATCTTCGGTTAATGGCGATTTTATGATAGACAGAAAACCCGCTAGAACAATTAAATCAACATCATCAGAAAGTCGCTCTTTTAATTCAGAAGAAAAGTTTTGCCCTCTTTTAATCAGTAAAGTTTCTATTCCGTATTTACGAGCTCGTTCTAAACCATAGCAATCTCTATCTGCAACCACCATACTTATTTGAGCATTGCTAATCTCTTCATTTTCTATTGCTTCTATAAGTCTTTGGAGGTTACTCCCCGAACCAGAAACTAGAACTACAATATTTTTCATATTAAAAAATAATTAGTGTAGTACAATTTTCTCTGAGTGTTCCTCTATAACTCCTATCTCATAAGCATCTTCAACAAGGGATAATACCTTATCTTTATCCGCTGAATCTACCACAACTATCATACCCACTCCCATATTGAATGTGCCGAACATTTCCATTCTTTCCACACCACCTCTTTTCTCTAATTCTAGCATAATTTCAGGGATTTTTATTCTTGAGGTATCTATTTTAGCACATAATCCATCAGGGATAATTCTAGGAACATTCTCTATAAGTCCGCCACCTGTAATGTGTGCAATTCCTTTTAAATCTACCTCTTTCATTAGTTTATGAATAGGCTGATAGTATAACCTTGTAGGTTCTAAAAGAGTCTTATAAATAGGCTCTCCATTGAACTCTTCATAAAAATCAGGGAAGACTTTTCTCACTAAAGAAAAACCGTTAGAATGGAAACCAGAACTTGGAAAAGCAATAATGGTCTGACCTTTTTCAATTTTAGAACCATCTATAATTTGGTCTTTCTCTACAACTCCTACACAAAAACCTGCTACATCATAATCGCCTACTTGGTACATACCGGGCATTTCCGCAGTTTCACCACCAATCAAAGCACAATTGTTATCCTTACAAGCCTTTACCATTCCTAAAACTATTTCTGCGGCTACATCTGCATCTAACTTTCCGCAAGCCAAATAGTCTAAAAAGAACAAAGGCTGAGCGCCATGACACAAAATATCATTGGCACACATCGCAAAACAATCTATCCCTATAGATGAATACTGTTTGGTATCTAAAGCGATTTTTAGTTTTGTTCCTACCCCATCTGTACCACTTACTAAAACAGGATTTTTATAGTTAGAAATTTCATAAAATGCACCAAAACTCCCTAAATTATTAAGTACATTTTTGTTGTGAGTTTCAGCTACGGCAGATTTTATTTTATCTACGGTTTTGTACCCTTCTTCCTTATCTACACCAGCAGATTTGTAAGTATTACTCATTTTTAACTTTTTATTTTTATTAGTCCACAAATATAATGAAAAACGAGAAATTATTTAGTAATGCACCAAATAAAAAGGCTTGAAATGTATATCTATTTCAAGCCTTAATTTTAATGTATTAAAGAGTATCTGATTAGTACTCAAATAAGACACTTCCCCACGTAAACCCACTACCAAAAGCCGCAAGGCAAACCAAATCACCTCTTTTTATTCTTCCTTCTTCTACAGCTTCGCAAAGAGCAATCGGAATAGAAGCAGCCGTTGTATTACCATATTTCTGTATATTGATAAACACCTTATCTTCAGGCAATTTAAGTAATTGCTGAACATACTGTGCAATTCTAATATTGGCTTGGTGTGGTATCAATATATCTAAATCTTCTACTTTTTTCCCTGCTTTATCCAATGCTTCCAAAATACTTTCGGGGAAACGAGTAACCGCGTGTTTAAATACAAAGTTACCATTCATATAAGGATATAACTCTTGCTTAGTGATGGCATCTGCATCGTTTATTAAACGGTCGCTCCAGCCATATTTAGTACCTGGGAATTTCACTGCTAATTCCTCTGCATATTTTCCTTCAGAATGCATATTAACCGCTAAAACATTTCCTGACTCTTCAGAGTTAGCAGCTGATAACACCATTGCCCCTGCCCCATCTCCAAAAATAACTGAAACTCCTCTACCTTCATCAGAAAAATCTAATCCAAAAGAGTGTATTTCTGCACCTACCACTAATATGTTTTTATAAACATTCGCTTTTATAAAAGCATCTGCTACACTCATAGCATAAACAAAACCAGAGCATTGGTTTCTAACATCTAAAGCTCCTATTGTATTGCAGCCTAACATTTCTTGCAAAAGCACTCCACAACCAGGGAAATAATAATCAGGCGATAGTGTAGCAAAGATAATATAATCTATATCCTTAGCCTCCAATCCTGCATTTTTAATTGCTTTTTCTGCAGCCTTAAAACCTAGATAAGCCGTAGTTTCTTCTGCATCACATCTATTTTTACGATGTCTTCTTTCTTTAATCCCCGTTCTCTCCGTTATCCACTCATCACTCGTGGTCATTAGTTTTGACAAATCATCATTAGTTACTACATTATCAGGAACATAATAACCCAATCCTCTTATAACACTTCTTTGCATAGTTCAATTTAAAGCGACAAAAATAATACTTTTGAAAGTAACTCTCAAAATGTTTAATTATTTAGTCTAAATACTAAAATAGGTTATACTAAAGCGTTTAATGAAAATTTTTAGGTTTAGGTCTAAAATATTAAATTTGCAAAAACCTAATCTAATGAATCTAAAAAAAGACTTTTTCCTAGAGTGCTATCAACTAGGAATTATTAACTTTGGAAAGTTTACACTAAAAAGTGGTATAGAAAGTCCATTTTATGTGGATTTAAGACCATTAGCTTCCGACCCTAAAATTCTTAAAAAACTAGCTTCTTACCTCTTGAATCTTACAGATACACAAGATACAGAGTTGATCTGTGGCGTACCTTATGCTGCTCTACCTATGGCAACAGCAATGTCTTTAGAGAGTGAAATACCGCTCATAATTAAAAGAAAGGAAGCTAAAGCCTATGGTACTAAAAAACTGATAGAAGGAATTTATAAAGAAGGGCAAAAATGCCTTTTAGTAGAAGATGTGATTACCAGCGGTAAATCTTTACTTGAAACTATCCCTGAAGTTGAAAAAGAAGGGATTAAAGTAACCGATATTGTAGTAGTGCTAGACAGAGAACAAGGTGGAAAAGAACTGTTAGAAAAGCAAGGCTACCGTGTGCATACACTATTTGGAATAAGAGAAGTATGCGAAATGCTTTACAAAGAAGACTTATTGTCGGCAGAGGAAATAACGCAAATAAATCAGTTTTTAGACGGAAATCCTATTCAGTTTCAGGAGAAAAAAAGAATTTCTTATGAGTCTAAAATAGCTCACGCTAAACAGCCTGTTGCCAAAAGATTATTAGAAATAGCCTTAGAAAAACAATCTAACCTTATAGCTTCTGCTGATGTTATTACAACTAAGGAACTACTAGACTTTGCTGACAAGGTAGGACCTAATATCGTCGCTTTAAAAACGCACATTGACATCATCACCGATTTTGATTTTGACAATACCATACTTCCGCTCAAAGATTTAGCACAAAAGCATAATTTCTTATTGATGGAAGACCGAAAATTTGCGGATATTGGTAATACTCAAGAGCTACAGTATTCTTATGGAGTGTATCGCATTTCGTCTTGGGCGAATTTAATTACTTCACAAGTGATTGGTGGAGCTTCTTCATTAGATTATTTCTTAAATTCGGGTGTGATTGCCATTTTAGGAATGTCCTCCGAAGGTACACTTACAGATGCTAACTACCGTGAGAAAGCTATTAAAATTGCACAAACGCACCCTAATGTTATAGGTGGCGTTTCTCAAGATGCTTTACCTGAAGAGATGCTTCTTTTCACACCAGGTATTAATCTTGAAGACAAAGGCGATTCTAAAGGACAGCAATACAACACGCCTGAACACGCCTTTAAAAAACTCCATACCGATTTTATAATCGTAGGTAGAGGTATTTACAAATCTGATGATGCAGAACAAGCTTCTCTAAAGTATAAAATAGAGGGTTGGAAGGCTTATCAAGAATCGTTATAATAATCGCAAAGAGCTATTATAGAAATATCTATGACAGCTCTTTTTTTCTTTTTATATCATCTAAAAATGTATCTTTGGCTACATTTTAAGTTGTGAAAAAAGCATTATCATCTATTCTAATATTTTTATTTTTTATTCTAAGTTGTGCTGTAAAAGCTCAGCAAGATAGTGTTTGGGTTAAAGTTTCCTTTCCCGAAACGAAAGAAAATAGAGTTACTATCAATCAAAAAATCGTTCACTATCAAAACGAAAATTCAAATAGTATTCAGCTTCTAAACTGGACAGCAGCTTATCAACCTAAAAACACCACCCTAGCTAAAAGAATGCTAGAAGCTCGAAAAACTGACCTCTATTTCTCCAAACCAAAAGATAGAGGCTATCTAAAAGGTTTAAGTATCAACGGCGAAAAATATACCAATCTTGACCAAGAAATTATTACTATTCCATTAGAAAATATCAAAAGTAGAGATAATAAAATAGAACTGAATCTAATCTACGAACTACAACTTCCACACTCCAAATACACAGGCATAGGCTGGGATTCAGAAAAAGAAAAAGCTTTACTAAAGTATTTCTTTCTGGTTCCTAATACCAGCTATACACCAAGACATTTCCAAAATTTGGACGAAAAACAATATATAGGTGTTTTTTGGAACGTACAATTAGATAACCCTCTACTTAAAGCAAGTAGCAATCTGCAAGAAGTTCAGCCAAACCACTTTACAGGAACTCTAAATACAGACCCTGAATTTGTAATTTCATTAAAAAATAGTGAGGAAAATTTCACAATAATCTACAAAAATACTTTAGTAGAGTTTGCCTATCCTGTAAAACAAGAGGAAAAACAATCGCTCTATTTTTATGTGCCGCTTCAGCTCAATTTCATAGAAGAAAGTTTAGGTAAATTACCTAACAAAATACTCATAAGTGAAAGAACTAAAAACGAAAATAACTTTACAGGAATTGATGATTTTAAGTTAGGAAAGTTTAAGTTTAAAATGTTCAGCGATGCTCAAAAAACTGATCTTAATTACTTCTCCATCATTTCAAAGAAGTGTGTAGAACATCTTTTACAAACGGATAATCTTAATGCCCATTGGATTGAAAACGGACTAAAAACATACTTAGAAATAAGATATCTAAAGACCGTTTATAACGATGAAAAACTCTTAGGACAATTACCTGATAAACTCACTCTTTTCAAAATAAGCCCTCTAAAATGGAGTAATGCTTCTAAACTTAAGCTTACAGAGCGGTATGGGATTACTTATCAATACATTACTAGCCAAAATCTAGACCAGCCAATAGACACTCCACTCCAACTAATGAGTAACTTTAATACGATGGCAGTAAGCCAAATGGAAGCTGGAAGTTTGTTCAACTTTATTGCCGAAAAAATGGGCGTAAATCAGTTTAATAATTTTTTAAAAAGATATTTATCAGAACATAACGGAACGGTTATCAATAAAGAAGATTTCTTAAATCAACTCATTGTTGAATCCAAATATTCTACAAATTTTGCAGCTAATTTCATCAGGAAAAAAAACAGATTAGATTTCAAAATTAAAAAGGTTGAAAAACAAAAAAATGGACTGCTTGTTCATATTCACAAAAATACTGAGGAAAAAGTACCATTTCAATTAAAAGTTACAAATTTTGACAATCAAGATAGTCTATATTGGTATGATTCTTCGAACAAAAAGAAAGAAATTTACTACATTCCACAAACCGATGTAGAAAAAATCGTAATAAACGACGACTATCTTCTTCCCGAATATAATGTTAGGAATAATTATCTCTATACCAAAGGAATATTCTATAATATGAAAAAGCCAAGACTAAAATTTTATACCGATATTCCAGACCCAGAATATGAGGAAATTTATATTTCACCTTGTTTAAATTATAATTTTTACGATAAAGTACTTATAGGAGCTCGTATAAGTAACAGTAATCTTTTAGACAAGCCTTTCCTTTATTCTGTAATGCCTTACTATAGTACAGGAACTAATAAACTTACTGGCTCAGCAGGAGTATCCTATAATATTTTACCACCTAACAGTTTTTTTCAAAATTGGAGAATAGGAGCAAATGCTACGTATTTTCACTATAATAAAGACTTGGCTTTTAGAAGACTAACAATTTTTTCTAATATCACTTTGCCTAAAGATGCTAGAAGTCAAATAGAGCAAAGATTTGGGGCTTCATTTCAGCATCTTACAAGAGATTTAAGTCCATTGATGCAAAAAATGAACGATTATGATAAGTATAGCTTATTCAATATAAATTATACCTACTCTGATAGAAAAGCTATACATGAAAAGCTATTTTCAACCAATTTCCAAGCAGGTGGAGATTTTAGCAAAATTTCAGCAGAAGCCTTTTACAGATGGGAATATCAACAAAATAAAAAACTTAGTTTAAGATTTTTTGGAGGCTATTTTTTACAGAATCAAACAAGAAACTCTTACTTTGATTTTGGAATTTCTTACTTATCTAACTATGCATTTACCTATAGCATCATTAGACAAACTAATAGCAACTACCTTGCTCCTAGACAATTTATAATGGCAGAAGGAGCGTTTAAGTCTGCTATAAATGATACCGCAAACCAATGGATAAACAGTGTTAATATAGACTTACATTCGTTCCGTTTCTTTAGCGTATACGCAGATGTAGGATTGTATAAAAATAAAAACCAATCTCCACACTTTATATGGGATACGGGTGCAAGTCTAAAAGTTATTCCTGATTTATTTGAAATTTACTTCCCTATCCAATCATCTTTAGGGTTTGAGCCTTCTTTTAAAGACTACTCTAAAAGGATTAGATTTATGTTTAATTTCAACCTAAATGCAGTAGTAAACCAACTTAGGAGAGGTTGGTTTTAAATACGGAAAAATTTATATTAAATTTTATTTCTTTGTAAGTTGATAATCTTCTTTAATATCTTTAGAACCAACTTCTGGAACTAGAAATAAACCCTTGTCCGAAACATAGAATACCTGTTGTTCCTCAGCATCTTCTCCATCGGTGAGTGTAATGAATTTTTTGGTAACATCCCATGTAAAAGTTCCGTTGTTTTCTAACTTTTCCTTATCCATATAATCTGAAGTCATGTGATAAGACCAGTCTTTTTGGTTTAAAGTCAGAGTAACCTTAATCCCATCACAATCAGCACAAGGAAATACTCCTTCATAAGTTTCAGTAGTTTCATTTTTATCAGTAACACTTTCTTGAACTACCTCTGATGAAGTATGATTTACAGAGTTTTTTTCATTTTCTTTTTTATTACAAGATACCAATGCTCCTAAAACCAAAATAGCAATACCAAAATTTTTCATTTTACTTCTAATTTTATTTATATCCAAAAATAGACTAAAATATTCAAAAAATCTACATTTATAACTATATTTGTAGCTTATTAAGATTTTAATACCTAAGTTATGCTTAACAATAAAAAATTAGCCATAGATTTTGATGGCACTATTGTAGAAGACGCTTACCCAGGAATAGGTAAGCCTAAAGTTTTTGCATTTGAAACTCTAAAAAAACTCCAAATGGAAGGCTATAGACTAATACTATGGACTTACCGTAGCGGAAAAGCTCTAGACGAAGCCGTAGAATTCTGCAGAAAACATGGACTAGAATTTTATGCTATCAACTCAAGTTTTGAAGGAGAAGTTTTTGATAGTGCTACACAAAGTAGAAAGCTTGATGCAGATTTATTTATTGATGATAGAAACCTTGGTGGTTTCCCAGGTTGGGGCGAAGTTTATAATATCATTAAAGATAAAATAGAATTCAGAGTAGAAGGGAAAGAAGTTTTAGCCTATTCTAAACTAAAAAAAGAAAAGAAAAAAGGGCTTTTTTGGTAAAAAGTTCGTAAAAATAATCATTTATGATACAGCTTAAGACGATTGAGGAGCTAAGATTGATGAAGGAGAGTGCCCAACTGGTTTCTAAAACTTTGGGTATGTTGGCAAAGGAAATAAAACCAGGCGTTACCACCAATTATTTAGATACTCTAGCAGCGGAATACATCAAAGACCACGGCGGCGAACCTGCTTTCCTAGGAATGTATGGCTTTCCTAAAAATCTTTGTATTTCGCCAAATTCAGAGGTGGTACACGGTATTCCTAATGATACTCCTCTTAAAGAGGGCGATATACTTTCTGTAGATTGTGGCGTCTATATGAATGGATTTTACGGCGACCACGCTTACTCTTTTGAAGTAGGAGAAGTAACTCCAGAAACAAAAAAATTATTAAAAGTAACCAAAGAATCTTTATACAAAGGGATAGAACAATGCGTAAGAGGAAAACGCGTTGGTGATATATCTCACGCTATACAAAGCCATTGCGAGGCTCATGGTTATGGTGTGGTGAGAGAACTTGTAGGGCATGGCTTAGGCAAAAAAATGCACGAAGACCCACAAGTACCTAACTACGGCAGAAAAGGAAGTGGAAAGGTATTAAAAGACGGTATTGCTCTAGCTATAGAACCCATGATTAACATGGGAACTCACGAAGTAGTTTTCCATAGCGATGGCTGGACGGTAACTACTAAAGATAACCTTCCTTCAGCACACTTTGAACATAATGTATGTATCATTGGAGGGAAACCTGTTTTACTCTCTACCTTTAAATATATTTATGAAGCTCTCGGTATCAGTAGTTCAGAAGAAGAACCTTTTAATATGGATTTTTAAATAAAAATAAAAAGCGGTTTGACAAAAAATCAAACCGCTTTTTATTTTTGTCATCAATTTTTTCCTAGCCTTCTAAAAGATACTCGTTATAATCGCCTAGAAATTTAACTTTAACTCCTATAGACTCTAATTCTTCCAATGCATTTTGATAAAGGATATTTCCCCAATCTCCCACAACATTGATAAAGAAGAAATAATTACCAAGTCCTGTTTTTAGAGTTCGACTTTCTATTTTAGATAAATTCATCTTACGCCACGCAAATACCGATAAAATCTGATGTAATCCTCCAGCATAGTCCGTTGGTAAAGTAACCAATAAACTGGATTTTTGAGCTAAAGACTGATACGGTAGCTCTAACTTATTCTCTCCTCTCTTTGAAACCACCACAAAGCGAGTATGATTTTGTTCAAAATCCTGTATGTTAGAGTGTAAAATTTTAAGGTTATAAAGCTTTGCTGCATAAGTATTCGCAACCGCTGCCCAAGGTTCATTTGGATTTTCTGAAACTAGTTTTGCCGCCGCTGCTGTAGAAGTATAATCTGTGGTCAAAATTTCTTTGAATTGATTTCTTCTAAAATGAAAAGTTTGGGCTAATGCCTGTGGGTGAGAAATAATATTCTCTACCGAAGTATTATTAGGGTGTACCATTAAATGATGAGAAATAGGCATCACTACCTCCGTATTGATAGCAATATCTTTAAAATCGTATAAATAATCCAGAGTTACTGAAACGGTACCCTCTATGGAATTTTCTAAAGGAACTACAATTTTATCTACTTTACCCTCGTCTAAGGCTATAAAACAGTCTAATATACTGGTTTGAGGCAATAACTCCTCATTCAAAAAAACCTGAGAGGCAGCTAACTGAGTGAAAGAAGCCTGTGGTCCTAAAAACGCTATTTTCATATTATGATTACTCTATTCTAAGGTAACACTACCAGTGGAATATCACCTACATATACCAACTCGTTAACTAAAAACTTCCTAAATATATGGTCTGTTACAAATCTATTCCCTTTCTGTAATACAAGAATTTCCGTTTCATTATTATTGATGACTTTCTTTATTCCTTCAGAGGGAACATTAGACTCATATATAGCATAGTCTGCTTGGTAATTTTCAGCATAAAGTTCTACTAATTTCTCCAAATTTCTTTTGTGTTCTTCCACATTTTCTTCTGGCTTCGCTATATAGAAAAAAACAATTTGTGTTTCTTTTTCATTTACAAACTTCAAAAAATGGTTCAGTTCTAGAATATTCAGCGGATACTTCTGCTTTACTGCTACAAATATTCTATTTACGGAGAATGAATCAATTTCCCCTGGAAGCACAACAACACTATTTTTAATTTTATCAATTATATGTACAGCTTTACTTCCTAAAAATATTTTCTTTAAAATACCTGCATTTTTTGTTCCTAGAAGAATCATATTATGATATGGTTCACTCAGTAACTTTTCTAATATTTCTTGCAAGTCTAATTCCGAAGCTAAATAAGAAACCTCTAAAGTAGATGATATAATAGGTTTGACAAAACCTCTAAGTTTATCAAAGGCTTCCGCATTAGAATTTCTAATAATTTTGTTTCTATCTTGTATATCTGCCAATGCTGGTACCAACACATTGTTCTGATGAACTAATACCAGTTCTACATCAACCTTGCTTCCCCAATCACTGGCATATTTCAATAAGTTTTCAGAATATTCGGAAAAATCTACTAATACAATAATTCGTTTTTTCATATGCTATCCTGTATTTATTGGGTTACGCAAACATTGTTTTACTTCTTCCAAATCACTATTCTTATTTGCTAAAACAATAAGAGTATCATTTTCTTTTATAGCGGTAGAACCTCCTGGGCGAAGATACTTCCCTTCCCTCTTTATCATCACTATAAACGCTGACTTAGGAAAATGTAAATCTACTATTCGTTTTTCTTTAGCATAATAATCTGGCTCTATATTATATTCTTGCAAAAGAGATTTAGGAATGTTTGCCATTTCGCTTTCGTCTTCTTCTACTATATTTTTCTTTTCTTCCTCTGGTAATGCTACATTAAGCCATTTAGCAAAAATGGAAAGCGTAGTCCCTTGAATAAGAACAGAGGTAACTGATATAAAGAATACAATATTAAAGATAATGTGAGCTTTATCTATCCCTGCTAATAAAGGGTAAGTTGCAAATACGATAGGTACTGCACCTCTAAGTCCTACCCATGATATATAAAGTCTTCTTCTCATTTTCATTTTGAAAAAGGCGAGACTAATAAGCACACTTGCTGGACGAGCTACTAGTATTAAAAACAATGATATTACTAAACCTATACCTATGTAAGGAACTATTTGAGTTGGATAAACCAAAAGCCCCAAAGTAAGGAACAGAACAATTTGCATAAGCCAAGCCAAACCGTCATACATTCCTAGAATGGTATTCTTGTAGATAATATCTTGATTACCTAAATACACCGCACATATATAAATAGCCAAGAACCCATTACCATCTATTGCATCTGTCGCAGAGAATACAATAAACATAATGGCTATTACTAAAACTAGATAAAGTCCCTCAAAACCTAGTTTAATATTATTTATAATAAACTTACTTAATTTCCCAAACAAAATCCCCGCAATACCACCTATTATCATTTGTCTAAAAAACAACGGTATAATAGAAGTTATACTTTGGTCTTGATTGATAACTAAGGTTAAGAAAGCTATTGTGAGCACATACGCCATCGGGTCATTACTACCACTTTCCAGCTCTAGAGTTGGTCTAAGATTAGTTCTTAATGCCAAATTCTTTGACCTAAGAATAGAAAATACTGCAGCTGCATCTGTGGAAGACACTATCGACCCTAAAAGCATACTCTCATAGATGGTAAAATCTGTAACATACCATACGAATAGCCCCAAACATAATGCTGTAAGTAAAACGCCTACCGTAGATAACACCAAACCTTCTTTTATGACGGGTTTTATGGATTTCCAATTAGTGTCTAAACCTCCCGAAAATAGTATAAAATTAAGAGAAACTATCCCTATAAATTGAGCCGTTTTAGAATTATCAAAATGAATTCCTCCAAAACCATCAGACCCAGCCAACATACCTATAGCCAAAAATAACAGCAATGTAGGTACTCCAAATTTATATGATGTTTTTCCAACAATGATACTTATGAAAAGTAGTATAGAACCAATAAGTAATATATTTTCCGTCGTTAAAGCCATTTATTCTGCAAAATTTTCCTATTCAAGCAAAGATACAGAAATACAGCTTAAAAAACAACTATTCTAGTAATCAACACTTAAACAATACATTACAAAAAGAAGCTACCTCAAGTTGAGATAGCTTCTTTTTATTATGAATAATTTATATCAATTAAATTTTGATATCTTCCTGTTTTTTACCTTTTAGTAAATCATACGATATACCCGAAGCAATAAAGATAGAAGAATAAGTACCAAAACCAATACCTAATAATAAGGCAAACATAAACCCTCTTAAACTATCACCTCCAAATATGAATATCGCTAAAATTACTAACATTACAGTAAGTGAAGTGTTAATAGTTCTACCCAAAGTACTACTAATGGAATCATTAAACAACCCTTCCAAAGTAGTAGACTTTCTCTCTCTTAGATATTCACGGATACGGTCAAATACAATTACAGTATCATTGATAGAGTACCCTAGCACTGTAAGTATCGCTGCGATAAAGTCCTGATTAATCTCCATATTGAAAGGAGAAATTTTATAGAATAAAGAGTAAGCTCCTAAAATGATAATAGCGTCATGGAACAATGCTAACACAGCACCTAGAGAGAACTGCCATCTTCTAAAACGGAACAAAATATAGATAAATATTCCTAATAAAGAAGCTAGTACTGCAAAAGTACCACCTATCTTAATATCATCCGCTACAGATGGTCCTACTTTAGTAGATGAAACTATACCTAAATTATCTCCTTCCGCACTCTTAAATTTATCTAATGTATAACCAGCTGGATAATTAGACTTCAATCCTTCAAATAATTTAGCTTCAATCTCTTGGTCTGCCGCTAATGATTCATCATCAATCTTATAGTCAGTTGTGATTTTTAATTGATTAGAAGTACCAAATGTCTTTACATCTACTGAGTTATTCTTTCCGTCCTTAGTTTGGAACAATTCTGATAGACTAGCTTCCGCTTGAGCAGCATCTACAGTTTTATCAAACTTAACTACATAGTTTCTTCCTCCTTCAAAATCTACCCCTAGCTTAAAGCCGTTTACCACTATAGAAACCACACATATAGCAGTAAGAACTCCTGAAAAAGCATAAGCAAACTTTCTCTTCTCTATGAAGGCTACCCATACATTTCTAAATACATTTTTCGTAGCTGATGTCCATACAGAAAGACCTTTACCTTTATTAAGTCTACTAAATATCATTACTCTAGAAAGTAGCACTGAAGTAAAGAATGTCATAATAAGACCTATAATAAGTGTTACCGCGAAACCTTGGATAGGTCCTGTACCAAATATATAAAGCACCACCGCAGTAAGCAATGTAGTAATATGTCCGTCTACAATCGCAGAAAGTGCATGTTTGAAACCATCATGATAAGCCTCTCTAATATTTTTACCTGCAAAAAGCTCTTCTTTAGTTCTTTCATAGATAATTACATTGGTATCTACTGCCATCGCCATCGTTAGAACTATACCCGCAATACCTGGTAAAGTAAGCGTAGCATCCATAGAGTCCATAATACCAAAGATATAGAACAAGTTGATAATCATAGCAATTACAGCATAAACACCTGCACCTCCGTAGTAGAATATAATATAAACTACAATAAAGATAAATGCTATAATAAATGACCACATACCCGCATCGATAGAAGCCTGCCCTAAAGATGGACCTACAACATCTGCCTGTACAATTTTAGCACTTGCTGGTAATTTACCTGTGTTTAAAACATTTACTAAATCTTGAGCTTCATCTTGAGTAAAGTTCCCCGAAATTTGTGTACGCCCATTAGGGATTGCATTCACTACATTAGGTGCTGTATATACTCTATTGTCTAGAGTAACCGCTACTGGTTTACCTACATTTTTTTCAGTTAGAATCTTCCAGTCCTTAGTACCCTCACTATCCATCTGCATATCTACCACTACTCTACCTATTTGGTCGTAGCTGATATTTGCCTTATCTACCGCACCATCTACAGGAGCTTTACCTGAAATATTAGAACGAATAGCATACAATACCAAGTGGTCAGGGTCTGTAGATTCAGGCTTATAAGCCCATAAAAACTTAGTATATTTAATGTTACTTGGTCTTGCGTTTAAAGCCACTGAGCTATTAAGAATTTTGTTAACAGTAGCTGTGTCGCTTAACTTAATGTTACCAACTCCATTGCTTCTAAGCGTATTTAGATTAAGTAACGCTGGGAAATTAGTTGTTTTAGCAACACCCATAGAATCTCCCTTAGCTAATACTAATTTTGAAAGTTGCTCAAAGTAAGGTGCTACTTCTGGCACTTGCTGAACTTCCCAAAACTGAAGTTTAGCAGAAGTCTGAAGCATTTTCTTTACTCTATCAATATCTTTAATACCTGGCATCTCCACCAATATTCTACCTGTACCAGGTACTCTCTGAACATTAGGTTGAGTAACTCCCATTTTGTCTATACGAGTTCTAATAACTTCATAAGCAGAACCTACCGCAGCATCTATCTTCTTTCTGATGATAGATTTAACCTCATCATCATTAGTGTTAAATTTGATTTCACTACTTAATTTTTGAGTTCCAAATATTTCTGGACTCGCTAACTTTAAGTTTGCTCCTTTACTTTTGTTCACGTTATCAAACTGAACAAAGAAGTCCTCTATATAAGATTTAGTAGAATTTCTCTGAGCTACATCTGTTTTATCTAGTGCTTCTATGAGGATTGGGTTAGATGAATAGTTAGTTAAATCCATCACCAAATCTCTCTGATTGATTTCCAAAAGCACATTGATACCACCTTTTAAGTCTAGACCTAACTTCATTTCACGCTCTTTAGCGGCAGTGTAATAAAGTTTAGTAAACCATAAATTAAGAGTATCTTTAGACAGACGATCTATCTCTTTTTGATACTTTGCCTGATTGTCTCCTGCTATTGCTCTAGCTTCTTTCTCTACCTTGCTCGCATAAAAAGTAGGGAGCATTTCGTTAAGACAAATAAGCCCTAGAACAATCGCAACAACTGTAATAAGTCCTTTTCCTTGCATTTTCAGTAATTTACAACATTAAAAATTATAGTCGGCAAATATAATGTTTTTCAGTATAATTATAAACTTTATTTGCCATTGTTTTCATTTTAAACAAATGAGAAATATCAATACTCTTCTAAACAGTCATAGAAAAAATTCTAGTTCCTGGAGCTTTTCTTAACATTCTCAAATCAAAAGTCATTGCTACATTTCGTGTGAATGCTTTACCAGCTTCTGTAATTCTGATTTTATTTTCTGATATTTCCACAAGACCGTCCGCTTCCATTTCTTTAAGTTTTTCTATGGTAGTTTCTAACTCTGGAAAAGCCGTTGCTTCCGTCCAAGAAGTCTCTAGCTGACACATAATATTGAGTATATGACGACGGATTTTCAAATCTTCATCGGTTAGGATATGCCCTCTAAACACAGGAATTTCTCCTTTCTCTACTCGCTGCTGATAGGCTTCCACTGTTTTTTCGTTTTGAGCAAAAGCGTACCAAGAGTCAGAAATAGCACTCATACCCAATCCTACCATAAGTTGAGTTTTCCCCGAAGTATAACCCATAAAATTCCTATGGATTTTCTTATTAAGCATAGATTGGTAAAGGTCATCGTGCTCTAGTGAAAAATGGTCCATTCCTATCTCCTTATAGCCCAACTCTTCCAAAAGCTGCTTCCCATTCTCGTAGAGTTTTCTTTTTTCTTCGCCTGACGGAAGGTCATTCTCATCAAAACCTCTCTGCCCTACTCCTTTAATCCAAGGCACATGAGCGTAAGAATAAAATGCTAATCTATCGGGTTTCAAAGTCATTGTTTTTCTTATGGTATATTCCATTTTTTCCCAAGTATGGAACGGAAGTCCAAAAACCAAATCGTGAGAAACACTTTCGTAACCTATTTCTCTAGCCCACTGGGTCACTTTTTCTACATTCTCAAAAGGCTGAACTCTATTGATGGCTTTTTGTACTTTCTCATCATAATCTTGCACTCCAAAACTCACCCTTCTAAATCCTAAATCGTAAAGCACTTGCAAATGCTCTCTAGTGGTATTGTTAGGGTGTCCTTCAAAAGAGAACTCGGGTTTCTCTGCTATTGTTCCACCTGAAAGAATTTCCTCTATCAATATTTTCAAGTTTTTAGGCGAGAAAAAAGTAGGCGTTCCTCCACCTAAATGTAATTCCTTAATTTTAGGTTTTTCGTCAAAAAGAGCCAAGTACAATTGCCACTCTTTAATCACCGATTGTAAATAAGGTGTTTCTACAGAATGTTGCTTTGTAATCCGTTTATGACAGGCACAAAAGGTACATAATTGCTCACAAAATGGCAGATGTATGTAGATGGAAATTCCTTCGTCTTTAGACTCCTTAAATGATTTTATCACCGTATGTTCCCAAGATTGATGTGTAAAACTCTCCTCTTCCCAATAAGGTACTGTAGGATATGAAGTATATCTAGGACCTGGTATATTATATTTATCTATTAGTGAATTCATTTTGCAAAAATAACGTTTTTTAAACTCATTGTAAAAATTATACTTAGGTATTTATTTCTCTTACGGCAACATCTCATCTCTTGTTTTTTTTTGGAAATTTCTAAAGCCTCTATTTTTTTACCCCACAAGAAAAAGTTATCTTTGCGATGTTTATAGAAAAATGATTTTCGTATGTCGCCAATTCTCTTACTAGGAATTATTATTGCCTATTTTGGCATTCTGCTATGGGTAGCTTATAGAACAGGTAAAGGAAGCAATAATGATAGTTTTTTTATAGGCAATAGGAGTAGTAATTGGATTTTGGTAGCATTCGGTATGATAGGGACTTCTCTATCTGGAGTTACCTTTGTAAGTGTCCCTGGACAGGTGGGAAAAGACAGTTTCCACTATCTACAAGTTACCATAGGATACCTCATAGGATACATTGTCATTGCGTATGTTTTATTACCTCTTTATTACAGACTAAAACTAACCTCCATCTATGGATACCTTCAGCAGAGAATGGGAGCTTTATCTTATAAATCAGGAGCTTCTATTTTTATTGTATCTCGTTTGGTAGGTGCTACGGCTAGGCTTTATTTAGTAGTCAATATTTTACAAATGACTATCTTGGATAGCCTTGGCGTTCCTTTTATTGTAACTACTCTCATTATTTTGGTAATGATTATCCTCTACACCTACGAAGGCGGCGTAAAAACCATCGTATGGACAGACACTTTACAAACTACAGGAATGCTATTAGGACTTATTGTGTGTACCTTCTATATGCTTAATCATTTAGGACTAAATATCGCAGATAGTTTCGCCGCAATGAGCGAACAAGGTTATACTAAAGTATTTGACACCGATGTTAATGATAAAGGGTTCTTCATTAAACAAATCTTAGCAGGAGCTTTCATTACCATTACAATGACAGGGATTGACCAAGAAATGATGCAAAAGTCTATCTCGGTAACCAACCTAAAAGACAGTCAGAAAAATATGGTAACTCTAGGATTTATATTGCTAGGTGTTATTTCATTATTCCTTTATATGGGTGGATTGTTACACCTTTACGGCATACAAGAGAATATTTCTAGCACAGGAGACCAGCTATTCCCAGATGTAGCTCTTAACCATATGCCGCCATTTATTTCTATTATTTTTATCATTGCTCTTATTTCTGCCCTATTTCCTAGTGCTGATGGAGCTATGACGGCACTGACTTCATCTCTTTGTATTGATATATTTGGACTGAAAGAAAAAAATATCTCCGCTTCCGAAAAAGAAAAATTCAGAAAGAGAGTACACCTTTGGGTGGCAGTATCATTTTTAATAATGGTACTCATTTTTAAATGGATTAACGATAATTCTATGATAGGTCTTATCCTTAAATTAGCAGGCTTCACCTATGGACCTCTACTTGGGCTTTTCGCTTTTGGGATTTTCACTAAGAAAACAGTTAAAGATAAGCTAGTGCCTTACATCTGTATTACCGCTCCTATCTTATCATTTTTAATAGATAAATATCAAAGTCTTGTTTTTGGCGATTTCCAAATCGGGTTAGAATTACTTATCATCAACGGATTACTTACCTTTGTAGGGCTTT
This sequence comes from Riemerella anatipestifer, assembly GCF_035666175.1. NCBI lineage: Bacteria > Pseudomonadati > Bacteroidota > Flavobacteriia > Flavobacteriales > Weeksellaceae > Riemerella > Riemerella anatipestifer. The sequence continues at coordinate 367,274 of NZ_CP142016.1, forward strand.
GGTTCATCAGTAGTAAAAAACAATCATTTCAATAAAATTAAACCTATATTATAATGGCAAAATCAGTAGAAGAATTAAAACATCTCACCACGCAAATCAGAAGAGATATTTTGAGAATGGTACACGCAGTAAACTCTGGACACCCAGGTGGCTCTTTGGGTTGTGTAGAATACTTTACAGCTCTTTACGGAAAGGTAATGAACTACTCGCTACCATTTAAAATGGAAGGCAAAAATGAAGATTTATTCTTCCTTTCTAATGGGCACATTTCTCCTGTTTATTACAGCACACTTGCCAGATTCAACTTCTTTCCAGTGGAAGAATTGGCTACTTTCAGGAAACTAAATACTAGACTGCAAGGGCACCCTACCACGCACGAAGGTTTACCTGGGGTAAGAATTGCTTCTGGTTCTCTAGGGCAAGGACTTTCTGTAGCTGTAGGTGCGGCTCTAGGTAAAAAGCTAGATAATGATAAAAGTATTGTATTCTCTCTACACGGCGATGGAGAATTACAAGAAGGACAAATTTGGGAAGCTCTTATGTACGCTAGCCATAATAAAGTAGATAACCTCATTGCAACCATAGACTACAACAACCGACAAATAGACGGTGATGTGTCTGATGTACTTTCTTTAGGGAACTTAAAAGCTAAACTAGAAGCCTTTGATTGGCAAGTATTGGAAGTTAAAGAAGGTAACAACCTAGAAGCTGTAATTGCGGTGCTAGAAGAAGCTAAAGCACAGACAGGAAAAGGGAAACCTATCGCTATCATTATGCATACCGAAATGGGTAACGGTGTAGATTTTATGATGGGAACTCACGCTTGGCACGGTAAGGCACCTAACGATGAGCAACTAGAAAAAGCCTTAGCTCAACTTTCTACAGATAATTTGGCTGATTATTAAATTTTTAAATAAAATGGAAAATTCAAATAAAGCAGAAAAAATCGTTGTAGTAGCCCCTACTAAAAGTGTAGGGATTAGCCTATTGCTCACTTTCTTTTTCGGTCCGTTGGGAATGCTTTATTCCACCGTAGTAGGAGCACTAGTAATGCTACTCGTATCGGGTGTGGCGGCGTTTCTCACGCTAGGAATTAGTATCTTCTTTACCCAGCCTATCTGTATGATTTGGGGTGCAATGGCAGCACATCGCCATAACAAAAAAATCATTATTCAATAGATAGTGAACAGAAGTCTGATTGCAAGACAACTGAAGAAAACTTAATTTTGGATAAAAAAGAGATTATGAAAAAGAAACTGTTCTCCTTAATTTGGCATTTATATTGAGACGGACTTACACCTTCCTAACTGGGACAGCACATTTCCCAACTCGGACAAAAGAATTCCTAAGTAGGACAGAGGATTTCCCAAGTGGGACGAACGCCGTCCAATGTAGTACCAAAAATATCCTAACCTGGACGATAAATTTCCTACACGGGACAAATCTTTTCCTAGATAAACTCAATAAATTTTTATCTAAATTTTTAATAAATTCATAATTTTAGTATCACAATTAAAACTTATCACTATGGCAAAGAAATCATATTCAGAAAACATCACCTCGGCTAAGGTAATGGCCGACGGGCTCAGCCGATATAAAAGTAACCTCCCCGCAGGTGTTCAGGAAAGTCAAATATCAGAATTGGAGACCCTAAGACAAACCATAGAAACCCTCAACAGCGAACAAGAAAAACTAAAAGCTGACCTCAAAACCAAAACCCAAGCCCTGGATGCCAAATTGAACGAACTGCAAAAACTCTATGCTCAACTCAAAAAACGCATCAAAATCGATATAGAACAAAGCCAATGGAAAGAGTTCGGGATTGAGGATAAAAAGTAATTTTTAAAAAATCATCATTATGAAAAATGTAATCATTCTATTTGCTTTGATATTAGGAAATTTCGGATTAGCACAGCAAAAAGAATCCTCATTAGAACATACATTAAGTATCAACCAAAACGGTGCATTAAAATTGGCCGAACAAGCCAACCTTGAAGCGGCTAAACTTAATAAACAGATCTCTATTGCGATACTTAACAACTCGGGGGTTGTTATCCTACTCTTGAAAGGGGATACCGTAGGACCTCACAACACAGAGGCCTCTCGTAGAAAAGCCTATACCGCACTTTCTACAAAAACCCCTAGTTTTATCTTAATGCAAAAAGCCGCCGCTAACCCTACTGCTCAAAATTTGAATACCCTACCCGAATTACTCCTATTAGGAGGTGGTGTTCCTATCTGGAAAGATGGGGTTTTGGTGGGGAGCATCGGTATATCTGGAGGCGGTAGTGGCGAAAACGACCACAATATCGCTCAAAAAGTGGCAGAGAATTTAGGATTTAGCACTTCTAAATGATACCTATAAATGATTATTTACTGAAGAAAACAAAGCGTTTTGGAACAAATTAATCGGTTAATTGCCACACTTTTTGAGAAAGAACCCTGTCTTTTGGAGGAATTTATTTTCTCTTTAGTTGATAGAAAAAATTATGAAAATTAAAACTCTTATGAAAAATTTATTACAAATCTTAGTCAATCTACAACCAAAGTTCATTCATTTTATACGGATTGCCATAGCTGTAGTTATGTTATGGATCGGGGGATTAAAGGTGTTCCAATATGAAGCCGATGGTATTGTTCCTTTTGTTACGAACAGTCCTTTTATGAGTTTTTTCTATAATAACACGGGAAAAACTTATATCCAAGAAGACGGGACAGAAATAGCCCAATACAAAAAACACCGAAACCCGGAGGGTAAAATGGTAGCCGAAAATATAGCTTGGCACAAAACCAACGGTACTTATCCGTTTTCTTATGGGTTGGGAATGGTAATTGTAAGCATAGGAATTTTAACACTTTTAGGAATTTGGAGTCCTAAAATAGGATTGATAGGAGGGTTGTTAACCTTCGGAATGTCGGTGATTACGCTTTCTTTTCTAATCACAACCCCAGAGGTGTATGTTCCAAAATTAGATGGTGATTTTCTAACTCCGCAATATGGCTTTCCATATTTGTCGGGTGCAGGGCGTTTGGTTTTAAAAGATGTAATTATGATGGCAGCGGGACTTATTTGTGCCTCTGACTGTGCGAAAAGGATTTTAAATACCGAAAAATCTGTGTAATTTTGGGATTTGAAACCAAATTATAATTCAATATGAAATCGGTTACTTTATTTTTCACATTATTTCTGGTCTTTATGAAGGTAAATGCTCAAACCAAAAATCTATACGAACCTGTATTAACGGGTGATGCAGCAATGAAAATAGCACAAAAAGCCTTTGACGAAGCCAATAAAAGTGGGCATCATATCAGTGTTACGGTGGCAGATCAATCAGGGCAAACCCTCGCCGTACTTAGGCATCACAATGCCGGGGTACATACCTTGCGAGCTAGTTATAAAAAAGCCTTTACTGCCAATTCTCAAAAAAGAGAAACCGCCGAAATTGCACAAGGCATCAAAAATGGGACAATCCCCGAAGATGTTCGTTATTTGGACGAAAATATTTTAATTTTGGACGGAGGAGTGCCCATTTATATAGACGGAAAAGTAGTTGGCGGTATTGGTGTAGGCGGTGCACACGGAAGCGAAGATGTACGGATTGCAAAAGCAGGAATTTCTGCCATTGAAATAAATACGAACCAATAATCATCTTAATAGATTTTGCAACCCAAATAAAGGAGGATTACAACTGAAAACAATTACTAATTTTTAAATTTTATACCTATGAAAAGAACATTTTTTTTAATGTTAATGCTTGCCTTTGCAAGTCTAACTTTTGCACAAGAAGCAAAATACCAATTGTCAAGTCATATTTTGGACATTACAAAAGGACAGCCTGCACCCAATGTAAGCATTCGCCTTTCCAAATTGCAGCATAAAGACCATTGGGTAACAGTTGATGAAAAGACAACTGACCAAAACGGGCGTATCAAAGACTTTTTAAAAGAAGGAAAAGGCGTAAACCACAAGGGAATTTACAAACTCACTTATTTTACAAAACCTTATTTTGAGAAATTGGGACAAGACACTTTCTACCCGTACATAGAGGTGGTTTTTGAAATAAAAGATAATAATCATTATCATGTACCTATAACTCTTTCACCTTACGGATATTCTACTTATAGAGGAAACTAAAAGTGAAAAATAAATTAAAATGAAATATACTTATACCGAAAAAAAATCGTTAAGTAAATTAAAAATAATCATTATGAAAAATGTAATCATTCTATTTGCTTTGATATTAGGAAATTTCGGATTAGCACAGCAAAAAGAATCCTCATTAGAACATACATTAAGTATCAACCAAAACGGTGCATTAAAATTGGCCGAACAGGCCAACCTTGAAGCGGCTAAACTTAATAAACAGATCTCTATTGCGATACTTAACAACTCGGGGGTTGTTATCCTACTCTTGAAAGGGGATACCGTAGGACCTCACAACACAGAGGCCTCTCGTAGAAAAGCCTATACCGCACTTTCTACAAAAACCCCTAGTTTTATCTTAATGCAAAAAGCCGCCGCTAACCCTACTGCTCAAAATTTGAATACCCTACCCGAATTACTCCTATTAGGAGGTGGTGTTCCTATCTGGAAAGATGGGGTTTTGGTGGGGAGCATCGGTATATCTGGAGGCGGTAGTGGCGAAAACGACCACAATATCGCTCAAAAAGCGGCAGAGAATTTAGGATTTAATACCCAACAATGAAAATATCTATTCATATTTTACTATTCGTAAGCCTACTGATAAATATCCCTCTACAAGCCCAGAGCAAAACTTTATATGAGCCTGTATTAACAGGTGATGCAGCAATGAAAATGGCACAAAAAGCCTTTAACGAAGCCAATAAAAGTGGGCATCGTATCAGTGTTACGGTGGTCGATCAGTCGGGGCAAACGCTCGCTGTACTTAGGCATCACAACGCTGGGGTGCATACCTTACGAGCCAGTTATAAAAAAGCCTTTACTGCCAATTCTCAAAAAAGAGAAACCGCCGAAATTGCACAAGGCATCAAAAATGGGACAATCCCCGAAGATGTTCGTTATTTGGACGAAAATATTTTAATTTTGGACGGAGGAGTGCCCATTTATATAGACGGAAAAGTAGTTGGCGGTATTGGTGTAGGCGGTGCACACGGAAGCGAAGATGTACGGATTGCAAAAGCAGGAATTTCTGCCATTGAAATAAATACGAACCAATAATCATCTTAATAGATTTTGCAACCCAAATAAAGGAGGATTACAACTGAAAACAATTACTAATTTTTAAATTTTATACCTATGAAAAGAACATTTTTTTTAATGTTAATGCTTGCCTTTGCAAGTCTAACTTTTGCACAAGAAGCAAAATACCAATTGTCAAGTCATATTTTGGACATTACAAAAGGACAGCCTGCACCCAATGTAAGCATTCGCCTTTCCAAATTGCAGCATAAAGACCATTGGGTAACAGTTGATGAAAAGACAACTGACCAAAACGGGCGTATCAAAGACTTTTTAAAAGAAGGAAAAGGCGTAAACCACAAGGGAATTTACAAACTCACTTATTTTACAAAACCTTATTTTGAGAAATTGGGACAAGACACTTTCTACCCGTACATAGAGGTGGTTTTTGAAATAAAAGATAATAATCATTATCATGTACCTATAACTCTTTCACCTTACGGATATTCTACTTATAGAGGAAACTAAAAGTGAAAAATAAATTAAAATGAAATATACTTATACCGAAAAAAAATCGTTAAGTAAATTAAAAATAATCATTATGAAAAATGTAATCATTCTATTTGCTTTGATATTAGGAAATTTCGGATTAGCACAGCAAAAAGAATCCTCATTAGAACATACATTAAGTATCAACCAAAACGGTGCATTAAAATTGGCCGAACAGGCCAACCTTGAAGCGGCTAAACTTAATAAACAGATCTCTATTGCGATACTTAACAACTCGGGGGTTGTTATCCTACTCTTGAAAGGGGATACCGTAGGACCTCACAACACAGAGGCCTCTCGTAGAAAAGCCTATACCGCACTTTCTACAAAAACCCCTAGTTTTATCTTAATGCAAAAAGCCGCCGCTAACCCTACTGCTCAAAATTTGAATACCCTACCCGAATTACTCCTATTAGGAGGTGGTGTTCCTATCTGGAAAGATGGGGTTTTGGTGGGGAGCATCGGTATATCTGGAGGCGGTAGTGGCGAAAACGACCACAATATCGCTCAAAAAGCGGCAGAGAATTTAGGATTTAATACCCAACAATGAAAATATCTATTCATATTTTACTATTCGTAAGCCTACTGATAAATATCCCTCTACAAGCCCAGAGCAAAACTTTATATGAGCCTGTATTAACAGGTGATGCAGCAATGAAAATGGCACAAAAAGCCTTTAACGAAGCCAATAAAAGTGGGCATCGTATCAGTGTTACGGTGGTCGATCAGTCGGGGCAAACGCTCGCTGTACTTAGGCATCACAACGCTGGGGTGCATACCTTACGAGCCAGTTATAAAAAAGCCTTTACTGCCAATTCTCAAAAAAGAGAAACCGCCGAAATTGCACAAGGCATTAAAAATGGAACAATCCCAGAAGATATTCGTTATTTGGACGAAAATATTTTAATTTTGGACGGAGGCGTGCCCATTTATATAGACGGAAAAGTAGTTGGGGGTATTGGTGTAGGCGGTGCACACGGCAGCGAAGATGTACGGATTGCCAAAGCGGGAATTTCTGCCATTGAAGTAAATACGAACCAATAATCATCTTAATAGGTTTTGCAACCCAAATAGAGGAGGATTACAACTGAAAACAATTACTAATTTTTAAATTTTATACCTATGAAAAGAACATTTTTTTTAATGTTAATGCTTGCCTTTGCAAGTCTAACTTTTGCACAAGAAGCAAAATACCAATTGTCAAGTCATATTTTGGACATTACAAAAGGACAGCCTGCACCCAATGTAAGCATTCGCCTTTCCAAATTGCAGCATAAAGACCATTGGGTAACAGTTGATGAAAAGACAACTGACCAAAACGGGCGTATCAAAGACTTTTTAAAAGAAGGAAAAGGCGTAAACCACAAGGGAATTTACAAACTCACTTATTTTACAAAACCTTATTTTGAGAAATTGGGACAAGACACTTTCTACCCGTACATAGAGGTGGTTTTTGAAATAAAAGATAATAATCATTATCATGTACCTATAACTCTTTCACCTTACGGATATTCTACTTATAGAGGAAACTAAAAGTGAAAAATAAATTAAAATGAAATATACTTATACCGAAAAAAAAGATACAAGAAGTGGTTTTGGTGCTGGGCTAGCAGAACTTGCTGACAAAAATCCAAATGTAGTAGCACTCTGTGCCGACCTTATCGGCTCTCTAAAAATGGAGAAATTTATAGAGAAAGCTCCAGAAAGATTTTTCCAAGTGGGCATCGCCGAAGCGAATATGATAGGCATCGCTGCAGGGCTTAGCATCAATGGTAAAATACCATTTACGGGTACTTTTGCTAACTTTTCTACTTCGAGAGTTTACGACCAAATTCGTCAATCTGTGGCTTACTCTGGTAAAAATGTTAAGATATGTGCGTCTCACGCAGGACTTACCTTAGGAGAAGACGGTGCAACTCACCAAGTGCTAGAAGATATTGGTATGATGAAAATGTTGCCAGGTATGGTAGTTATCAACCCGTGCGACTATAACCAAACTAAAGCGGCTACCATTGCCATTGCAGACTACAACGGTCCTGTCTATCTAAGATTCGGGAGACCTGCCGTACCTGTATTTATGCCAGAAGATATGCCTTTTGAAATCGGTAAAGGGATTTTGTTGCAAGAAGGTAAAGATGTAACCATTGTAGCAACAGGGCATTTGGTTTGGGAGTCTCTAGTAGCTGCAGAACAACTAGAAAAAGAAGGTATCTCTTGCGAGGTAATCAATATCCACACGATTAAACCTTTGGACGAAGAAATCATTTTAAATTCTGTAAAGAAAACAGGAAAGATTGTAACGGCAGAAGAACATAACTACCTTGGAGGACTTGGCGAGTCTGTGGCAGGACTACTTGCAAGAAAGCACCCTACAAGACAAGAATTTGTTGCCGTAAACGATACTTTCGGTGAGTCTGCCACACCAGCCGAGCTGATGAAAAAATACGGAATAGATGCAGAAGCAGTGAAAAAAGCAGTAAAAAAGCTAATGCAGTAAAATTATTTAGTCTTTGCTATAATAAAAATAGCCATAGAATTAAATTTCTATGGCTATTTTCATAATATAATCGTCCATTACAAAACTTTCGCCTACTTCCAACACCACTTCTTTATCTACCTCAAACCCTTGGCTTTTATAAAAATTAAACGATGGGTTTTTCCTATTAACATTTAGTACGATAGACTTATCTTTGTGGCTTTTCACTTCTCTTTTTAAAAAGCCTATTGCTTCCTTTCCCAATCCTTTTCCTTTAGCCTCTGCCAAAAGATAAAGCTGGTGTAATTTGGTGGTTTGAGGTTCGTAGCCTATTTCAAACCCCATAAATCCTACCTCTACACCACCATTCAACATCAGATAATAATGATAGTTAGGATTCTCAAAATGTTGGTTTAACTCTTCATCGGAGTACATCATACCCAACATATAATCTATCTGCTCTTGCGAGATAATGGCTATTCCACGATTGCTTTGCAAGACTTTGTATCAATGGTATATCTTCCCTTTGGGCTTTTCTAATCATTTTATCAACCCGTTGTGCATTATGAAATGAAAAAAACAAGAGTTGTTTATTAGACTGAAAATCAGTATATTGTTTTTGCTATAAAACGATATAAATGAACAACTTAGAGCAAATATATGAAAGAATTTTGGAAGTTTTAGGACTTTTTTCAGAAAATCAACTGATTAGTTATCAGAGAAGAACACCTAAAATGAGCGATTTAGAAGTCATAAGTCTTAATATTACTGCTGAATACTTGAGTATTGATAGCGAATTACAGTTATTTAGAAAATTGCCAAACTCTCTGATAAACAAAATTGAAAGAAGTGTTTACAATAAGCGAAAACGAAGACTATCCCTACAAACAGAGCAAATTAGACAGCGTATTTCGATGGAGTTCAATGAGTTTGAAGATATTTTTATCGTTGATAGCATGCCAATGAAAGTTTGTGAAAACGCTCGTTCTACTCGTTCAAAAATTTGTAAAGAGCAATCCTATTCTTCACCAACATATGGTTATTGTGCTTCACAGAAATTATATTTCTATGGCTATAAACTACACGCAGTATGTTCTTTAAATGGTGTGATTAAGAATTTTGATATAAGCCCTGCATCCGTTCACGACATCCACTATTTAAAAGATAGTGGTGAGCAAATGCGAAACTGTACTTTAATTGGAGATAGAGGCTATTTATCAGCAAAAGTTCAAATAGATTTATTTAACTATGCTAATATTAAATTAGATACACCAATGAGAAGTAATCAGAAAGATTATATTCCTCAATTTTCATTGTACAAGAAAAAGCGAAAACGAATTGAGACATTTTTCTCTCAACTTTGCGACCAATTTATGATTAAAAGAAACTATGCTAAAACTTTTGAAGGCTTTAAAACAAGGATAATCAGTAAAATAACCGCCGCAACGGTTATTCAATATATCAATAAATTTATCTTCCAAAGAAAATTAAATCATCTAAAAATCAGTATTATTTAAAATGCACAACGAGTTTTTATCACTTTAATTTGGATACAAATCTAATCATTAAATTAAAATTTCTAACCAAAAACATTTCCAAAAAATAGGCATATTTAGTACCTTTGTAAAAACGAAATCGGAACAAACTATGGAAAGTAAAAATGAAAAAATACTCATCACAGGAGCTTTAGGGCAAATCGGTACCGAACTTACAGCAAAGTTGGTGGAAATCTACGGTAAAGATAATGTTATTGCTTCTGGAATTGATAAATGGAGAGAAGGCATTACTACTGCTGGACACTACGAAAGAATAGATGTAACTAACTTTAAACTATTGGAAGATTTTATCAAAGAAAATAAAATCACTACGGTTTATCACTTAGCTTCTCTCTTATCTGGAACTTCAGAGAAACAACCACTTTTTGCTTGGAAACTCAATCTAGAACCACTACTCCACCTATGCGAATTAGCAAAAGAAGGCTATTTAAAAAAGATATTTTGGCCAAGTTCCATTGCTGTATTTGGTAAAGGTATCCCAAAGCACAATGTTGGACAAGATGTGGTGCTTAACCCTACCACCGTGTATGGTATTTCTAAAATGGCTGGAGAAAAATGGTGCGAATACTACCACGATAAATATGGTGTAGATGTGCGTAGTATAAGATACCCGGGGCTTATTTCTTGGAAAGCTCCTGCAGGTGGAGGTACTACCGATTATGCCGTGGAAATCTTCTATGAAGCGGTAGAAAAAGGCGAGTACCAATGTTTTATTTCGGAAAACACTGCCATGCCTATGCTCTATATGGACGATGCTATAAACGCTACCATAAAGCTAATGCAAGAACCTGCAGAGAACATCAGTATTTGGGGCTCTTATAATCTAGGAGGTATGTCTTTTACACCTGCAGAACTAGCAAATGAAATTAAAAAAGTAATGCCTGATTTCAAAATCTCTTATCAACCCGATTTCAGACAAAGCATCGCCGACTCTTGGCCTGCTTCCATAGACGATAGCAAAGCTAAAGAAGATTGGGGACTTTCTTATGAGTTTGACATCAAAATGATGACCGAAGAAATGATAAAAAACCTCAAAGTTAAGCTAGGGAAAAGCTAACTACTGAAGAATCTAAATACAAAATAGTCCTAATAATAAATTAGGACTATTTTGTATCAGATAAACATTTCTATCCTAAAAACACTTCCTTTACCAATCTCTGTATGGGCAACTTTTATATCGCCTTTATGGTAATCTTTAATCACTCTTTTAGATAGAGATAATCCTAATCCCCAGCCTCTCTTTTTAGTAGAATATCCTGGGTTGAAAACATTCCTTACTTGTTTTGCAGACATACCACAACCTGTATCTTGTATATCTATAATCACTTTTTTATTTTTTTGATAGAGTTTCAATTCTAATTTACCATCGCCTTTCATTGCATCTACCGCATTTTTAATAAGATTTTCTATGACCCAACTCATCAGAATACGATTATGAGGTATCAGCACTTCCTTAGCTGGTAAAGCTATATTAAATTCCACTTTCTTAGAAATACGAGTTTTAAGATAATCATAGTTTTGCTGTAGAGTTTCATTGAGATTAAAATCGTTAAGCTCTGGGACTGAACCTACCTTAGAAAAACGCTCTGATATTGTAGTAAGCCTATGTATATCCTTTTCTATCTCCTGCACTCCAACGCTATTTTCATGCTCCATTCTTAGAATTTCTATCCAACCTATCATAGAGGAAAGAGGCGTTCCTATTTGATGTGCTGTTTCCTTAGCCAATCCTGCCCAAAGATAGCCTTCGTCTGTTTTTTTTACGATTTTAAAAAACCAATAAGCAAACAACAGATACAATAAAATGAAAAAACCAAGCAATGCAGGATAGTATCTAAGGTTATTCATTAAATCCGAATTATCAAAATAAAGATACTGTATATTACCTTCCGAAATTTGCAACTCAAAAGGTGGATATCCTTCTTTCATCTCTTCTAAGCGAACCTTAAGAGCCTTTGAATTATCTTTAATTTTATCAGGAATATTTTTGATAAATTCCTTAATTGGTTCTCCTTGGTGATTAGTTACAATAATTGGGATATTATCATTAGTGGTAATAATTTCCTGAACCAGCTCCAGCATTCTTACATCTCCCTGATTTTCATCTTGTAAAAACCTCATAGCTTTGGCAAAAACAGCCATATTAACCGTTTCTTTCTGCCTTAAATCTCTCACAATAACCACAGAGTAAATAATAAGAGCAAATACAACAGAACTAAATAGCAGAAAAACAACTAAAAAATTGACTTTAGAAAATATGTTCCTGTTTTTTTTCATTAGGAATAACAATACAATTATTTAAGGTTATTAAGTATTGAAAATAATTCATTATTGATGCCATCTCCATCATAATTATTCACGATAATAGAAAAAACATACTTTTTACCATTTTTAGAAGTATGATAACCTGTATAACCTTTAGCATCTTTTATTGTACCGCTTTTCATTTTCATATCATTATAAATAGGTAATGCATTATAAAACTCATTAAACCAAGGTTGCTTTTGAGCCCAAAGTAAAGCCTGAACTTCTGCCCTAGCCGAAGCATAGTTCTGAGGTGACAACCCACTACCATCCGTAAAATTAATCATCGCAGAATGAATTCCTTTAGATTTCCAAAAGTTTTTCAGCACCGAAACACCACTAGAAAAACTAGAGTCATTATTTTGCTCTTTTCCTAGAGTTTTAATAAAGGTTTCTCCGTAAAGATTAACACTTTTTCTCAAAAACCAATAGACTATTTTACTCAACTCAGGAGATTCGTATTCAAAAAAAGACTTGCCTGTAACAGACGGAACAGGCTTCCCATCTAAAAGTAATTGTCTGCCTGTTATGACTTCTCCTGAGAACTCTATCCCTTTATATTTAATACAACTAACCACTTCTGCCCCTAACTGAACTGGTGGATTAGGCGTTGCTCCCGAAATTTTAGTTGTTTTTTGAGCAGGAAGTGTTCCGTTAATACTCGCCACAGAACTGTATGGAGCGGTATAAATTAAACTTTTATCTCCTGAATTTGAAGCCGCCGAAGTTAACTCATTAAACCATTTTACTTGTACCAAAGGATAAGAAAAAGACTTAATTTTTGTAGGTTTACCAATAGAAGCTCCACCCTCAATATCTATATCAAACTGGTTTTCTCTCCAATTAACGCCCCAAACTCCAGCACCATAATAATTGCCTATATCGTTCCAAGCCCAACCTCCTGGCGTGGTTTGAAAGTCAAAATAAGTATCATCTATAATTAAATTACCCTCTACCTTTTTGATACCTTGATTTTTTAAAGCTGTATAGAACTTTTCTAGAAAATCTTCGGGTTTATAACCGTCATATCTCCAGCTTCCAAGAGTAGGGTCTCCATTGGAGGTAATATAAATATTTCCCTTTAAAACACTCCTTTCTAAAACGCCATCATAAACGGCTTTAGTCCTGTATTTATAATCTTTCCCTAAAAGCTCCAAAGCTGTAGCAGCGGTAAATATCTTCTGTGTGCTAGCCGTAGAAAGTCCTTTACTCCCTTGATATTCATAGATAAAATTCCCATTTTCATCAGCTACATAAAAAGACATATTAGCAGCATACATTTTAGGAGAATTTAAAAATGCTTTAGTTGCTTTATCTAGCTTATCCTTAATGCTTTGAGCTATCCCTAAAGAGTAAAAAAATGTTAATATAAAAATCAAAAATTTAGCCATCTTCATATTTTATGTTTTTCAAAGATAATCATTTTAAAAATTACTTTATTTTTCCAAAAGTTTAACCTACGAAACTATTTTTTTAATACTTAAAAGCTAGTTGGCACAATTTTTACTACTTAACAGAGTATAAAATAATATAATAATGAAAAAACTACTTTTTACTGGACTTATAGGAGCTTTATCTTTATCTGCATGCTCCACAGTACAGAAAGGTCAACAAGCTCAAAATCAGCGTTCAGACTTTATGAAACTTAAAGGAACTTGGGAAGTTGCAAGTGTTAATTACGATAAAAACTATAAAATTAAACCTTTTGATGAAGGTGTAGATGCTAAATGTTTTTTGGGAAGTACTTGGTCTTTAGTACCTAATAATTGGACTGGCAGCTACACTCTTAGTGGAAATAATGGTTGTCCAGCGATATCTCAGCCTATCAAATTTGAAGTGGTAAATGGAAATCAGTTTCAGTTTAAAAAAATACACTCTGGAGAAAAAGCTAAACAAAATGTTTCTGGGTATGTATTAGAATTTCAAAACCAAACAGATAACTCATTTACATTAGTTCAGAATGTTCCATTCGAAGGTAACTATATAAAAGTGTATTATGAATTTCAAAAAGTTAATCAATCTAAATAAACTATAAAATGAAAATATTTAATAAAACCAATATAGCAGCATTATTTTTATCAGGAAGTTTGCTACTTACAAGTTGCGAATCCGTTCAAAATGCTAATAATCAACAAAAAGGAACTGCTATAGGTGCCGCTGCTGGTGCTGTTTTAGGAGGTATACTAGGTAATAATATAGGCAATGGTAGAAATGCTCCTGCTGGTGCTGTTTTAGGCGGTATCATTGGAGGTGTTGCTGGTAATGTTATCGGCAGCAAAATGGACAAACAAGCCAAAGAAATTAAAGAAGCCTTACCTGGTGCGGAAGTAGAAAGAGTAAATGAAGGTATTAAAATTACCCTTAATGAAAATACGGTTAATTTCGGATTTGATTCTGCTAACCTTACTTCTGTAGCAAAAACCAATTTGGATAAGTTAGCCCAAGTTCTTAAGAATAACCCTGATACCAACATCAATGTTTATGGGCACACAGACAGTAGAGGAGCTGATGATTATAACTTAAGACTTTCTGAGAGAAGAGCTAATGCAGTAGTAAGCTATCTTTCTTCTCTTGGTATAGCATCTAGTAGAATGATTGCTAAAGGAGTAGGTGAAGCCGAACCTATTGCTAGTAACGACACAGACGAAGGAAGAGCAAAAAATAGACGAGTGGAGTTCGCTATCACTGCTAACGAAAATATGATAAAAGAGGCTCAGAAAGGAAACTAATCTAGACTCTATATAAAATCAAAACCGCATTTAGTTGCGGTTTTTTTATTTTTATGGTTATCTTTGTGCTTTGCAAAAACTTATGAAGAAATATTTTAATCTACTTAGAGTAGAGCAATGGGTAAAAAACCTTTTTATATTTGTTCCTCTTCTATTTTCAGGTAAAATACTTGAGGTTGATTTATTTTATCTTAGTTTTTTTGCGTTTCTTATTTTTTCACTCACAGCAAGTAGCATCTATATCATCAACGATTATATGGATATAGATTCTGACAGACAGCACCCTAAGAAAAAAAACAGACCTCTAGCCAGTGGAGCTATTTCAAAAACTACAGCTCAAATTCTTTTCAGTGGACTTATTTTATCAATCTTAGGAAGTCTATGGGTAGGACTATCAGTACTTAACATTGGTAATATATGGAAGTTCGGAAGTATTATTTTATTCTATTTTGTAATGAATTTGGCTTATACCTTCAAACTTAAACATATTGCGATTTTAGACATTACTATCATTGCAATTGGTTTCGTCCTTAGAGTATTAGCAGGAGGTTATATTACAGGACTTATCATTACTCAATGGGCCATCTTACTTACCTTTGTTCTCGCTTTAGTTCTAGCCATAGGGAAAAGAAGAGGCGAATTAGTAAATGCTCAACTAACAGGTAAAACTAGGAAAGCATTAGACGGCTATAATATTCAGTTTGCAGATATTGCACTTTCTATTAGCTGTGCTTTGGCCATCGTTTGCTATCTTATGTTTACTTTATCTCCAGAAGTACAAGCTAGGTTTCATCCTAGAGTTTTCTATACGGTGGTTTTTGTCTTGTTTGCGTTTTTAA
This sequence comes from Riemerella anatipestifer, assembly GCF_035666175.1. NCBI lineage: Bacteria > Pseudomonadati > Bacteroidota > Flavobacteriia > Flavobacteriales > Weeksellaceae > Riemerella > Riemerella anatipestifer. The sequence continues at coordinate 382,888 of NZ_CP142016.1, forward strand.
GGTATTTACAGCAAACTCTAGTTTACAACCGAACTGAATCTCCAACAAAAATAGTCTACAAAGACAGATACATACAAATTACATTGGTATTATGGATTGTTGTTTTTCTTTACCAAATCTACGCTAAACAATAATGAAAAATCATATACAAAAAGTCTCTAATTGGGGAAACTTTCCCATTGTTGAAAAGGAAATAGTTACAGAAGATAATCTTGAAAAAATTAAAGATTTTGTTAAAAGTCGTCCCGAAGTTATCGCCAGAGGAAATGGCAGATGTTACGGAGATGCTTCTTTAGGTGAACACATTTTCTCAACAAAAAGACTCAACAAATTTATTAGTTTTGATAGACTGAACGGAATTATTGAGTGCGAAGCAGGTGTTCTTCTTTCCGAGGTTTTGGAAATTATTGTGCCACAAGGCTACTTTTTGTATGTAACTCCAGGTACTAAATACATTAGTATTGGAGGAGCCATAGCCTCTGATGTGCACGGTAAAAACCATCACGCAGAAGGCTGTTTTTCAGAATATGTTTTAGAATTTAAACTCCTGAATGCCAACGCTCAAATAATCACCTGCTCTAGAACTGAAAACGCAGACCTATTTTGGGCAACCATTGGCGGAATGGGGCTTACAGGTATTATTTTATCGGCAAAATTTCAGCTTAAAAATATAGACACGGCTTATATCCGACAAGAAAGCATCAAAGCAAAAAACCTAGACGAAATCTTTCAACTATTTGAAGAAAGTGAAGATTGGACTTACACCGTAGCGTGGATAGATTGTTTACAGAAAGGAGATGACATTGGTAAATCTATACTTATGAGAGGAGAACACGCTCTAAAAGATGAACTTGCTTCTAAGCTAGCTAAAAATCCTTTAGTTCTAAAGCCTAAATTAAAACCAAGTGTTCCTTTTTATTTTCCAAATTTTATTCTAAACCAATGGACTGTAAAGATCTTCAATTGGCTTTATTACAAAAAACAGTCAAAAAAAATCGTCAAAAATATCATTGATTATGAAACCTTTTTCTACCCTTTAGATGTCATCAATGATTGGAATAAAATCTATGGTAAAAATGGTTTTATACAATACCAAATGGTAATCCCGAAAGACAAAGGCAAAGAAAGTATGGAACGAATTTTAAAAACCATTGCTCATAGTGGTAATGGCTCTTTTTTAGCGGTACTAAAGTTATTTGGAAAGAATAATCCAGAAGCATACAACTCCTTCCCTTTTGAAGGTTATACCCTTGCACTAGATTTTAAAGTGAATAAAAAGCTCAAAAAACTCGTTGAAGATTTAGACCAAATTGTATTGGATTTGGGTGGCAGAATTTACCTTACCAAAGATAGTATGAGTAATCCTCAACTGACTAACTATCTCAAAAATGTAGATAATCATAAATTTAGGTCTTTACAAAGAAAAAGAATTACGAATTAAAATCTTACTAAATTGAAATTCAGAACCGAAGTTAATCTTACGCCTTCCTCAAAAAAAATAGAAATTACAGACCAAGTTTTTTCTATAGGCTCTTGCTTTGCTTCGGAAATGAGTAACCGACTGTCAGAGGGACAAATAAGATGTTTGAATAATCCTTTTGGGACGCTATTTAATCCGTTTTCTATTGCCAATGCTTTAGAAAAAATAGTTCATTCTGAATGTTATCAAGAGAAAGATTTGGTTAATCATCGTGGTTATTACCTTTCGTTTGACCATCATACCTCGTTTGACGGTATCTCTGAAACTACTACTTTAGATAAAATAAACACCGAACTAGCCAATGCTCATTCATTTTTAAAAAACGCTTCTTGGGTTATTATCACTTTAGGGACTTCGTTTATTTATGAGTACCTTCCCACAGGACAAAAGGTGGCTAATTGCCATAAGATGCCAAACACTCTTTTTAATAAAAGAATGCTCTCTGATGAGGAAGTGCAAACCCACATCAAAAAAGCAATAGAACTCATCAATCAACACTGTCTTAATACTGTAAATATTTTGTTTACAGTCTCTCCCATAAGGCATACTAAAGATGGTATGGTTGAAAATCAGCTTAGCAAATCAAGGCTCATCAATGCACTGCATCAAGTGGTGGCAATGTATCCAAATGCTCATTATCTGCCTATTTATGAGATTTTAATGGACGACTTAAGAGATTACAGATTTTACAAATCAGACCTAATCCACCCTAACGAACAAGCCATAGATTATATCTTTGATAAATTTATAAAAGCCTACTGCACAGAAGACACACAAAAATTTATCATTGACAATCAGAAAATCATTTCGGCTTTAAGGCATCGTCCAACCCATACTGAACACCCTGATTATCTAAAGTTTACAGATAATCTCAAACAAAAAATACAAGAGCAACAAGCCAAAGTTAATTTTAAAATTTTTTCAAACTTCTAACTTTCAATTATTTATGATAGACACGCATACTCATTTATATTCAGAGGAATTTGATGAAGATAGACATTTAATGATACAAAGGGCATTAGATAAAGGAGTTACTCATTTCTTTCTACCAGCTATCAATTCTGAATATCATGAAAAAATGCTTCATCTAGAGGCAGAATATCCTAACCAAATATCGACAATGATGGGTCTGCACCCAACTTATATAAACCCTGAAACTTACGACCAAGAAATAAAATTGGTAAAAGACTATTTGGAGCAAAGGGATTTTTGTGCTATCGGAGAGATTGGGATAGATCTCTATTGGGATAAAAGCCATCTAGAACTGCAAAAAGAAGCCTTTAGACTACAGATAGATTGGGCAATAGAAAAAGACCTGCCTATCGTGATACATTCTAGAGAAAGTTTTGATGAAACTTTTGAGGTTTTAGAAGAAAAAAGACACCCTAAATTAAGAGGTATTTTCCATTGTTTTACTGGAACATTAGAACACGCTAAGCAAGCCATAGACCTCAATTTCAGTTTAGGAATAGGTGGTGTGGTTACTTTTAAAAATGGTAAAATAGACCAATTTTTAAATGAAATCCCTCTAGAGTACATCGTTTTAGAAACCGACTCGCCTTATCTAGCACCTGTACCTTACAGAGGAAAACGAAACGAATCTGCCTATCTAGAACAAATCATCGGTAAACTAGTAGATGTTTACCAAATGCCTATCAGCGAAATAGATAGGATAACCACTAACAACGCTAAGCAAATTTTTGGACTAGCTTAAATAAAAAACACGGATAGAAAATCTATCCGTGTAATTTTTTCCATATTGCATCTTTAAGTTCTGTAAGCCCTTCTCCTGTAACTCCAGAAATAAATAAGGGTTGTCTGTTTTCAGGGAACTTAGCTGCAACTTCTTTCTTGAGTTCTTCGTCTAATAAATCAGACTTTGAAATGGAAATGATAAAATCTTTATCTAGTAACTCAGGATTGTACTCTTTAAGCTCGTTTTCAAGTATTTTGAATTCTTGGAAATAATCTTCCGCATCTGCCGGAATTAAAAAAAGAAGAATTGAGTTTCGCTCTATATGTCTTAAAAAACGATGCCCTAGACCTTTACCTTCGGCAGCTCCTTCTATAATACCTGGTATATCTGCCATCACAAAAGACTTGTAATTACGATAATCTACAATCCCCAAGTTAGGTGTAAGCGTTGTAAAAGCATAATCGGCAATTTTAGGTTTAGCGGCAGATACTGCAGACAATAGTGTGGATTTACCCGCATTAGGAAAGCCTACCAAACCTACATCTGCTAATACTTTTAGCTCAAACACGATATACCCTTCTTCCCCAGGAAGCCCCGGTTGTGCATAACGAGGCGTTTGGTTAGTAGCCGACTTAAAATGCTCATTTCCTAAACCACCCTTACCGCCTTGCATTAAGATAATCTCTTGCCTATCTTCTAAAATTTCGCCTATGATTTCTCCCTCTTCATTTTTAGCGATAGTGCCAATGGGCACCTCTATATAAACATCTTCTCCATAACGACCCGTCAACTGATTTTTACCACCTGGCTGACCGTTTTCTGCCTTGACGTGCCTTGTGTAACGCAATGGTAATAAAGTCCATTCGTGTGCATTTCCTTTCATAATGATATGACCACCACGCCCACCATCTCCACCATCAGGACCGCCTTTAGGAATGTATTTTTCCCTTCTGAGGTGAGCTGACCCTGCACCTCCGTGCCCCGACTTACAATGGATTTTTACATAATCTACAAAATTTGACATATCTTATTTAATTAAATGCTTATTACACGATATAAAACAACCAAAAAACCATCAAAGCTTAAAACTCTGATAGTTTTTTGATTATCATTCTATTGTTATTATTTTAAAATCTTCTCTACTTCTGAGAAAAGTTTTTCTGCAATTTCGGAAATTTCGCCTACTCCATTTATCTCTACATATTTCCCTTGCTGCTTGTAAAGTTCTGCTACTTCGGCAGTTTTTGCATAGTATTCTTTAATTCTGTTTCTAATGATAGACTCGTCCGCATCATCTGTTCTACCACTAGTTTCACCTCTCTTAAGAAGTCTTTGAACCAAAATTTCGTCCTCTACTACTAGCGATAAACAAATGCTTATCTCCTCATTAAGTTCGTCTTTCACAATCTTTTCTAAGGCTTCTGTCTGTGCTGCTGTTCTGGGGAAACCATCAAATATAAATCCTTTGGTATCCGTAGGTTTTCTCACCTCGTCTATTAACATATCTATGGTAACTTGGTCTGGAACTAGCTCTCCTTTATCTATATAAGATTTCGCCAATTTCCCTAGCTCAGTATCGTTTTTCATGTTATAACGGAACAAATCTCCTGTGGATATTTGTTTCAAATTGAACTTTTCAATCAGATTTTGAGCTTGAGTACCCTTACCACTTCCCGGAGGACCAAATAATACAATGTTAATCATCTTTACTTCTAATTTTTAGTATATCTAAAATCGCTAAAAACACGATTTATCAATGTTAGTTTTCTTTGTTAATGGTTAATTCTACCTTCTTCTAATTGGTATAAATCTGGTAAATTTCTTCCTAGTTCATCATAGTCTAAACCGTAGCCTAACACAAACTTGTTAGGGATTTCTTTTGCCACATAGTCTATGGTAAAGTCTTTCTTAAATACTTCTGGCTTTAATAAAAGAGAAGCTACTCTAAGCGACTTAGGGCGGTGTGTATTTTTAAAATATTCAAAAAGACTTTCTATGGTATTTCCTGTATCTACAATATCTTCCATAAGGATAATATGACGCCCTTCTACCTCTTTAGTAAGTTCCATTTTAGTGTAAACAATCCCCGTAGATTGCAAACCTCCGTGATAAGAACTTACCTGAACAAAAGCTACCTCACACTTCCCTGGATAGTGTTTTAAAAAGTCTGAGAAAAACATAATCACTCCATTAAGTACTCCTATAAATACAGGTGTTTCGTCTTTATAATCTTCGTAAACTTTTAGAGCTAATGCTTTTATGTAAGTTTGTATTTCTTCGTTCTTTAAATAAGGAACAAAAGTTTTGTCATGAATTTTTACTTTTTCCATTGTCTTTCCAAAATGCAAATTTAAGAAATTTTTAGTGGTTCATCTTTGTATCACTAGTGTTTTTTTGCGTTTATGGCACTTTCTATTAGGTTTTCAGTAATTTCTAATGCTTTTTGTTTTGAAGTACGCTCCACTTCTCTAATGTTTTGATAGCTTAATACTTCTTCTATGTTTTTAGAAAAAACAATCTTTTTACCGTACTTCATTGCATCACCATTATTACCACTTACCTTCGTTTTGCCGTAGTATTCTGTAATATTAAAAAAGTGAGTTTTCTGCTGTATAGGTGCCCAAATCAAACTAGCCTTCAGTAAATACTCATCAAATAATTCTTGTGGTACTTTCTCCGTAAAATAGGTTAATTTCAGGTTATTTAGATTTTTTTGTTCTAAACTTTTGAGCCAATCTAACTCCTCTCCCATTGCTTTCCCTAAGAAAACAACTTCGGTAGGTTCGTTAAAGTATTGACTACTTAGACTTTCCACTACCGCCTTGTAATCTCTTCGTTTTTGTGATACAATCCCTGGAATAACTAATGTTAAATCTTTATCATTAGAAAGCTCCTGCTGATATTCTGTATAAAAAAGTGGGATATGCTGATATCTAGAAGAAACCAAGTCTTCCGACAACACCCAACGACTTACCGAGTTTTGGTAAACGCTATTTTTCATCATCAGACCTTCCTTTAAAAGTAGTTTTAGCCTATAAACAGTATCTTCTTTCAATAAGACTTTTAGCAAGTCGGTATTACTCGCTTTAATAAAATTGAGATTATGGCAAATGATGGCGGTCTTATAGTTTTTAACTATTTTATCAAAGGTATTAAAATAACGATGCACCGTCCCAACCACTACCAAATCATACTCTTTGGCTGACAATAACTTAAGTATGGTATTAGGGCTTGCTTCTATGACATTAGGCATATTTTCACCCAACAGCTTCTTTATTTTATTAGAGAAAAAATAATCCACCTCTACCCTGTTAGACGCCTCCATCAATGTTTTAAAATTAAGAGCTATCTCTGCATGAGTGTCTAGCTCTACATAAGCTACTTTATATTTAATCATTACCTTACTATTTGTGTCTTTGCATTTCTGTTAAGACTCTAGATTATCTCTCTTTATAACTCAACAAATATATAAAAATAGCCTAAGCCAAAACGGAATATTTAGGTGTTTTGATTCTAAATCCATTATCTTTGCGAAATCCAAACCTATTTATATTTAGTAGATGAATCAAAAATTCAAATTGGGGCTTGACGGCATTGCTGTACTTATAGGGAGCTATATCGTTGCTTCGCTTATACTCGCTGTGTACACTATCGCTAATATCTTTATTTTAAAGGAAGAGGTTGCTACTTCTATGGAGCTGAATTTAATTTCATTTGTACTTTCATTGGGGCTACCTATTGCAGCGTTTGATATTTTTATTGTAAGACCACAGACAAAAAAACCGCTCCGCTTAGGTGTAGGCAATGTAACGGCTTCTAATGTTCTTTTATCTCTAATGATGATGGTAGGTATGGTACTGATGGCAGAAGTCCTTACTTCCTTTATCCCAACGGAAGGAGGTATATTGGGAGAACTTTACGATACTTTTATGGGAGTTTTTAAAGGAATGCTTAACGATAAGGTAGGACTTGCCATTATGGTAGTGTGCCTTGCACCTCTATTAGAAGAAGTATTATTTAGAGGCATTATACAAGGTGGACTTACAAACAAAGGCGTTACTCCTAAGAAAGCCATTGTTATCTCTGCCTTGGTATTTGGTATTGTACACGCCAATCCTTGGCAATTTGTGGGAGCGTTTTTATTGGGGCTGGTATTAGGATTAGTTTATTTCAAAACCAAATCTATTGTAATCCCTATTTTACTACACGCTTTTAACAATTTCATCTCTTATCTGATGCTAGTCTATGCCGATACAGAACACTCTTACGAACTTTTAGGTATCAACAAAATAGTGTCTTTTATTATAGGTATGGTTATCTTCGGAGTTGCCTATTATCTATTTATGCATAGAAAAACCCACTTTACCAAATAGAAAACAATACTCTAATGAAAAAAGAAATCTTAATAGCGACACACAATCAACATAAAAAAGAAGAAATCCAACAAATCTTAGGTGATGGCTTCATAGTAAAAAGCCTTTCCGATTATCAACTCAATGATGAAATCGTAGAAGACGGCAATACTTTTGAGGAAAACGCATTTATTAAAGCCTCTTATTGTTTCCAAAAGACAGGCATTCCGAGTTTGGGTGATGATAGTGGACTTGTAGTAGATGCCTTAGACGGAAGACCAGGGATTTACTCGGCGAGATATGCTGGCAACCACGACTTTAAAGCCAATATTGCTAAAGTTTTAGAAGAAATGCAAGGCAAAACCAATAGAGCAGCACACTTCATTACTGTATTATGTTTGGTAGACGAAAACGGGGCTTCCTATTTTGAAGGCAAAGTACATGGGCATCTACTAGAGGAAGACCGAGGACACCAAGGCTTTGGCTACGACCCTATCTTTGTACCTAACGGCTACGAAACCAACTTTGCCGAAATGGCTCCAGAGGAAAAGAACGCCATTAGCCATAGAAAAAATGCCTTAGACCAGTTTTTAACCACCATTACCCAATAAATTTCATCTAGCAGTGAGTGTACATTTAACCATATTAGGCTTTAATTCCGCAATTCCTACTGTAAACTCGTCCACCACCTCTCAACTTTTAGAGGTGCAAGAACGCTACTTCTTAATCGATTGTGGCGAAGGGGCACAAGTACAGCTGAGAAGAGCTAAAGCCAAGTTTTCTAAAATCAATCATATATTTATCTCTCACCTACATGGCGACCATTGTTTTGGCTTACCAGGGCTTATTGCGTCATTTCGTTTGCTAGGGAGAGAAACGCCTTTGCACATCTATGGTCCGAAGGGAATCCAAGAAATGCTAGAAACTATTTTTAGAATTACAGAAACCCAGAGAGGCTTTGAAGTGATTTACCACGAGCTAGAAGGCAATCAATCGGTAAAAATCTACGAAGACCACAAAGTGGAAGTCTTTACCATTCCGCTCAACCACAGGATTTACTGCAATGGCTACCTCTTTAGAGAAAAACCAAAAGAACGCCACCTGAATATGGAGGAAATCAGCAAATATCCTGAAATAGAAACTTGTGATTATCACAACCTTAAAAAAGGAAAAGACTTTACCCTATCCGATGGTTTTGTACTCAAAAATGAAGTACTTACCACCCCACCACAGCCTTCTGTGTCTTATGCTTTTTGTAGTGATACCCGCTATTTGGAAAGCATCGTCCCAATTATCAAAGGTGTAGATGTACTCTACCACGAGGCAACTTTCTTACACGATTTAAAGGAAATGGCAGACTATACAGGGCACACTACTGCCCTAGAAGCGGCTACCATTGCCCAAAAAGCAGGAGTTAAAAAACTCATTTTAGGACACTTCTCTAACCGCTATGCCGACTTAAATGTCTTTACCGATGAGGCAAGAACGGTATTCCCTAATACCTTTCTACCCAAAATGCTAGAAACCATAAAAATCTAATGGATTCCAACGAGCTAAAAGACTTCCTAAACGAGAAGGCAGACCTATACAACCACCCCAATTTTATAGAGCAAGACCCTATACAAATACCGCATCGGTTTTCTCTAAAGCAGGATATAGAAATCTCGGGGTTTATAGCGGCTACCATTGCTTGGGGCAACCGAAAATCTATTATCAAAAGCGCCAACCATATTATGGAACTTATGGGGCAGTCGCCATTAGATTTTGTGCTGAACCATACCGATAAAGATTTAGACAAGATAGGCACTAGAGCCATACACCGTACTTTTAACTCTGAAGATTTAATCTATTTTATCCAAAGATTTAAGCATCTCTACCAAAACCACTCGTCTATGGAAGAGCTACTCCTCCCCCAAGACGGCGAAACCAATTTCTACCACGCACTAGAACGCTTTAGAAACGCTTTCCTAGATACCACCACCCAACACCGTAGCCACAAGCACATCAGTTCTACCTACAAGAAATCTGCGGCTAAACGGCTGATGATGTTCCTAAGATGGATGGTAAGAAAGGACAACAAAGGCGTAGATTTTGGCATTTGGGAACAGCTAGACCCCGCCCTACTGTCTATCCCACTAGATGTGCACACGGGCAACATCGCAAGGCAGCTCCAACTAATTACAAGAACCCAAAACGATTGGAAAACCGTGGAAGAACTAGACCATACCATTAGAAAATGGGACGCCAAAGACCCCGCAAAGTACGATTTTGCCCTCTTTGGGCTAGGCGTTTCTGGAGAGTTTAAATAAGTAAAAGTTATTTTTTAGTTACTAAAATTTGCATACTTCCGCAAAAGGTAATAAGTTTGCTTCAGTTTTATGACACACGATACCAATTACATACAAACAAGTATAAAAAAGTGCCCGAATTATTTGGCTATCTCAAATAATTTCGTAAACACACACAAATAGTTTCGTGGGTATGCGTCGTATTATCTAGAAAATTACTTCAATTTTTATCGCTAATTATAAATACAATTCCACCAACTTTCGTTGGCGGATTTTCGTATTTACACCATTCTAAATTTAGCTTTCATAAATATAGGCTAAAAGCACCATTGTTTTGTCTCATAACATGGTCGTTTTTGTTAGGTGCTTTTAGCGTTCAGAGAGGGAGTTTTTACTTTCTTTCTGTTTCAGCCTTTCCTCTCGTTTTGTGTGTGTTTAGAGGGGAAAGGCGTTTTTTTAGGTTAGAGCTTAGAGACGAGATATTAGAACTTAGTATTATCTCAATTCAATTATTAAGTCTAACATCTAAAATCCAATATCTAACCTCTATAATCTTAAACAATTAAATATCAACTTTTAAAATTAAACATTATGAAAAAAACAACCAAACTAAGTGAGGTGTCTTTTTAGGTCTAAGTCTAATAGCTTATGGACAAACCGATGGTAAAGTGGGGATTAACACCTCATCTCCCAATGCTACTTTAGAGATAAAACCCAATACAACTAACTTGTTAGGCGCAACTAACGAGGGCATTATTGTGCCTAAGTTATCTAAAACAAGAGTTGCTAAAATGTCTTCCCCTCAAGAGGGAACATTAGTCTATGTAGTAGATGATGCTAAAGCAGAAGATGGCGGTGGTACAATAGCCTCTTATACAGGAACTGATACAAAAGTAGAAGAAATTATTGGGAGAGGCTATTACTTTTTTAACGGCACCAAATGGGTAGCTGCTAGTAATGGCAGTTCTATCAAAAACATTCGTAGAGATGACAGAACGGTAATTACCATAGATAAAGATGAAAATGGAATCTCTTATGATAAACCTGACTACTTTGTGCATCTTACAGGAGACCCTACTCTTATAAAATTCCCTGCTCCTGAAAAAAGTAAAGGTAGAGTTTTATGTTTTTACAACCCAAGCTGGAATGGAATTATCATAGAGCCTCAACCACTAGAGCAAATGGGGGTTTTAGATGCTAGTATGACCGCGTGTTACATCTCTGACGGAGTGGTTTGGATGAATGCTACTGAATATTAATAATAAAATACTAGTGATTATGAAAAAATATAGTCTTATTACAATACTAGTGGCAAGTACTTTCTCTTTTGCCCAGATAAAAACCAATTCTAATGTTTTACAAAATACTATTTCGGCACAAACTCCATTTTTAGATGTTTCTTCTTCCATTTCATGGAATAATACTACCAATATAGGTAAAGGGCTAGTATTCCCTAGAACCGACCTTACTAAGTTATCCACTTTAGTGGCTACCCCTAACGGGATAGGGGCTTCTTACCCTAACCGTTTAGACGGTATGGTAGTATATAATACAGCAACGGGTAAATCTGCTATCGGTAATATAGATGTTACCTCTGGGTTTTACTATTATGAAAATAAAAGCAACACGCTTAGTGGGGGTACATGGAAGCCTCTAGGAGGAACGTCTCCAATAACTGCCAATATCTATACTGCAGACGGCACTCTAGCAGGTAACAGAACAGTAACTCTAGGGACTAATAACCTTTCATTTATGGGAGATGGTAATGTAGGGATAGGCACCAAAAGCCCATCACAAAAACTAGAGGTCAACGGCAATGCTAAAATCAACCAAATGACTGATGCTACACCGCTAGAAAACGAGTATACTAAAGCCGTAGTTGCAAAACCCGATGGTACATTAGGAGTGGTAAGTAGAACCAACCCTACAATACCTAGTGGAGTAGATGTCATCTATGGTAATATTGCTGAAAATGTAGATGCAATGGAAGGACAAACTTTTTATGATATAGAAAAAAACTCTGCTAGTATAGGTGCTGAATATACTAGATATACAGGGCAATCTATTACTTTACCTCCTGGTAAATGGGTAGTTTATTGTGCATATTTACTACATCCGACTCATCATCTTACAGATAATCAAACGGTATGGGTAAGAGGAACTATTTCGGAAACCAAAGAAAATGGATTGTTTGGATATATTTCAACGGCTGTTACTACAGGAAGTCCCCTGCTTATATCAGCTAATATTCTGCCTTATACTAGTTTTAATACTGCAAGTGGGATATGGATGATTAATAATAATAACCCGTTGTGCATTATGAAATGAAAAAAACAAGAGTTGTTTATTAGACTGAAAATCAGTATATTGTTTTTGCTATAAAACGATATAAATGAACAACATAGAGCAAATATATGAAAGAATTTTGGAAGTTTTAGGACTTTTTTCAGAAAATCAACTGATTAGTTATCAGAGAAGAACACCTAAAATGAGCGATTTAGAAGTCATAAGTCTTAATATTACTGCTGAATACTTGAGTATTGATAGCGAATTACAGTTATTTAGAAAATTGCCAAACTCTCTGATAAACAAAATTGAAAGAAGTGTTTACAATAAGCGAAAACGAAGACTATCCCTACAAACAGAGCAAATTAGACAGCGTATTTCGATGGAGTTCAATGAGTTTGAAGATATTTTTATCGTTGATAGCATGCCAATGAAAGTTTGTGAAAACGCTCGTTCTACTCGTTCAAAAATTTGTAAAGAGCAATCCTATTCTTCACCAACATATGGTTATTGTGCTTCACAGAAATTATATTTCTATGGCTATAAACTACACGCAGTATGTTCTTTAAATGGTGTGATTAAGAATTTTGATATAAGCCCTGCATCCGTTCACGACATCCACTATTTAAAAGATAGTGGTGAGCAAATGCGAAACTGTACTTTAATTGGAGATAGAGGCTATTTATCAGCAAAAGTTCAAATAGATTTATTTAACTATGCTAATATTAAATTAGATACACCAATGAGAAGTAATCAGAAAGATTATATTCCTCAATTTTCATTGTACAAGAAAAAGCGAAAACGAATTGAGACATTTTTCTCTCAACTTTGCGACCAATTTATGATTAAAAGAAACTATGCTAAAACTTTTGAAGGCTTTAAAACAAGGATAATCAGTAAAATAACCGCCGCAACGGTTATTCAATATATCAATAAATTTATCTTCCAAAGAAAATTAAATCATCTAAAAATCAGTATTATTTAAAATGCACAACGAGTTAATAATAGTACAACTGCAAAGACCTACTATGTTAAAATTTCTATCGACATTACATCGGGTACATTTGTTAATACCCCAACAACAACATTAAGTTCTATCTCTTATGCAGGAGGTTCTGTAGCATATGCTGAAAACTATTTATTTGCTTTAAAACGAAACTAAAAAACATCAATATTATGAATACTTTAAAAGCGTGGTTGCGTCCCAACCTACTCACGAAAGACGACCCTAACGATTTTGTAGCCGTACCCCTTCTAGGTGATAGTCTCGGTATTACAGAAATCGTAGAAGCCCTTAAAAAAGAGGGTATGGAGATACAAACCGAGACCGCAGTAGATATTATCACTCGTTTTAATCGTAAAGCCTCAGAGTTGGTACTCAATGGGTATAGTGTAAATACAGGGCTGGTGTATATGCGTCCTGCCATTAAGGGGGTGTTTTACGACAAGACTTGGGATAAGGAGAAGCATTCTGTTTATGTAAATGTAAACCAAGGTCTAGACCTTAGAAAAGCGGTAGCAGACACCAAGGTAGAAGTCCTAGGCGAGCAATCCAGCCCAATGAGTGTGTTCAGCATTACCGATAAAGCCACAGGCAAAGCAGACGGTACACTTACCAAAGGTAAGAATACCGAAATCAAAGGCACATTCATTAAAATAGACGGCAATGACCCTAAAAACGGCATCGTCTTTAAAAACCTAGACACTCAGCAAGAAGTGAAACTCTCAGCAGAGCATATTGTCCTTAATGAGCCGTCAAGGTTACTCATATTGGTTCCTATAGATTTAGAAGCGGGGAATTATGAGCTAAGTATTACGACGCAGTTCACCAAAGGCAACACGCTCCTCAAAGACCCGAGAACCGAAAACTTATCTACTCCTATAGTAATTGTATAGTAGCGGCTTTCAGCTAGGTTTTATAAAGCAACGCTTCGGTTGGCAATTTGCCTAACCGAAGCGTTCTTTTTTACGCCTATGCGTTGCTTTACCCTGCAACACTGCGTTGCCTTAGGCTACACCTGTGTGTTGCTAGGTAAGGCAACGGTGTGGTGTGGTTGTAGAGTTTATTATTTAGTTACATCATTCTTTTCTTTAAGTCTTTTTTCCATTCTTTTTGCCACAAGTATAGAGTTAACCGACCATGCCAAAAAGTATCCTATAACATAACAAAGGGATAAAACAAATGCGGCAATAAAATAGTTTTCCTTTGATACTAATACCGAAGAAGTTAAAAGTATAAAAACTATAACTCCTGATATGATAATGAAGAAGCTAACAAATGTAACTATATCACCGAAAATTTTCATATATTTATTAACTGCCACTTGAATACCTCTTTCCTCAATACGGAAATAGGGTTTTGCAATTCTAATATTCTCCCATGTAGCTCCAGTAGATTTTTTTAAGATCAGTATATTTTTTGATAGACTCTACATCAGCTCTTATTCCTGTATTAATATAAAAATTATCCTCTATCATTTTAGATAAAACAAAATCATTATAATATTCTGGAGCATGTTTTTCAAAAAAGTTAATAACTCCTTCTTCATCTATATTGTTGAAAAACTTTCTCCTACCGTAAGCACTAAATAGCTGAACTATATGAGGTGAAAACAATCCAGAAATTACACACATAATAATTGCGGATATAAATGGTAAATATTTTAAAATTTCTTCCATAATGTTAATTTTAATTTAGTTAATACTGTTATTCATTTTAAAGTTCACCACCCACTCCTTTAAACTTTTCTACAAATGCCGTTATTTTCTGAAATACACTTTTCTTTTTGGTAAGGTATTGTGGATTTAAAGGGCTCATCTTGGGCAATAGAGCATTGAGATCCGTTCCGCTATCGCTGGCTTTTTCACGCTTTAGAGAAATCGTGAGGTAGCGTTTAGCTTCCGCCTCATTTAGGTGCTCCTCCGCAATGAGTGCCTCGGCTTCAGCTTTCTGTCTGTCTTGGGCAAAAGCAAAGAAAGCCTCCATAATACCAGCTTTATCCTCAATAGCATCAAGATTGGTTTCGTTGATGAAATCAACTATCAAGCTCTCTTTTGCTCTGTGCCCTATACTGGCACGGATAACCCTGCGTACCTCCTCAATCAAAGCCGCTTTGTCTTTTTTCTTTTTATTATGCTCAAAAAGCAGTTCAAAAATATAATCAATATTGATCTCTTGCGATTTCAGTAAGTCTATTTCAAACACCACATCGTCCCAGTCAAGGGTTGAGGTTTCAGCTTCTTTTCCTGACCTTTCCTTCCTTAACCAGTCGCGTATGTCGTTGTAAGTAGAACGGTAATCTTGCACCACTCGGTCTTTAAGCATTTCTACCTCCTGCATCGATGCCATTTGTTCATCGGTTACAAAATAAGTTTCCTTAAAGTTTTCTACCGCCTCAGCATCTGTAGGGTCCAAAGTTTGGAGTTCTTTTAGAATGGTAAACTCATCGTAATTCTGTAAGATATTTTCTACCCGTAGATATTCGCCAAAAAGTTTAACAAACTCTTTTTTGTCTTTCTCCGTTATGATGTCGTCCACCTTCGGGAATTTTTCATTCAGCTCTTTTGCCACTTCTATATACCCTCTGTGTGCCTTTCCTGTAACGAAATCGGTAAAACCTTGTAAATACTCCTGATAGCTTTTTTCAAGCACCACATTTTTAGTATTATGATCCCCAAAAAGCGTAATGGCGTCTATCGTAGCCTGTTCCAAATCTCGGAAGGTTACAATATTTCCAAAAGTCTTAGTGGCATTATAGATACGGTTGGTGCGAGAGAAAGCCTGTATAAGCCCGTGGTAACGCAAATTTTTATCCACAAAAAGTGTGTTTAAAGTAGGTGCATCAAACCCCGTAAGGAACATGCCCACCACAATAATCAAGTCAATCTCTTTACCCTTTACCCGATTGGACAGATCTCGGTAATAGTTTTGAAACTCCTTACCATCCACACTATAATTGGTTTTAAACAGTGTGTTATAATCCTGAATGGCTTTCGTTAGAAACTCTTTAGCGGTAGAGTTGAGTGCAGAAGGCTCAAAGTTCTCATCGGGTATTTCTCCCACAGCACTCTGTTCTTCATTAGCCGCAAAAGAGAATATGGTAGCAATTTTTAACGGTTTTTCAACCCCTGCCTGCAAACGGTTCAGCTCTTCGTAATAGTGCTTTGCTGCGTCCACATTACTCACCGCAAACATGGCATTAAAACCGCTGTTACTCCCCTTATTTCGGTGGGTTTTTATGCGGAAGTTTTGTAAAATATACTGAGAGATTTCCTTAATTCTTGCCGGATGTTGTAAGGCTTCCTTAGTTTCGGCAGCACTTAGTTTCTTCTCGTCTTGTTCAGTTTCAATGGTTCGGAACTTTGGGCGGACATTATTGTAGTCCACTTTAAACTTCAGTACCTTTTCATCTCTAATGGCATCAGTAATCACATACGAATGCAACTCCCTACCAAATACACTAGCAGTAGTTTCTGAGCCTAAAGTATTGTCTGGGAAAATGGGCGTCCCCGTAAAACCAAACTGATAGAATTTTTTAAACTTCTTCTTTAAGTTTTTTTGAGCTTCCCCAAACTGCGAGCGGTGGGCTTCATCAAAAATAAAAACCACTTGCTTATCATAAATCGGCAAGTTATCCTCGCTCCTCATAAGGTTATTGAGCTTCTGTATAGTGGTAACAATAATCTTATTATCGGCTTTCTCAATATTTCTTTTAAGCCCTGCGGTACTTTCAGACCCGTTAACGCTATCGGGAGAAAACTTTTGATACTCCTTCATCGTTTGGAAATCTAAATCCTTACGATCGACCACAAAGAACACTTTGTCTATAAACTCTAACTGGGTGGCTAATCTTGCCGCTTTAAAACTGGTAAGCGTTTTGCCCGAGCCCGTGGTATGCCATATATAGCCCCCACCTTCGGTGGTTGACCATTTTTTGGCTTGGTATGCGCTTTCAATCTTCCAAAGAATCCGCTCCACTGCCGCTATTTGGTATGGTCTCATGATAAGGAGCGTATTGCTAGTATCAAAAACTGAATAGGTAAGTAATACCTTCAGCAAAGTGTGCTTTTGGAAAAAGGTAGCCGTAAAGTCTTTAAGATCTTTAATGATGGATGGTATTGTCTGCCCTTGCCCAGTTCATGGTAAAGTCGAAACTGTTTTTATCCCGTTTGGTGGTGTTGGCAAAGTAACGGCTATCCGTACCGTTAGATATTACGAAAATCTGCACATATTTGTAAAGCGAGTTTTCGCTGTTGAAACTTTCTTTGCTGTAACGATGGACTTGGTTAAAAGCCTCACGGATAGGCATACCACGCCTTTTTAGTTCTACCTGTACCAAAGGAAGTCCGTTAACCAAAATAGTAACATCATAGCGGTTAAGGTGTTTGCCTTTCTGCTCAAATTGAGAGATGACCTGTATTTTGTTTCGTGATACATTCGCTTTATCTACCAAATAAATGTTTTGGATACGCCCGTCATCAAATACAAAATCATAGATATAATCATCGTGGATTTTTCGGGTTTTCTCAACAAGGTTATCGCTGGACTTATCGAGATACTCTTTTACAAACCGTAGCCATTCGGCATCGGAAAAGGTAACATGATTCAGCTCCTGTAATTGTATTCTTACATTCGCTAATAAGTCTTCATAAGTGTGGAGGTCGGTACGGTATTCATACCCTTGATTCACCAAATCTTGGATAAACTCCTGCTCAAGCTGGGCTTCGGTTTGGTAAGATGCTGGCGGATCGTTGACTTCAGAATATTTAGTGTAATTATCTAATACGATAAAATGATTGGATTCTGCAATAGGCTTATACATAGTTGTTAGTTATTAGTTGCTAATGGTTAATGAAGTTTTGATTTAGTGGTTTTTAATATACTTGTAACTAGTTTTATAATTTCTATGGCATCTGTATTAAGACTTTTAAATAGTTCTGTGGATAAATATTGCGTGGAGTACAGCAATTCTAACCAATAAATGGTTTCATTGATTTCTTTTTGTGCAACAGATAACTTGTTAATAAAATCGGCTTTGCTTTGTGCATGTTCTGCTTCTCTTACCATTGCACCTACAGAAGTTCCGCTTCTAAGTATTTGTTTAGAGAGTATAAATTCTTTCTTTTCTCCAGTGAGATACTTGAAAAGATTTACGATGCGAACTGCAAAATCAAAACTTTTTTTCTTTAACACATTATCCATTTTTTATTTAATTGTAAATTATTAGTTGTTAGTCATAAAGTATTAACCCTTCATCATTGATAATTAACCATTAAAACTTAACAACTGATCTCTATAATATTCGTATTGTTTTTTACGGAGTTCTATTTCTTTCGGTAGCCCTTCACTAATGGAGTGGGCAAGGGTATCAAATTTATCTAATATCGCCACAATACGCTCTTGTTCTTCTATTGGTGGAATAGGCACTTTAAATTGTCTCAATGTTGTAAGATTTAACATACTATAACTTCTCATTTCTGATTTGAGAGTTTCATACAAATTTGTCATATAATAAAATACAAACTTATCATTTACAACATCTTGATTTAATGATTTAATAGATGCAATATTTTGATTGGTTGTAGCTTCGAATTCTAAAAATGCTGTTTTAAAAATGGTTGCACCAACTAAAGCCATGAGAGTTGTATTTCTACTTAAAAGTTTGGCACTTGATTGCTTTAACCCTAACTCTGTAATAAAATTTTTTGCAGAATGAACGGACTCATTATTACATGATTCTGATTTAAGCCAAGGAATGTTTCCTCCTTCCCAAAATTTTTTTTGGGATTTTGAGGGTGTTCCCCCAGAAGATACTTCAAATATACTTGTATCCCCAAAAGTTTTCCACTCCACTTTTTGGTTATTCATCAGCCCTTGTTCATTAACGGTGAGCAGATGGTCGCGGTAGTATTCATACTGCCGTTTACGGCAGTCCAGCTCCGCTTCCAGCGCTGTAAACTTATCCAAAATACGAACAATCTCCTCTTGCACCGAAAGTGGAGGAATGGGGATTGAGAATTTTTCCAACATTGGTTTTCTAATTGATACTGAAGTAGAGCCAACACTTTTTGATAGAATATACTTTTTAAAATGACAAGTCATTACATAGTAAAAAAATTTCCCAATTATCACATTGTCTATAATATGAATTCTATACGCTCGCTGATGTAGTGCATATTTGCCTTCTACATAATGAAAAATATCACCGATTCCACCTTCTCCTGGTACTATAACAGCAATTTCATCAAATTCATAAGAGTTAGCACTTAAAATATTTTTTGAACGAACATAAAATGGATATATCCCATTTTCATCTTCATCTTGTCGATTTGAACTTCCTGTACCTATTTCTGCTACCTCTCCTAATGTCTTCCATTCTACCTCAGTCCCTTGTAATAATTTATCTAAATAACTCATAGCTCAATCTCCTTTATAATGATGTCAATCTCTGTACGCAGTTGGTTTATCTTATCTACGGTTTGGGCAATTTCTTCATTTAGGATTTTAATATCTATCTCTTCTCGGGTATCCTTTGCCTCTACATAAGAGCTTACAGATAGGTTGTAATCGTTATCGGCAATTTTAGCGTTATCTACGGTTGCCGATACATACGGCACCTCTTCTTTGGTGTCAAAGATGTCTATAATACGCTCAATATGGTGGTCTTCCAACACATTATTATTGGTTACTTTCTTAAAGAAGTCTTCTCCGCTGGCATCAATAAACTGGGTTTTATTGTCGGTTTTATGTTTAGAAAGCACCAAAATATTTACTGCGATAGAAGTACCATAAAACATATTAGGAGCCAAAGAAATAACGGTTTCCACATAGTTATTGTCCACCAAATACTTTCTGATTTTCTGCTCTGCACCGCCACGATAAAAAATACCAGGGAAACAGACAATAGCCGCCCTGCCTTTCGCTGAAAGATAACTCAAGGCGTGCAGTACAAAGGCAAAATCTGCCTTAGATTTAGGAGCTAACACACCCGCTGGAGCAAAACGCTCGTCGTTAATTAATGTAGGGTCATCACTTCCAATCCACTTTATCGAATACGGAGGGTTAGACACAATAGCATCAAAAGGTTTTTGATTGCCAAATTGCGGTGCCGTAAGGGTATCGCCAAGTACAATCTCAAATTTGTCGTAATTGATATTATGCAGAAACATATTCATACGCGCAAGGTTGTAAGTGGTATGATTGATTTCCTGCCCGAAAAAACCTTCCTCAATAATATGGTTGTCAAAATGTTTTTTTAGCTTGGAGCAGTAAAGACCCCGAACCTGCTGCGGGATCATAGATTTTGTTAACCTTTTGTTGCTTATGCATCGCCAAACGAGCTATAAGTTTGGACACATGTTGCGGCGTGAAAAACTCCCCACCCGACTTCCCTGCATTAGCCGCATAATTAGAAATAAGAAACTCATACGCATCACCAAAGAGATCGATATGATTTTCCTCAAAATTACCGAAATTTAGCTCCTCTACCCCCTTTAATACGGCTGCTAAACGAGCATTCTTTTGTTCTACGGTATTGCCCAACCTTGTGCTTGTGGTATCAAAATCAGCAAATAATCCCTTAATGTCTGACTCCGAAGGATAGCCGTTAGCCGAGCTTTCGATGGCGTCAAAAATGGCTTTTAAATCGGTATTCAGGTTAGGATTGGTATTGGCATGTTTAGCAATATTCACAAACAACTGACTAGGATAAATAAAATAGCCTTTCGTTTTAATGGCATCTTCTTTTATTTCTGGGGTAATAACCTCATCGGGTAATGCTGCATAATTGATACTTTCATCTCCAGCCTCTATATAGTTAGCAAAATTCTCACTGATAAAACGGTAAAAAAGCGTCCCTAAAACAAATTGTTTAAAGTCCCAGCCATCAACCGCACCTCTAACTTCATTGGCAATTTTCCAAATATTGTTTTGTAATTGCTGTCGCTGTGCTATGTTTGTCATATTTTCTACTATATTTTAATCCGCTAAGATAACTCTATTTTCTTCAATATAAAAACGGTTTAAGTATTTCTATTGCGTAAATTTTCTAAAAGTTAAAACAACACACAAGCTCCTATTTAACGATATTTCGTAACTTTGCATCAAACTTTAATTCATGAGGAAATCTCTTTTTTTATTATCATTTTCACCAATTTTTATAACAGCACAATTACAGCCTAAAGTCCAAACTTATACGGTTTTGGGAAGAAGCTACGATGTTACCACGCCTAGTAATTATAGCTCTTCTAAACAATACCCTATAATATTTGAGCTACATTCTTTTAATCAAGATAGAAACCAAATGCACAACCAAGACTTGGTAGATGAGTTACAGTATATTTCTGTAAGACCAGAAGGGAATATGGTTTCTAATTATAGAGCTTGGAACTCTTGGAGTGTTACCAGTAATTTGGGTTTAGTAAACGATGTAGAGTACATCAAAAATGTATATAATGATGTTAAAACTAGATTAAGCATCGGTTTTAATCCACAGAAAGTATATGTTTATGGTTTTAGCAACGGAGGAGCTATGGCAATGAAAATGCTAGAAGAAACTGATTTATTTAAAGCTGCTCTTATTCGCTCTATGAGTTTTGAAGAGGGGCACACTATCTCCTCCTCGGCAGCTAAAGTTCCCATGATTTTCGTTCACGGCATAGCAGATGAAGTAGTACCTTACCAAGGAGGACAAGGGAAATACCAAGTTGCCCCACTAACCTTTGAATCTATAAAAACAACCGTGAGTAAATGGGCTAACTACTCAGGGCTAACTCAACCTACAGAAATTAAATATCTCAAAGGCAGCAGCCCTACTTCGGATAAAGATTTTTACTTTAGAGAATACTCTCATAGCACTCACCCTATCTACTTTTTTGCAATAGATGGAGGCTCTCATAATACCGACCAACAATTCTCTAATGATAATATGAGAAGAGCTATTATAAGACTGATTAAAAGCCCAAAATGTTATGGCATCTACCAAGTTGATTGTAACTATACAGACACCGTAGAAGATATCTCACAACCCATTCTTACACGAGATGAGCAAATTTATAGAAGTCTGTTTAACTCTATCCTCAGAGGAGGGAAACAAATAGATGTAAAAGAGCTCAATATACCAAAAGAAGATGCAGAAAAGTTTTATACTAATATCTCATGGAATAACCCTTTGTTATTCCACTTGAAAATTGATGGTAACATGGGATATGCTATACAGCTAGACAATCCTACATTCTTAAATTATTATATACCTGCCTATTCTACTGATCTTAATTATCTTGATGAAACCTTTAGCAGCTTAGAAAAAGCTATGGAAGAATACTACTCTCATCTGGATATCAACATGAGTGATGAAGAAATAGCCTATACCATGCACCAGCTCATTACTGCACGAACTAAATATGGGCAGTATAATGATGGCCCTATCCATCACGCCTATAACTCCTTCTCAGCATTGGGAGTATTCCTTAATAACAAAGCCGTTTGCCAAGGATATAGCCTTTCATTTTCATTACTGATGAACAGTCTAGGCATAAAAACCCATTATGTTACCGGTCCGTTACCTTCAACTAGTGGACACATGTGGAACCGTATATTAATTGATAATAACTGGTACAATGTAGATGCAACCTTTGATGATGCGGATAATTTTCTCCGAAAAAACGAAGGCAGTTCTAATCAACATTTCTTAACATCAGATCAGTTATTTTATGAAACCTTAAAACATCCTGTTCCTCATAATAATCTAAGAGATGTTGTAAGAATTCCTTCAGGAAATAAATTTGACACATCAAATTATGTCTTCAGAAGATATGATTTAAGTAAAGGGCTTACAAAATCTGAAGCCAAATATATAGATGGCTTTTGGTATTATCTCTCTCTAGAAGGGACACACACACAAATCATCAGAAGCAATTTCGATGGTTCTAATAAAACCATATTAAAAACAACAGGTGTTTCCTCTAAAGTAGCAAATATGGACAAAATCTATTACGGTAAAGACAAAATTTATTTTATAGACTATATCTCTGGCAAATACTATGTATGCTCCATGGATTACAATGGGAATAACTTCACTCAAGAAAGACAGGTATCCTTTATAGACATTACAAGCAGTAATTTTGTTCTAACAACCGATACAAGCAAACCTATCACTAATAATTTCAGTGGGATAGTAGCATTAAAAGCAGAATTAGCTTTATCTAAACTTAGAGATCTCTATTATCATGGGGAAGAAGATTATTTTTCGCCTAAAGATCCTCGCAGAGTGGAACTAACCAACGCTATAAAAGAAGGAGAAAGACTTATAGAAACTACTCCAGCGAACCATAATCAGGCAAATGCGTTATTTCAGAAGCTGAGAGCTCTAAGAAAAAGCTATACAATACCACTATCCGTCAAAGCGAATTAAGGATTTTTTAGTATTCCATATAAAAAAGGTCAGAGTTATAAAAACCCTGACCTTTTAATTTTGGTTAAACAATCACATTTAACTAATATCCTCCTTTTTCAATAAAATGTTTCGCTACTTTTTCAGTAAGAGCAATTACATTAGGAGTGTTGGTATATTTAGTAAATCTTCTAAGACCAGAAAGCATCATTCTTTGCTCATCGCCTTCTGCAAAAGATACAATACCTTCTTTAGCAGATACAATAATCTTCTCTACTGCTTTATAAAGATTCAACTGTGCCATTGCTGCCTCTGCAGAATCTGGTGCATAATGCTTCTCTGCTCTTAAAATAGCAGACTCCGCCATATAAATTTGGTTAAGAATTTCAGATGCATTTAGTAGAAGATGCTGTTGTTTTTCAATATCCATCATATACTTCTGTAAAGCCGCTCCTGAAACCATTAGGAAAACCTTTTTAAGGTTAGCAATCATCGCCTTTTCCTCACTCATAAATGCAGAATAATCTGGCGTTTCAAAAGATGGAATAGACATCAACTCCTTACCTACTGCCATTGCTGGAGACATTAGGTCTATTTGCCCTTTCATGGCTTTTTTAATCAACATACCTACTGCGAGTAGTCGATTAATTTCGTTGGTTCCTTCGTAGATTCTAGAAATTCTAGAGTCTCTCCAAGCTGCTTCCATTGGCGTATCTTCCGAGAAGCCCATTCCTCCAAAAATCTGAATCCCCTCATCAGCCGAGTGTTGCAACAAATCAGACACGAATACTTTTAATATAGAACATTCCACTGCATACTCTTCTACCCCTTTAAGCTCTGCCTCTTGGTGGTTCATTCCTCCTGCTACAAGTTCATCTATTTTATCCTGAACATCTTTAGCCGCACGGTAAGAACCGGCTTCACTCACAAATATACCTGTTGCCATTTCAGCTACTTTCTTACGAATAGCCCCAAAAGTAGAGATAGAAGTTCCGAACTGCTTTCTCTCGTTAGCGTATTGGATAGAATAGTTAAGGATTCTTCTTTGAGCATCTAAACAAGCTGCAGCAAGTTTAATTCTACCCACGTTAAGAGCGTTAAGAGCAATTTTAAACCCATTGTTTCTCTCTCCTAAAAGACACTCTACAGGTACTTTCATATCGTTAAAGAATACCTGACGCGTAGAAGAAGCACGAATACCAAGTTTATGCTCTTCCTCTCCGAAAGTTAGACTTTCTGGATTTTCTAACTCGGAACGATTAACCACAAACCCAGTGATATTTTTGTCGTCATCTATTTTAGCAAAGAAAGTGAAAGTATCTGCAAAACCTGCATTAGAAATCCACATTTTTTGACCGTTGATGATATAATGTTTACCATCTTCTGAAAGTCTTGCCTTAGTTTTTCCGCTGTTGGCATCAGACCCTGCATCTGGCTCTGTAAGGCAGTAAGCTCCAAATTTAGCCCCCGTAGCTAAGTCTGGTAGGTATTTTTGTTTTTGAGCTTCCGTTCCGTAAAGTAAAATAGGTAGTGTACCGATACCTGTATGCGCTCCGTATGCCGTAGCCAAAGACCCCGTAGCTCCCGACAGATAATCACAAGCCAACATAGTGGTTACAAAGCCCATACCCAAACCACCATAAGACTCAGGAACCGAAATTCCTAAAAAGCCCATAGCTCCGATTTCTTTCATACACTCTTCAGTGAAAGCATAATCTTTCTTTTCGAAACGCTCCCTATTTGGGATTACGGTTCTATCTATAAACTCCTTAGCAGAGTCTCTAAGCATTTTTTGTTCTTCTGAAAGTTCCTCTATTGAGAAAATTTGTGTTGCTGGAGTTTCTTTAATTAAAAATTCTCCTCCTTTTAGTATTGTACTCATTTTGTAAATTTTAAGTGTTGTATTATTAAATATTAAATCATTTTGAACTCTTATAAAAGCTCAAAAATACTTGCAGCTCCCTGTCCTGTTCCTACGCACATAGTTACCATACCGTATTTGCTGCCTCTTTGTCTCATTTCGTCCAAAAGCTGAACG
This sequence comes from Riemerella anatipestifer, assembly GCF_035666175.1. Taxonomy (NCBI): domain Bacteria; kingdom Pseudomonadati; phylum Bacteroidota; class Flavobacteriia; order Flavobacteriales; family Weeksellaceae; genus Riemerella; species Riemerella anatipestifer. The sequence goes on from NZ_CP142016.1 coordinate 408,418, forward strand.
GTAAGTTTAGTACCTGTACAACCTAGCGGGTGTCCTAACGCAATAGCACCTCCATTCACATTTACAATCTCAGGATTAAGGTCTAACTCCTTTTTAATCGCTACCGATTGAGAAGCAAATGCTTCGTTAAGCTCTATTAAATCTATATCTTTAAGTTGTAATCCTGCTTGTTTAAGTGCTTTTGGAATAGCATATACTGGTCCCATACCCATAATTCTCGGTTCTAGACCTGCCGCCGCATAAGATACTAACCTTGCTTCAGGCTGTAAACCTAATTCTTTTACCATATCCTCAGACATTACAATAACAAACGCTGCTCCATCTGACATTTGTGATGAATTCCCCGCCGTAACGCTTCCACCATTTGCAAATACAGGTCTTAGTTTAGCCAAACTTTCTAAAGAAGTATCTTTTCTAGGACCTTCGTCCACAGAGAAATCAAAAGATTTAGTTTGTAACTTTTGATTTTCATCAAGGAAGGTATATTCTACTGGAATAGGCACAATTTGATTGGCAAATTTATTTTCCGCCAATGCTTTTAATGCTTTTTGGTGTGATTCAAAAGCGAATAAATCTTGCTCCTCTCTACTGATATTGTATTGTTTTGCCACCGCTTCTGCTGTATAGCCCATTCCCCAATAGTAGTCAGGATTAGACTTAGCGATATCCGTCTCTGGTACAGGCTTGTACCCACCCATTGGGATAAAACTCATAGATTCCGTTCCTCCTGCAATAATACAATCTGCCATACCTGCCTGAATTTTAGCCGAAGCAATTGCAATAGCTTCAGACCCTGAAGCACAGTATCTGTTCACCGTAACTCCTGGAACTTTATCTGTATTAAGCCCCATAAGCGAAATCAGCCTCGCTATATTAAGCCCTTGTTCTGCCTCTGGCATTGCATTCCCCACTATGAGGTCATCTATTCTATCTTTGTCTAACTGAGGCACATCGCTCATCAGTTTTTCTATTACTTTAGCTGCCATCACATCTGGTCTTGTAAATCTTAAAGACCCTTTAGGTGCCTTGCCTACAGCTGTTCTGTAACCTTTTATTATGTATGCTGTTTTCATATATTTATTAAATTTTAGAGATTAGATTTTAGAACTTAGAGTTTAGATTCTAATCCTTTTGAAGTTAAACTTGATTTTAATTTATAAATCATCTTTTGTATTTCTGTTAAATGTTGTAACGTAGGCATTATGTCTTGATTGTTTTTCATTTGTAATTCTGATAATAAAATAAGCTGAGTTTCTAGTTCGTAACAAGACCCCGAAGCTATTCCTAGAAAATGAATAAACTCTTTCGGATTATTTCTTCCCGCTCCTTCTGCAATATTAGAAGGTATAGAAATAGCACACCTTTTCATCTGTGAGGTCAATCCAAATTTTTCGTCCGTAGGCAACGCTTCACTAATAAGGTAAATCTCCTTAGCTAAAGCGATAGCCTTTTCAAACTACTAATTTATTCAATTGATGTGCACTCATTTAGTATCAATTTACAATGTCTAAAATCTCATATCCAACATCTAACAAAAATTAATTTCTTAATGGTTTTCCTTTTTGAAGCATAAATTGGATACGCTCTAAAGTTTTTCTCTCTCCACAAAGCTGTAAGAAAGTCTCTCTCTCTAAGTTAAGAAGGTACTGTTCTATAACTAAAGTTTCTTCAGAAAGATTTCCTCCTGCCATTACAAAAGCTAACTTATCTGCAATTTTCTTATCATGTTCAGAAATGAAATTACCTGTAAGCATTTGGTCTGTACCCACATAGAACATACCTAACGCATCTTTACCTAAAACCCTAACTTTCTCAGAAACAGGCTGTGTATAACCTTGTTCTGCCATTAGTAATGCTACTTTTTTAGCCTCTGCAATCTGTCTATTTTTATTGACTACCACAAAGTCTTTACCATGCTGAAGAATATCCATATCATAAGCCTCGTAAGCCGAAGTAGCCACTTTACCCATAGCAATATTCATAAAGGCATCTCTTAGACGGTTATTTTTAACATCGTCTTTAGACATTTGTTTCATGGTTCTTAAAGTCATTTCTTTAGTACCACCACCGCCTGGGATAACACCTACACCTACTTCTACTAGACCAATGTAAGTTTCTGCAGCAGCTACCACACGGTCAGCGTGAAGCGTCATCTCGCAACCTCCACCTAGTGTCATTCCAAACGGAGCTACCACCACTGGTATTGAAGAGTAACGAAGCCTCATCATTGATTTTTGGAAATAAGCAATCGCCATATTCAAATCGTCCCAATCTTGGTCAATTGCCATCATCAAAATCATAGCTAAGTTAGCACCCACCGAGAAATTAGCTCCTTGGTTAGCCACTACTAGACCATCGTATTCCTTTTCTGCTAGGTCTATCGCTCTGTTAAGACCGTCTAAAACTTCTCCTCCAAGAGAGTTCATCTTAGAACGAATTTCAAAGTTGATGATACCATCACCTAAATACTGTATCGCCGAACCAGAATTACTCCAAAGCGTTTTATTTTTTCTAATATTATCTAAAATGATAAAGGCATCTTGCCCTGGTATAGACTGATAATCTGCCTTAGTTTTATCAAAGTATAAAGTTTGACCTTCTTCACTCACTTGATAAAATGCCTTACCTTGCTCTGCTAAAGATTTAACCCAATCTGATACTTCATACCCAGCTTCTTTAGCCAATTCTACACCTTTCTGAACCCCAACAGCGTCCCAAATTTCAAAAGGTCCATTTTCCCAACCAAATCCAGCACGCATAGCATCATCTATCTTATAAACTTCGTCTGAAATTTCTGGAACTTTGTGAGAAACATAAGCAAATAAAGCTCCCAAAGTGCTGCGATACAACTCGCCTGCCTTATCTTTACCACCTATTAAAACTTTAAATCTATCAATAGGTTTATCAATATTTTTAGTTAATTCTAAAGTAGGAAAAGAGGATTTATCTTGTAATTCGTACTCTAAGGTATCTAAGTTTAATCCTAATATCTCTGATTTGCCATCAGCATTTTTAACTTTCTTAAAGAAACCTTGTTCTGTTTTAGAACCTAGCCAATTATTATCCATCATTTTTTGGATATAATCTGGCAACTGGAACACCGCCTTGAACTCTTCTGCCTCTGCTCCACTTTCTCTAACTCCATTAGCCACATGCACAAGTGTATCTAGCCCCACCACATCTGCCGTTCTAAATGTCGCAGATTTTGGTCTACCAATTACTGGACCTGTTAGTTTATCTACATCAGAAACACTTAATCCTAGTTTTTGTACTTTATGAAGTAAATCCATCATACCAAAAACACCTATTCTATTCGCAATAAAAGCTGGCGTATCTTTCGCTAAAACTGTAGTTTTCCCTAAAAATTTAGCCCCATATTCCATGTAGAAATCTACCACTTCTGGAGCGGTCTCTGGAGTAGGAATAATTTCTAAAAGTGGTAAATATCTTACTGGATTAAAAAAGTGTGTTCCTGCAAAATATTTCTTAAAATCATCGCTTCTGCCCTCAGTAAGAAGATGGATAGGAATACCCGATGTATTAGAAGAAACTAATGTACCTTCTTTTCTGTATTGTTCTATCTTTTCGTAAACCGATTTTTTAATATCCAATCTCTCTACTACCACCTCAATAATCCAGTCTGTATTTTTGATTTTAGACATATCATCATCAAAGTTACCTACCGTTATTCTGTCTGCAAATTTTGGAGTGTAAAGCAATGCAGGACTTGCCTTTTTAAGTTTCTCCAAATTTTCAGTTGCAATTCTATTTCTAAAGGCTTTATCTTCTTTAGTAAGACCTTTTTTCTGCTCCGCTTCTGTAAGTTCAAAAGGAACGATATCTAGCATAAGCACCTCTACACCTATATTGGCAAAATGAGCCGCTATACCAGCACCCATAATTCCTGAACCAAGAACGGTAATGTGTTTAATTCTTCTTTTCATATTAAGTATAATTCTATTTTTTATTTATTTTTTACGATTGAGTTCGTTGGCAATCTTCACAATATCATTAGTTACCTCTTTAAAAACCTCTAATTTTTCGGGTGAAATTCTCTCAAGAATTAATTTATTAAAGTTAAGTACCATCGCCTTGGATAAATTTCTAGACTCTAAACCCTTTTCAGTTAGCTTAATGATAACTTCTCTTTTATCTGTAGATGACTTATCCTTGTAGATATAGCCATTATCCTCCAATAGCTTAATAATCCTTGTAAGCGAAGTAGGCTCTATTGCCATTTTAGGACCTAAATTAGTGCTTCTAGTTCCGTTCTTTGGGTCTATCTTCAGCAAAGTAAGTGCCTGTACAGTAGTTGAATCATGCTCTTGAGCTTTCTCCGAATACATTCTAGAAACAGCTAACCAAGTGGATTTAAGTATTAAATCTATGTTTTCTATTTTGTCTTTATTTGATTCCATTTTTATATCTAAAAACTTTGTACTTCAAATATAATACAAAATACTATGCATGCATAATAATTAAATGTTAAATTTAAGTTAAATCAATAATAATCAACATTATAAATAATATGCGAGACATATAAAATAATTTATACCCGGAAACTAATCATCAGATTTATAACAAATTAAGGGCTTGATGGAAACCACCAAGCCCTTAAAATATAATAATTAAGATATAAACTATTTAACCTTAACCAATTCTACATCAAATAATAGCCACGCATTAGGCGGAATAACACCACCTGCTCCTCTCTCTCCATAAGCTAAATTAGATGGGATAAGCAATGTTGCTTGCTCTCCTTCTTTAAGAAGCATAATACCTTCGTCCCAACCTTTGATTACTCTACCCGTTCCCACAGGAAACTCTATTGGTTCTCCTCTTTTAAAAGAGTTATCAAACTCTTGTCCGTTAGTTAATCTTCCTGCATAGTGTACTGCCACCATATCACCTGCTTTAGGAGCTTTACCTTCAGTAGATTTTGTAATTTTATATAAAAGCCCAGACGCTGTAGCCGTCATTCCTGCCTTTAATTCTTCTAATTTCCTAGCAGCCTCTGCTTCTTTTTTAGTTGTGTAAGCTTTATTTCTTTCTTGGATTTTAGATTTACCTTCATTAAATACTTTTGCTGCATCATAATCTTTGTAAGAATCACCTTTAGTGAAAACCTCTACCTTTTGTATTACTACATCTTGCTTAGGCTTATGTTGTGCTCCTATTTCTACATTAGCAATAGCATCTATAACTTCTAAACCTTGTATTACTTTACCAAACACCGTATGCTTACCATCTAACCAAGGTGTAGCCACTTCTGTAATAAAAAACTGAGAACCATTGGTATTAGGACCAGAATTAGCCATAGAAAGATAACCTTTACCCTCGTGTTTTAGATCATTCTTTTCGTCATCAAATTTATAACCAGGATCTCCCATTCCTGTTCCCGTTGGGTCTCCTCCTTGAATCATAAAATCCTTGATAACTCTATGGAAAATAATCCCATCATAGTAAGGCTCTCCTTTTTTCTTAGCTTTATTTTCTATTGTACCTTGTGCTAATCCTACGAAGTTAGCTACGGTTACAGGAGATTCTTTGTCGTTAAATTGGATAATCATACTTCCTTTAGAAGTTTCCATTTTTGCATAAACACCCTCTGGAAGAGCGTTGTAAAATTCTTTTTCGATATTCATTTTTTTGTATATAGGATTACAATTAGTTAATGATAAAATTGCTAATAAAGCAACACACAAAGATAAGACTTTTTTCATCGTTAATTTAATTTGGGAATGGTTAAAACGAAATACCGAAACTTTAGTATCTAGCCTCGGTATTACTTTTATTTCAATTATAGTAGATTAATCTTCTTTACTTTCGTCATACCTATCCACTATCTTCTGAGAAACCCCAGTATTGCTAAATCCTCCATCATTGAAAAGGTTTTGCATTGTCACCTTTCTTGTTAAATCAGAAAACATTGCCACGCAGTAGTTAGCACAATCTAAAGCTGTTGCATTGCCTAATGGAGACATATCTTCTGCATAACCTAAGAAACCTCCAAAGCCTTTTACCCCACTTCCTGCTGTTGTAGGTGTTGGAGATTGTGATATGGTGTTTACTCTTACTTTTCTTTCACCCCAATAATACCCAAAGCTTCTCGCAATACTCTCCAAATAAGATTTGTTATCTGCCATATCGTTATAGTCTGGGAAAGTTCTCTGAGCTGCAATGTAAGAAAGTGCTAAAATAGAGCCCCACTCGTTCATACAATCTTTATCCCAAGCGGTTTTCATAACTTTATGGAAAGAAACCGCCGACACATCCCAACCTTTTTCTAAAAAGCTATAATTAAGGTCAGTATAAGGTTTTCCTTTTCTTACATTAACCGACATTCCTATAGAGTGTAAAATAAAATCTAGCTTTCCAAATTTTTCTATCGCAGCATCAAAAAGTTTTTCTAAATCTTCCATAGAAGTAGCGTCTGCACCAATGACCTCTGCTCCTGTTTTTTCTGCCAAAGCGTTTAATTCCCCCATTCTCATAGCGATAGGTGCATTAGATAAGATAAATTCAGCACCTTCTTCATGACATCTTTCTGCTACTTTCCAAGCGATAGATTGCTCGTTAAGAGCTCCAAATATAATTCCCTTTTTTCCTTTTAATAATCCGTATGACATAATTATTTTATTTAGCAACAAAAATAATAAAAAAAATAAGATTGGGATTACAATCTACCCTAAATTTGACTAGACTTCTTACATTAAATTACTATCTTTGCTGAAACAAAAATCTAATTTAAAAATGAAATTTTTTATCGACACCGCTAATCTTGAACAAATTAAAGAAGCTAAAAATCTAGGTATTTTAGATGGCGTAACTACCAACCCTTCCCTTATGGCTAAAGAAGGTATACAAGGGAAAGAAGCTATAATGAATCATTACAAAACCATTTGCGAATTGGTAGATGGAGATATTTCGGCAGAGGTACTTTCTACAACTTATGAAGAAATGATAAAAGAAGGTGAAGAATTAGCTGCTATCCACCCTAATATCGTAGTGAAAATACCAATGATAAAAGACGGGATAAAAGCTATAAAGTATTTTTCTGATAAAGGTATTAAGACTAACTGCACTTTAATATTTTCGGCAGGACAAGCTCTTTTAGCAGCTAAGGCTGGAGCGACTTATGTATCGCCTTTCTTAGGGAGACTAGACGACATCTCTACCGATGGACTTAACTTAATAGAAGAAATCAGAACGATATATGATAACTATATGTTTGAAACTGAAATTCTAGCCGCTTCTATAAGACATTCTATGCACATTATAGATTGTGCTAAGATAGGTGCTGATGTTATCACTTCTCCTTTAGCTCCTATATTGAGTTTACTTAAACACCCTTTAACGGATAATGGTCTAGCACAGTTTGTAGCTGATGCACAGAAATTAGGCTAGTAAACAACATCATAATTAAAAACAAAAAATCCTCACAACTAAGTTATGAGGATTTTTTTATTATTTGATTTAGATATTAAACATTAAATCTAAAATGCATAATATCACCGTCTTGTACCACATATTCTTTACCTTCCACAGAAAGTTTACCTGCTTCTTTTACCTTAGCTTCCGAACCGTAATTGATGAAATCTTCGTACTTAATTACTTCTGCACGGATAAATCCTTTCTCAAAATCAGTATGGATAACTCCTGCCGCTTGAGGTGCCGTCCAACCTTTACCTATCGTCCATGCTCTTACCTCTTTTACGCCTGCTGTGAAATAAGTTTGCAACTTTAAAAGTTCATACGCTTTACGGATAAGACGGTTAATTCCTGGCTCTTCTAGCCCTAACTCTTCTAAGAACATTTGGCGTTCTTCGTAGGTTTCTAACTCGTTAATATCTGCCTCTATCTGTGCTGCCAAAGCCAACACTTCCGCTCCTTCTTTTTGAGCCATTTCCTCTACTTTACTTATCCATTCGTTGCCATTTTTAATAGAGTTTTCATCTACATTACAAAGATAAAGCACAGGCTTTTTAGTTAATAATTGTATTTCGTCTATGATAGGCTGAGTAATATCGTCAGTTTCAAACTCACGAGCATTTCTACCGCTTTCTACAAATTCTAAGATACTTTTTAATGTTTCGTATTTTAAAATGTCCTCTTTTTTTCCTGATTTTATAAACTTCTTGGCTTTTTCTACCGCTTTAGTTAGAGTTTCTATGTCTTTTAGTTGTAGCTCTATATCTATAATTTCTTTATCTCTTAATGGGTCCACCGAACCTTCTACGTGCACGATATTCCCATTATCAAAACATCTCAATACATGGATAATAGCCTCACACTCACGGATATTTGCCAAAAACTGATTACCTAAACCTTCTCCTCTACTCGCTCCTTTAACCAGTCCCGCTATATCCACTATCTCCACCACTGCAGGAAGAACTCGCTCTGGATTAACCAATTTTTCCAACTCAAACAATCTCTGGTCTGGTACAGATACCGTTCCTAAGTTAGGCTCTATGGTACAGAAAGGATAGTTAGCACTCTGTGCTTTTGCATTACTAAGACAGTTAAACAAGGTTGATTTTCCTACATTAGGCAAACCTACAATTCCACATTTCATAATCAGATATATTATAATTTTGCAAATATAGTTAAGTAAGATTGGATTAAAAAATAAGACATCTGTTTTTTAAAGTTATTTGAGGATTTTTTCATTACTTTGTGTGAAGCATATTCTACTTTTATGAAAATAAAATACCATCTACTCATTATAACAATGCTTATCTTATCACAGATGAGTATGGCACAAGCTCTTAATTTTGATGATTATTTCACTAGTGGAAGTCTCCGCATAGATTTGTTACTCGCAGGTAACCATACCTACAAAACAGCTACAATACATCAACTAAAAAAAGAACCTCACTACGGTGGTGGGACTTCGGCACAGCTTATTTTTCCAGATTTGGGGAACTATAGAATTGTGATAAAAGATGAGCTTTCCAAAAAAATGATTTTTTCTAAAGGCTTCAGCCCCATATTCAGCGAATGGCAAGCCACCGAAGAAGCTAAAAACAAATACAAGTCTTTTGAAAACACTTTCACCATACCTTTCCCTAAACAAAACATTATTATTGAAGTACAGTCTAGAGAAAGAGATGGTTCGTTTTCTAATCTTCTTACAGAAGCCATCAATCCTAATCAATTTGATATTGTTAAAGAAACGCCTTCTTTCTATCCTTCAACTAAAATTTACGGTCATAAACCTCCACAAAATGCAGTAGATATCGCCATTCTAGCAGAAGGCTACACCACCGAAGAAATGCCTAAATTTAAAAAAGATGCCCAACGCTTTATTGATTATATGATGAGCGTAGAGCCTTTTAAATCAAATAGAAATCATTTTAATGTATATACCATAGAGTCGCCCTCCCAAGAGTCTGGAACGGATATTTCTGGAGAAAATATTTATAAAAACACCATTTTAAACTCTCATTTTTATACCTTCGGAGAGCCTCGCTATCTTACTACTTTATCCTCTTTTAAAATTTCAGATATAGCTGCCAATGTACCTTATGACCAAATTTTTGTTATCGTAAATACACCAAGATATGGTGGCGGTGGTTTTTATAATGTGATTAACTTGGTATCAGCGGATAACTACTTATCTGAAAAAGTATTTGTGCACGAATTTGGACACGGCTTTGCTGGTCTCGGAGATGAATATTACAACAACTCTGGTGGAACTACCGATTTATATAATTTAAAAATAGAACCTTGGGAACCTAACCTCACCACTCTAGTAGATTTTGGCAAAAAATGGAAGCATAAGGTTAATAAAAATACACCTATACCAACGCCTAGAACGGAGTTATATAAGAATAGTATTGGAGTATTTGAAGGCGGTGGCTACACTCCAAAAGGTATATATAGCCCTGTACAAGATTGCAGAATGAAGTCTAACACTCCAGAAAATTTCTGCCCTGTATGTACAGATGCTTTGCTGGAAACTATATTATTCTATACGAAGTAAAAAAATATTATTTCTTACTCAAAAACAAGCCATTAAGCACAGAAGTAACGACAGACAAAGCAATACTAAAACCTAATGCCCACCAAAAACTATCAATAACAACCCCATTGACTAGATATTCTGCTAAAAGCATAATACAGGCGTTAATGACTAACGAAAATAAACCCAAAGTAATAATAGTTAATGGAAAACCTAAAATTTTCAAGATAGGTTTTACTGTGATGTCTAATAGACCTAAAATAATTGCAAATATCACCGCAGTGCCAAATGAAGCAATATGCACCTCCAGATAGTACATACTGAAGTACAAAGGCACTTACCGCTACAATAAGAAGTTTGATAATCAGTTTCATAATAACAGAAGTTTAGTCCATTTTATAAAGAATTGCATTGATATTCATTCCTGCTCCTACAGAAGCGAACACAATGTATCCTCCTTGTTTAAATTGATGATTACCTAGCTTCCCTTTCTTGATAAGATTATACATTGTAGGTACAGTAGCCACGGAAGAATTACCAAATTTCTGAATCGTCATTGGTGCTATTGCCTCATCATAGGTTTTCATTCCGTAAAGGCGATGCAAACGAGAAATAATAGCATGATCCATCTTAGCATTAGCTTGATGAATTAAAATTTTATCAATGTCCTGAATGCTTAATCCTGCTTTATCTATTGTAGATTTTATGGCATCTGGGACATATTTGAGAGCAAATTCATAAATTTTTCTCCCACGCATTCTGATATAATTTTTGTCTTGTGGTACATTTGGATTCAACGAAGACGAGTTTTCTAAATAACTTAGTTCCTCCCCATTAAAACACAAAGTACTATCCGCAATAATGCCTTTATCTTTACTTTCGTCAGCCTTTACCACTACAGCACCAGCACCATCAGCAAAAATCATTTTATTTCTATCGTAAGGGTCGGTTACTTTACTTAGAGTATCCCCGCCTACAACCAAAATATATTTAGCTCTCCCTGCCTTAATAAGGCTATCCGCCAAAATCATAGCTTCTACCCAGCCTGGGCAACCAAATATCATATCATAATTGATACAACTAAGATTTTTAATCCCTAATTTATTCTTTAGTCTTGCAGACATACTAGGCATAAAATCAGAAACACCACTATTACTTACCTCACCAAAATTACTTGCGTAAATAATATAATCTAGTTCTTCTTTATCTATACCAGCGTCCTCCAAAGCCTCTAGAGAAGCCTTTAGTCCTAAGTCAGAGTTATACTCTTCTAGATTACTATAACGCCGTTCTTCTATTTCTGTAATTTCTACAAATTTGTCTATAACTTCCTGTACAGGTTTATCAATCAGCTCTTTATTATCATCAAAAAAAATAGAATCTAAAAAATCTGACCCTTTAATTATATTGCTTGGTACACAACTTCCTGAACCTATAATGACTGTATTTGGCATAAGTATTTTGGATAAATTAGACTGCAAATTTAATAATTATAATGATAAACACTTTAACATTGGAGAAAGAGTTTTATGTTTTAAGAGTAAAATTGCTCAAATCGTGGTTTTATGTTACCTTTGTGGCTGTAAATTTTTAAGATTATGAATTTATCTGCTCCTGTAAAAGGGTTTATTTTTTCCTTTCTTGCGGTTATTTTAGCCTTTGCTATTTACTTTTTTTTCTTGGCTAAGAAAAATTACTATTTGGTAGATAACCCAACGCCTAACACTTATTATTTTAAAATAAATAATGGTTCTGAACAGATTATAAGTGCAGGGCAATCTGTACAAGTAGATTTATCTAAAGGTAAAAACAGCATTCAGGTTTTTGATAATAACAAAAAAATCATTTACGACTCTGCTTTTCAAGTAAATAAATTAAGAGGTTTACTTAATATCGCTCATCAAGATTATTATGTTAATAGACAGTTTTATGGCTATATTCCTAACAAGGATTCACTTTTATTATCTCACGGAAAAACCGTAATAGATGATAAAGATTATCTAGGTGATGTAACCCATTACAACAAACTATACATAGAAGATTTCTATTATAATGTAGACGAAGATTACGATGCTGTGGTAAAAAACATACAGAAAGTAGAGTCGAGAACCAAGCTATTCAGAAAACAAGATTTTCTAAATTATTATAACGAATATTATAAATTTTAAAAAACATTAAAATTGAAAACACAAGTTACTCCATATAGCACCGAAGCAGGAAAGAAAAAAGAAGTAGAAGCTATGTTTGATAATATAGCTCCACAGTATGATTTTCTAAATAGAGCTCTCTCTCTAAAAGTGGATTTAATTTGGAGAAAAAATCTAGTTAATTGGCTTAAAAAAGACCAACCAAAACTAATATTAGACATTGCCACAGGCACAGGAGACCTCGCCATCGCTATGGAAAAAGGTACTAAAGCCGAAATTGTAGGTCTAGATTTGTCGCAACAAATGTTAAATATTGGAATAGAGAAGGTTAAAAAGCTAAATCTTTCTGACAAAATAAAAATGATGAAAGGCGATGCCGAAAATCTACCTTTCGAGGATAATAAATTTGATTCTGTAACTTCTGCATTTGGAGTTAGAAACTTTGAAAACTTAGAAAAAGGCTTATCTGAATTCCGAAGAGTGGTAAAAGAAGGTTCTAGCATCTACATTCTTGAGTTTTCTAAGGTAGAAGGCTTCTTGGCTCCTTTTTATATGTTTTATTTTAAAAACATTCTCCCTAGAATAGGCAAACTTATCTCCAAAGACAGCCGTGCATACACCTATTTACCAGATTCTGTAAATGCCTTCCCTTATGGTGAAAAAATGAAAAAAATCCTATTAAATGTAGGTTTTAAAAAGGTAGAATACAAAAAACAAAGTTTAGGTATAGCCACTATTTACAAAGCAACAAAATAAAAAACAATATTCTTTGTTATATACTAGAAATAAGAATATAATCCATGAAAAAGATATTTTTTTTAACTCTCATTAGTATTTCTGCCATGGCTTCTGCACAGTTCAGAATAAAAGATAGAATGGACAGAATGGAAGGCATTGATGATAAAAAGCTCAGCTACGGTTTTTTCCTTAATGGTAGCCAAAACGATTATAAAATGGTGCTAGACCCTAAATATGGTACTAGAGGAAATAAGAACTTAGTTTCTTCCAAACCTACTTATAGCTTTGGGGCAGGATTGATAGGAAGAATGAGACTCAACAAAAACCTAGATTTAAGACTAGAGCCAGGTATGCAATTTATAGAAAGAGACCTGTATTTTGACACCCAAGTTAATAGCATCTACGCTACTGATGCCAAGGCTCCATTCACTCCAAAAACACTTACCGAAGAAGATAAAGTGAGAAAGATTAAGGCAACTACAATAGATATTCCACTTTTATTAGAAATACACGCTGATAGATGGTTTAACTCTAGACCTTACGCAGCGGCTGGTATCAACTGGCTAGTTAATTTACAATCTAACTCTGGCAGTGAAGATGATAACGCCCACGGTACTTTCCGTAGCACCACTCATAACTTTGGTTATTCAGCAGAGATAGGTATTCAGTTTTATTTCAGTAAATTTAAACTTACACCAGCTTTTAGAGGAACTTTTACTATGGGTAATGAACTCGTGAGAGATAATGCCAACACTCCACCTTACTGGACGTCTGCACTCACCTCTACCCAAGGAAGAAGTTTTATGTTTGTGCTAAAATTTGAATAATAATAATAACTCATAACAAAGTAAATGAAAGCACTCAATATTTCAAGGGTGCTTTTTTATTTTTTAATTAAGACTCAATATATGCTAAAAAACATAATTCCTTTTATTGTTATTTTTTTCTTACTAGAATTTTATATTTATAACGCAGTTAGAACACTTTACTCTAGCCCTTGGTTTAAAATCACCTACTGGCTTATCACTATTTCATTATATGGTTGGCTACTTTTTGAGATACTAACCTTTGATGCTTCTGCTAGAAATAATAAAAAAATGTTTATTATCTCTAGTATTTTCATGGTTTTTATGCTTCCAAAGTTGCTCTTACTGGCGTTTATTTTATTTGATGATATTATAAGAGTTCTACAATTTGGGACTAAACGCATTTTATCTAAATCTGCATTTTATCCAGAAAGAAGAAACTTCATTACCTTAATTGGCTTGGGTGCAGCAGCCTTGTTTTCAGCCTCTGTGATTGACGGAATTATTTTCGGAAAATACCGCCATACTTTAAGACAAGTAAGACTAAAACTAAAAAATCTACCAAAAGAATTTAAAGGTTACAAAATCATTCAAATTTCTGATGTCCATAGCGGTAGTTTTAGTCAGCCTGAAAAATTACGAAAAGCCATTGAACTCATCAATTCACAAACCCCTGACTTGGTGCTATTCACAGGAGATATGGTGAATAATTATGCAGAAGAATTTTTACCTTTTGTTGATTTATTTTCTCAAATTAAAGCCAAAGACGGTAAATACTCTGTACTCGGAAACCACGACTACGGAGATTATGGATAATGGAACTCCAAAGAAGAAAAAGCCCAAAATATCCCAAAACTCATAGAACTACAAAACAAAGCTGGTTTTAAAATGTTAAGAAATGAACACCGTATCATCAATAAAAACGGAGCTTCTCTGTATCTTATCGGTGTAGAAAATTGGGGAGAATTGCCTTTTCCTCAACTCGGAGATTTAGACTTAGCGACTAAAGGTATTCCCGAAGAAGCCACTAAAATACTCATGAGCCACGACCCTACCCACTTTGACCACATTGTAAAACATCACCCGAAAGATATACAGCTCACACTTTCTGGACATACCCACGGAATGCAGTTCGGTATTGACTTAAAAAACATTAAGTGGTCTCCCGTAAAATACCGTTATCCTAAATGGGCAGACCTCTACGAAAGCAATGGGAAATATCTTTATGTAAACCGTGGTTTCGGGGTATTAGGATTTTCTGGAAGAGTGGGCATCAATCCAGAAATTACTGTATTTACTTTGGAGTAGAAAATAGGTCGCTAGAAACCATTTAAAAATTATACCTTATTTTTGTGGGGAAATTTTAGAAATTTTATTATGTTTAAATTAATTAAAAGAATACTATTTTTAATCATTCTTATAAACATACTAACACTAATTGGAGGTAGGTTTTTCAACCCTATTATTACTATCACTCAGATAGAAGGCTTAGTAAAATTTCACAAGCTGGATAGAGATTATATACCGTTCTCTGAAATGGGAAACAATGTAAAAAAAGCCGTTATAGCCTCCGAAGATCAAAATTTTTACACTCATAATGGTTTCGATTTTAAAGCCATTGAAAGAGCAATGAAACACAACGAAAAAGGTAAAAGTATACAAGGCGGTAGCACCATTTCTCAACAAACCGCCAAAAACATCTTCTTATGGAATGGCAGAAGTTGGGTTAGAAAAGGGTTAGAAGCCGTATATACCTTTATTATTGAGAAGATTTGGTCTAAAGATATCATTCTAGAAAGATACCTCAATTCCATAGAAATGGGACAAGGCGTTTTTGGGGTAGAAGCGGCATCGCAGTACTATTTTAATAAATCATCTAAAGACCTTACCAAAAGCGAAGCCGCTTGGATAGCTGCCGTATTGCCTAACCCAAAGAAATACGACCCTAAAAACCCAACACCTTACCTCAATAGAAAGCATAAGTGGATTATGAGGCAAATGAACTTTATCTCTTTAAAATAATTTTTATGAATATATTTAGTAATCGTCCTATAGAATCATTAGAATCTCTCATTACAAAGTATTTTAAATTTCAGAACGAGACCTCTGCACTAGAACCTTTGTCTGAAATATTCGAAGCTACTAAAAAGGAAGGCTTTAGCCATTTATTAAATATACTCACCGAAAATGAAGATTTAAAAAATAATTTCGCTCATTATCTAAAAAATATTTTCCGAGGAAGACGAATGGTTCTTGCTCTTACGGAAGCTAATATTTTATCCGAAAACTCTTTCTTTGCAGAATTTAAAAAGAGAGTAATTGCTAAAGTACTCCCAGCAGTAGAAGATGAAGACACGGTCTCTTTCGTTATAGAAAAAATATTACTTAGTTCTAAACAGAATTTTGATTTTCTACTTAACCTCTCAGAAGAAGAAAAGAATACTTTTCTACAAATTATGGGATTTGAGAGTCTTTTTGCACAAAAGGTCGTTCAAGAAGATTTATTTTTATCCGTCAATATTTTAGCTTGGAGAGCCATAGGAAATGCTCTAGATGTAGAAGTGGTTAAAATGGCTCCTGAATATAAAAATTTCGACAATCCTTTTATTGCCCTACAAAATGAAATTGATTGTCTTTTAGAGCTATTCCAAGAAGACCCAAAAGTCCAAATTTCCGCTAAAAACGAACATTATAAACAAGCTAAAGTTTATCTCAGCCAATGTTTAGAATTTATTAAAATAGCATTTAAAAACACCTCTAAATATGGGTTGTCTAGTAAGACCAACCAGTCTTTAATGAAAATTAGACAACAGTTAGTAAGAATTTCTGAAATATTACCGCTATTAGTTACAGAGGAAAAAACCACTCATCTTGAGCAATCTAGAACCTTAGTAGAAAACATTCTAAGGTATAAATCTCACAGAAACAATTTCAGTGAACTATTTGCGGATAGTACCTTACAGCTTTCTCACCTTATTACTACTCATACCGCACAGGCAGGAACTCATTATATTGCGTTCAATTATAAGCAGTACATGGATATGTTTAAAAAAGCTGCTGGAGGTGGTATCATCGTAGGGTTTTTATGTGTTCTCAAAATGCTTTACAGCTATAGTAATGGTAGTGAATTTACCCACGCATTTTTGTACTCGTTCAACTATGCTATGGGCTTTGTACTCATCTATCTCTTGCACTACACTTTGGCGACTAAACAACCTGCTATGACAGCAGCTACTATGGCGAAAGTATTATCCGAAGATAAAAATACTTTTAAAAACTATACTGATTTTGCAGATTTAGTATCAAAATTATTTAGAACGCAATTTATTGCATTTGTGGGTAATGTATTACTTGCATTCCCTGTGGCTCTACTCATTATCTATGGATTGGATATTACCTTCCAACAAAACCTTGCCACAGATAAAGCTAATAAACTTTTAAGAGACTTGAATCCAGTAGAGTCCAAGGCTATTCTACACGCTAGTATAGCTGGTGTATTTCTATTTATTTCAGGGATTATATCTGGAAATATCAGCAATAACTCTAGGTTTTACCAAATTCCTCAACGAATTATTAAAAATCCATACCTTAACAAAGCCTTTGGAGCTAAGGCAGCAAGAAGCATTTCTGCATTTTACTCTAAAAATTGGGCTGGTGTTGTTTCTAACTTTTGGTTTGGAGTATTCTTAGGTGCTACAGCTCCTATTGGTAACTTTTTAGGGTTAGATTTGGATATTAGACACATTACCTTTGCCGCTGGTAACTTAGCTTTAGCCATATACGGAAAAGGGTTCGATATTGATATGGGAACTTTTTGGATTAGTTTCATCACGGTATTCCTAATCGGATTTTTTAACTTCATTGTAAGCTTTGGGTTGTCAATGTCGTTAGCGTTCCGTTCTAGGAAAGTTAAATTTGGAGAAGTAAGGCTAATCTATAGAGAAATTTTTAACACCTTTGTCAAAAATCCAGCTAAATTTTTCATTCCATTACCTTCTGGTGTAAATACCAATGCTGAAAAAATGGTAGTAGAACTAGAAAAAGAGGGGAAAAACTAAACAAAGTAAACCTCCTCTACTACATTTTCACCTGCTACTTCTTTAAATTTTTGAATAAAAAAAGTTTTCCTCATTCTAAAATCATTTTTTAGCAATGGGGATTTTACTTTTATGGTTAATGTTTTGTCCAAAAGATTAACATCTCCTATTTCTTTAAAAAGTTCATCATCCAAATAATCTTCTAAAAAATCTTTGATTTGGAAAGCTAATAGCTTCTCTTCAAACCTAAACTTCTTCTCAAAAATCTTAACCAAATCCGAAGACTGATAAGCCCTTTTTTTCTTATTCTTCATTAAATAACGTGCTAATTTTTGACTAATAATTTAGATTGAACTTTTTATAATTACTCTTAACAGTGTTACAAATTTCGGTTACCGTTACAAATATTTTATTTTTAGAAAAAGGTTCTCCGATTAAGGTTGGCTAGCTTATTTACAGTTAAAAAAGAAGTACTAATAATTACCATAATAAGAATAATCAAAAATTCGAGACCGCTTTTCTCTCCACCCAAATCTATATCCCTTATAAAAAAGGGATTAAAATCACACAAAAACTCATACTAATCTTAGTGAGAGACTATTAATCATTAAAAAAGGTGTATTTTTTATCCTTTCTGCCTTACCTTGTATATCATAAAAACGATTGATATGCTGCATCAAATCGCTTTTTTCAATGTTTGCTGTATTCTTAAAGTCTTCTTCTATCTCTTTAGAAATACTCACCAACAATTCATTAGAAATTTTATGTTCCTCGTTAATGTTATACTTCTCTAGTAACACCTTTGATTTTTCGTCAAAGATAGGTTTAGGATTATTATGAATTTCATTTTTAAACTGTCGTATATAAGCGATAGTCAATTGAATAAGATCATAGATTTTAGCATTTTTTT
This sequence comes from Riemerella anatipestifer, assembly GCF_035666175.1. NCBI lineage: Bacteria > Pseudomonadati > Bacteroidota > Flavobacteriia > Flavobacteriales > Weeksellaceae > Riemerella > Riemerella anatipestifer. The sequence continues at coordinate 427,020 of NZ_CP142016.1, forward strand.
CTAGAGCGCCTAAGTTGATATTTTCATCATTACTGTAATAAGCATAGATTTTAGCTACAAAGCTCCTAGAATTATTGGTAAGTTCGCCAAATATCTTTCTCGCTTCCCACCAGCGGTCGTATGCAGAATTCATTCTAAATCCCAAGAAAAATGCAATTGCAAGACCAAATACAGAGCCTATTTGCCCCGATATTTTATAAATATGGTCCCCAAAAAGCTCTTCTAAACCTAGCACAAATATGGCGTACAGCGTTGTGTAAATAAGATATGGTGATGCTATTTTAAATAGTTGTAATAATCCTTGTTTTTCTGTTTTAATCATATTATATCAAAAGAATATCCAAAAATAGCGTTTTTTATATAAAAAATCTCCGTTATAGAATTATAACAGGGATTTTAGTTTTTATTTAGGCTTAAAACTATGAAACAATGATTAACTTTGTTGATAAGTCTTATAAATAGGAGTAAAATTAGCGATCATAAAATAAAAAAATAATCAAGTGTTTTTGTAGCGATATTGATGCAATGAAAACAGAGGAAATTTTAGAGTTCAACAGAAACACCGCTAACTGATATTCTAGGATTTTTAGGGAAATAATTTTTGAAAAACAACAAGCAAATTTAAGTTTATTTTTTTGGAGCAGTTGAATTAAATGAGGCTTATTTTGGAGCAAGAAGATTATGAGGGAATAATATGGAAAAGAACTCAGAAACCACCTGTTTTTGGCGTTTCACCATGCAAAGATTAGCTAAGTTTAATAGAGTAAATCTACCTTTATATTACACTTAAAGGAATGCGAGTGGCGATGGAGAAAAGAGGTAAAAGAAATGGAAAAAAAGTTACGGAAATTGATAAAAAATAGGGATAACTTTTTTAACGCCTTCGTCTAAAAGTTACCCATATTTCTTTATTTCTACAACAACTAAAATAAATATAAAATTTAGTCTAGAGCCTTAACAAAAAACTACTTACTAATAACATTATATAATCTTCCTCTTAATTTAAGAGGGATAATTCTTTGGTTTTGTTGTATAAACAATGTCTCACCGTGCATGGCTAAAAATTTTATGTTTGGTTCTGCCTTTAAATTTTTTCCAACAAAATCTGGGAATTGAATCTCAAATAAAGGAGTATTTAAATTTAGAGAAGCAGAAAACGAGGATTTATCATAACCTATGATTCCATTAAAATCTCCACTTACAGAGATTACAACGTATTTATCCGAATAGGTAATTGCATGAGGAATAACTTTTTTACCTTCAAAGGTAATATATTTATTTTCATAGCTATTAGAATTATTATTTCTAATAAAAACATTAATTCCAGGACTTTCCTTACTATTATTCATAAAATATAATTTGTCTTCCAGTATGCACATATCCTGATCTGTATTTCGAAAAGCCTCTGGGGAAAAAGGAATATTAAAACTAGGTCTTACATGTGGAATTCCCTTAGCTATTCCCTCTTCTATACTCTGACGAGAAAAAACCCGTATGTTAGACTGCATATGCCTAACATAAACATAATTCTCATCAGCAGCGATAGCATTAGGATGGGTAATATCTTGCCACCAATTCCCATTACCTAACTTAATTAAAGGTTTAAGCGTTTTCCTATTAAAAACAGAAATTTGGCTAGTATTATCCGCTGCAGGTATAAACAATAGAGAGTCCGATACATATACATCCCTTGAATTCCAAGCAGGTTCTCCATTACTCCCTTTTATGGTGGTTAGGTATTTATATGATTTAGCATTAAACAGATAAGTATTATGCGAACTTCTATCACTAACATATAAAGTATCTCCAAAAACCTGCATTCCCAAAGGTTGAAAATTAGAACCTAATTCACTAAAATTTTCATTACTAATAACATCACTTTCTTCTGCCTCCACAAAGAATTCCTTTATTTCGGTTTTTGTAACTTTCTCTAATTCATCTATATATTTATCTATTATATTCACATCTCTCTTACAAGAGATTAATGCAAAATTACAACAAATAAACAAAAGAAATTGAATATACAAAAAAAGCATCCTTTTCATAGCTATAAAAGTTAGTTGTTCCAGTTAAGGTTTTCTTTAAAATATTTATCTAATCTAGTCTCATCTCCTCTGTATACTCTAAGATTTTCATTTACCGTATTATATAAAAAATCTTTATATTTTTGGTTAGCAAAATCTACTGTTTTAGGATCTAAATAAGGTAGACGCTGAGCCTTTCTTAGATAATGATGTAACCATGGCATAGCTCTAGACGCCCAACCATCATGCCCTCCATAGGTCATATTAGAAGAATGATTATATCCTAGTACATGTCCAAACTCATGACTCAAGATTTCCCAAGGTGCTCCAGGAAGTGAATAGTAATGGCTGTAGAACATCCAAGTATCCACTCCGTAAACATCTCCCCCACCTAAACCACCTCCAATCATGGTAATACCAAGCCGAAGATTCCTAGATCTTAAAATATTATTATCATATAATGATCTATGTTCTTCTTCTGTTAATTTTCTACCTTCATTATTAGTTATATGCCCATCCATAACTTTTTGGTAATTATACATTAAGTGCTTCATTTCTGGAGAAGAAACCATATAGGCCCAATTGGTTATCATCACCACCCATTCTCTAGCATAAAGAGCATTAATCCTTCCCCAATTAGCCTGGTTATATTTACCGAAAAAACAATACCAATCAACCTTTATTTCATCCTTAACTTTTCTGTAGAAGGGATCATTAGAATCTACGCTAAATTCTATAGATGATGAGCGCATTTTTGGAATGTGAAAAGATAACCAATCTCCATTTTCTAATTTATAGATAGACTCCTTATTTACAAAATTAGGGGTGATATATAACTGAGTAAATCCGGGAATAGAATCCAAAGTAGCTACTAAAAATGGAGAAGAATTTACAGCTTTAACCTTGGCATATATTTTAACATTCTTAACCGCTTTTGCCAACCAACTAGTTACACGGATATTCTTCTCATCTAACAATTCCACTTTTAAAAATTCAGAAGTTCTAAAACTTCTAAGATTTGAGTTCGTAATCGTATCAAAAGATTCTCCTTGACCAGAAAGCCTTAACATTTCTTTCTTTCTTTCAGAGGACTCCTTAGAAAAATGTATGTGATTCACAGATAACTCTGGATTATACTCTACCGAATTTGTATGAAATACATCTTTGTCAATACTCCTGCTACACCCCAAAAAGAGTAAAGAAAGTACTACCAATAAACTTATTTTTTTTCTTAAAAACATAACAAATATTATTTTAGTATAAAAATTAAACCATAACGCATGAAAGAATGTAATCTTTATAAATAAAGCTATTACCCACTATCTCATACATAATCCCATTAACTAATAAAAAAATCTCTATTTTTACCGCCGCAAAGTTACATTTTTTTTATTATCTTACAAGTGTTAAAAATCGTAATGCTTAATAATCATATTTAATATTGTTCAAAGAATATTTGACATGTGCTTAATATTACAATTATAAACCTCGAACAGAGAAAGTTATGAACGAAAATGTAATTAGAGTTAGTTCGGTAACCTCTACCTTCTCTTTCAAAAACTCCAAAAACAGGTGGTTTCAGGTTCCTATTCCTCGCTTTTGTGGCATATTAATTCCTCATAATAGCTTTGCTCCAAAATAAGCCTCATTTAATTCAACTGCTCCAAAAAAATAAACTTAAATTTGCTTGTTGTTTTTCAAAAATTATTTCCCTAAAAATCCTAGAATATCAGTTAGCGGTGTTTCTGTTGAACTCTAAAATTTCTGCGGTTTTAGGTCGCAGCAATATCGCTACAAAAACACTTGATTATTTTTTTATTTTATGATCGCTAATTTTACTCCTATTTATAAGACTTATCAACAAAGTTAATCATTGTTTCATAGTTTTAAGCCAGTAAAAAAATAGGGATAACTTTTTTAACGCCTTCGTCTAAAAGTTATCCCTATTTCTTTATTTCTACAACAATAAATAATAACTCTAAAAAAGTATTAAAATTTTATGTTTGCTAGTCTAGAAGCCTTATTTAAATCTTTCCGTAGTTCTTCTACTGCTCGTTTAAGCTGATTATCTTTGCCTTGATTAGCTTTTTCCTGATCCAAATAAACCTTTACATCTGGCTGAAATTCAAACTTCTTTTTCATAGCCTACCGCAGGAATTCCAAAGATTAATGTTGGATCTTGCAGTGTAACCCAATTAACCGAAGTTATTGTCTCTGGAACTGGAGCACCATTTTAAATGCTTATCTTAACAATACAAAGGCAGCACAAAGCATATCTGTATTTTATTCTAAAAACTGGGCGAACGTTATTTCTAACTTTTGGTTCAGAGTATTCTTAGGTGCCTCAGCTCCTATTGGTAACTTTTTAGGATTGGATTTAGACATTAGACACATTAACCTTTGCCGCTGGTAACTTAGCTTTAACCATATACGGAAAAGGGTTCGATATTGATATGGGAACTTTTTGGATTAGTTTCATCACGGTATTCCTAATCAGATTTTTTAACTTTATTGTAAGTTTTGGATTATCGATGCCGTTAGCGTTTCGTTCTAGAAAAGTTAAATTTGGAGAAGTAGAGTTAATCTATAGAGAAATTTTTAACACATTTGTTAAAAATCCTGCAAAATTCTTTATACCTATAAAGTCAAAAATTAATACCAATGCCGAAAAAATGGTAATAGAACTAGAAAAAGAAAGAAAGAAAACACTAAACAAAATAGACTTCCTCCACCATATTTTCACCTGCTACTTCTTTAAATTTTTGAATAAAAAAAGGTTTCCTCAATCTAAAGTCATTTTTTAGCAATGGAGATTTTACTTTTATAGTTAAAGTTTTGTCCAAAAGATTAACATCTCCTATTTTTTTAAAAAGTTCATCGTCCAAATAATCTTCTAAAAAATCTTTGATTTGGAAAGCTAATAGCTTCTCTTCAAACCTAAACTTCTTCTCAAAAATCTTAACCAAATCCGAAGATTAGTAAGCCACATCTTTTTTTGTTTTTTTATATTCTAGAATAGGATTCCTTTAATTAAAAAATAAAACCAATACCCATTTCAAATATATTTTTCACAGGATTAGGATCATTTGCAAATTTGTTTAATCTATACTGATAATTGGTTTTAAACACTATATTTTCTTTAGTATTAAAATTGACACCAAATGTCCAAATATTCATATTATTTTCCACCCTAGGCAAAGCATTAAGAAATTTATGAATACTTTGATGAGTATTTAGTCTCTCATATCGAGTAAAAAAACTTAACTTCATTTTATGAGTATCATACAAAAATGTTTCTTTAGCAGGTTTATTACTCTTACCTCCTCTTAGATAAGGTAAAACATCACAACCTAACTCAAATAGGTATCCATAAACTTCCTTCCCTAAAACTTGTCCATTTTGACCACTCTCATTTTTAGTAAGTTCAAATATTTTTTCAGTATCTCCAAGTTGTCCATAAGTTCCAAGTGTTATAAATCTAAAGTTTTTCCAATCATACTTTGCATAAGCCGTTGTTAGATTAATTTTACTATTTACTTTAACCTGTTTGCTGTTGATTTCCACCATCTCCCCTTGACCAGAATTGCCATAGTACCCAGAAGCTGATAATGTTAAATTCTTAATACCAGTGTAGTTTATTTGAAGATTTGTAGAAATAGATTTAGGCATATCAAACCTTATTTCTCTTCCTTGTCTTATCCATGAACCACTTAAATAGTTTTTATTATTTAACCCCTGAGAAAAACCAAGTGCATAGCTCCAATCTTTTGAAATATTACCGTAAAACATAGCTCCAAATTCTATCCAAGTAGATGGTGTAATCAGCCTTTCTACCTCAGAACGGTTTACAGAATAAAACATAATAGGCTCATCATTATTATTAACATAGCCTATAGTTAAAGGATAAAAACCCATACGAGCTTTTAAATAATCTTTAAAAAGATAATCTAAAAAGGCTTCTATTACAATTTCGTGATGAGTTTCTTCTGCTTTATGATGTAAAAACTCAATCTGAAACTCTGAATTCCAAATAAGTTTATCAGTAATACGATAACCAAAAAAAGTTGCAAATCTATAAAGTCCTGAATAATATAACTCTAAATCTCCAACATTGGTATTTACATTATCTTGAATAGGCACATAATTAAACTCTCCAAACCCACTAATAGAGTACCTTTTATCCGAAAAAAAAATCTTAGATGCTGCAAGAGCTAACCCAGGCTGTTGTTGATACTTTAATTTTTCAATGGCTCTCAAAGTATCTGTTTTTTGTACAATAGAGTCTTTTTCTTGTGCATATAAATTTACTACTAATAATAGCATTACTAAAAATATCAATCTTAATTGCATCACTATCTTTATTGTTTTTATTAACCCGTTGTGCATTATGAAATGAAAAAAACAAGAGTTGTTTATTAGACTGAAAATCAGTATATTGTTTTTGCTATAAAACGATATAAATGAACAACTTAGAGCAAATATATGAAAGAATTTTGGAAGTTTTAGGACTTTTTTCAGAAAATCAACTGATTAGTTATCAGAGAAGAACACCTAAAATGAGCGATTTAGAAGTCATAAGTCTTAATATTACTGCTGAATACTTGAGTATTGATAGCGAATTACAGTTATTTAGAAAATTGCCAAACTCTCTGATAAACAAAATTGAAAGAAGTGTTTACAATAAGCGAAAACGAAGACTATCCCTACAAACAGAGCAAATTAGACAGCGTATTTCGATGGAGTTCAATGAGTTTGAAGATATTTTTATCGTTGATAGCATGCCAATGAAAGTTTGTGAAAACGCTCGTTCTACTCGTTCAAAAATTTGTAAAGAGCAATCCTATTCTTCACCAACATATGGTTATTGTGCTTCACAGAAATTATATTTCTATGGCTATAAACTACACGCAGTATGTTCTTTAAATGGTGTGATTAAGAATTTTGATATAAGCCCTGCATCCGTTCACGACATCCACTATTTAAAAGATAGTGGTGAGCAAATGCGAAACTGTACTTTAATTGGAGATAGAGGCTATTTATCAGCAAAAGTTCAAATAGATTTATTTAACTATGCTAATATTAAATTAGATACACCAATGAGAAGTAATCAGAAAGATTATATTCCTCAATTTTCATTGTACAAGAAAAAGCGAAAACGAATTGAGACATTTTTCTCTCAACTTTGCGACCAATTTATGATTAAAAGAAACTATGCTAAAACTTTTGAAGGCTTTAAAACAAGGATAATCAGTAAAATAACCGCCGCAACGGTTATTCAATATATCAATAAATTTATCTTCCAAAGAAAATTAAATCATCTAAAAATCAGTATTATTTAAAATGCACAACGAGTATAGCTATGTCAAATTGTTTTAATGACACACCTCACGAGAATATCGAAAATTGCCCAAACGAAGATATATTCGCAGGTCTTACTACTAGGTTATATTATGTACCAACCGCTTTTGTGAAATCATTTGCAAAGCCTGTTCCTGGTGCTGACTATGCCAGCCGTATCAAAATTGGCACAGGAGGCATAGTGCTTAATACTGGTAAAGCATGGAAGTTCATCGATATTCAAATCGATGAAAACGAACTGAAAATGAATCTTACAGGGAATGTTGGTAACAAAAAAACCAAAACGGAAATAGATTTCTTAATTCCTGGATTCAAAACGAAAACTTTGGGATTCATAGACACCTATAAAAACACACCGTGCATCTTCGCCATTAAAGATGCAGAAGGTAAATTGTTTGTTGTCGGCTCTAAAGATTTAGGAGCTTACATTGAAAGTGCTGATGCTACTTCTGGTAAGAAGATAGATGATAATAGTGGCGTGACAGCCAAAGTTGTGGCTAACTCGAAGCTCTACTATTACGAAGGTGAAATTAGTTTAGAAGCTGCTGCGTAATGAACAAGAAGTGTTTTAAACTAACCAAGCCTATAGGCACTTTAATCATTTCTTCGCTAGGTGACTATACTATTGAAGGTATACCATCTAATGCTTTAGAGCTTATAGAAAAAGGGTGTCTATGGCTAGAGTTTACTTCAGAAGCTGTAGAACCTCTGAGTAAACTCTCCAACGAGAGGCTTGATAATCTTAAAAAACTAAGAGAAAGTCAGCTGATTGATGATGCAGAGATTATCAATCAAGCCATACAGCTAAAAGCTAGTGAGAAGAAAAGCAGCAAGTCGTAAGTTTTAATCCATATCTAAAAAAAGCAGTAAGCCTTGCCTTGCTGCTTTTTTATATTCAACATGAATGCACAACAACATCAAGAACTTTTAAAGGAATTTTCGTCCAAAGGAGGCTCTCAAAAATTGGTAAAAAGTTTAGAGAAATTCTCTTTGCAGAATTACGCCAAGCTGAAGTATGAGTATGGCAAACTATCCCCAAAAAGTACCAATGATAAAGCTAAAACTCAAGATACAGACCAAGTAGAGGCTAAAGAACCTGCTAAAAAGTATACTCCTGGTAAAAATCCTAGAGTGTTTCATGATTTAATTGCAGATTATCCTGTACAGCTACACGCTACCTTTAGGAAACGCTGGCAGGTATGGATGGAAGCCTGTTCATGGAAAATGCAACTTAACGAAGTGCCAGACCAAGATGCTGAAACGGCTTTTGATATTCAACTGAAAATCTACAAGTGTTTTAAAATATTTGACGAGTGCCAAAAGATACTGAAGCATTACCAAGAACACAAAAGAATAATGCCTACTGAAGTATCGGTTGATTTCTCAAAAATGTCCGAGCTGGAGATTTTTAAATACCAAAATAAACTCCGTGCCTCTATTACACGAAGAAGGCAAACAATTGAATCTCTTGAAAAGAATTTACCAAACAAAGAGAATAACAACTATGCAATTAGACTGCACAGCCTAAACCGAAAAAAAGAACAACTCCAAGAGAAAATAAATGAACTTTTAGAATGTGAAAAAATATTAAAAAATGAGTGAAATTTTAGCACCACTTGAGTGGTACACTGTAAAAAGAAAAGTCAGTGATCTTATTCCTTGTGATTTCAATCCTAGAAGCATTACTGATGAAGAAATGCTCAAGCTCCAAGAAAGTATAAATAGGTTTAACCTAGTAGAGATACCTGCTATTGATTATGATAATGTACTTTTAGCAGGGCACCAGCGTATAGCAGCCCTTTTTATACTTGGGCGTGGTGAAGAGCTTATTGATGTTAGGATTCCAAACCGAAAGCTGACAGAAGAGGAATTCAAAGAATATATGCTCCGTTCCAATATCCATAACGGAAAGTTTGATTGGAACAAAATAGAAGATTTTTTCCAAGAAATTGACTTAGAGGGCATAGGTATGGATATGGGCAGTTATGATGAATTTTTAAAGCAAAACGCCTATCTTCCTCCTGAAGCTGAAGGAAATTTTGATGCTACCATTCACGAGAACTACGAAAGTTGCGAAGGTGATATTTTTGAGTTGGTATCTGTAGATAAAGGAATTAAACACCGTTTCATGTGTGGTTCTTCTACCGAATCCGAAAATTGGGCAAAAATATTGGGTGATGAAAAAATAAATCTTCTCGTTACAGATCCACCTTATAATGTAGATTACCAAGGTGGTACAAAGGATAAGTTGAAAATTAAAAATGATAAAATGTCTAACGATAATTTTTACCGTTTTTTATACGACTTCTTTGTGAACACTTATGTGTTTTCAGATCCTGGAGCTCCAGCTTATGTATTTTATTCAGATTCAGAAGCTATCAATTTCAGAAAATCAATGTTAGATGCAGGATATAAAATATCCTCTACTTTAGTTTGGGTTAAAAATTCCTTTGTTTTGGGGCGTTTGGATTATCATATGCAGCACGAGCCTATTATTTTTTGTGAAGAAACCCAATCTGAAGAAATAGAAACCCACCGCTCTCTGGTATATGGTTGGAATGCCGAAGCTGCTCATCCATGGTATTCCGATAGGAAACAAAGTTCTGTTCTAAGGTTTGATAAACCTTTACGAAATGCGGACCACCCAACCATGAAGCCTTTGGACTTAATTGGTTACCTTATTAAGAATTCAAGCAAACAAAAAGACATTGTTGCAGATGGATTCCTTGGTTCTGGTTCTACTTTAATCGCTGCAGAACAAAACTGGAGAAGTTGTCGTGGTTTTGAGTTAGATCCAAGATTTTCTGATGTCATCGTAAGGCGTTGGGTAGCTTATATGCGTGAGAATAATTTGGCATTTGAAGTGTATTTGAATGGAAATCTATTAACCGAGAATGACTTAGAAAGGTGGAACAAAAAATAAATATTTTAGACTTATAAAGGAAATAATTTACTGGAGAAAGCCATCTTTTATAGATGGCTTTTTTTTGTCCTTTGACTACTCTAATTCATACCGCAAATTTGCCGTATGGAATTGGTGAAGTTAAAAAAAAATAGCTCTTTTCTTAGAATAAAAGCCTCCTACCTGGATGAGGATTCCGTAGAACTAACGGAAAGCGAAAAGAACAAAAAAAAACGCTTAACTCATGCATGGGCTTTGTGTTTAAATAACAAATATTCAGCTCATCAAACCGTACATATTTTAATGCGAGATCACGGTGTTTCTAGAGCAACCGCTTACCGTGATTACAACTGGTCTATGCAAATATTCGGAGACCTAGACGCAACCCATTTAGCCGCAGAACGGCAGGTGCTAAAAGAAGCCTTTTGGAACGAATACCAACTCGCTAGAAAAGAAGGTAACGGAGAACTAGCGGTGAAGGCGTTAAAAGAATACAGAGCATTATTCAACTTTGATGCTGAAGAAAACCAAATAGATCCTAATAAAATACAAGCTCACGAGTACCATCTATCTATGCCTCGTTGGGTGTATAAAAAAATGGATGCGATGTTTTCTGGCGGTGTTGTTGATTTTAACAATCTTGAGGTTGAAGATGTTGAGTATAGAGAAGACACCAAATCAGAAGATGAAGATTATGAAGATGACCAAGGAGATTTCTAATATACTTAAACCTAGAAAAAAGCTAGAACTCAACCTCATGCAAATGACGGCTATTCTAGCCAATCAACGCTACGGTATTAAAAATGTAAACATTGAAGCTGGGCGTGGTTCTGGTAAATCTACTGTTATTGGGTGGTTTATCAAAGAAGCGGTAAGGCAAATGCCTCGCTCCACAGGTGTTGTTGTTGGAGAAACTTTTGTTCAAATAAAAACTAGAACCCTCCCATCTACTAAGGAAGGGTTAGAGATGTTTGGTCTTTTTGAGGGAATTGACTATATCGTTGGGAAGTGTGGTCAAAATTTAGGTTTTGAAATGCCTTTCCAACCTCCAGACTCCTGGACTAATGTTATTCATTTTCGTAATGGTAGTATTATCGTAATGGTATCACTAGATAACCCTAACTCTGGGCGTGGTTTGAACTCCTATTATGTTATTGGTGATGAAGCGGCTCTACTTACTTATGATCGTTTATTTAATAATGTTCTGACTACCAACCGAAGCATTAAGCCGCAATTTAAAAATAAAACAATGCTTAATGCTACGGTCTTTGTGTCATCTGTAGCAATGACGAAAAAAGGAGAATGGTTTACTGAGAGGGAAAATAAAGCTAAGAAAAAACCAAAAGAATATGCTTTCTTAAAGTTTAATTCTCTTGTAAATAAACATAACCTCACTCCTGGTTGGATAGAGCAAATGAGGGAAGAGGCTTTATCTGAGCTGCTATTTAATGCAGAAATTATGAACATACGACCAAGAGGTATTACTGACGGCTTCTACGCTCAGCTGAATAGTGGTATGCACTATTATTCTTATAAGTATGATATTGATGCTCTAGGTGGTGTGACTGAAGACTACAAGCCCAGCTGTAAGTATGATACTGATTTAGTAAGAGGTGTACCGCTTCAGTTTAATTTGGACTTTGGTGGTCGTATCAATTGTGGTACAGTATCACAATACCTTAGTTCAATAAATGAAATTAGATTTATTAAGGAGTTCTTTGTAAAGAATCCTAAGAAGCTATCTGATTTGGTTAAGGAATTTATTGATTATTACGAATCTCACAAGTCAAGCTGCAATGTAGTTCATCTATACCATGACCGTTCTGGCTATAAGCAGGAAGCTAACTCCAAGACTACTTTAGCCGAAGATGTGGAGAATCTGCTCCGTGCAGCAGGATGGAAGGTGATAAATAAAACGCCAAATACTAATAACCCTCCACACATTGAGAAGTTTAGACTAATCAATGAAATACTCTGCGAACAAGAACATAAGTTACCAAGAGTAAGAATAAATGAAAACCAATGTCCTAACCTTATCATCTCTATGGAGAATGCTCCGCTTACTTCAGATGATGCGTTTAAGAAGGATAAGTCTTCAGAACGAAGTACAACTATTCCCCAGGAGCACGCCACACACTTCTCGGACACTTTTGACTATTGTTTGTTCTGGCAGTTTGCTCACATTATAGATTATCAATATACAAACTCATTTATAATTACAAATCTTCCATAATTTTTTTATTGTCTTTTTTAACGGCTCTGCGATAGCAGAGCTTTTCTGTTTTTGGTCCATTCATATTTCGCAAAATTTTTAAAAGTGTAATTGTAGAATGGTATAAGGCGCGCGTGTCCCTATCCAGTAAACATTTTGAGAAAAAACGCTGCATTTGAAATTTTTAAAAATTGATTTACAGTTATTTAATAAAAAAAATATGAGAATAACATTGGTTTTTGCTAGTTTTTTTTGGTGTCCTTTCCATTTTATGGGTGTATTTCAACCTTTGCACTATGGAAAATACAATATTTCTCACAGATGTTCTTTCAGATATGAAACGGCTGGATAGCTTAAAAAATCCAATCCCTTTTTCTATTAAAATACGAACATTCAACTTGCAAAATAAGACAGGTGGAAATATTAAGTTTTATCCATCGGCTGTATCGCTTAATCCTCCAAAGCAAAAAGGTGCAAAAAGATTGGCAATGAATATAGATTTTAAAAACCCCAATCATTTTGCCAATAGGACTAGAAATATAAAGCTCCCAGACGGTCAAATTAAAAAAATCAACATTCTATTCATACAGGAATACAACGGCAAAAAAGTGGTTTACTAATGCAAAAAATAAATAACGATATTTATGTAGTAGGTGGGGTTAATTTACCCTCTGCGGCGATAAAGTTTACAGGTAAAGATAAAAACACGCCTAAACACTCAAGTCCTAAGCATAAGCCTAGCAGTTCTGACTCGGAAGATTGGTGCAAATGGGGTGATAATAATGACTATCCCAGAGAGCTAATGCAAAAAGTGAGTAAAGTGGGAGCTGCTGTTGGTGGTTTAGAAGTGCTTACATCTGCTCACTATGGCATAGGTATTCGTATCTTTGAGCTGTTTGAAACGGACGGTGATGCTAATTTCAAAGAAAAAATCCCATCTTCCATTCCAGAAATATACGATTTTTTTGACCGTACTAATTTTGATTTAATGCTTTCTGATATCATCTATGATTATGAAGCATTGGGTATTGCTTTTCCAGAATTTCTTTTAAGCCCCAATGGCGAAGAGGTCATCTCTGTTATGAGGCATCAAGCCTCCTACTGCCGTTTTGAAAAACCTAAAAACGGTGCAATTCAAAATGTAATTATAAACACCTCTTGGGGGGAAACTGAATTTGATAGCCGAGATAACATTAAAGTTCCGTGCTTTTCACAAAATTTAAGCATAGAAGAAATAAAACAATATTGCAAAGAAAAAGGCATCCGAAAATTCATTGTCCCAATTATCAATAGTCTTATTATTGAAAAAGTCTACCCTAGTGTTGGTTGGCATTCTTCATTCAAGTCGGGTTGGATGGATGTGGTAATAGCTGTACCAGAGCTAAAAAAAATGATGTTTTTAAACCAATTTAATTTTAAATATATCATACATATAGCAGATGATTACTTTATACATAGGTATGGCTTAGATGAATGGACAAATTTTTCATCTGAAAGAAGGGAGCAACTAAGAATTGAACTTATAAATGCCATAGATGAAAATCTGAAAGGAAGCAAAGGTTCTGGTAAGTCCATAATATCGCCTTATTTTAGAGATAAAAATACAGGCGAACTTATCAAAGGGATACAAATTGACGAAATAAAGCAAACACAGGCTAATGGGGAATTTTTACCAGATGCTTCAGCAGGAAACTCTGAAATATTATTCTCTATGGGAGTAGATCCTGCATTATTGGGTGCAGGAGTACCAGGTGGAAAGAATTTGAGTGGTTCTGGGTCTGATAAACGAGAAGCCTGGACCATCTTATGTGCAAGACTACCAAGAAAGCACATCAGAACCTTATATATCTTCCGCCTCATTCAGAAGTGGAACGGTTGGAATCCAGACCTTGTAGCTAAATTACCGAACATCAACTTAACCACTCTAGACAAAAATCCTAGCGGACAAAAAAAAATCACAAATTAATTTCAAAAATTGCACCTAAAAATGGAGAAGATAATTCCAGATAATATCATTCACGAATTGGTATCCCCACCTAAAAATTTTGACTTGGATTTAATAGACCAATCGGCAGGCTTTGAGTCAAAAATATTTCCCTTTATTTCTGAAAAACAATTTAAAAAATTAGAGACAGAGCATTCAGCTATCTATAAAAAAATAGCTAAGGCAGGCATTCTGTTTTCGTTGGTTATGGATATTCCTCGGATAAAAGTCCATTTATCCAATTATGGCATCAATCAGTACAACGATGGTAAGTCTAGGCAAGCCCCTTGGTGGGATATTAGAGATCTAGGACTATCTTGGTTAAAAAAAGCCAATGATAACCTCTATTCAGCGATAATAGATATCAATGAAGATGATAATTTAAGAGCGGATAATTTATTTTTTAATAATTCTTTCAAGCTAATAAGCATTTTTGATTTTCAAAAATTCTACAGTCTAAATAATTCTTTAGAAGTATATCTGTGGCTTGTCGGTCTTATGAATGAAATATTAGATACTTTTTTAATGGAATTAGGGAGTTGCAGTCTATCAGATTTGACTACTGATGATTATTTTTTAAGTTTACTAAAAAAGTATATTCTTAACAAAACCATTCATGACTCTTTACCTGGAAATGGTGTGGTATTTCTCAGTACAGGTATGGCGATTCAATATGAAGAGTTACCCTGGCAAAAATCTATGTTTTTAGGAGAAGTAGTTATTGCTGCAATGTCTAAAAAATATTTAAGAAGCTCTAATATGTATTTAGATATGCTCACGAACTATCTATTGAGCAATAAGGAAAAGTTCCCTTGTTATCAACCCATAGAAAAAACATTTAGAACCAAAATAATAGCCAAAGATAGTGGTCTTTATCTATAATAATGTCCTTTAATACCCTCTATATCGAGGGTATTTTTGTGCTGTGAGTTTTGATTTTTTAATAGAAGATTTACCGTACTGCCCAACAGATAGAGCTGTGGGAGGTATAGCTACTAGGATTTGGTATGCTCCTGAATTTTTTTTCAATAAAATCCAGCTTCCTAACTCAAATACACCTCCTAATAAGGTAATAAAAACTAAAAATATCACACTAAACGAAGGGAAGCAGCTTGCGTTTATAGATGTTTTTCTTGAGCAAAATTCCCTAACCGAAAAACCTATCGGAGGGCTTAGAAAATGGAAGTCTGTATCTGAATTTTCAATATCTGTTTTGGAAATGAACGCTAGGAATTTAGGCTTTACTTCCAAAGTGAAGAATATCCCTTTAGTGTTTTTTATTCCAGATGCTAATGGGAGATTATGGGTAATGGGCAATAAACAGAATGCAGCTTATATGTCTTCTTATGAAGGTACAACAGGAAAGAAGTATGAGGATGATAGTTTAATTACTATGAGTTTTACTGCAAATGCACCTCTTTACCTCTATGAGGGTAGTATTTCAAGTATAGTAAAGGTAGGTGGTTTTACTCAAGGATTTTCCAAAGGATTTAGAATATAATATTATGAGCAAATTAGACGAAATACATGGGCTATTGCCTGATAATGATAACGCAGAAATTTCAGAAAAAGACTTAAGGGATTCTTTCTCAAAAACATTTGAAGAAATTGCTGCTAAAGTTAGTAAGCCTGAAAAAGATGGTATTTGGGTACTAAAAAAGCAATCTGATGTTATAGAGTGGGTAAACGCTAATGAATATACAAAAAATATCGCCAATTCCACTTTAGATACCACAGAGAAAGGTGGTGTTAATCAGATGTATGATTACAGATGGAATGTATCGCAGGATGTTGGTTTCTCAATGTATACAGGTGAGGGTTTAGGATTAGGTGTAAAAGATACCTCATTCAGATTAAGTAGCGGATATTTCAATGTTACCCAAGGGACAGGAAATGGAAGGACTGAATTAACAGTACAAAAAAAAGGTATAGAATTATCTTATAGTGCTAATCACGATAGTGATGATGATATATACGCTTCAATAGGTATAGAAAATGGTAAAATACATTTGATTGGTGTAACTGATTTAGTTCCAGAGAATATTTCTGATGTTAAACAATTAGTTGTGAATAGTAGAGGCGATGTATATTCTGCCAAATTTTCACAAGATACTTTACAAGATGTTGTAAACAGAGGTAATTATACTCCTAGAGATATACTATTTAGAAAAGAATCTAATGATATAAAAGAAATTAGATTTGGAACAGACATCTCTACAAGTTCACTCTATTTTGGTACTTTTAATAAGTCAAGCACAGGAAATTACAATGTAAGTTATGGTATTGGTGCGTTAGAGAATAATACTACAGGGGAAACAAATACAGCAATAGGAGGTTATGCATTGTATAGTAATACAGTAGGAAAACATAATACAGCAATAGGTACTTCAGCACTACAAAAATTAAATGATGAATCTACTGATGCTAATGATAATAGTTACAATCTAGCTATTGGGAGTAGCTCTGGATTTAGTCTAAAAAAAGGAGGTAGAAATACCTTTATAGGGCAAGCAACAGCCTATAATTTACCTAAATCTTATTCTAATACATTCATAGGGCAAGCAACAGCCTTTAGTCTTAAATCAGAAACTATTGATATAGATGATATCAAGTCTTTATCACCTGTAGTAGCTAAATCTGCATTTATGGCAAAAAATAATACAGGTAAGCAATATTTTGGTATAGACCCAAATGACCCAAATGATAATTATACATTGCACTCTGGAATGAACACATTTGTGGGAAATATTCTTACAAGCACTAATGGACCAGATAAGGCTGTAATGTCTACCATCATAGGACAATCTCCTTATTGGAATTTATTGTACAGATGTTATAATAACCTTTTCATAGGTTCTGGTAATTATTCTACTTATGGTAGAGTGCAATATCTTAACTCTGTTGTTATAGGAAATAATTTGGATTTTGGAGTAGGTTCTGGATTTAGAGACAATATATTATCCATACACAATGATAAGCATAATTTCACAAAAATAGATGATGGTTTAATAACAGGAAAGTTTGATGAAAGATGGCTAAAAATAAATGGACAACTCAAACTAGACCTTAATAGAACAGCCAGTGCAGATGGAGATACATTATTTAATAAAATAGTAATGGTGAAAGGTGATGGTACAGTTGGAATAAGAAGTGTAAATGATTTTGCAAGGATATTATCGGAAGATGTAAGTAGAATTGTTGCAGGTTCTGTTCAACAAATGGTATCTGGATTATTTGACTCTATCAACAGAATGGAAAGAACCATATATGACTTAGAACAAAGAATAGAACAATTAGAAAGTAATAACCCTTAAAATTTAAAAAAATGCAAAAAATAGCAATACAGTCTAATAGAGATTTAATGTTTCCACCAATACACAAAGGCATTGTAACAATGGAAATAGACTTAATTCAAAACAAACCTACTGAAAATAAGTATGAACTAAGAATTATAGATACTTGTACTAAAGAGGTAGAAGAAGAGGTAAATGAGGTAGAACCAATAACTCAAGAAACTATTACTAAAAAAATAATGGTAATTAAAAGATTAGGTACTCCTGTAACAAGAATTAAAGTTTACACTTATGAAGAATTAGAACAATTATCAAAGTTACTTAGGTTAAATCTGGAAGATTTTGAGTCTTATACAGATTATATAAATGAGTTGTTTAGGAAAGGACTACTCATTATCACTCAAAAAGAGTGTCAAGAAGGTCAAGGTATGTATTTCTCTGAAGCACAAGATTGGGAAATTGTTAAAGACTAAAATTAAAAGTTATGAAAATACTTTTCCTACAAAAAATAAAAGGGGTCAAATGGTTTGAGAAACTTCCAAAATCTAAGGAATTTCCAAGGCATTACATAACCCTTATTGATTTAGAAATACAACTATCTGATGGATATATTCTCAAAATACCAAAAGGATTTGTTTGGGACGGTGCGAGTGTACCAAGTTGGCTACACTGGCTATTCCCACCCATTGACGAAGGAGCTTTAGCAGACCTTATCCACGACAAGTTATGGACAGAGAAACAACAGCAGTTTGAATATTTTGGATACAACATCTACAAAGCTCGGAAGTTTGCCGATGATGAGCGACTACTCTGGAGAAAAGCACTCGCTCCAAAAAGAAAAATATTCAACTGGATAAGTCATAAAGTGATACGATTATTGGGCGGTTTCTTCTACTCACAACAACTTAAAATACCAAAATAAAATATGATTTCAGAGATTTTTAATCAGAATTACGATAGGTTATACACACAATTTTTTCAAATATCATTGATTTGGATTGCGGTGCTTCTTGCTATTATTGTGGATTTCGGCTTCGGCTTGAAAAAAGCCAAAGAAATGGGAGAGGCAACGACTTCCGAAGGATACCGAAGAACCATAAACAAATTCGTCTATTATTATTCGATGATGTTTTTCGCGTTAATATTCGATTTTTTAGATGTCATCACCCCAACTATTCTGCCTTTTCCTCTATCGCTGACCCCTTTATTTTCTGTGTTTTGTGCTGTAGCCTTAATATTCACAGAAGCAAAATCCGTTAGAGAAAAAGCGGAGGACAAAGTAAGGAGAAGAGCGGATAAAAGTTTTGCAGAACTACTAGAAGTATTGCAAAAAAGAGAGGACATTGTTAGCCAAATATTTGAACATTTAAAACAACAAAAAAATAATGAAAACAATTCTACAACTAATTCTTAGCCTTATATTTTTAGCTTCTTGTAGCTCTGTTAATAAGAATAAACAGCTGCAAGAAATAACCAAAGTTAAAATACAGAATGATAGCTTATTTAATTCAGTCAGCAGTAAGTTATCTGAGGCATTAAATGAAAATAAAAGCCTCAAAGCAGAAAATACCTCATTCAGAAATGAGATTGAGAATTATCAATCTAAAATAAAAGTGATTCAAGAAAAAAGTCTCTCCGAAAGCTCCGAAGATTTGGTAATAGAAAATGCCAAAGGTATCGTAAAATTAACCGATAGGAATGGTAATATTTATGAGATTGGAGCAGATAACGGTACTAAGATATTAAGAACAACCACGGCAAAGCTGCAAAAGGAATTGTCGGAAAAAGTCAGCGAAATAAATAGCCTTAAATACACTATTGAAAAACAACGCAAGACTATAGAGGAATTAAATACAAAATCGGGCGAAGTTTTAAAGGAATATGATAAGTTGTATAAGTTTTCAAAAATACAAGAAGAAATCATAAATGAAACAGATGAGTCTTCAAAAACAGACCGAAAAAATATACCTCTATGGCTTTATGGGCTTATTGGTGTTTCAATAATCCTTATTTGGGAATTTTCAAAATACGCTATTAAATCTAGGTTAAAAATATTTTAAAATGATACTTACCAACTACAAAACATTTCCCATAGCAGGACATCACAATTCAGATCCTGGAGCAGTTTACAATGGACAAAAAGAAGCCGATTTGACAAAGGAAGCTAGGAATTTGTTTGTCAAGTATTTCCCAAACGGGAAGAATGAGCTGATATTAGACAGAGATAACGAAACTAATACACAGCTTCAAAGAAGAATTAAACCTGGAGCAGGTTCTGTCTTGTTAGATATACATTTCAACGCTGGACCTATAACGGTAACAGGAACTGAATCTTTCGTAAATAGGAGGGATTTTTTAAACAAAAATTCTATGAGTTACCGAATGGCTGACGAAATCAGTAAAGCCACATCGGAAATTTTAGGTGTTCCAAATAGAGGCGTGAAGTGTGAGAGTACAACACGACACGGAAGATTGGGAATATTGAACTTAGGAGCAGGTTGCTCTGTGCTTTGGGAGGTTTGTTTTATTTCAAACCCAAATGATATGGAACAATGGGATTTAAAGAAAGAAATTCTTATGAAGAAAATAGCAGAAATTGCTGCTAAATATGATGATATGAGATAATAAACCACCCTAGCGGTGGTTTTTGTCGTATAGAATAATTTTGGAATATTTTTTAAGAATTTGTTTAATTTCTATCTAATAACAAAAAACTAATTCTGTTGCAGCAGAATTAGTTTAAATCCTTGACTTTTCGGCTTCGTCAATAAAAAAAATTTAATTTATGAGAAAAAATTTATTATTAAATTAAATAATGTAGAACAAAGTTACAATAATAGTTGCTTTGCAGCAAGTTTTTTTAATTATCATTATTTTAAAGTTGTTAAATCTCCTAGGCTGAACATCCCACACAAGATTTTGTCTGATTCTCCTGTGAAAATTCAGAAGAAGATTATCAAGGAAAGAAGATTTATAAATTAAGTAAAAGAAAATAAAAAAGGTCAAGAAGTAATACTTATCTGACAAAAAATGGAAGAAAAATATTGTTAAAAATATTCAAAAAAGCGAATTATTAAAACAATTTGTTTTATTTTTGCAAAACAAAGTAGGATAGCAGACACATCTTCTAGATAGCTGATTATCTCTTTGGAGCTATATAAGAAGTCACGGCACCCTGAGAAAGTTACGGACTTCTTTTTTTTGTTCTTAATTTCTTTATTGCTCTTTTGATTGTGCAGCACTCATAGAGTTGTTGCCTTTTTCTTAAAAAGCTATTTTCGCAAATCTAAAATTTTTTGCAGGTCTTCAAAAGATTTTATCTTATGAATAATGCCTTTGTATTCCACAAAGCCCATTATACCGCCTCCATTTCCTCCAAATAGTTCAGCCAAAGAAACATTTAAAATTTCTGCTATTTTTTTTAGAGTTGATAAAGAGGGATTTCCTTTTTCGGATAGGGCAATAGACAGCCCAGTCTCTGACATTCCGATACTCTCGGCGAGTTCCTTTGCCGTCATTCCTTTATCTTTCAGAATCTGCTTTACTATCATTTAACTTTACTTTAATTTTTTTCTATCGTACAAATTTAACTATTTTTTAATAAAATTAAATTTAATAAACTGCCATTATAAAATTTAACATTTTTTAACACTCTTTACTTGTATGATAATTTAAATATATTTATATTTTCACTGTAAAAATTAAAATAAAATTTAATTATTATGAAGTAACGAAATAGGTTTTTATCCGTTTTTTCAAACTTTATTTTACAAAAAACGGCAGTTTTTTATTCGGATTTTAAATTGAAAAAAAAGCACACTTGTGTAAAAATCCGAAATCAATCATCGGAGTTCTTCCCTATAGGTTCTCTCTGATGATAAATTTACTCGACTAGATCCAAAAGAACTATAGGAATGCCTTATAAAGGAAACCTCCCGATGTATAGGTTAATCGGTTTTTAAAAATACTACGCAACATGGGAAGATTAAATATTGAAAGATTCAAATTTGATAAAGATTATTCTTTTGATAATTTTTTCATTGAAAGTAAGGCTACTTTCAAGGTTTGCAAAAAGCCTAAAAGAAAGCCTGACTATGTATCCTACAAAAGAGATTTCTATAAAGATAAAGTAGAATTTCCTTTTATATTCAAAGAGTTGTTTTATGAGATTGACTTCCACAAAGAAGGAGATGAAAACAAAGTGAAAAAAATTCTTTCAAAAATTCAAGAAGGAGAAGATTTCCCTCGTTCTAATAAAAAATTTTACATTAAGACAGATAGCGAACACTTTATCTATGAAGATGTTCTATTGTCTGACATAAGAGAGCGAGGTATTGAAAGGTGTCTTTCAAACATTGAAAAAATACAACATGACTTTTATAGACAAAGAGCATATTCTTTTACCTTAAAGATTAAGGTAAAATCAGAAATATCGTCCCGCTATTGGTATGGCGAAGACTCTAAGGGGCAGTATGTCATTAGAGAGTCAGACCATTGGGGGCAAGTTGCATCGTGCGTATGGCATCGCACGATGGATTATAAATTTAAAGGAAAAGAAAGTTTTGTTTGTGCAAAGTCGTACATAAATATAAAAAAAGCCACCTCGTAAGGTGGCAACGATTGGTTTTCTGCTCAAATAATTGTGGCAGGGATACCAACTTAAACACTTTTTGTGCTTAATGAAGTACAAAGATAAAAAAAATATCAAAGCAGCGAAATAGTCATCGCTGCTTTTTCTTGTCCTTTTTCTCGCAAAAAGGTGGGCATAACTTTGCATAAAAAAATTATGAAAGTGGTTGTGCCTAGCTCTTGGTCTGAATTATCAGACTTTCAGCAAAGGGAAATAATAAACATTATAAATGGGGTTAAAAGTAAGAATTTCACAGAGGCTTACATTAAAATAATCCAAACTCGTTGTGCATTTTAAATAATACTGATTTTTAGATGATTTAATTTTCTTTGGAAGATAAATTTATTGATATATTGAATAACCGTTGCGGCGGTTATTTTACTGATTATCCTTGTTTTAAAGCCTTCAAAAGTTTTAGCATTGTTTCTTTTAATCATAAATTGGTCGCAAAGTTGAGAGAAAAATGTCTCAATTCGTTTTCGCTTTTTCTTGTACAATGAAAATTGAGGAATATAATCTTTCTGATTACTTCTCATTGGTGTATCTAATTTAATATTAGCATAGTTAAATAAATCTATTTGAACTTTTGCTGATAAATAGCCTCTATCTCCAATTAAAGTACAGTTTCGCATTTGCTCACCAATATCTTTTAAATAGTGGATGTCGTGAACGGATGCAGGGCTTATATCAAAATTCTTAATCACACCATTTAAAGAACATACTGCGTGTAGTTTATAGCCATAGAAATATAATTTCTGTGAAGCACAATAACCATATGTTGGTGAAGAATAGGATTGCTCTTTACAAATTTTTGAACGAGTAGAACGAGCATTTTCACAAACTTTCATTGGCATGCTATCAACGATAAAAATATCTTCAAACTCATTGAACTCCATCGAAATACGCTGTCTAATTTGCTCTGTTTGTAGGGATAGTCTTCGTTTTCGCTTATTGTAAACACTTCTTTCAATTTTGTTTATCAGAGAGTTTGGCAATTTTCTAAAGAACTGTAATTCGCTATCAATACTCAAGTATTCAGCAGTAATATTAAGACTTATGACTTCTAAATCGCTCATTTTAGGTGTTCTTCTCTGATAACTAATCAGTTGATTTTCTGAAAAAAGTCCTAAAACTTCCAAAATTCTTTCATATATTTGCTCTATGTTGTTCATTTATATCGTTTTATAGCAAAAACAATATACTGATTTTCAGTCTAATAAACAACTCTTGTTTTTTTCATTTCATAATGCACAACGGGTAATCCAAATTTTATTATGCAAAAACAATAGCTTTTGGAGCTATTTAAGAATGAGGTGGATTCTACTCCACTACCCTATCTCTGCATTTGATGAAGCAACTCAGTTTATCTTTGATAAGCCCAATATTTATAGTTTCCCAAAAATTAAAGGTCTTGTAGAACCTGCCACTAGATTGGGAGATATTACCATAGAGCAATTCTCCATTTGTGATACCTTACTCCATAGGTATTCAGATAAAAAAGAAGAAAAAATCCTAAGACAACTAGTAGCCTGTTTGTATCGGTTTAAAACGGGGTTCAGTAAACTAAGATTAAATGAAATTGCGGATATAACAGACAAAATCTCACTAAAAGAAGCCCAGAGAATTGTTTTTATATTTTCAGCCGTGCGAATGTATATAACGGATACTTACCCCGATATATTCCCAAAGAAAGCCAAAGAACAAGACCCTCTGAAACCTGTATTTAGAACTAAAGAACCCTATACACCTTTCTCCCAGGTTGTGGTAATGATGGCGGCTGATGAACTTAGATTATTAGGTAATCTCAAAGATTGCCAATCTACGCTTATTTACGACTTTCTTAATGCTTTTAGAGAATCCAAACGAATACATAAACTAAAACAAGATGCACAAAAGTAACTCTTATCTCAAGCTAAAAAAATACTTCCAGAACCTGGTGGAGCAGTCTAATTTCTTAAACGATTTTTCTGGTTATTTCAGCCGTGAGCTGCATAATAAAGAGCAAAGTTCTAAAGGTTTAAAATCGCCCTGCTTAGCCCTGTTTGGTTACAGCTTAGGTATAGAAGGAGAAGCAATGGCATCTACCGCTGTACGAAGAGTGAGCTTTGGTATCCTCTACAACAATGTACCTCCAGATGATTACGAAAAACAGTACGAGCGGATAGACCAAGCCGAAGAACTTGCCCTTAGAGTAGTTGCTCGTATCAAGCTAGATAGTAATACAAACGGACACCTGCTCTACAATTCCCTAATTAAAAACTCTGTAGAAGTTAGACCTATTGAGCTGGAGGGCGTTGGTATTTTTGGAGCAGAAGTGTCTTTCAATCTAAAGAACCCACAGCATCTTAAAGTGTCCACAGACGATTGGAAAGACCTAGATAAAATTTGCTAAAAAAATATAACAAAAATGTTATAAAAAACTTGCATATAACAAAAATGTTATATATATTTGCAGTATGAAATCAAGTTCATTAATCAAGATGATTGAAGCAGATGGTTGGTATCTTGTAAGAGTTAAAGGTAGTCATCATCACTTCAAACATCCAGTCAAAAAAGGATTAGTTACGATTCCGCATCCTGAAAAGGATACACCAATCAAAACTGTAAAATCCATTTTGAAACAGGCAGGGCTTAAATAGCCCTCCTGTTAATGAACTTAATTATAACATTAAATTATTATGGCTAAAGAAATTATTGTTTTTGTAGAAAAACACGAAGATGGCTACTGGGGAACTTCTCAAAATTACGAAGGGGTTGTCAGTTCTTTTGGGTCTTCTTTTGAAGAATTAAAAGCTAATTTTGAAGAGGCTTTTGCTGATAATTTAGAATTAGCTAAAGAACTTGGAGAAGACTATGCAGATAATTATTCAGATATAGTATTTCTTTATCAGATGGACTTATCTTCTATGTTTAACCTTGTTAAGGAGATTAAAATTTCTGCTATTGCTAAAAAAGCAGGGATAAATGAGTCTTTAGCAAGACAATACAAAACAGGTTTAGCAGCCGCATCTGTAGAGCAAGCTATGAAAATTCAAAATGCCATTCATAGCTTAGGGCAAGAGCTATTATCTATAAGAATATAAAAGATACTTGATTTCAGATAAATGGCTATACAGCCGTTTCCCCCACCATTTTGGTGGGGTTTTTATTTTTTCTTTATCTTTACCACGAGGAAAAAATAAATTGTTTATGAACTTTATTTCTATTGACTTTGAGACTGCTAATACTCATCGCTACAGTCCGTGTTCTCTAGGATTATGCATTGTGAAAGACTCTTATATCATTGACAGAAAGGAATGGTTAATACAACCTCCAAGAAACCATTATAACCCTCGGAATATTGAAATACACGGAATAACGCCAGAAATGACAGCTAACCAACCAGAATTTCATGAGCTTTGGCAAGAGATTAAACCATACATTCACAACCAAACAATATTAGCTCATAATGGGAATAATATTGATAAGAATATACTTCCAAAAACGCTAGAGTATTACGATATTCCATATTCTGAAGACGACTTTTTGATAGTAGATACCTTACAACTCTCCAAGCGATTATTCCACAATTTGAAAAGCTACACACTAAAAGACATTTGCGATTTTCTTTCTATTCCTTTTGATGAAACACACTATCATAATTCTCTATATGATGCCACAAAAACTGCTGAGTTAGGAATAAAGCTAAACAAATATTTTGCGTTATTGCCTGATTTTTCTATTGATTATAATTTTTCGAAAACAAAAATCAAAGCTAAGCCTACAAAAAATATACTCCTTTCTGATATTATTGCAAATAAGGAAGTAAGGTCCATTTCATCAGAATTGATAAACCCAAAAACTGATATAGAAGATACCTCCCATTTCTTCTACTCTAAAAAAGTAGTGATCACAGGAACTTTTGAAAGGTTTCCACTTAGAGATGAGCTGGCGAAATTGCTTTATGATGTAGGAGCAGATATCAATCGTGGTATTTCTAGCAAGACAGACTATGTCATTGTTGGTGCAAATGCAGGATGGAAAAAACTTGAACAAATAGAAAAATTAGGTATTGAAATCATTGATGAAAATAAATTTATAGAACTATTTAATTTGTAATTATGGCTAAAAGAGTAAACTTTCCAAAACCTCTATATTTATCTCCAGAAGTGATAAATCTATTTATTAAAAACCCGTTGTGCATTATGAAATGAAAAAAACAAGAGTTGTTTATTAGACTGAAAATCAGTATATTGTTTTTGCTATAAAACGATATAAATGAACAACTCTTGTTTTTTTCATTTCATAATGCACAACGGGTTTTAATAATGAGCTTTTACTAAACTTAATGCAACAAGTACCTGAAAACAAACTATTTTAAAATATTTCTAATAAAATATTTTTATAGTATTAAATTATTTTTATACATTTGCAGTGCAACATTAAACAATCAGATTAATCTGAATTACTTTTTTCGTACATAAATTACGCCTCGTGCGTGTAGGTTTTCAATCTTCTGATTGTTTGGTGTTGCAGCCCCTACACAATCGGGGTGTTTCTTTTGAAACATTTTTAAAATAGATATAAAATGCAACATCAAACAAAAACCGCTAAAAACAGAAGATGGAGTAAGTTTTTAGCAAAACGCAGACTAGAAAAAACACAGTTTTTCATCAAGCAATTTCCAAAAAATTTTGATTTTATCAAGGAGAACAAAGGTTGCCTAAACGCAGAGCGATTGGAGACGGGGGCCTATAAAGTAACCTTTCAATCCAAAGCAACCAACCGCACCGCTTTTGCCTATGGTAGCTCTTTTGAGCAAGCCTATTACAATATGATAAGAATATTTAATCTAAAATATTCTTTGTAATATGGAAACTTTCGGACACGAACTCGCCATGCAGCTCATGGCGATGTTTGAACGCTCTAAGAGTGATAAAAGATACATCAGCCGTATTTTAGATGCCAAGAACCAAATTTTAGATGGTGGTCCTGTATTTGAAAAAGACACGGAAATCATCTCCAGATGGTTAGACGATGTTATAAAAATTACCCAAATATGTATCACGAATTCACAAGAATTTGGTAAATTTATATTTCTACAAACAAATGACGATGTATATATAAATAGTGAAGAAAGTCTTGAGCTATCAGCACAGGAGATAAAAGTTAAAAAACTCATTTCTGAAGCAGAAAAAATCTCTAAAAAGTAAAAAGCTATGGAAGATTATAAAGAAATCATGAAAGAGCTTTTGCTCCGATTTTATTCGCCTATAGGTGTTGGTGGAGGCAATAAAATACATAAAAGCACACAAGAGTTGCTTTCTATGTTTAGAGGGGTTATACCCTCAACGCCTATTACAGAACACGATGTATTTGAGGTAATGAAAGATTGCTCATTTGAAATAGAGCATAAAATATTAACTCAAGAAGTCTGCATCTACGAAGGTGATGAGGAAAAGGGAATTCCAGCAGAATATGACAAAGTAGAAGTAGGCAGGGTACTCCTTTGGGTACTCTATGAAGTATAAAACACCAGGTGTCCTTTCTTGCGAGGGACACCTGTTTTATTTTTGGGTTATGGAATATAGAGAAGAATTACAAATTGCAAAGAAAGCTGAACAAATGCTTACATCTGCCCTACGCAATAGGACTAAATCGTTCAAGGAACACTACAATAGAAAGGAAGATGCCGCATCCTTAAAAGATGCCGAAGCTAAGGCTAAAATAAAACGCTACGGTAAATTTAAAGATGGTAACCAAAAGATTTTTATGCGTTCCTTAGCGATAAAAATGGCTAAGCACGGTTTCGCACAACATTATGGCGTGGATACCGTAAGGCAAGGAGCAGAGAGAAAGCGAACCAAGCCCAATAATATATCCTACTTTTATAAAGAACATAATTTCAAAATGGAAGCTAGACCGTTTATAGACACTGCAATTGAGGATAGTGGTGTAATTCCGTTCGTGATGGAAAATGTTTCAAAACTACGAGCTCAGAGATTTGCAGAAGAACTTATTTTTCCTTTAAAACAATTTTCAAAGTAGTTTAAATTTAATTATATTTGACTTATGAAATTACTATCTACTACCCGTTGTGC
Source organism: Riemerella anatipestifer (assembly GCF_035666175.1). Lineage (NCBI taxonomy): Bacteria > Pseudomonadati > Bacteroidota > Flavobacteriia > Flavobacteriales > Weeksellaceae > Riemerella > Riemerella anatipestifer. Next base: position 455,503 of record NZ_CP142016.1, read on the forward strand.
ATTATGAAATGAAAAAAACAAGAGTTGTTTATTAGACTGAAAATAAGTATATTGTTTTTGCTATAAAACGATATAAATGAACAACTTAGAGCAAATATATGAAAGAATTTTGGAAGTTTTAGGACTTTTTTCAGAAAATCAACTGATTAGTTATCAGAGAAGAACACCTAAAATGAGCGATTTAGAAGTCATAAGTCTTAATATTACTGCTGAATACTTGAGTATTGATAGCGAATTACAGTTATTTAGAAAATTGCCAAACTCTCTGATAAACAAAATTGAAAGAAGTGTTTACAATAAGCGAAAACGAAGACTATCCCTACAAACAGAGCAAATTAGACAGCGTATTTCGATGGAGTTCAATGAGTTTGAAGATATTTTTATCGTTGATAGCATGCCAATGAAAGTTTGTGAAAACGCTCGTTCTACTCGTTCAAAAATTTGTAAAGAGCAATCCTATTCTTCACCAACATATGGTTATTGTGCTTCACAGAAATTATATTTCTATGGCTATAAACTACACGCAGTATGTTCTTTAAATGGTGTGATTAAGAATTTTGATATAAGCCCTGCATCCGTTCACGACATCCACTATTTAAAAGATATTGGTGAGCAAATGCGAAACTGTACTTTAATTGGAGATAGAGGCTATTTATCAGCAAAAGTTCAAATAGATTTATTTAACTATGCTAATATTAAATTAGATACACCAATGAGAAGTAATCAGAAAGATTATATTCCTCAATTTTCATTGTACAAGAAAAAGCGAAAACGAATTGAGACATTTTTCTCTCAACTTTGCGACCAATTTATGATTAAAAGAAACTATGCTAAAACTTTTGAAGGCTTTAAAACAAGGATAATCAGTAAAATAACCGCCACAACGGTTATTCAATATATCAATAAATTTATCTTCCAAAGAAAATTAAATCATCTAAAAATCAGTATTATTTAAAATGCACAACGAGTTATCTACTATCATTATTCTCATCTTCGTATTAGGTATATGTATATTTTACATTTTTCCTATTGTTAGCCTAATTAAAGGTGGTCCTCTTGGTGATAGTCTTCTTATCATCATTATTTTAATTGGGCTTTACATCATAACAAAGGCTCTGCGAAAACGCTAATGAAAATATTTTTTAGATTTTCTTTCGGTTATAGCTTATTGCTGTAACCGTTTTTTTATGTCCTTTATTTTCCTGTAGCTACATTCCATTTTTGTAAAAAAAAATTAGAATGGCTAAGGAAATATCCAGCACTATTGTTTTAAAGGTAAATGGTAAAGAGGTTGATAATTCTTTTAATGGACTTCGTTCTACCGTTTCCAAGTTTGAGCGTGAACTTAAAAAACTCACTCCTGGTACAAAAGAATTTATACAAAAAGCCGCTGAGCTGAAAGAAGCTCGTGCCGAATTTGAAAAAGTCAAAAATGAAATAACGGCGGTTAATAATAAACTTTCTCACGGCTCTGGAGTTCTTGGCTTCTTCAGAAAAAACATTTTAGAAGTAGGAACTACCTTTAGGCAGGTATTCACAGCCAATATTGCAGCTAACTTCTTTGACAACATTATAAGTAAATCCAAATACACAGTAGATGAACTACTAAATATAGCCGATGCAATGTCTGATGTTCAGAAAACTACAGGCATGGCTCTGGGAGAGGTAAAGCAGCTTTGGGACGAATTTGATAAAATGGATACCAGAACCTCAAAGCTCGACCGCCTGAAAATTGCTGAAGTAGGTGGGCGTTTAGGTGTCCCAAAAGAAGAAATGGCTTCTTTTGTACAAGAAATAGACAAAGCCTATGTTGCTCTTGGAGATAGTTTCCAGGAAGGTTTGGAGAATGTAGTAGATTCTTTAGGTAAAATAAAAGGATTATTCAACGAAACCAAAGGCAAATCTTATGCAGAAGCCATCAATGAGGTAGGCTCTGCTCTTAACGAGTTAGCTGCTAATGGTACAGCAAGTGAGGGGAATATCTCAGACTTTGCTTTAAGAGTTGGGGCTTTACCAGATGCAATAAAACCCTCTATTGATAAAGTTCTAGGTTTAGGTGCTGGGTTTGAAGAAGCTGGCATTGATGCACAAATAGCATCATCTGGGTTTACCAACTTTATGAAAGTAGCTGGAGAAGGACTTTCTAACTTCGCTTATTCTATGAATATGAGTGTAGCTGAAGCTCAAAAGCTATTCAACGAGAAACCAGAAGAATTCTTTTTAAGGTTTGCTGAAGGAATGAAAGGACTTCTTGGCGATGAGACCATTAAAATATTTGAGAGCCTTAAACTTAACTCTTTAGAAGTACAAAAAGCAGTAGGAGCTGCTGCCAACCGAACTGATGAATTCAGAGAAGCCATGAAGCGTTCTAGCTCTGCTATGGCAGAGGCGACCTCCTTAAGTGCAGAGTTTAACACTAAAAACAACAACGCTCCTGCCATTATAGAAAAACTAAAAAATGCTTGGAATGATATGTTCTCAAGTACTAATATTCTAAACAAATTTGAATGGTTAATAGAATTAATAGGTTGGGTAACTGGTGTAACAAAGGAGGCAGGAGATGGAGTATTAGCATTTAAACAAAGAATGGAGTTTTTGTTTAACATCATTAAGGTAGTGGGAACTGCCATAGTGGGATATAATGCTAGTATTCTTATAGCTTCTGCATCTACAGGAAGTTTGACTAAAGCTACTTGGCTCAATATTGTTGCAGATAAAGCCAAAGTAGCCTCTATGGCACTACTAAGAGTAGGATATTTGCTTTATAACATGGCTTTAGCTCTAGTAACATTAAATATAAATAGAGCTAGGGAAGCCATGATGATATTTAATATTACCGCTAAAGCAAGCCCGTTAGGAGTATTAATTACATTAGTTACCACCGCTTATATGGCTTATAAAGCCTTTTCTAAAGAAGTAGATAATACTACTAAAAAACAAAAACTACTCAATAGTGTAACCGAAGAAACTAACAAAAATATCATTTCTCAAAAAAATGAGTTAGATAGTTTGCTAAAAATAGCTAAAGATGAAACTATAGCCAAAGAGAGACGACTTTCTGCTATAAAAAAACTAAATGAAATATCTCCAGAGTATTTAGGAAATCTGACTCTAGAAAACATTAATACTAAAGCTGCAACAGAAGCCATTAACAAATATACTAATGCCCTTTATAGAAATGCTAGAGCAAAAGTATTAAAGAAGAAAATGGACGAAAAAATGGAGCAAATAGAAGATATGAGAAATGCTCCTGTTGCTGAAACCGCAGGTAAAGACTGGTTGTGGAAATTAACTGGAGGTGTTATGAAATTAACTTCTTACGAGGCTCAAAATTTAGATCCAAATATGTTTAAACAAATGGAAATTTGGAAAGCAAAAGGAGGTGATAAATATGCCAAAGAGATGATGAAAAGTTATGGTTCTTATTATGATAAGGCTCTGAAAAATATTCAAAAAGTAAATGATGATTTTAATGTTCTAGCAAATGAATATACAGAGCTGATGAAACAAGATATCGTCAATGACTTTGGCGGTGGAAATAATGGTAACCAAATAGTTCCTGATGCTCCTAAAAGAACTAAAAATAGACCTGCAAAAAATACTGAAGCTGATAAATTAAAAGAAGCTAAGAAAGACTTAGAAGATTCACAAAAAGCCTACTCCGATGCCTATAATAAGCTGTTGGAAATGGACTCGGACTATTATTTAGAAAGACAAAAACTCGCAGAAAAAAGCCTAGAGGCAGAATTAGCTATTCTAGATGCAGAACGCTCTAAGGAACTTAACAGCCAAAGGAAATACCAAGACGATATTCTAAAAACCATAGAGGATTTAGAAGAAAAGAAGAAAAACGCAAAATCTCCAGAAGCTGCTAAAAATTACGAAAAGGCTTTAGAAAAAGAGCGGAGCTTACTTGCTCTGCACGATAAAATCGTAGAAACTTCGGAAGAAGCCCACGGTCATAAAGTCAGCGAGATAAAGGAGAAATGGATCACTAAGAGGCTTTCTGATTTTTTTGAGTCCGAAAGGCTTCGGATAGATAAAGAGAGAGCTTCAGATGACGAAGCTATCCAAAAAATCTCAACTATGGAAGAGGCAAAATTGGCTCTTTCAAAAATGACTCATCTAAAACTTACCCAACAAGAACTTCTACAAATCAAAACTTTAGAAGATGCTAAGAAAGCTCTTCGGGAAGATGCGGATAGAAAAATGTTAGAAAGTCAACTAGCATCTTTAGAACTTCAAAAGGAAGCTCTAGAAGAATCATTAAAAGGGCTTACAGGAGAGGCTGCCGAAAAACTAAAAAAAGACCTAGATGAGCTTAATATAAGGATAACCCAAGTTAAAGGGGCTATTCAAGGTAACAAAGAAAATGATGAGCACAGAGCTTCACAAGAAAGAAGACAGCAATTATCTCAAGTAGATCTACTAGGTTTTTCAGCAGACCAGTGGGAAGATATGTTTAAAAATCTTAAAACCACAGAAGGAAAAATTAAAGCAGTTCAAATGGCTACGCAGGCATTGAGTAATGCATTTAATCGTTTTGCTCAATTGCAACAAAATCTCAATGAGAGAGAGATGCAGCGTTTTACCAAAAATCAAGATAAAAAACGAAAAGCACTTTTAGTACAGCTTAATCAAGGGCTTATTTCTCAAGAAGAATATCATAAAGGAATAGAGGCTTTAGATACTGAAACTGCCAAAAAAAAATCTGAGATAGCACATAAACAAGCAGTTGCTGAAAAAGCATTTAATATTGCTAATGCTATTATGAGTACTGCACTAGCAGTTACAAAATCTTTACCTAATATACCCTTATCTATAGCTGTTGGAGCACTCGGAGCTATACAAGTTGCAACCATAGCCTCTACTCCTTTACCAGAAAAAGAAAGTTTTGCTAAAGGTGGCTATACTGGTCCAGGCTATGGTTCTCCAGATAAAACAGGGAAACGCCCTGCGGGTATAGTCCACGGCAATGAATATGTAACGCCAGATTGGATGCTAGAGAATCCTATAGTTGCAGACACGGTAGAATGGATGGAAGCCATAAGGACAGGGCGTATTGCTCTACCAAAAGGCTATGCTGATGGTGGTTTCGTAACCGAAACTACCAATCCCAATGGTGATGATAAAACAAAAGTAATCTATAAACCCGTTGTGCATTATGAAATGAAAAAAACAAGAGTTGTTTATTAGACTGAAAATCAGTATATTGTTTTTGCTATAAAACGATATAAATGAACAACATAGAGCAAATATATGAAAGAATTTTGGAAGTTTTAGGACTTTTTTCAGAAAATCAACTGATTAGTTATCAGAGAAGAACACCTAAAATGAGCGATTTAGAAGTCATAAGTCTTAATATTACTGCTGAATACTTGAGTATTGATAGCGAATTACAGTTCTTTAGAAAATTGCCAAACTCTCTGATAAACAAAATTGAAAGAAGTGTTTACAATAAGCGAAAACGAAGACTATCCCTACAAACAGAGCAAATTAGACAACGTATTTCGATGGAGTTCAATGAGTTTGAAGATATTTTTATCGTTGATAGCATGCCAATGAAAGTTTGTGAAAACGCTCGTTCTACTCGTTCAAAAATTTGTAAAGAGCAATCCTATTCTTCACCAACATATGGTTATTGTGCTTCACAGAAATTATATTTCTATGGCTATAAACTACACGCAGTATGTTCTTTAAATGGTGTGATTAAGAATTTTGATATAAGCCCTGCATCCGTTCACGACATCCACTATTTAAAAGATAGTGGTGAGCAAATGCGAAACTGTACTTTAATTGGAGATAGAGGCTATTTATCAGCAAAAGTTCAAATAGATTTATTTAACTATGCTAATATTAAATTAGATACACCAATGAGAAGTAATCAGAAAGATTATATTCCTCAATTTTCATTGTACAAGAAAAAGCGAAAACGAATTGAGACATTTTTCTCTCAACTTTGCGACCAATTTATGATTAAAAGAAACTATGCTAAAACTTTTGAAGGCTTTAAAACAAGGATAATCAGTAAAATAACCGCCGCAACGGTTATTCAATATATCAATAAATTTATCTTCCAAAGAAAATTAAATCATCTAAAAATCAGTATTATTTAAAATGCACAACGAGTTAATCTATAACCAAAATACAGACCCTCAGCTTATTGCTGTTTTAGCTCAGCTTAAGGAAACGATATCAGATATAAAAGAAGATGGTGTTGAAGCCTACATTGTAGAAAATGCCGAGAATGGCAGAAAGCTCCAAAAAATGATAAAACAATTTGAAAAAATAGAAAACAAAAATGCAAGAAGAACAAAATTATAACGCATTTCAAGAATTAAACATTTTTGAAAATACCGAAATAAATAAAGTCTGCGATGCTTTATTTACTAAAGTTAAGCAGCTTACAAATGAGGATTTATCTATTTGTGGATCTATGGCTAAAGTATTTGATGGTACTTTACCAGAAGATTATCAGCCAAAAGATTTAGATTTAGTGATAAGTAAGTGGGGCTTTAGATTGTTAACTTCTAATTTAGAAGAATTGGAAGGCGTACTGATGATAGAGAAGTTACCTGGTAGAATTATACTCTATCTGAAAGCCTACTTATGCATTGAAATTTGGATGGAGTCTTCAAAATTTAATTTTACACCTAAATTTTATAAAAATAAACTCGTTGTGCATTTTAAATAATACTGATTTTTAGATGATTTAATTTTCTTTGGAAGATAAATTTATTGATATATTGAATAACCGTTGCGGCGGTTATTTTACTGATTATCCTTGTTTTAAAGCCTTCAAAAGTTTTAGCATTGTTTCTTTTAATCATAAATTGGTCGCAAAGTTGAGAGAAAAATGTCTCAATTCGTTTTCGCTTTTTCTTGTACAATGAAAATTGAGGAATATAATCTTTCTGATTACTTCTCATTGGTGTATCTAATTTAATATTAGCATAGTTAAATAAATCTATTTGAACTTTTGCTGATAAATAGCCTCTATCTCCAATTAAAGTACAGTTTCGCATTTGCTCACCAATATCTTTTAAATAGTGGATGTCGTGAACGGATGCAGGGCTTATATCAAAATTCTTAATCACACCATTTAAAGAACATACTGCGTGTAGTTTATAGCCATAGAAATATAATTTCTGTGAAGCACAATAACCATATGTTGGTGAAGAATAGGATTGCTCTTTACAAATTTTTGAACGAGTAGAACGAGCGTTTTCACAAACTTTCATTGGCATGCTATCAACGATAAAAATATCTTCAAACTCATTGAACTCCATCGAAATACGCTGTCTAATTTGCTCTGTTTGTAGGGATAGTCTTCGTTTTCGCTTATTGTAAACACTTCTTTCAATTTTGTTTATCAGAGAGTTTGGCAATTTTCTAAATAACTGTAATTCGCTATCAATACTCAAGTATTCAGCAGTAATATTAAGACTTATGACTTCTAAATCGCTCATTTTAGGTGTTCTTCTCTGATAACTAATCAGTTGATTTTCTGAAAAAAGTCCTAAAACTTCCAAAATTCTTTCATATATTTGCTCTATGTTGTTCATTTATATCGTTTTATAGCAAAAACAATATACTGATTTTCAGTCTAATAAACAACTCTTGTTTTTTTCATTTCATAATGCACAACGGGTAAAAATAAGTTAAAATACACCTCTTATGGCGACTAGATTTAAAACAGAAAAAGTATGTGTCAGATGGTATACCACAGAGTATGGTCGTACTGAATGTCTTGAGGAACAGGATAAAGACTTTCCCATCCAAGAGTGGTTTGTTTATCCTAACAACATTAACTTGCCTCCTTATAAACAAGGAGCTGAAATTCCTACAGGACACCGTATTGCCGTTCATTTTCCAGAACTTGATTTATGGAATGAATGCCCTTATGATGATGTTAAGTTTAAGATAAGAGGGGAATATTCTGGTACTTCAGTGGAATGGCTGAATTTTTCTATCATTGGTGATTCCCCTACCCTTGATACTGATGGAGTATTCTCTCCCAATAATCTATCAAGTGCAAACATAGGTGTTTCATTTAAAAACTTCCGCCAACTTCCTGTTGGTACTTACTCAGCTTCTATTTATTTAGAGGCGTTTGGAATAGATAATTCTGGAGAGCATTATATTGAACATTACCAACCTCCTATACAAGTTTCCTTAGAAGTACAAGAAGGAGATGGAGAAGTGCCGCCTACTGATAATGACACTAGATACCTTACTTATAACAAAAGCACCAAAGAGCTATCTGGAGATACTATAATAGATACAGCTACTTTTTTTGATGATATACAAATAGAGCCTTGGCTTTCAGCCAATCGTTCTGGAGATAAACAAATTACTTTATCTGCCAATGATATTACAAATTCTTTAAATATAGGAACTTATAAAGGCTTACTAATAGTACGAGATAGAGGATTCTTTTCTATTAAAAGATTCTCCTATCCTATTGAACTCAAGGTTATAGAAAATCGCAGCTTTGATTTTGAAGTAACTCCTGATGTTTTCAACTTTATTGTGGCTAAAAATAACAATGAGGTCAAGACAGGTATATCATCAATTAGTAATCCCAACCAACTCCCCATAGAAATTCCTCTTAAACCTCAGTTTATAGAAACGGCTAATATAGAAAATGGCAACTTAGTTTTTACCACTAAAAACTCACAACAATTACAAGTAGGGAATTATTCTGGAGATATAGTTCTTCAGTCTGGAGATATCATCAAAAAAATAAGAGTTTACCTGCGTGTTGCAGAAGGTATCAAAAGTGATTTTAATGGTAAACCTTACTATTTTGCTTTAGATAAACATAAAGTAACCCTAACTAAAACCAATCCTAGAGCATCTTATACTAAAGTTAGGTTAGATATACATTACAGAGCTTACGGCGAAGAGTATAGAGAGAGTCAAGAATATTCTTATACCTACCTAAAAAATGAAATTATATTTTACCCTGGCGATGATGTTCAGGACTTCTTTATTCGTTGTAAAAACTTGCAACCACTATCTGAAGTAGGGTATCAAATGGGGTTATCTCCCGTTAAAATTTCCATTAAGGAATACGATGTAGATGATAAGGAACTTTCAGTTCTTACTCTAAATCATATATTATTTGCTCCAGGAAAAACGCCAAAATGCTTTCCTATATGGACAGACTTCCCAACAAGAAGCGTTTATGAGCAATCTGTTGTCAGGCTGAATACGACCGCCTCTCCCAATAATACGGAAATAGACCGCCTATATTCTGTATATAACGAACCAAAACCTAATTATGACAGTAGTTTTGAAGTTTTTGCCTATAACCTAGAAAGAAGCAAATTCAATGTTGCTACAAAGGAAGTTTTGTCCACAGAGAAACTAACCTTTATTCCGTTGCCCTCTGTAGATAAAGCGATTCATATTTTCTTTGAAAATCAGAATTTAGTTTTAGATTGGTTTACCTGCCCTGGAGAATGTCAGAAAAATTACGACTTCAAACATATATTTGATGAATCTGGAAATGTAAAATATGGAAGTTTAGAAACTGAAAATATTATTCTAAATACAGGCTGGATACTCAAAGAAGAAATAGAGCTAATAAACGCTATTATCAAGTCTAGAATCTGTTTTATAGTTATTGATGGCAATACGATTATAGCTAAACCTACATCTAAGAAAAATGAGATATTTGATACCGTGAGCAGCAAATTTAATATGGATATAGAATTCAATATAAAGACCGATGCAAGATAAATTCGTTACTAATACAGGTGTGGAGATTCCATTGGACTCCACCAATTTTACCTATGTAGAAGAAAATCCCAGATTTAAAGATACTTTCTGGACCAACTACACACTTCCCATAGACATCAGTTATTCTAGGGATTTTTTGAGTTCGTTTGGGCAATATTCCTCTTTGAATAATATTGGACTAAAGCGTTATCATGAAGGTATCCATCAGTTTGAAGGGAGGTTAAGAAAAGGAAAACTCGAAGTTCTTGAGTTTAAAAAAGAGATGCTAAAAATACAAATTGACAGCGGCTTTGAAACGCTTCCTAACTTTGAAAAGCCTCTATCCGAACTCCCTCTTTTAAATATCGCTGTAGATGATATTTACAATCACGCCAATGATATTGTAACAAAAAAATATCCCGAAACGGTGTATAACTTCCCTAAACTATACACCGATGAATATAATTTGCAAGATGAAGCCTATAAATACTTCGACTCATTCATCAATAATAGAAATAACCAAGAAGGACGAACGACAAAAGGTTTTTCTAGAAATAGATTAGAGAATGAAGTCGATGTTTATAATAAAAATATCATACATCCTTTGCCTTACTTGTTGTATGTTTTGACGGTAGGGTTTAGCGATGCAGGGTTTCGTTTAGAAGGTGAAATACTAGAAGATGAATATCTAAAGTACCGCTTAATATGGAGTGGTAAGCCTTATCATACTTCTGGAGTTCAAAAAGAACACAAACTTAATGTCTATTCAGAAGAATATCTGAATCAAAATGTAAATGGTAACTTGTATTTTGGCGAATGGCAAAAAGAGATACTTATAGACGCCCCAGGTAAGTACAATATTAAGGGGCATTTTCAAACCCAGATAGGGCTTAATGATGGAGGTGGCAGAGTAGAACTCAATATTCCTACCTTAAACTTTAGTCAATCTTTTTCGGTCAATCAATCTTCGGATATACAACAAAGTATAGATATTTCAGAAGAACAAGCTAAGGAAGGCGTGAAGGTTATTTTTAAATTCAAAGGTGCAATGGGATATTCAAAAGTAGCAGACGATGGTGTTAATTTAGGTCTAGCTCAGCTTCAGATACTGCCGAAAAGAATGCATACTAAGGAAGGAGTTCCAATACCCTATATCTACAATGACAATAGGGTTAATCTATCAAAATCCGTCCCAGAGATGAACTTCGGAGAGCTAGTAACTGCTATTAAAAATTTAAGAAACTATGACCTGGAATTTGAAGGCAACAGGGCTATTATGAACAAAATAAAGATAGATAAATACAAAGAACCTGAAGATTTTAGAATGTTTGAGGTAGAGAATCCCACACGATTTTTCAATGACAAAGTATCTTTTAATATTACCTTCCCAGATGAAGAAAGTGTGGTTACAAAGAATATCTATTTTGATGAAACGGGTTACCGATTAAATTATAGAAGTGTTCCTGAAACCGCCACAGAAATAAACATAAATGTAATATCACTGCCATTTACGATGTTTCGTTCTGTTTTCACAGCTAAAGCGATTAACTCTAATGCTCTAATGTTGGTTTATTATGATGGTTTAGATAACAATGGAAATAATCACGCCCAAAATAAAAAAGGGTTGATGGATGAAGAACTAGCCAAATATCTTGAGCCTTGGTTTATGAATAGATTGACTAATTTCCGCTACAAATGGACTTTTATTTGTGAGAAAAACAAGATAAGGAACTTTAATATCCGCTCTGCTATTTTCGCCTATAACCGTAAGCATTGGATTAAGAGCTGGACAAAAAAATCGTTAACAAATAATCTCTACTCAATAGAGATAGAAACTGAAACATTTTAGTATTTTTGGGAAAGTGTAATACACTTACACTTTCCAAAAATGCTTTTATCTATTTGTTCATCGTAAACTTACACAATTACACTTTTTTTCCTATTACTTAGTTCTGGCTAGTCTAAAAGCCTCATTGTATTGATTGCTTCAGACTCTACTATATGTACATAAATCATAGTTGTTTTGATGTCAGAATGCCCTAGTAATATTTGTAAATCTTCTACCTTTCCTCCTTTCCTAAGATAATTTGTTGCGAATGTGTGTCTTGCCACATGGCATACTAGATGCTTTTTTATACCTAAAAAAAGAGCGATTTCTTTTATCACTTCGTTGATATGTTTTGCTGAAGGTGGCTTTATAAATAAAGAGCTATCCTCCGCCAATATCTTTCTGCAAGTTTCATTGGTCATCAATATCTGCTGCTTTTTGGACTTTTGATTCCAAAAATAAAAATAATCATCATTAAGCTGCTCCCTTTTTAGTTTAAGCAAGTCATTTATTCTAAGACCTGTCATGCAATTAAACAGGAAGTATCCTAACACCATTTTATGTGTGGGTTTTATGAATTTAGAGAAGTAGTATTCTTTCATACGCTCTACCTCTTGTAAACTTAGATTAGTTCTATGGCTTCTATGCTGCTTTATCTTTATCCTCTCTAGATCCACATTTATCATGACCCCTCTTTTTTTCGCCAGCTTTATGTAGTGCTTTATAACCTTTATATTGCTATCTATGGTTACTGCTTGGTTTTTTAGTTTTGCAGATAAATATTTTCTATAACCCGTTGTGCATTATGAAATGAAAAAAACAAGAGTTGTTTATTAGACTGAAAATCAGTATATTGTTTTTGCTATAAAACGATATAAATGAACAACTTAGAGCAAATATATGAAAGAATTTTGGAAGTTTTAGGACTTTTTTCAGAAAATCAACTGATTAGTTATCAGAGAAGAACACCTAAAATGAGCGATTTAGAAGTCATAAGTCTTAATATTACTGCTGAATACTTGAGTATTGATAGCGAATTACAGTTATTTAGAAAATTGCCAAACTCTCTGATAAACAAAATTGAAAGAAGTGTTTACAATAAGCGAAAACGAAGACTATCCCTACAAACAGAGCAAATTAGACAGCGTATTTCGATGGAGTTCAATGAGTTTGAAGATATTTTTATCGTTGATAGCATGCCAATGAAAGTTTGTGAAAATGCTCGTTCTACTCGTTCAAAAATTTGTAAAGAGCAATCCTATTCTTCACCAACATATGGTTATTGTGCTTCACAGAAATTATATTTCTATGGCTATAAACTACACGCAGTATGTTCTTTAAATGGTGTGATTAAGAATTTTGATATAAGCCCTGCATCCGTTCACGACATCCACTATTTAAAAGATAGTGGTGAGCAAATGCGAAACTGTACTTTAATTGGAGATAGAGGCTATTTATCAGCAAAAGTTCAAATAGATTTATTTAACTATGCTAATATTAAATTAGATACACCAATGAGAAGTAATCAGAAAGATTATATTCCTCAATTTTCATTGTACAAGAAAAAGCGAAAACGAATTGAGACATTTTTCTCTCAACTTTGCGACCAATTTATGATTAAAAGAAACTATGCTAAAACTTTTGAAGGCTTTAAAACAAGGATAATCAGTAAAATAACCGCCGCAACGGTTATTCAATATATCAATAAATTTATCTTCCAAAGAAAATTAAATCATCTAAAAATCAGTATTATTTAAAATGCACAACGAGTTTTCTATACTTTGAAATGAAAGTTTCGTTTACATCTGCAAATAATAAGGTAGCCGTGTATTCTTTTAGTTTTTTCAGCACGGAGCAATGATTTTTAAGCGAATTTTCTTCCATATTTTTTAATCGCATCTCGTATTCCATGAAAGAAATAAAATCCACCGTTAAATCTGGTCTTCTTAGAAGCTCCGCACATTTATCAACCGTCAAAGGTTCATTTGTAAGTCTGTATTGGATTTCTATTTTGTTGATTTTGGCTTCAATATCTCTCAATATCAAATTAAAATCGTGATGCTGATCACAAGTTTTTAGAACTTCCTGCTTTGTCTGACTCCAATCTCTATTTTTAATATAGAGCTCTACAGGTATACGCTTTCTTTGCTTATGTATATAAAGGTTAAGGTAAAGTGGATACTTTCCGTCTTTATTTTTATGGTCTTTTTTTAGAAAAAATGAATATTTCATCGAAGCAAAATAATTTTCGCTACGACAAGGAGTAAATAATCTAGGTGTTGAATAGTTTAAAATCATAGTTTTAATCTTTATCTGATTTATAAACTAAACAGGTTGTGTCACTAAGATTTTCCTCTGGGACAAAGCTGGGGACAAAAAATAGGATTTTAGCACCTATCTATTCCATCTCTGCAATGTAATTCCGAAACCTAAATATCTGTTAATCTTGCTTATAAATAAAGTCCCCTTAGAGGGGACTTTATTTTAAGTGAACGCGAAGGGAGTCGAACCCCTAACCTTCAGAGCCGTAATCTGATGCTCTATCCAATTGAGCTACGCGTCCGTTTTGAGTTTGCAAATATAGAAAATTTTTTATTATTTTTGAAAATGAAAACACATTTTTTTATCCTCATAAGCAGTTTAGCTCTTATATCTTGTAAAAAAGAAGCTAATAATTTTTCAAAAGAACAAGTTATCATTTCAAAAAACACTTATTATCAAGAAGATAATAATAAAGTAATCATCAACACAAAAAATCTTTCCTCCGAAATATCCGCCGCCAAATTACCGTTAAAAAAAGTAGTATTATTAAGCTCTTCTATGCTAGGCTATATGCTAGAGTTAGGCTTAGAGAGCCATATCATTGGTATTTCTAGTGAGGAATATGTCTATTCCGAAAAGGTAAAAGCACTTATCCAATCTAAAAAAATACACACCGTAGGTAACGAGCAAAAATACGATTTAGAAAAAATCATCAGTTTAAAACCCGATGCTATAATTACTAATCATATCCCTAATTTTGAAAACACCTATAACCTACTCCGAAAAAACAACATAGAAATCATCTTCCTAAACGAATATCTAGAAAACGAACCACTAGAAAAAACGGCTTATCTAAAAATTTTTGGAAAACTATTCGGTATTGAAAAACAAGCTTCTGAACGCTATTTAAACATCAAACAAAACTATGATAATTTAAAACTTCAAGCACAGAAAACACCGCATAAACCTCAAGTCCTTTGTAATGAAATCTATGGCAACCAATGGTTCTTGCCAGGAAATAAAACCTTTGCTGCCAAATACTTTAACGATGCGGGAGGTAATTATATATTCAACGATTTGGATAAAGACCAATCTGTACCTTTAAGTTTTGAGGAAGTTTATGCTAAATCAAAACAGGCAGAATATTGGGTCAATCTTTCCAACTATCAATACAAAAATGAATTATTAGCGATGAATCCGTCCTATTCCAAAATGGACATCTTCAAAAAAGGAAAACTTTATAACATCGCCAAAAGACAAAAAGGCAAAGCCAACGACTACTTTGAAAGTGGGGTTGTAAGAGCCGATTTAGTTTTAAAAGACTATGTAAAAATCTTCCACCCTGCTTTACTTCCTAAAGACACTCTTACTTATATGAATGCTTTAAAGTAAAGCACAAACATATAACTCCCTAATAAATAAAACAATTCAATTTTTAAAAATTTCCTTATTTTTGTGAAAGTAAAAAAGTAAAGATGAATACCTACAAAAACCCTTTAGAAGAACGCTATTCTAGCGAAGAAATGCTTTTTAATTTTTCTCACGACAACAAATTTCAAAATTGGAGAAAACTATGGATTGCTCTAGCCGAAATAGAAAAAGATTTAGGTCTAGACATTTCCGAAGAGCAAATCAACCAAATGAAAGACAAGGCTAAAGATATAGATTATACTAAATCCGCCGAATACGAAAAGCGTTTCCGCCACGATGTAATGGCACATGTACACACCTACGGAGATGTAGCACCACTAGCCAAGCCCATTATCCACTTAGGAGCTACTTCGGCTTTTGTGGGCGACAATACGGATTTAATCCAAATGCGAGACGGACTCCTTATCCTTAAAAAAAAGCTGGTTAATGTAATTAAAGGCTTGTCCGACTTCGCCTTAAAATACAAAGATTTACCAACTTTAGGCTTCACTCACTTCCAACCCGCACAGCTAACTACCGTGGGCAAAAGAGCCACCCTTTGGTTACAATCTTTAATCCTAGATTTTGAAGAACTAGAATTCTTCTTAGACACGCTTCGTTTCAGAGGAGTAAAGGGTACGACAGG
This sequence comes from Riemerella anatipestifer, assembly GCF_035666175.1. NCBI lineage: Bacteria > Pseudomonadati > Bacteroidota > Flavobacteriia > Flavobacteriales > Weeksellaceae > Riemerella > Riemerella anatipestifer. The sequence continues at coordinate 471,375 of NZ_CP142016.1, forward strand.
AACTGCGGCTAGCTTCCTAGAACTTTTCAACGGAGATTACGAAAAAGTAAAAACACTTGACAAAGAACTATCCAAAAGATTCGGGTTTGATAAAGTTTTTGGCGTTTCTGGACAAACCTACGACAGAAAAATAGACGCTAAAGTAGTGGCTTTATTATCCAACATCGCCCAATCGGCTCACAAATTTACTAACGATTTAAGACTGTTACAAAATCTAAAAGAGATTGAAGAACCTTTTGAGAAAGACCAAATTGGCTCATCGGCAATGGCATATAAGAGAAACCCAATGCGTTCGGAGCGAATAGGGGCTTTGGCTAAATATGTAATGTCGCTATCTTCTAGTTCTGCAATGGTGGCTGCAACGCAATGGTTTGAAAGAACCCTAGACGACTCGGCTAACAAAAGACTAAGCATTCCACAAGCCTTCCTTGCGGTAGATGCCATTTTGTTGATTTGGAACAACATTATGAACGGACTGGTAGTTTACGAAAACAGAATCAACAAGCATATTATGGAGGAGCTTCCTTTTATGGCTACTGAGTACATTATTATGGAAGAAGTAAAGGCTGGAGGCGACAGACAGGAAATCCACGAAATCATCAGAGTTCACTCTATGGAAGCGAGCAAAAAGGTGAAAATGGAAGGTAAGGATAACGATTTGATAGAAAGAATAATGAACGATAATAGCTTAAAGCTAGACAAATCAAAACTTGCAGAAGTTTTAGACCCTAAAAACTTTATTGGATTTGCACCTATACAAACCGAAGAATTTATCAAAAATGAAGTTCAGCCAATATTAGATAAATATTCGGATATGGTGGGATTAAAGGCAGAACTGAAAGTCTAAAATAGTATCCGTAGAAGTTTAGTTTACATAAGGTCTAAAAGTGAGGCTTAGTGTAAAGCCTAAATTCTAAATAAATCCTCCCTCACTAAACAAAAAAATACTACCCTATCCCAAGAGTAGTATTTTTTTATTATTGATGCACCAACGCTCTGCAAACCCTGCAACCTCAACATTACTCCCTTTAGGGGCTATTTTTGAACCTATAACCTCTAATTTTAACCCTGCAACCTCAACATTATTCCCTCTAGGGGCTATTTTTGAACCTATAACCTCTAGAAACAGCTTGTCTTGTTGCTCAAAACCAACATTGGTACTCACTCTATATCCGCCATACACTTGGGTATCTGGTGGTAAGGCAAGTCGTTTGGTTTTAATGCTTTCAGCAGATTGTTTGTAATTGCCTTTTTTAATAAAACAGGTCAATAATACAAGGCTTTGCGATACTCATTACAATGCGATACTCAACAGAGCTGCATTTTTTGTATTTGGATACATTTAGCAATCGCCCTTATTATCGAATATCACAATAAAATTTTATCTTTGCAAAAAATAATTGAGAATGGCAGAGAGAAAGTTAATTACCGCAGCATTACCTTATGCTAATGGTCCCGTACATATAGGACACCTTGCTGGCGTGTACATACCGGCAGATGTTTACGCTAGATTCCAAAGAAGAACAGGCAAGGAGGTTGCCTTTATATGTGGGTCTGATGAACACGGCATTCCCATTACTATTAGAGCTAAAAAAGAAGGCGTAACGCCCCAAGATATTGTAGATAAATACCACTTAATCATAAAGAAATCTTTTGAAGATTTAGGAATTTCTTTTGACGAATATTCCAGAACTACCAGTGCAAAGCACTACGAAACAGCCTCTGAGTTTTTCCTTAAAATGTACGAGAACGGAAAGTTTACCGAGGAGGTTTCCGAACAATTTTATGATGAACAAGCAGGAGAGTTCCTAGCCGATAGATACATCGTGGGGACTTGCCCAAAATGTAGTAATGACAATGCCTATGGCGACCAATGCGAAAAATGTGGCTCTACCCTTTCTCCTACGGAACTTCTCAATCCTAAATCTATGCTTAGTGGGAATAGCCCTGTGCTAAAACCTACTAAAAACTGGTATCTTCCGCTAAACGAATACGAAGGATTTTTGAACCAATGGATTATTGAAGGACACCAGCACGACTGGAAGCCTAATGTTTACGGGCAAGTAAAATCTTGGCTTAACGAAGGCTTAAAACCTCGTGCAATGACCAGAGACCTCAACTGGGGTGTGCCTGTACCATTGCCAGATGCGGAGGGCAAAGTGCTTTATGTTTGGTTTGATGCTCCTATCGGATACATTTCGTTCACAAAAGAATGGGCAGAGAAGAACAATAAAGATTGGAAAGACTATTGGCAATCAGAAAATTCAGATTTAGTACATTTCATTGGGAAAGATAATATAGTCTTCCATTGTATTATTTTCCCTTCTATGATGAAGGCTCACGGCGACTACATTATGCCAAACAACGTCCCTGCATTTGAGTTTCTTAATCTAGAAAATGATAAAATTTCCACCTCTAGAAACTGGGCAGTATGGGCTCACGAATATGTGGCAGATTTCCCTGGACAACAAGATGTGCTTCGCTATGCATTATTGTCGTCTGCTCCCGAAACTAAAGATAATAACTTTACTTGGAAGGAATTTCAAACTAAAAACAACTCGGAATTGGTGGGTATTTTAGGAAACTTTATCAACCGAGTAGCCGTGCTTACTCACAAATATTACAACGGACGAGTGCCTAAAGGCAACACCAACGCAACAGAACTAGAAGAAATAAACAAAGCTGCAACAGAAATAAAAAACTATCTAGAGAAATTTGAGTTTAGAAACGCCCTGTCTGCACTTATGAATTTAGCGCGTTTTGGAAACCAATATCTGCAAACCGAAGAGCCTTGGAAAACCATCAAAACCGATGAAGCCAAAACAGCTAACACCCTATTTATAGGAACTCAAATTGCGGTAGCTTTAGCCCAACTGTCAGAACCTTTTATGCCGTTCAGTTCGGAGAAGTTGCTTAATATGTTTAATACCAAACTTTGCAACTGGTCTGAATTGGAGAACCAAAAAGTGCTTTTAGCAGAAGGACACCAAATTAACGAGCCAAGTTTGCTATTCTCTAAAATAGAAGACGAAACCATAGAAGCTCAAATCCAAAAATTAGAGCAAACCAAAATCAATAATAAAAAAACAAACCCTAACGCCAAGCCAATGAAAGACGAGATTACTTTTGACGATTTCACCAAAATAGACTTAAGAACCGCTACCATACTAGAAGCCGAAAAGGTAGAAAAAGCGGATAAGCTCCTCAAATTTAAGGTAGATACTGGGGTGGATATAAGAACTGTAGTTTCTGGTATTGCAGAGAGCTTTACACCTGAAGAATGTGTAGGCAAGCAAGTGATGATTTTATTAAATCTAACGCCTAGAAAAATAAGAGGTATCGAAAGCCAAGGTATGCTACTACTTACCACGAAGCCAGACGGCAAACTTTCTTTTGTTACGCCAGATGAGTCAGTAGATAACGGAGTAGAGATAGGATAAAATAAAAAGCGGTTTCAAAAATTTTTGAAATCGCTTTTTTTATACGGAATGTTACCTCAACAAAATATTTCTCTAAGCAAAAAATTAAGACAACTCTAATAAAATATTTTTCAACCTCAACAAAATTATTTATATTTGGAGGAACGATAATAACACTACTATGAATACAGAAAACCTAAAAATGATAGCTGAAACAGCTCGTGAGTTTGCAGAAAAAAATATCCGCCCATACATTATGGAATGGGACGAAAGCCAAACCTTCCCTGTGGAACTCTTCCGCCAATTAGGAGAAATGGGCTTTATGGGTATTGTAATTCCCGAAGAATACGGAGGCTCTGGATTATCTTACCACGAGTATGTAGCCATTTTAGATGAAATTTCTCAAGTAGATCCATCTATTGGGCTTTCTGTAGCAGCACACAACTCTTTATGTACTAATCATATCTACGAGTTTGGTAACGAAGAACAAAGAAAAAAATGGCTTCCAAAACTCGCTTCTGGTCAAGTTATCGGAGCGTGGGGGCTTACTGAACACAATACAGGTTCTGATGCAGGAGGTATGAATACCACTGCGGTAAAAGACGGCGATGAGTGGGTCATCAATGGAGCTAAAAACTTCATCACTCACGCTATTTCTGGAGATATTGCCGTGGTTATGACAAGAACAGGAGAAAAAAATACCTCTAATAATGCTACTGCTTTCGTTTTAGAGAAAGGTATGCCTGGGTTTAGTTCTGGAAAGAAAGAAAACAAACTGGGCATGAGAGCTTCCGAAACGGCAGAACTTATCTTTGATAATGTTCGTGTTCCAGACTCGCATCGTTTAGGACAGGTAGGCGAAGGGTTTAAACAAGCCCTTAAAATCTTAGATGGCGGAAGAATTTCCATCGCTGCTTTAAGTTTAGGTATTGCTAAAGGAGCTTACAAAGCTGCTTTAAAGTACGCCAAAGAAAGACATCAATTTGGACAGGCAATCGCCAACTTTCAAGCCATCAATTTTATGCTTGCTGATATGGCAACAGAGATAGATGCTGCCGAACTTCTTATACAAAGGGCTGCTACCCTAAAGAATGCTAAACAAAAAATGACGCGTGAGGGTGCTATGGCAAAACTCTACGCTTCGGAAGCGTGTGTAAGGATATCCAACAATGCATTGCAAATATTTGGAGGTTATGGCTATACCAAAGATTTCCCTGCTGAAAAATATTACAGAGATTCTAAACTGTGTACCATTGGTGAGGGGACTTCCGAAATACAAAAGCTAGTTATCGGTAGAGATATTATTAAATAAAAGAGTATTCAAAAAAGTAACTCTAAAAGCTCTCACCCACACACGTGAGGGCTTTTTTTAACCCTTTTTATTACCTCTCTCTTCTGTTTATTCAAATATAGTTATCTTTGCCTGTTGGTTATTCTTTTAGACCTTAATTTTATCAAATTATGAACATTACTTTTGCAGATTTTGAACTTCCCGAAAAAATACTAGATATTTTAGCCGATTTGGAACTATTTGAACCTACACCTATCCAACAGAAAAGCTTTAAACCAATACTTTCTGGCAGAGATATTATGGGGATAGCCCAAACAGGTACTGGTAAAACCCTAGCCTACCTATTACCTGTACTCAAAAATTGGAAATACAATAAATCTGGAAACCCTACTGTTTTAGTTTTAGTTCCCACTAGAGAACTTGTAGTTCAGGTAGCTGAAATTTTGGAGAAACTATGTGAAAAACTAAGTACAAGAATTATTGGCGTGTATGGTGGAAAAAACATCAACACCCAAAAGCTACTTTTTCATAATGGTTGTGATATTTTGGTAGGAACTCCAGGGCGAGTGATGGATTTAGCCATAGACAACGCTATTTCTTTAAAAGAAGTCCAAAAACTAATTATTGATGAGTTTGATGAGATGCTTAACTTAGGTTTTCGTCCTCAACTCACACACATCTTCGAAATGATGAGAGAAAAGCGACAAAACATTCTTTTCTCCGCAACAATGACTGATGCTGTTGATGAAATGCTAGATGAATATTTTGCCAATCCGATAGAAATTTCTTTAGCCAAATCGGGGACGCCACTGGAAAAAATACAGCAAATCGCTTTTAAGGTAACTAACTTTAATACTAAAATCAACTTCTTACAGCATCTTCTTGATAAAGATAAATCTATGTCTAAAGTGTTGATATTTTGTAACAATAAAAAACACGCCGACTATCTTTTCACTAAAATAGACGAAATCTACCCCGAAAGTTTTGATGTGATACACTCTAACAAGTCTCAAAACTATCGTCTAAGAGCGATGAAAAAATTTGAACAAGAAGAAGTCAGAGGGCTCATCACTACCGATGTAATGGCTAGAGGGTTAGATATATCAGACATCAGCCACGTGATTAATTTTGAAATCCCAGACATTCCAGAGCAATACATTCACCGTATTGGGCGTACAGGTAGGGCGGATAAAGACGGTATTGCACTTTCTTTCATCACAGAAAAAGAAGAAGCCTTATTTCTTGACATTGAAATCTTGATGAAAAAAGAAGTGGAAGTTCAGCCTATGCCAGAGGAAGTTAAAATCAATCCACAGAAAATAGCTTCGGAAAAAGAGGAAGTCAAAATGAAAAATCCTGTGGTGATAAAGCTTAATGAAGGAGGCGGTGCTTTCCACGAAAAGAAAGCCAAAAACAAGAAAGAAAATTGGGGCGGACCTAGTAAAAGAAAACCACCTAAAAAAATTGGAGCTAATAGAGCTCAACAAAAGGCAAAAACCAAAGCTAGAAAAAAGAAATAATATAAAAACTCCCTTGAGAATAGTGTTCTCAAGGGAGTTTTGCTTTTTTAATAAATCACCTCCTAATAGCTTACTCTACGATAAGTTGATATTCTTTTTCTATTGGATTATTTTTTCTTTTCAATTCATTTTGTATTTGCCGCCCCATCTCTTTGTAGTCTTGCTCCGTAAACTCCGAGCCGTCCTGTTTATACATTTTCCAATTATGAAGTTTGTAATTAGCGATTGGGTTATTATAATAGCTTTGGACAATGGCCAACCAACGATCTTCCTTAAGCCTTTCTATCTTCCCATCCATTACTGCAGAAGGCTCTACCCACTTAATTTCGTGTTGTTTCTCTATTGAAATCATTTGATATTTAAAATACTCCTCAATATCCTTTATTTCTAAAATAAATCCAGGTAACCCTCGAAATACATAAGGTCCAGACTGGATTGGAATTTCATTAGAAAACCAAGCCTCCCAATGCCTACCTCCATAATCTACGGTTGCTCTTTGGCAATGGTAGCCCAAAATGTCCTTCTTTTCTTTATGAATATTCCATTTCAACTGAACGAACTTCGGATATTCATAAATAAAACCGTCAAGATGCTTATAAAATAAAGACTTCCCTAACTCTGAAGAATTTTTCACAATATCCGAATAACGCGGGGTGATATACTGCTTTTGTTTTGGATTTTGACGGTTGATAGAATCAATAACATAGTATTTCTGATTTAAAAACTCCGATTCCTGACCCTTCTGTAATAATACCATATACTCCCTAATTCCCTCGTGCTTACTATTATATTTCATCTCAAAAGAATAGACCATCTTATAATTCTGTCCAAAACCGTAAATTATAAAACAAAATAAACCGATAAATCTAAGTATTATTTTCATAAAATATTCTTTAGACAAAAAAAGCCTTCCATAAATTATTGGAAGGCTGTACATAAATTTTACCTATCACCAGGAACTTCCATTTCCTCACTTTTTGTACAACCTGCACTACTATCACCAAAACAAGCAGAGCAAGAGCAATCATCACCAAAATGTCTCAAATTACAGCCATTTGGACAACCTTTGCATGTACATTTTTTATTTGAGATTAAGAATCCTTCTTTAGTTTTTGTTATTACCATACCTACCTTAACTGTATTATCTTTATTATTCCCTCTTAACATGTAATACTCCTTATTGAAGTCGTCTTTATCAAAATATACAATAACTTCCACATTAACTATATCCACCTTGTTATTTTTCTCATCAAAAAGATCTCGTTCAAGTATCCTCTTTATATCTTGCTTTGATAAATAAACGACATTTCCCCCTTTATCAATCCTATACATTTTAGGGATATCAGCATCCATATTAAAATAAGCCAAATCAAAGTCTCCCACTGAACTTTTAGAAAGTACAGACTCAAATTCCTTTGGTAAAGTACCTAACATCAATGAAAACATGAATAAAATTCCGAAAAAAGAAAAATACCTTTTCATAATAAAATAAATTTATTGGTTAATACACCATCAAAGGTAATTAGAAATGTATTAATATGCACCCGTTGTGCATTATGAAATGAAAAAAACAAGAGTTGTTTATTAGACTGAAAATCAGTATATTGTTTTTGCTATAAAACGATATAAATGAACAACTTAGAGCAAATATATGAAAGAATTTTGGAAGTTTTAGGACTTTTTTCAGAAAATCAACTGATTAGTTATCAGAGAAGAACACCTAAAATGAGCGATTTAGAAGTCATAAGTCTTAATATTACTGCTGAATACTTGAGTATTGATAGCGAATTACAGTTATTTAGAAAATTGCCAAACTCTCTGATAAACAAAATTGAAAGAAGTGTTTACAATAAGCGAAAACGAAGACTATCCCTACAAACAGAGCAAATTAGACAGCGTATTTCGATGGAGTTCAATGAGTTTGAAGATATTTTTATCGTTGATAGCATGCCAATGAAAGTTTGTGAAAACGCTCGTTCTACTCGTTCAAAAATTTGTAAAGAGCAATCCTATTCTTCACCAACATATGGTTATTGTGCTTCACAGAAATTATATTTCTATGGCTATAAACTACACGCAGTATGTTCTTTAAATGGTGTGATTAAGAATTTTGATATAAGCCCTGCATCCGTTCACGACATCCACTATTTAAAAGATATTGGTGAGCAAATGCGAAACTGTACTTTAATTGGAGATAGAGGCTATTTATCAGCAAAAGTTCAAATAGATTTATTTAACTATGCTAATATTAAATTAGATACACCAATGAGAAGTAATCAGAAAGATTATATTCCTCAATTTTCATTGTACAAGAAAAAGCGAAAACGAATTGAGACATTTTTCTCTCAACTTTGCGACCAATTTACGATTAAAAGAAACAATGCTAAAACTTTTGAAGGCTTTAAAACAAGGATAATCAGTAAAATAACCGCCGCAACGGTTATTCAATATATCAATAAATTTATCTTCCAAAGAAAATTAAATCATCTAAAAATCAGTATTATTTAAAATGCACAACGAGTATAATTAAACTAAAAAAGCGAGGAAATTCTCCTCGCTTTTGGTGCATTTACATTGCCTGCATCTTGAAACTCATAGACTCAATCACCTTTAGGATAGCTTCCACCGTATCCATAGAAGTGAGGCAAGGCACCCCGTTTTCTACCGACATACGGCGAATCTGAAACCCATCTCGCTCCGTTTTCTTACCTATGGTGGTGGTATTAACCACATATTGCACCTTTCCTTTTTGGATAAGATCTATCAAATTCACTTCCTCCTCGCCTATCTTGTAGCCTATTTTGGCTGGTATGCCTTTAGATTCAAAGAATTTCGCCGTTCCTTCCGTTGCCCAGATTCTAAAGCCTACCTCGTGGAACCTCCTCGCAAAAACAGCCGCTTCCTCTTTGTGCTTATCTGCTACCGTAAAGAGTATCGCTCCGTGGGTCGGCACTTTTCTACCTGCGGCTATCATTCCCTTATAAAGGGCTTTTTCTAAGGTAACATCTTTCCCCATCACTTCGCCTGTGGATTTCATCTCTGGTCCTAAAGAAATATCCACTTTAGTCAGTTTAGAGAACGAGAATACCGGTACTTTCACAAAAACGCCGTCCTTATTCGGCACGAGCCCATTAGTATAACCTTGCGAGGCTAAAGATTTGCCCAATATCGCCTTAGTGGCAAGGTTTGCCATAGGCACATCGGTAATTTTAGAAAGGAAAGGCACCGTTCTGGAGGAACGAGGATTAACTTCAATCACAAATACCTCTCCGCTTTGGTCTATCACATACTGAATATTCATCAATCCCACAACATTAAGCCCCTTCGCTAATCGTATAGTATAGTCTTCTAAATCGTGGATTTGTTTTTCCGTAAGATTTTGTGGCGGATACACCGCAATAGAGTCGCCAGAATGTACCCCTGCCCTTTCGATATGCTCCATAATTCCTGGTATTACCACCGTTTCGCCGTCCGAAATCGCATCTACCTCTACCTCTTTACCCGTTACATAACGGTCTATCAGTACAGGGTGTTCTGGGCTGGCATCTACGGCGTGTTCCATATAATGGGTAAGCTCTTGCTCGGTATAGACAATCTCCATCGCCCTACCGCCCAATACATAGCTCGGACGCACCAAAACAGGATAACCAATTTCATTCGCTATGGCAATCGCCTCCTCTTTTGAAGTGGAAGTTTTACCCAAAGGCTGAGGAATACCCAATTCTTGAAGGGCTTTTTCAAACTTATCTCGGTTTTCTGCACGGTCTAAATCTTCCAAAGAGGTTCCTAAAATTTTAACCCCGTGAGCCGATAGTTTGTCCGCTAAGTTAATTGCGGTTTGTCCACCAAACTGAACCACCACTCCTTTAGGTTTTTCAAGTTCAATAATATTCATCACATCTTCCTCTGTGAGCGGTTCAAAGTAGAGTTTATCCGAAATAGAGAAATCGGTGGATACGGTTTCGGGATTGTTGTTGATGATAATGGCTTCGTAGCCCATCTCTTTAATCGCCCAAACGGAATGCACGGTGGCATAGTCAAACTCTACCCCTTGCCCAATACGGATAGGTCCTGAACCTAAGACCACAATACTCTCTTTTTCCGTTACTACGCTTTCGTTTTCATCCTCGTAAGTACCGTAGAAATAAGGTGTTTCACTCTCAAACTCTGCCGCACAAGTATCTACCATTTTATAGACTGGCATAATGGCGTTTTCTTTTCGGAAATTGAAAACTTCCCTCTGGGTAACGCCCCAAAGGTGTGCAATGTTTAAATCCGAGAAGCCTAACTTTTTAGCTTCTTTAAGCGTTTCGGCATTGAATTTATTTTCGGCAATGACTTTCTCAAAGTCCACCAGTTTTTTAAGTTTCCAAATGAAGAATTTATCAATCTTGCTCCATTCTACAATTTGCTCCCAATCGTAGCCTCTCCTCAACGCATCACCAATGATGAACAATCGCTCGTCATCGCAAACTCTTATGCGTCTTTCTATTTCTTCTGGCGTAAGCTGTGCCGCTTGTTTGGTTTTTAATCCTAAGTGTCTGATGCCTGTCTCCAACGAGCGAATAGCCTTCTGTAAAGACTCCTCGAAGTTTCGCCCAATCGCCATTACTTCGCCAGTGGCTTTCATTTGAGTGGAAAGGCGGCGGTCTGCCGTTTCAAATTTATCAAATGGAAATCTTGGGATTTTGGTAACCACATAGTCTAATGCCGGTTCAAAACACGCATAAGTTTTGCCCGTAACGGGGTTCATAATTTCGTCTAAGGTAAGCCCCACCGCTATTTTAGCCGCTATCTTGGCAATTGGATAGCCCGTTGCCTTACTCGCCAACGCCGAAGAACGAGACACCCTCGGATTAACCTCAATGATATAATAATTGAACGACTGTGGGTCTAAAGCCAACTGGACATTACAGCCGCCCTCAATCCCCAAAGCTCTAATAATCTTCAGCGAGGCGTTTCTCAACAGTTGATACTCTCTATCTGAAAGCGTCTGAGAAGGAGCTACCACAATAGAGTCGCCTGTATGTACACCTACTGGATCTATGTTTTCCATATTACATACTACAATGGCGTTATCGTTGGCATCACGCATCACTTCGTACTCTATCTCTTTAAATCCTGCAATAGATTTCTCTATCAAACATTGGGTTACAGGGCTGTATTTAAGCCCATTCGCCACAATTTCTTTAAGCTCTGTTTCATCGGAAGCGATACCGCCCCCCGTTCCGCCCATCGTGAAGGCAGGACGAACAATCACCGGATAGCCAATCGTATTGGCAAAAGTGAGGGCTTGTTCTACCGTATTCACAATATCCGATTCTGGGACTGGCTCTCCGAGTTCTCGCATCAGTTCACGGAATAAATCTCGGTCTTCGGCTTGGTTAATTGCTGAAAGTTTAGTTCCTAAAACTTCTACTTTGCACTCTTCTAATATCCCTGATTTTTCTAATTCTACCGCCATATTAAGCCCTGTTTGCCCGCCCAGTGTTGGCAACAAAGCATCGGGTCTTTCTTTGCGAATAATCTGGCTGACAAACTCCAAGGAAATAGGCTCGATATAGACTTTATCGGCTATTTCTACATCGGTCATTATGGTGGCAGGATTGGAGTTGATGAGTATCACGCGGTAACCTTCTTCTTTTAGAGAAAGACACGCCTGTGTTCCCGAATAATCAAACTCGGCGGCTTGTCCGATGATGATTGGTCCTGAACCAATTACTAATATTGTTTTTATATCTGTTCTTTTCATTTTTATTTTTATTAGAATTTAAAGGTCATTAAAGTTTACAAATACTAGCAATCATGATTTTCGTAATTCAAGTTTTCTAACTTTTGCTCATAAACTTCCTTTTCTTTAGGCTGAAATTTCTCTTGAATCAGCTCCACTTTTAATTGCTTTTTGGTATCAGGGCTTATCCACAAACCACTAAAACCTTTTTTCGTTCTTTGCAGTATCAACACTCCAGTAACCCCTTCTTCCACTAAAACAAATTGATTTCTATCATTGTTGTTTACACCCAGTTGTATCCATTTATCACTACCATAGCTGTACATTCCCATATAATAAAGGTCTCCTGTACATCCGTTATCTTCTGATTGTAGATACATGGTTATTGGAGTTTTACCATCCATAACTCCTTTATACAAATAGAAATTCTTTTTTTGCCCAAAACCTTGAAAAAAAGCTCCTACAAGGAATGCTAACACTAATATTATTCTCATTTTATTTACTTTTAATGGTTATTTTTCCATTCTTTCATCATCTCCACAAACTCATCGAACAGATAGTTGGCATCTTCCGGTCCCGGACTGGCTTCGGGGTGATACTGCACTGAGAAACAAGGGTATTTTTTATGACGCACGCCTTCGTTGGTTCTATCATTAAGGGCGATGTGGGTTTCTTCTAAATCGGTATTTTTAAGGCTTTCTTGGTCAATAGCGTAGCCGTGATTTTGGGACGTCATCGCCACCTTATTGGTTCTCAAATCCAAAACAGGATGGTTGCCTCCCCTATGCCCAAATTTCAGTTTGAACGTTTTAGCCCCACAAGCCAAGCCAACCACCTGATGCCCCATACATATCCCAAAAATAGGCACTTTACCCAAAAGTTTCCGCACCGTTTCGTGAGCGTGAGGCACATCTTGCGGGTCGCCCGGACCATTGGAAAGCATAATACCATCTGGTGCCATTAGTAGGATTTCTTCCGCCGTAGTATCGTGGGAAACCACCGTAATATCGCAGTTTCTTTGGGATAGCTCTCTAATGATTCCCAACTTGGCTCCAAAGTCGATTAGTACTACTTTAAACCCTCGCCCCGGTGCAGAAAAAGGCGTCTTGGTCGATACCGTTTCGATTTGGTTGGTCGGAAGCGATTGGGCTTTCAGCTCGGCTATTATTTGGTTTTCGTCGGCTTCCATATCGACAATTCTGCCTTTGAGTACGCCGTGATTGCGAATGATTCGGGTCAGTTTTCGGGTATCAATCCCCGAAATTCCTGCAATGCCTTTTTTACTGAAAAACTCCTCTAAAGCCATTTGAGAACGAAAGTTGGAAGGCAAATCACACACCTCCTTCACAATAAGTCCTTTAATAGAAGGTTCTATACATTCGTAATCATCGCGATTGATGCCGTAATTCCCAATAAGCGGATAGGTCATACACACTATTTGTCCACAATAAGAAGGGTCGGAAATGAGTTCCTGATAGCCCGTCATTCCTGTATTGAAAACCACTTCGCCCTCGGTGTTAAGGTTTGCACCAAATCCCCTACCGTGAAGCACTTCCCCTGATTCTAAAATTAGTTTCTTTTTCATTTTTAACTTTTAGATTTATATAGTTTAAAAAACCAATTCCATTAGTTTTTAGATAAATTATACGGTTTTAAATGCTACCCCTTTGTCTTCCAAAGCCTGTTTTAGGATAGCCATTCGGACGTAAACGCCGTTCTCCATTTGCTTAAATATTCTGGATTGAGGGCTTTCCACCAAATCCGTCTCTATTTCCACCCCTCTATTGATAGGAGCCGGATGCATAATGATAGAAGTTGGTTTCATTTGAGCGGCTCTTTCTTTAGTCAGACCATATTTTTGGTGGTATTTGTCCAAAGAGAGTTTCATTCTCTCCCCGTGTCTTTCGTGCTGAATGCGAAGAAGCATCACCACATCAACCTCTTTTACAAGCGTATCTATAGGCAGATAAGTTCCGTTGATAAATTCGGCTTCATCAAACCAATCTTCCGGCCCCGAAAAATAAACTTTTGCTCCAAGTCTTCTTAATGCTTCTGCATTAGAGTTAGCCACTCTGCTGTGTTTAACATCACCTACAATCCCCACTTTTAATCCTTCAAACTTTTTAAACTCCTGATAAATCGTCATCAAATCCAACAAAGATTGTGAAGGGTGGTTACCCGTGCCGTCTCCTCCGTTAATTATAGGAATGTTAATAGTCTCCAACTCCCTAAAGAAAAAGTCTTGACTATGGCGAATGACCACTAAATCAACTCCAATACTTTCCAAAGTTTTTACCGTATCGTAAAGCGTTTCGCCTTTGTTTACCGAACTTGTAGAGACATCAAAAGGCACCACATTGAGTCCTAATTTCCTTTCGGCTACATCAAAACTTGTTTTGGTTCTCGTACTGTTTTCAAAGAAAAGATTAGACACATAAACTTCTTGTTGGCTTTTAACTATTCTACCATTGGCAAACCCTTGCGCCTCCTCTAAAAGAGACCTAATTTTCTCTGTAGATAAATCTGAAATTGTAAGCATAACTTAAAAAAATTATAAAAAAAAACGAAGCCAATGGCTTCGTTCTAATAATAACAATATCTTTGTGAAGGACCTTGCCCTTCGGTTTTCAAATTAAATATGTTCTCTAAGTGACACATTAAACGCAAATATATAATATTTTTTCTATTTTCCAAATAGAGAAAAAGAAGAAAAACTTTATATCCCTGATAAACAAAACCATAATAATTATCCACATCTAAGATGTTTGTTTAAAATTTATCTAATTATATTTGCACGAGCGTTTTTAATTAGTTATGAGAAGAAAAATATCACTCATCTACACTGGAGGGACAATAGGTATGGAAAAAAACTATACCACTGGTAGTCTACATCCTTTTAATTTCAATCATATTTTTGATAAAATCCCTGAAATTAATTTATTGGAGTGTGAGGTGCATGTAACTTCTTTTGAAACTCCAGTAGATTCCTCCGATATGGGCATAAACGAATGGAAAACTATTGCTAAATACATAGAAGAACAGTATTCTGAATTTGACGGTTTTTTAATTCTACACGGTACAGATACTATGTCTTATACAGCATCTGCCCTTAGTTTCATGCTTAAAAACCTTAACAAACCCGTTATTTTAACTGGTTCACAACTGCCCATTGGAGACCTTAGAACAGACGCCAAAGAAAATTTACTAACTAGCCTCTACTACGCCAGTTTGTACGAAGATGACAAAGCAGTAATACAAGAAGTAGCCATCTATTTTGAATATAAACTCCTACGAGGTAATAGAACTCTTAAATATTCCGCTGAATATTTTGATGCTTACCACAGCCCTAATTACCCAATACTTGGGCAGTCCGGCGTACATCTTAATGTAGATAAAGAGGTACTTTTAAGACCTAAATTCGAAACTTTTAGTGTGGATTACCATATATCAGAAGAGGTATTCTTCCTTAGAATTTTCCCTGGTATGAACTGGAACTATCTGCCCAGTTTAGATAATGTTAAAGTACTTATTCTTCAAGTTTTTGGCTCTGGAACTATCTTCAATAATAAACAAACCATAGAGACTCTCAAAAGAATTAGAAATAATAATACAGAAATTGTGATTATTAGCCAATGTATTTCGGGTGAAATCTCCTTTGGAAAGTACGAAAACAGTAATATATTTAGTGAAATAGGAGCTATTAGTGGTAGGGATATGACCGCTGAAGCCGCAATTACTAAAGCAATGCATATTGTAGGTAATCCTATGTATTCTAACGAAAGTTTTAGCAATGTTTTTTCCAAAAATATTTGTGGAGAAATGGCGGAATAGATTATTTTTTCTATATTTGCAATTCAATTTTAGAGAGGTGTCCGAGTGGTTGAAGGAGCTACCCTGGAAAGGTAGTATACGGGTAACTGTATCGAGGGTTCGAATCCCTTCCTCTCTGCGAAAATCCCTGTAAGAAATTAAATTACAGGGATTTACATTTTAAAGTGCTAATTTAGGTGCTAAAAGTATTTTCTTATTACTATCCTAAAAAATAATTAAGTATGAATGTCATGCTTTATATTTCTAGTTTCAACATAGTTTTAAAAAGTAATTAATGAAGAGATTAAATTTACCGTTCAAATCAATTAAATAATTCTTTCTCATCATTATTCTCTATTGCGATGATAACCTCTTTGCTTTTACCTTTTGATTTCAATTCAATATCATCAAGATAGTTTTCACCGAGTTGTTTTTTTAAATAAGTAATTTCTTCCAAGAAAGAGCGAATAGAATGTTTATCATCTGACAATTCCTGCCCTCCAATACGCCTAATACTTCCAATAGACAATGTATGATAATAGCGTAAATCCTTTATGAGCATTTGAATAAAATTTAGATTTTCATAATTCAAATTCTTTAAAATTTTAAGTGATTTTTTCAAGTTAATCTCAGCTTTCTGCTCTAAAGATATTTCCGTTCTACCCATTTTATACTTGGGTTTAAATTCTTTTACTTCTTCATATAATCCCCAAAAAATAGAAGAAAGTTTTAAAGTTGGTTCGTTAATCTTACATTCTATTTTTTGTAAAAGTTCTTCAAAGTCAATTTCTCTAATAATTTTGTTTTCATTCTTTCCAACTGTTTGGGCAAATAAACTCAAACCTTTTCGTCTTAAAACATTTAACTCATATTCAGAATAACTTTTTGCTGTTTTTACGCGTGGCGGTAATTCACTTATTTTTTTAATAATTTCTGGGTGCTTATTTTGTAAATCAGCATAAAGGTTTCTAATTTTTGTTATAGTATTAACTTCACCTTCTTCCTGTGGATTACTATTGATTCTTGAGCCTAATGAAGCGGGAGTAGGTTCTTCATCCTCATCAAAAATTTTAGCATCTTCTCCCAAAGCATTATGAATTAAAAACATTTTTTGTTGAGCTATCTCTCTTGATTTTACAATATCAGCTCCTTTCAATGAAGGAAAGAAATTAAGAATAAATAGTTCATCGTAAACTTTTGAACCAATACGATTGATTCGCCCTACACGCTGAATAACCCGTGTCGGATTCCATGGAATGTCATAGTTAATAATAACACCTGCTCTATTGAGATTAAATCCTTCAGATAACTTGTCAGAGGTTAATAAAATTTTAAAATGATTGGTTTTCAATCCCCTATTATATTGGGCATTAAAATCACTGTTTAAATGCCTTGCCAAATCTTTGGATACTTTACCATCACAAACTAATACCTCATTTTTGAATTCTGATTTAAATCGTTTTTCAAGGTGATGGATTGTATCTACATATTCTGAAAATAAAATAATTTTTCTGTTCGGCTCATTTGCTAAAAGATGTTTGATTTTTCGGATAATTTCTTCCTGTTTAGGGTCATTCTCTACTAATCTTAAATCTTTCAGTCGCTTTTGAATATCTTTAAATAATTGAATATCCGAATCTATATCATCTAAAAACTCTTGTCGTCTATGAAAAGTATCAACATTATAAACTTCAGTATTTTTAGGAGTTTTTCGCTTGAGATCTCCCGCTGCATACTTCTCTAGATTGGCTTCAATTTCTTCCAATTCAAAGTCTTTTATTCTATCAATAAAAGATCTGTCTAAAATAAACTTACCCGTTTTGTCAACAAAATCTTTTACCAATAAATGTACTTGCAAGAATCTTTCTATGGATTTTTCAAAAGAACCAAACGAAGATTCAAATCGTTTCACTAAAATACGACGCATAAAATCGTACAAGTTTTTCTGTTGGTTGTATTGTCGGTTTCCAAATTCATCAAGCTTATCACTCAATATTTTTTCATAACTGAACGGCTGATAAATGGCACCAGTAAAAACACCATTCTCAGCAAAATATTTACTGATGATACTGTCATAAAATTCATCTTGTTCCTTATCTAAATAATAAAAAACTTCCTCAGGATCTTTCACTTCCGACAAATCTCCTACTTCTTTTGCGTAAATATAATCTTGTTTTAAATCCAAACGATTTCTACGAATTACTACTGGACTAATAATGCGTTTGATATCGTTTGAAAGGCGTTTCGTTTGAGCTTTTACTTTCTTAATATCAATCGGGAGATTTTCATCTATCATTGTAGTATAATAGCTTTCTGCTTGTTTTCTTTTTTTATCATCCGAAGAATTCCAATTTTTAAAAATGACAGACAACTGTTTATATTCATAATTTAAGCGACTGAACTTACCTGCGAGATTATCCTCTAAAGATATCGTTGATTTACCTGGAACAATAAATAGTTTTAATAAAGAAAAAATGTCTGCTGGAGAATTATTGAAAGGTGTTGCAGATAATAGAATTACTTTTTTACCACGACAAATCATTGATAAAGCTTCATAATCAGATGTATCCTGATTACGAAAATAATGGGCTTCATCTACTATCACTACTTCAAAATCTCTTCCTTCAATGTTATCTGCTATTCTATCAATTATTCCACGACTGTATACCTGCCAATTATGTAATCCGAATTTTTCAAGATATTCCCACCAACCACTGTCCTTTTTTTCAGGGTCGCCAATTAATCCAGGAGGACAAATAATGATGCCTCGTTTATTCATCTGTCGGGCAATCATAGACGCAATCACTGATTTACCCAAACCTACTACGTCCGCAATGATACAACCGTTGTGTTCTTTTATCATTTGAATCGCCTGATTTACTGCATCTGACTGATAACTGAACTTCTTAAGATCAATTTTTTCCAATAAAGTATCTAAATCTACTTCTTCATTCTCCTGATTTTGTAGGTCGAGATATGTTTTTATAACCAAACAATACGCTTCAAAAGGTGTAATTGTAGCAACTTGTGTTTTATTTTTAATAAAATCAATCAATATTTTGCGATTATCCAGATGCTCAGTAATTGGAGTTGCCCGCTCCCATAATTCATCAAAATACTGAACTGCATCTGCATATCCATAATCTTTAATTTCTACATTAAATTCTTCTTGATTATGTAGTCCCGAACGTGTTAAATTACTACTTCCTGTTATAAATTGTCCAGGCATACCTTGTTTTTCTGCCTGATCTTCATTTAGATGGAAGAGATATAATTTTGCGTGATTGGGATTTTCTGTTTTACGAATTTCCAATCTGTTTTCTTCAATCATTTGTACAAAAAATCCCACTTGATTGTAAAATTCTTCTGTATCCATTTCTTCATTGTTCAAAGCAAAACCAAGTGATACAAGATATTTCTGAAACTCTTCATCTCTTGAGCTGTCTTCTTCATCTTTTTCTGCATATTCAATGATATTGCCTAAATAATTACAAACTTGTAACCCCACTAACAATTTTAATTTTTGTTGAGGATTTTTTTGAAGACTTAAGTAGATATCTGACCATCCTGAAAAATAAAAATAACCTACTAGAAATTTCAGCTCATCACTAATGGAAATCAAAGTATTCAATCTTCCTTTTAGTGTTTTTTGTTGTTTATTATTGGTAATAAAATTATTCGACATTGTATTTAGTGATAAAGTAATGGATATATTGTTTTAAATACGTCCCTAAATAATAGGGCAAATTCATTAACAAGTAAGGTTTCCCTTCTGGTGTAACGGTTTCTTCAATGTTGAATTTTCCTCCATACATTCTGACTGCGAATTGATGAGGGGTTTGATTCACAAATTGATGCAAGGATTTCAAACTTCCCGTTTTCCCCGATTTAATTTCAATAGGAATCATGAATTTTCCGTGGGCAATGAGCAAATCTACCTCTGCTGATGATTGCGTTTTGTCCCGAACCCAAAAATTGGTCTTTTTGTAATCTGTAGTATTCAAAGACAAAACTTCCTGATTAACAATATGGGGTATAATCGCTCCTTTGTATGCTTCGCTAAGGTCTTTCATTAGCAATAAATCGGCTTGAATATTCAGATCAAAATTTAAAATTCCTGTATCCAAAAATTGTAATCGTGGCGATTTTTTGTAATCTGGAAGAATTGGCGGCTCTACATTGGTACAAGGATAAATTACCTGAATGACCTTTGCGGCATCTAAATTATTAAATGCCTCGCTCACTTCCCTCGACTTATAATTAGAGTGTCCGAAATTTTGAAATTTAATCCGTTGGTCAACAAATGATGCAGCGGTATTTACGATATGTTTCATCACATTTTCTTCCGATTTACTATCTGCGTATTTTATCACATCATCTTTGTAGGTATTCCAAATACTTTCATAAATCTGTGGAAGTGCTAATAAATCTTTATGAGCAACATAGTTGGCAACAATTTCTGGCATTCCTCCGATAATACAATAGGTGTGGAACTCTTTCATCAAAAGTTCGTGGGCAATGTCGTCAACGGGAACATTCCGAAATCGTTCCAACAAATTATTTTTCCCCTGTGCTTCAAGATATTCCTGAAAATTTAAAGGAAACAAATACAGATAATTAATCCTACCTACTGGATAATTTTTAGTTTTCTTTAAGGTATGCTCCAGCAAAGAACCCGCAGCAATGACATTCAATTCTGGCAAGTCCTCATAAAAATAACGCAAAAAAGAAATTGCTTTTTCGGATTCCTGGATTTCATCAATAAAAAGCAGTGTATTTGGGAAATCTTTTGGGGAGATTTCATTTTTTAATGCCAAAAAATTGACCAATTCCTGTACACTATTACTTCGTTCTACGAGACTTGCATCTTCGCTTTTTTCTAAATTAAGCTCTATAAAATGGGTATAACTTTCCCCTAAACTGCGAACCAAGGTCGTTTTTCCTACTTGTCGAGCTCCTCTTAGTATCAACGGTTTGGCATTAGAACTCGTTTTCCATTGAACCAACTCATCGAAAATATGTCGTTTAAAATTCATTCTTATCATAAAACAAACCCAAATTTACTAAAATTCTGTAACAAAACAAAGGTAATTTTTATTTTATTTTGTAACAAAACAAAGGCAATTTTTCTAATAACTTAATTTCTGCCTTTTTACAAAACTACTTACAGTCAATCTGTGGACATTTAAAATTCTACCTATTGCGGAATAGGAAACTTTTTTATCAAGCAATTCTTGAATCTTTTTTTCCTGCCCCGTAAGTTTGGTTTTAGCAGATTTACTTCCCAATGGACGACCGAGAACAACACCTTCTGCCCGCTTTCTTGCCAATGCTTCTTTGGTTCTTTGAGAAATAAGATTTCTTTCAATTTCTGCCGAAAGACCAAAAGCAAATGCTAAAACTTTGGAATTGATATCACTTCCTAAACGGTAATTATCTTTTATTGTCCAAACCTGAATATCACGATTCATACATTCATTTAGAACACCCATAATCATTAATAGATTTCTTCCCAAACGGGAAAGTTCAGAGCAAATAAGTATATCTCCTTTTTTCATTTTTTTGAGAAGCTTACCTAGTTTTCGATCATCTACATTTTTAGCTCCTGATATGGTTTCTTCAATCCATTTATTCACTATTATTTCTTGTCTTTCGCAAAAATGGTTAATTTCAAATCTTTGATTTTCTACAGTTTGCTTGTCTGTACTTACCCTAATGTATCCGTAAATCATATTAAATTGTTTAAGTTATTATTCAGTTTTGGTTTAAATTAAATGTTAACTGTCTAAAATAAATATAAACAATAAATATAGCAGCAAGTTCAGCGTTTATTTTAGACAAAATGCTACAAAATGCAATTTTAGCACAAGTGAAAGCTGGATAATTTTAAGTGAAATAGAGCAAAGGATAAAAGCTAAAATTGAAGCAATAGGCGTTCCTTTGAAAGACTGGAATATTAACATCTATCGTGGAATTTTAACTGGTTATAATGAGGCTTTTATCATAGATGGTAAGAAAAAAGATGAGTTAACTCGTTGTGCATTTTAAATAATACTGATTTTTAGATGATTTAATTTTCTTTGGAAGATAAATTTATTGATATATTGAATAACCGTTGCGGCGGTTATTTTACTGATTAGCCTTGTTTTAAAGCCTTCAAAAGTTTTAGCATAGTTTCTTTTAATCATAAATTGGTCGCAAAGTTGAGAGAAAAATGTCTCAATTCGTTTTCGCTTTTTCTTGTACAATGAAAATTGAGGAATATAATCTTTCTGATTACTTCTCATTGGTGTATCTAATTTAATATTAGCATAGTTAAATAAATCTATTTGAACTTTTGCTGATAAATAGCCTCTATCTCCAATTAAAGTACAGTTTCGCATTTGCTCACCAATATCTTTTAAATAGTGGATGTCGTGAACGGATGCAGGGCTTATATCAAAATTCTTAATCACACCATTTAAAGAACATACTGCGTGTAGTTTATAGCCATAGAAATATAATTTCTGTGAAGCACAATAACCATATGTTGGTGAAGAATAGGATTGCTCTTTACAAATTTTTGAACGAGTAGAACGAGCGTTTTCACAAACTTTCATTGGCATGCTATCAACGATAAAAATATCTTCAAACTCATTGAACTCCATCGAAATACGCTGTCTAATTTGCTCTGTTTGTAGGGATAGTCTTCGTTTTCGCTTATTGTAAACACTTCTTTCAATTTTGTTTATCAGAGAGTTTGGCAATTTTCTAAATAACTGTAATTCGCTATCAATACTCAAGTATTCAGCAGTAATATTAAGACTTATGACTTCTAAATCGCTCATTTTAGGTGTTCTTCTCTGATAACTAATCAGTTGATTTTCTGAAAAAAGTCCTAAAACTTCCAAAATTCTTTCATATATTTGCTCTATGTTGTTCATTTATATCGTTTTATAGCAAAAACAATATACTGATTTTCAGTCTAATAAACAACTCTTGTTTTTTTCATTTCATAATGCACAACGGGTATGAGTTAATAGCAGAAGACCCAAAATCTGCCGAAATCATACGACCTATTTTGCGTGGCAGAGATATAAAAAGGTATAGTTATGATTTTGCAGATTTATGGTTAATAAACACTCACAATGGCATTAAAGAAAAAGGCATAAAACCCATAAATATAGATAATTACCCTGCAGTAAAAGCTCATTTAGATAATTATTATCCTCAACTTGAAAAACGAGCTGACAAAGGAGAAACTCCATACAATTTAAGGAACTGTGCTTATATGGAGGATTTTTATAAACAAAAAATTGTTTGGAAAATTATAGGCTCAAACATTAATTTTTTAATTGATAATGAAGGAATGTTTTATAATAATGCCGCAAACATTTTGACAAGCAATTCAATAAAATTAGAATATTTAATTGCGTTCTTAAATTCTAAACTTTTTGAATGGTATTTTAAACGAATTATATTTATCGAAGTTGAAGGCGGAGGTATTCAAATGTTTAATACAGTAATGGAACGAATTCCTGTTCCACAATTATCTGAAAAAGAACAGAATCCTATTATTGAGCTTGTCAAAACAATAATAGAAAACTTATCACAAGGACAACCTTATCAAAGTTTTGAGAGAAAATTAGAAAAAATGATTTTTGATTACATTCGTTTAACAGATACAGAGATAGGTTTTATAGAGATTCTATAAAACCTATCTCTTTTATTTCTTCTTCTTTCAAATTATACAAATTAAATAATAGAGTATCAATAATTAACTCAAGTTCTTTGGTTGACTCGCCATTCTCTTTCATTTGTTGAATATCATCAATAATTTTTTTGAATTGCAGGTTTGTTTCTTCTGATATTTGCATAACAGTAATTTTATCAAAAAATATTTTACTTAACTCTCTTGTGCCTCCTTGCAATTCAGGAAAATCATCTTTAAAACAATATTTGAATAATGAAGAATTAAGAAATGCTGTTAGAAATTCTACTTTTGAGCCTGTTATGATAAAGCATTTTTGATTTGTTAAAAAACCTTTACCATCATATACAAAAGGTAAAAATTTTGTCATATTTGGATAAATCACTTTTGGGCGAGAAAAATCCTCTGTTTTTTAATAATTGCCAACCACGCTCATAGAATAAGGAATAAATGTCTCCAGTTTTTGCAAATGTTTTATATTCACAGTTTTGATACATTTTAGCTAATCTGCCACTTTCCTTTTGGAGTTGTACATAAGGTGGATTTCCAATAACGATGTCAAATCCTTCTTCTAACCCAAACATCCATTCTGGATCAAAGAAAGGCGAACTTGCATTTTGATCATAAGGATTCCATTGTGAGAATTGTATCGCATCTTCGGGTGCAAATTCATTATTATCTTGCAATAGTTTTGAAAGTTCGGCTCTTAACTGTGCATCTTTATCTCTCAATTCTTTTTTCTTGTAGGCAGATTTTGCATAGAAATGCTCTTTTCTCACCTCCATTAGTTGGTGTTTTGTTTCATCAATGCGTGGATCGGTAAAAAGACTGTTTACAAAATCGCCTTCTTTTTTCTTTTTCATACCAATCAACGTATCCCCTGCTACAAATTTTGTTTCTAAATTTGGTAAGGTTAGAACTCCATAATTCTCTTCGGGTTTAGATAAATCCATTGCTTCCTGCTCTACAATCAGGGAGATAAAGAAACGTAATTTGCTAATTTGTGCTGCAATGGTTTGTATATCTACACCATAAATACATTCTTCTATCAAATGTAGTTTCAAATCGTGATGAGATGCTTTGTTTTTAGCATCTAATTTCTCAAGAACTTCCACCATTCGGTTGAGTATTCCCATAGGAAATGCTCCTGAACCACAAGCTGGATCCAAGATTTTTACGGAACGGAGCGTATTTGCTATTTTTTCACATAAATCGTGGTCATCAGCCAAAGATTCTGGTAAATTTTCCTATTCAAAAAGCTGACGAATAGCCTCTCCCTGACCCTCTCCAAAGGAGAGGGAATTTTCAAGAAAAGCGATTAGACTTTCGTCCACCATATAAGCAACGATTTCTTTTGGTGTATAAAAACTGCCCGATTGTTTACGTGCGGACTCTTGTGTCTCTGGGTTAAAAGCGCCTAACAAGTTTTCAAAAACATTCCCTAATAATTCAGGATCTAATGCTACCTGAACTTCATTTGGCACATTTTCTTCCACTGTAAAATTATAGCGCTCCAATAAAGGAATTAATCCTTCATTTTTGTCATCGCCAAAGAAAACAACGTTTGGAATAAATTCTCTGTGCTTCAGGTTTCCGTTTGGAAATTTTTTATCACTTCTACTAAATCCATCTAAATGATATTTTACCCCATCTGTACTTTCTTCTTTATCAAGACATTCAAACAATCCTCCGTTCAAAAACGGAATTGGTCGGAATAAATTTAACACCTCCTCTTCAGCAATTTTGAACATTTCCGAATAACGATATCGGGTTTTAATATCACGCTTATCAGCTAATTTTGCAAACTCTCGTTCTATTACTGCTTTATTTAAAGTTGCAAAAAATAAATTTTGTAAAATGGCATTATAGTAATTTCCATTGGAGAAACTCTCTGGATTAAAATCATTTAAAATTTCAGATAATCTATCTTTTTTAAATAATTCATCTGGAACTAAATGCTTTTGTTTGATAAACCAAACAAACAATAATCGTGTAATTAGACGAATCATTTGTTCTTCAAGCTTCACACGATCATCATCAGATGTAGATGTATTGTTTGGAAATGTAATACCAACTTCTGATTCAAGAGTCCATTGATACCACTTGAATAAATCATTGTAAAATTCTTTTGTTAGTTTTTCAACAGAAAAAGCTTCTTGAATAGCATCTAAATCTTTAAACGTACAGTTGCCAATTCTATGTTTGAAAGTTTTATTGGTATCTTCTGGAGATACAAAATAGGTAAAGCGCTTCCAAGAAGAATATTTCTTATCTGCTTTTCCGTCCCAGTTTCTTCGGATAAATGAAAACCTAAACTTCCCTGCATCATCATAAAAAACGAAAATTGCTCCATCTTTAAAATCTTCCTTAAGAACTAATTTTGCAATTTCAAATTGCTTTCTCTTAGAAGAGCGTTCAGTTAAAATTCCTTTGTGCTTACAACAGAAAACAATAAGTTCATCAGAATTTTTAAACTCTACATTTCCTATTCTCGTTAATTCTGAAAAGTCAGAAAAATCTTTATCTTCAACAATATAGGTTAAATCTTCTAACTGTGGTTTTAAATTCGCATTGTTTTAAAAAAAATCTGATAATAATTTTACTGAGAAGTTTTGTATAAGTTTGTCCATTCCTTGATACTTTTCGTATTAAAAGTCTTGTAAAGATAAGAAATATGTTGCTAATCGGTAGGGTATGTTTAGTATAATTTTTCAGTCTAATTATTTTAGAATTGTGAATTTTGGCAAAATCTATAGTTAAAACCCTCTCAACAACCCACTTAGTTTCTATTATAACTCATCTTCTCAAACTTCTATTTTTTTTCCTGATAATTCATTTGTGATTTTATCATGTTCTTCCTTAATATCCTTAATGTTATTCGATATAAATTCTTCTTTTTGATTTCTAATATTAAGCAGTTTAAAAAGATTAGTTGTTTTACTTGAATCCTCAAAAATCTCTTCAACTGCTGAAATAGGAATTTGATTTGCTTTAGTAGTTTTTTCAATTATCTCAATCATTATTCTCTTTCTTTCGGTATCATTCAGATTTTGCAGATTCGGAATTTTTATACTTTCCTGTAAAATAGATTTTTTAAGTGTATTTTCTACTGATTCCAGATATTTTTTCTTTTCAACAGCAAAAACATTTTCATTGGTTAAGAGAGCGGAGTTTTTGCTTTTGAAAATAAAAACTTCTTTCTTTAGACTTTCAATTTTGTTTTTCAATTCTATAATTTGTTTATGCTTAGATTCCAACTCTGTTTTGTTTTTAAGAATTTGAATAGCATTCGTTTTGATTGCCTTTTTATAATTTTCAATAGTTTTGTCCGTTTTTATTTTCTGAAAACCGAGAAAATCCGATTGCTTCACAATTAAATCATCCGCTTTTTTAGAATTCATTTCCTGATGCATTTGTTTATATCGTTCTTCTAAAAACCCTCAAATCTTCTTCTTTCTTCTTGATTTTAAATTCTACCGCCTCCAATCTTGTTAACGAACCAGAGATGCCTCTTTCCATCTCCAAACATTCTGCTGCCAAATCTTGCATTTTGGAATAATGAAAAGATTGATGTTTCAGCATTTTTCCCGTTTCCAAATCCTGCCAATCTGCAACCAAATGAGCATGATAGTTTGGTTTCCATGCTTTGGTGTCTTTATCGTAATACCCTTCATCTTTATGAATAGCAATCTGAAAAATCCGTATTCTAAGCTCTTCTTCCAATCTTTTTGATAGGTTATGTAGATCTTGCATCGTTGTAGTTTCTTTTATAACAACTACAGCTTCCCGAACTGGCATTGCATTTTTCTGTAATCTTCTACCTGATTTTTCCTTGCAATAATTTTCTATCTTTTGAATTCGGTCAGCAATTTTTTATTCCATCCAATATTCATTATTTGGAGTTAAATCTTTGCGGATATAATCAAAGGATTTTTTTTCTAAAATTGTGAATTTCGGAATCAAACTTTACTACTTTAAAATTGATTGATGTCTTCATTATTCTTAAATTTAATATTGAGTTCACCTGTATCTTTTTTACACAGGTTTCCTAGCAACCTATATCTATTTTATACAGGTTATTCACTGATCTTGTATTATTTTTATCGGTTAATAAAGCTGAATCTTATAATAACTTAATATGGGAAAATCCTCGCAGAGCGAAGAAGAAACTTTGTTGGGAGAGCATCGACCTTCAAAGTTGCGAATGAGCTCCTAACTTTTGCTAATAGTTGATAAAAATGTTCACACGCATTATTAGCGTTTTCTCTTGTATATTTGGTTGGATGAATTTATGTTGCTTTCTTGATGTTGCTGTTCGGGATTATGTTCCTTTAATTTAAAGGTAAAATTCATAGGTGCTAATAATTCAATATTTAGACATAAAAAAACATATATTTACTTATGCAAATATATGTAAAATATTGATTTATTGGCATTTTATATATAAACAGTAATATTACTAAGGTTCACCTCCCTTCCTCTCTGCAGTAAAATCTATGAAACACTCATTATGTAAAATGAGTGTTTTTTATTTTTAGACTTTTTTTCGAAAAATTTTCATTAGATTCTTTATAGCAAAATAAAAAACCGTCTCAAAAAATGAAACGGTTCTCACTAGCTTTATTTTATTTAATCCTGTTTGTGTTGCTATTTTTCAGGATAAAAAGAAGATAGTACTATGCTAATTTTACATTAACAGCATTAATCCCTTTTTTACCTTGTTGTAATTCGTAAACTACTTTATCATTTTCATGAATTTTAGTTTTTAAACCACTTGTGTGTACAAACACATCTTCTCCTCCGTTAGATGGAGTAATAAATCCGAAACCTTTTGTTTCGTTGAAAAATTTTACGGTGCCTTCTTGCATTGTAATTGAATTTAAGTTAATTATATTATTTTTTATTTTATCTTGATAACATTGATGGCAATGTAGCCTTTTGGTCCTTTTTCTTTTTCATAGCTTACCTTATCATCTTTCTTTAAAACTTCGGATAATTGGTTAGCATGTACGAAAATACTTTCTTTAGAACGATGATCGTTAATAAACCCATAGCCCTTTTCTTCGTTATAGAACGTTACCGTACCTTTGTTAAAGGTTTCATCTACATCGTGAGGGGCTGCTCCTAGCTGAATATCTTCCAACGAAATTTCTACTTTTTCTGATAAATCTGGTGGTGTATTTGTAATTTGTCCATTAGCATCTACATACACTAACATATCATCTAAGCTTTTACCTTTATTGTTATTATGTTTTCTTTCTTCTCTTCTAAGTGCCTTATCTTTTAGCTTCTGAAGTTTTTTCTTATCGTTCTCTTTTTTAGAATAAGTATCTCCCATAGTTTTATTTTTTTATTAGATTGCAGGTGCGGTGGTCATAGTGAAACCTATCAGCTTCTGTATATTCTTTAAATCCTTTCTTTCTTCAGTTCCACAAAACGAAATGGCATTTCCTGAAGTTCCTGCTCTACCCGTTCTACCTATTCTATGCACATAAGTTTCTGGCACATTGGGAAGCTCATAGTTAATTACCTGTGGCAATTCGTCTATATCTATCCCTCTAGCAGCGATATCTGTAGCGATTAAAACATTGATACGGTTATCTTTAAAATCTTTAAGTGCTTTCTGACGAGCATTCTGAGATTTATTACCATGTATTGCAGCAGCAAAAATTCCTGTTCTACCTAATTGTTTTACCAATCTATCCGCCCCATGCTTAGTTCTTGTAAAAATAAGCGACCTTAGCTCTGATGTATCTTTTAAAATATTTATCAGTAGGTTGGTTTTATCATTTTTTTCTACAAAATAAACAGATTGTTCTATCGTTTTAGCCGTAGAAGATACTGGAGTTACCGTAACTTCCGCAGGGTTATCTAAAATAGTTTCTGCAAATTGTCTTATAGAATTAGGCATCGTAGCCGAGAAAAACAAAGTCTGCCTTTTCTTAGGAACTTTTGTAAGGATTTTTTTAACATCGTTTACAAATCCCATATCTAGCATACGGTCTGCCTCATCTAAAACTAAAATTTCTATTTGAGATAGACTAAGCAATCCTTGTTGCATTAAATCTAGTAACCTCCCTGGAGTTGCTATCAAAATATCTACCCCTTGGCTCAAAGCTCTTTCTTGCTTCCCTTGAGGCACTCCTCCAAAAATTGATAAATGTTTTATATTCAAAAACTTGCTATATTGCTCTATATTTTCTTGAATTTGAATCGCTAATTCCCTTGTTGGTGTTAAAATCAACGCTCTAATAGATTTGCCTTTTTTAGGTGTCTCTGACAATATTTGCAATAACGGAATTGAGAAAGCGGCTGTTTTACCAGTACCTGTTTGGGCACACCCTATAAGGTCTCTACCTTCTAAAATGGTTGGTATTGCTTTTTCTTGAATTGCGGTAGGTGTTGTATAACCAGCGTCAGATATTGCCTTTAAAATAGGACTTGATAATGATAATTGTGTAAAATTCATAAATGATTTTGCCAAAAAACTATTGGCGTAAAGTAAACACTGCCTTCGCATAATAATAAGACTGTGTTAAATGTTTTTTTAGATTGTTATTCGTTTTAATATGCTATTATTTATATTGATAATGGCAACTAAAAAACACAAAAACTGAGGGAGTATTAAGAATAATTTTTCTAAAAAACTTTAATCAGAAAGTGGCATAAGGAGCCGTTTTCATTAAATGATGGTACAAAGGTAGAGTAAATAAAATAGAATACACCATAAATTAGTAAATAAAAAAAATAATCACCTTAAACTACTGGTTATTAAGATGATTATTTTAATTAAATGTTTTTCTACTACTCCTGTGTGGACTTATTAGCTAATTGTCCACAAGCCGCATCTATATCTCCTCCTCGGCTTCTTCTAATCATAACTGTGATACCGTGGCGTTCTAACTGTTCTACATAGTTCTGAGTGGCTTCAGGATTACTCCTATCATATTTTCCATCGCCTATTGAGTTATATTCTATAAGATTAACCTTAGTAGGTATTTTTTTACAGAACTTTATAAGTGCTTTTATGTCTTCATCGGTATCGTTAATCCCTTTCCAAATACAGTATTCTAAAGTAATGATAGAGCCTGTTTTTTCGTACCAATACTGTAAAGATTCCATAATATCCGTTAACGGAAATTTAGTGGAAAAAGGCATTATTTCGTTTCGTTTAGATTCTATCGCTGAATGTAAAGAAAGAGCTAGTTTAACCTTAAGATTTTCATCTGCCAACATTTTTATCATCTTAGGTATTCCAGAGGTAGATACCGTAATTCTTCGTGGCGACATACCCAAGCCTTCAGGTTCTGTAATTTTTCTAATGGCTTCCACTACATTTTTATAGTTCATCATAGGCTCACCCATTCCCATAAACACAATGTTAGAAAGAGGTCTATCAAAATACGCCTTACTCTGTTGGTCTATAAGTGCCACCTGATCTACAATCTCTGCAACTTCTAAATTTCGCATTCGTTTTAGCCTTGCCGTAGCACAAAACTCACAATTAAGCGAACATCCTACTTGAGACGAAACACATGCCGTTGTACGCGTATCGGTAGGGATAAGCACACTCTCCACCATAAGCCCATCGTGTAATTTAACACCATTTTTTATAGTTCCATCTTTACTTTTCTGGAGCAAATCTACTTTTACGGGTTTAATTACAAAATCTTGCGCTATCCTTTCTCTAAGATTTTTGGAGAGGTTTGTCATTTCCTCAATAGAATGCCCATTTTTGCTCCACAACCAATCATAAACCTGTTTGGCACGAAACGGCTTCTCCCCAATGGAAGTAAAATAATCTTTAAGCTCATCTAAACTAAGGGTACGAATGTCTTTCATCTATCAGAAATGAGTGATAATAAAAAAGTAACAAGCCTCCGAAAAGGCTTATTACCTTATTTCAAGTTAATTATATTTACATTTTAAAGAATTAGCATTGCATCTCCGTAGGAGTAGAACTTGTACTTCTCTTTAACTGCCTCTTCGTAGGCATGCATTACAAAATCTTTACCTGCAAATGCAGCAATCATCATAATAAGAGTAGATTTCGGCGTGTGGAAATTGGTAATCATAGAGTTAGCCACAGCAAAATCGTATGGTGGATAGATAAACTTATTCGTCCAACCGTGGTAAGCACTTAACTTTCTGTTAGATGAAACCGAAGTTTCTATGGTTCTCATCGTAGTAGTTCCTACTGCACAGATGCGTCTATCTTCATCTATAGCTTTGTTGATAATATCCGCATTTTTTTGGTCGATGAACGCCTCTTCACACTCCATTTTGTGTTTTGACAAATCCTCTACCTCTATTGGGTTAAAAGTCCCTAAGCCCACATGTAGCGTTACTTCGGCAAAGTTAATCCCTTTTATCTCTAATCTTTTCATTAGATGTTTAGAGAAATGAAGCCCCGCAGTAGGCGCTGCTACCGCTCCCTCCTTTTTAGCATAGATTGTTTGGTATCTTTCTGCATCTTCTGGCTCTACTTCTCTTTTGATATATTTCGGTAGAGGTGTTTCTCCTAGCTCCTTTAATTTAGCACGAAACTCCTCGTAGCTTCCATCGTACAAGAATCTTAATGTTCTTCCTCTAGAAGTTGTATTATCTATAACCTCAGCTACTAAAGACTCATCTTCGTCAAAGAATAACTTATTTCCAATTCTTATTTTTCTAGCAGGGTCTACCAATACGTCCCAAACACGAGTTTCTTTATCTAGCTCTCTTAAAAGGAAAACCTCTATTTTAGCTCCTGTTTTTTCTTTATTTCCGTATAGTCTCGCTGGGAAAACTTTAGTATTATTAAAGATAAACAAATCATTTTCATCAAAATAATCTATAACATCTTTAAAAAGTTTATGCTCTATGGTTTGATTTTTTCTATTAAGAACCATAAGTCTTGCCTCGTCTCTGTGCTCCGAAGGGTGTTCCGCAAGAAGCTCTGGTGGTAGATTGAAATTAAAATCAGAAGTTTTCATTTTATATAAATATGTTTAAATTTTAAATACAAAAACGGAAAATGATTTTCCGTTTGCGGTTGCAAATATACAACTTACGAAACCCCTTTGTCAAGTCAAGCAGACCACACTAAACATAAACGACTAAATTACAATACTTTAAATATCAATTATTTTTTACAATTCACTAATAATGATAAAAACTGTAATTATTCTTTTCACTATAAATAAATAGATTAGTATCTTTGAAGTACTTAAATTTTGGTTATGATAAACGCTGGACTAGTAGGTGCAGGACACCTTGGGAAGATACATCTAAGATTATTACAACAGTCAGAAAAGTATAATTTGGTAGGGTTTTACGATGCTGATACAGAAAATGGTAAACGACTAGAAGCCGAATTTGGCTATAAATACTATCCGAATTTTGAGGATTTACTCAACGATATTGAGATGTTGGACATTGTAACGCCTACTCTATTTCACTATGATTATGCCCAAAAAGCAATAGACCACGGTAAGCATTTTTTTATAGAGAAACCTGTAACTCAAACTTTAGAACAAGCCGAAGACATCATCCGTAGATGTACCGAAAAAGGTATTAAAGCACAGGTAGGGCACGTGGAACGCTACAATCCTGCTTTTATTGCTACCAAACCCTACATACAAAACCCTATGTTTATAGAAATACATAGGTTAGCAGAGTTTAATCCTAGAGGTACCGATGTTTCTGTTGTGCTAGACTTGATGATTCACGACTTGGACATTCTCTTAAGTCTTGTAAAATCTAAGGTTAAAAATATCCACGCTAGCGGTGTATGTATTGTAAGCAAAACGCCTGATATTACTAACGCTAGAATAGAGTTTGAAAATGGTTGTGTTGCTAATTTAACCACCTCTAGAATCTCTATGAAAGCGATGAGAAAGAGCAGATTTTTCCAAAAAGACGCTTATATTTCCGTGGATTTTCTAGAGAAAAAAGCCGAAGTCATTAGAATGAAAGACGCTCCTGAAAACCCTTCTGACTTTGATATGATTATTGAAAATGCCGAAGGCGAAAAATCCCAAATTATTTTTGAATATCCTAACATACAGCCTAACAATGCCATCTTAGACGAACTAGAAAGTTTTGCAGAAGCCATTACCAATAACAAAGAGGTGGAAGTCTCTCTACAAGACGGTACAGAAGCCTTAAGAGTTGCTTTGGAGATTATGAGGCTTATTAGCTAGGTTCTTTACTCATATATTTATTTGTCAGTGGTAATTCTAAAGAATAGTGTTTATAATATGAAAACAGCAGTAGTAGTACTCTCGTTAGTAAGTCAATTATTTTTCTCTCAAAAATCAAAACTTAATATAAGTATAGATGAACGCATTGAAACATTATATGCGGTAGCTCATTATAGTAACTATTTTTTGACTAGTAAACATCCTAGTTTGAACAAAATAGCATTGGATAATG
Source organism: Riemerella anatipestifer (assembly GCF_035666175.1). Taxonomy (NCBI): domain Bacteria; kingdom Pseudomonadati; phylum Bacteroidota; class Flavobacteriia; order Flavobacteriales; family Weeksellaceae; genus Riemerella; species Riemerella anatipestifer. Next base: position 505,252 of record NZ_CP142016.1, read on the forward strand.
ATTTCAAAAGTTTAAGAAATCATCGTGCAGTTTCTTTATTTGATTCCTTATCAAAAAAGTACGACTTTGCATTTACCCGACCTGTTGATTGGCTTTTAGAGCATTCAAATTTTCCAGAGTTTGTTAAAACAAAAAAAAGTTCAGACCAAAACATATCTTTTGTCAAAGAATCTAAAGAGTATTTACTAGATGATTTCAGGCTTGAACTCATTAAATTTAATCAAGACAGTCTTTTTCAGAATTATTTAAAAAAAATAAAACCAATAAATGAAAAAGTTATTTCAAATGTTTTAAAGTCAGAAACTATTAGATATTTACCAGATTATTTAGAAGAATATTATGGAACTAAATTGTCTTCATATAATGTAATTTTATCACCTTTTTTACATTCTGGCGGTTATAATTCAGAAATGATAAATGAAAAAGGGCAAAAGGAAGTATATGCTATTATCGGACCAAATGGGGAGATTGATTTCTATTCGCATTTTGATAAAGACTTTTTAGAAATGGACTTGATACTCCATGAATTTAGTCACTCTTTTATTAATCCTATAGTTATTAAATATCAAGAAAAATTAAATCAATTAGAGAGAAAATATTACAACGAACAATTAAAAAAGAGTGGAAAAGAACAAGGTTATGAAAGTTGGAAAAATGTTTTTATTGAAATTTTAGTTAGAGCTACTGTAATAAGAATAACTCAATTAAATTTCGGAAATGAAAAAGCAAATGAACTACTATCATTTGAAAAGAGTGTAGGATTTGATCTTGTTGAAAAAATAATAGATGAGTTAAAACAATATGAAAATAATAGAAAACAATATAAAAATTTTGAAGATTTCTATCCAATTTTAATTAAAAGACTGCAATAAAAACATATAGTATTTACAAAAGGTTAAATTAAGAGTTTAGAAAGTTTGATTTCATTTAACTTTTTCTCATTCACAGCAGATGATTATATTCCTTCATCTCCTATTATTTAGTTATTATAATGATACCAAAAATAAAAACGGTTGCATCATTTTGGATACAACCGTTTTTCTATTATGAAAAAAACTTTACTAATTAAGCCTCCTCAGTTTTAGTTTCTTTAGCCTTAGGAGCTTCTACTACAGGAGCATCAGATACTACTTCAAATTCGTAGTCGTGTTCTACTTCTCTGTGAAGTCTTACTTTAGCAGTAAATTTACCTAATCTCTTAATAGTATTTCCAGGGATTTTGATGTATTTTTTATCTACCTCAACACCTGCTTTCGCTAATTCTTCAGCTAAGTTAGCATTGTTGATAGAACCGAATAATTTATCACCAGAACCTACTTTAGCAGCGATAGAAACAGAAGTCTTTTTAAGTTGCTCTACAATTTTGTTAGCAGCAGCTACTAATTTAGCTTCTTCTTCTTTTCTAGCTTCCAATACTTCAGCTAAAACCGCTCTATTTTTAGGTGTTGCTAAAACTGCATATCCTTGAGGGATTAAAAAGTTTCTAGCGTATCCTGGCTTTACATCTACTGTATCAAACTCTAATCCTAAGTTTTCTACGTCTTTTTTAAGAATAATTTCCATTGTTTGTTGTTGTCTTGTTTAGGTTTTAGAAGTTTAGAATCCAAACTCAATAGTTGACTTTCCAAATATCCTAAAACAGTTAGAATTTTTAATTTAACTAATTCAGCAACTTATATAATTACTTCAATAAGTCTGCTACATACGGCATAAGTGCCAAATGTCTTGCTCTTTTGATAGCAGCAGATACTTTTCTCTGATATTTTAAAGAAGTTCCTGTATATCTTCTTGGTAAAATTTTACCTTGCTCGTTAACGAACTGAAGAAGGAAATCTGCATCTTTATAATCTACATATTTGATACCGTATTTTTTAAATCTACAGTATTTTTTTTCAGATTTAGTATTGATATCTAGTGGTGTAAGGAATTTTACTTCAGACTCCCCACCTTGTGCGGCTTGTTGTGCCATTTCATCTATTGCCATAGTTTCTTTTTTTAGGGGTTAAAAATTAAGCTTTTTTAGATTTTAGTTTTGCTCTTCTCTTTTCAGCATACTCTACAGCGTGCTTGTCTAACTTTGTAGTTAAGTAACGGATAACTCTCTCGTCTCTTTTGAAAGCAAGTTCTAAATCTGCCACGATAGTTCCTTCACCTTTGAATTCTATCAAAGTATAGAAACCGTTTTTCTTCAATTGAATAGGGTAAGCTAACTTTTTTAGTCCCCAATTTTCTTTGGCTACGATTTCGCAATTTTGATCTTTTAAAAGATCCTCAAATTTTTTCACTGCTTCCTCCACCTGAGCGTCAGACAGAACGGGAGTTAAAATGAAAACAGTTTCGTAATGATTCATAATGTTAATAATTATATAGTTAAAATTTCAAGGTGCAAAGCTAATGCTTTTTTTTTATATACACAAACGCTATTTTAGAGATTTAGACAACCACTTTCCATTTATCAAAATGGAGGTATAAAAGTACTTTTACAATATGGTTGCTACTTTATCACAAAGCCATTCTAAAAGTTCTACATCTTCTTTGGTAAAAGGATTTAAAGTATGTGAGTCTATATCTATTTGACCCATATTCTCTCCATTTTTTATGATAGGAACTACCAGCTCTGCTTTAGTATCTATAGAGCAAGATAAATAGTTATCTTCAGCCATAACATCTGGTACTTCAAACGTTTTATTAGATACAGCTACTTGCCCACAAATACCTCTACCGAAAGGAATAACCGTATGATCTGTAGGTGCTCCTACATAAGGTCCTAATATAAGTTCTTCTTTATTTCCGTTTTTAAAATAAAACCCTGTCCAATTAAAGTAATTTTTCTCTTGGTCTAAAACTTCACAAATTGTTTTGAGTTTATCATCTTTAGAAAGATGATTATCAGAGATGATTTCTGATAATTTTATTTTTAATTTCTCCATGCCTAATTTATTTTAAAATTCTTTTAGAGCGATTGCTTCTTTGTAGCCAAACATACCTCTCTCTTTAATCATATCTGCCACACCTTCTGGAAGTTGGCATTCCCAACCTGTCTCACAACTTGCGATTTTAACCAAAATTTCACGAGAATAGATTTCGGAATATTCAGGATTATATGTCTTAATATCAACTATTCTATTATTATGTTTAAAGTATTTGTATAGTTCTTTAAGGTTTTCATTCACTTTTAAATTATCAGAATCTAACACCTCATGAGATTCTGGCTCTTTATAAGGATACAAATAAACCCTCATATCTTTTCTAAAGAATTTACCAAACGCTTCTAATATTCCACCTGGTAAGTTTTTGTAATAATCTTCATCAAAGACCATCAGCAAGTTATTAACTCCCATCGCTACCCCTAGATAGCGAATGTTATAGCTGTAAAAATACTCTACCAAACGATAATACTCAGAAAAGTTAGACACCATTACAGTATAGCCTAACTTTGCCAACACATCTACCCTATCTAAGAAATCTCTCTCGTCTATTTTACCCGTTGCTCTTAAGTTAGCCGTTGTAATTTCAAAGATAATTACGGTATCTTCAGGCTTACCTTTAGTATCTTTTAGAAAGAGGTTTAGTCCATTTTCAAACATATCTATATTTACCAATGTTACAGGTCTAAAACTACCTCTCACCGCAAAAACATCTTTTTTGTAAAGAATATCTGCAGGAAGCATATTTTTACCTTCGGAATTAAATATCACCGCTTCTGTCATACCTTTTTTGACAAGTTGTAAGCTCATCAATCGGTTATCAACATACTCAAATGCAGGTCCTTGGAAATCAATCATATCAATTTCTATCTTATCAATAGAAATATCATCGTAAAGACTGTTAATTAAATGTCTTGGATTATCAGCATAATTAAAAGCCCCAAAAATGAGATTAACACCCAAATTCCCTAAAGTTTCTTGCTGAAGTGTTGCATCATTTTCTTTAAATCTGATATGTAAAATAATTTCGCTGTACTCCGCATCTGCCTCATGCTGAAACATCAACCCTACCCAACCATGACCTTTAAAGGTTTTATGATAATTTATCGTGGTTACAGTATTAGCATACGAAAAAAACTTTCTATCTGGAGTTTCGGTATTATCTAGTCGCTCTTCTATAAGGCTAACCTCATGTCTGAGCATTTTTTTTAATCTATTTTGAGTAACAAATCTATTTTTAACCTCTTGTCCATAGATAGCATTACTGTACTCCTTATCATAAGCAGACATCGCTTTGGCAATAGTACCAGAAGCTCCTCCTGCTCTAAAGAAATGACGCACCGTCTCCTGCCCCGCTCCAATCTCCGCAAATGTACCATATATTGAAGGGTCTAGATTAACTGCTAATGCTTTTTGTTTAGGGGTTAAAACCGCTTTGATTCCCGACATATTTGCAATATTTATATTTTTTGTAAATTTACCAAAATGATTTTAAACTCAAAAATGAAGCTGAAATTTTTAGGCACAGGCACTTCGCAAGGTATACCTGTTATAGGTTCTAACCACCCTGTTTGCCTCTCTCAAAACCCTAAAGATAAAAGACTTAGGTCTTCCGCTATAATTACAACTAATAACAATAAAAAAATTTTAATAGATTGCGGACCCGATTTTAGACAACAAATGCTTTCCTTCGGAGAGTCTCACATAGATGCCCTCCTAGTAACACACGAGCATAATGACCATATTATTGGACTAGACGACCTTCGTCCCATTATTTTCAATACTAATAAAAATATACCTATTTACTGTTTAGAAAGAGTTTCAAACGAAATCATACAAAGGTTTCCTTACGCCTTCGCTACGGAAAAATATCCTGGAGCACCTAGTTTTGACTTATATAAAATTACAAACCAACCATTTGAACTACTAGGAACTTTAATAGAACCCATAGAAGTACTCCACGGAAAACTCCCCATACTTGGTTATAAAATAGGAAATCTAGCCTATATTACCGATGCGAGTTCCATTAGTAAAGACCAACTTGAGAAATTAAAAAATTTAGATATTTTAATCATTAACTGCTTAAGAGCAGAAGAACCGCATGCTTCCCATTTTATACTTCCACAAGTTTTAGAACTTGTAGAAACCTTAAAGCCTAAAACTACTTATCTTACTCACATTAGCCATAGATTAGGGTTTCACAATGAAATAGAAAGCCTATTACCTCCACACATAAAACCTGCTTATGATGGATTGGAGGTTTTTTGGTAAAATGCTAAAAAATATTTTTGTATAATCTAAAAAAAGTCTATATTTGCAGTCTCTAATTCAACCTATGCCCAGATGGCGGAATTGGTAGACGCGTTGGTCTCAAACACCAATGCCGAAAGGCGTGCCGGTTCGATCCCGGCTCTGGGTACAGTAAAATGCTATTGATAAGCTCAATAGCATTTTTTATTTCCAAATAACAAAAAAGAGCTACTTTAAAAAGTAGCTCTTTTGCTATTATTATTGAACATTTTAAAGATTATTCAATATAAATTGTGTCATCTTTTCATAAAGTTGAGAGCGAGTATTCCCTCCATATATACTATGATTTTTATCTGGGTAAGTCATAAACTCAAACTGCTTTTTATTCTGAATAAGTGCCTCGGAAAATACTGCTGCATTTTGAAAATGTACATTATCATCTGCTGTACCGTGTATCATCAAGAACTTACCTTTTAATAAATGAGCATATTCCGTAGGAGAATTTTCATCATAACCTTTTGCATTTTCTTGTGGAGTTCTCAAAAATCTTTCTGTGTAAACCGTATCATAAAAACGCCAATTGGTTACTGGTGCTACTGCAATTCCCATTTTAAAGACGTCAGCCCCTTTAGTCATCGCTAAACTAGCCATGTAACCTCCAAAGCTCCAGCCAAAAATACCAATTCTGCTAGCATCTATATAAGACTGTTTCCCAAACCATTTCGCAGCAGTTATTTGGTCTTCTATTTCATATTTACCTAAATTAAGATAGGTTGACTTCTTATAATTTGCACCTTTATAACCTGTACCTCTACCGTCTACACAGGCTACAACATAGCCTTTCTGAACTAAATGATTAAACCATAAACCATTACTAGAATCCCAAGAATTACTTACTTGCTGAGACCCTGGTCCTGAATACTGAAACATAAACAAAGGATATTTTTTGTTAGGGTCAAAGTTTTTAGGCTTCATAATCCACGCATTCATTTGGTCTCCTGCATCATTGGGTATAGTAAAAAATTCCTTCTCTACCCAATTATCAGTTTTTAACTTAGTTAAAAACTCATCATTGTTTTGTATTTCTTTCAAACTTTTTCCATTTCTATCTCTCAACACATATTTGTGTGGGGTTTTAGCAGAAGAGGTTGTATTGATAAAATAATTAAAATTAGGACTAAAAGAAGCCGTATTGTTACCTTCTATATCTGAAACAATTTGAGATTTACCCGTATTGATATTGATTTTAGACACTACCTTATTGATACTTCCATTTTGAGTAGTTTGCACAAAAACCTCTTGATTTTTAGCATCAAAGCCGTAATAGTCTGTAATTTCCCAATTTCCTTTTGTAACTTGTTTTTTCAACTTACCTTTGGCATCATACCAATACAAATGACGAAAACCATCTCTTTCCGAAGCCCACAACATACCTCCGTCAGAAAGAAACTCTAAAGTCAAATTATCAGTTTCTATCCACGCCTTATCGGTTTCTGTAAATAGTTTTTCTATTTTTCCGTTAGAGGTTTTTAGCTTTAGTATATCTAACTTGTTCTGATGTCTGTTAGCCGTAGCCACCAAAACCTCATCAGACGCCTTAGACACAAATAATTGCGGAATATAATAGTTTTCAAAAGCACTTAAATCTACCTTAGCTATCTTCTTTGTAGCTAATTGATAATAATGTAAACTAACTTCGGAGTTTTTTTCGCCTGCTTTTGGATATTTGAATTTAAAATCTTGTGGATATAGGTTGTTTCCGTAGATAGGCATATTCATTTCAGGAACAGCCGTTTCATCAGACCTTACAAAAACAATGGCATCACCGCCACTATTCCATACATATTGTTTAGCATGACCAAATTCTTCTTCATAAACCCAATCTGCCAGTCCGTTCAAAATTTCATTTTTCTTACCGTCCGTTGTAATTTGAACTACTTGCCCCGACGCTAAGTCTTGGTAATACAAATTATTTTCTGAAATAAAAGCCACTTTGCTACCGTCAGGCGAAAAGGTAGGCTCCTGAACAGGTTTCCCTTCAAATAAAGAAACTATTTTTCCGCTTGACAAATCCTTAACATCAAAAACACCTAAAAAAGAATGTCTGTAAATAGGCTCACTAACTTTCTGCAACAAAATCTTTTGACCATCGTTAGAAAGCTGATAATCTTCGTATCTTCCCTCTACTATATAACCTTCTTTTTGTAAAGTTTTATAAGAGTATTTTGCAATTCCTGTTGGTTCTATTACGGCGTAATAATCATCTGTTTTTAATGGAGAAATCCCCGCTATACCTTTACCTCTATAATAGCCCGAGTAGATTTTGTCCAATGTAATTTCCTGCCCTTTATAGGCATTAACAGACAAAAATAAACCTAATGCTAGTATCACTATTTTTTTCATATCATAATAATTATTACAAATCGTCCCAAAGATAAAAAAACTAACTATTCTATTTAATATTTCATCAAAAATAAAAAATCACTCTCAGAATTCTGGAGTGATTTAGATATTTAATACTGAAAACTTCTTATTGCTTCTAAAGTTTTATCTATCTCATTATCTTTTATTTCAGAAGAAATAAACCAAGTTTCGTACCCACTAGGTGGAAGATAAACACCTCTCTCCAACAAGTGATGAAAAAAGGTATTAAATAACGAATGATTGGCCTGTTGTGCCTCATCAAAATTAGCTACTCTATTAGTATGGAAAAACACAGACATCATAGAGCCTTTTCTATTGATACGGTGTTCAATCCCTTTTTCGTTAAGGATTTTAGCAATTTCAAAATCTAATTTTTCTGTGGTCTTATCAAGATTTTGATAGAAATTCTCGTCATTTTTAATGAGTTGCAATGTCGTCAGTCCCGCTCTCATCGCAATAGGATTACCACTAAGCGTTCCTGCTTGATAAACGGCACCTTTAGGAGCCAGACATTCCATAATTTCACGATGCCCAGCAAAGGCACCCACAGGCATACCTCCACCGATAACTTTACCATAAGTTACCAAGTCTGCCTTCACTCCATAAACCTCTTGAGCCCCACCAAATCCTAGACGAAAGCCCGTCATCACTTCATCAAAAATTAAAAGAGTACCGTTAAGATCGCAGATTTGCCTTAGATTTTGTAAAAAGTTATTTTCAGGAAGTACACAGCCCATATTACCAGCCACTGGCTCTATAATAACCGCTGCGATTTGCCCTTCGTTATGACGGAATAAATCTTGAATTTGCTCCCAATCATTATATCTAGCCAATAAAGTATCTTTAGCTGTACCTTGCGTAACTCCTGGAGAATTTGGATTTCCAAAAGTTGCCGCACCACTCCCTGCTTTTATCAGAAATGAGTCTGAATGCCCATGATAACAACCTTCAAACTTAATAATTTTATCTCTCCCTGTGTAGCCTCTAGCCAAACGAATAGCACTCATACAAGCCTCTGTACCAGATGACACCATTCTTATTTGGTCTATATTAGGTACATTTTCTGTGATGAACTTAGCAATTTCGGTTTCTAACTCAGTAGGCGTTCCAAAAGAGAAGCCTTTTTCAGCTTGTAGCTTTACAGCCTCCAGCACTTCGGGGTGAGTATGCCCTAATATGGCTGGTCCCCACGAATTGATATAATCTATATAAGTTTTATCGTCTGCGTCTGTAAGGTAAGCCCCTTTAGCAGACTTCATAAATACAGGTGTTCCGCCCACCGATTTAAACGCTCTTACAGGAGAGTTTACACCGCCAGGAATATAGTTTTTAGCCTCTTGAAATAAGGCACTACTTCTTTGATATAACATCTTAATTTTATTTTTCCTAATTATTAAATACTATCTGCGTGGAGCTTTCTTTTGCAAATAAATAATTTGCCCTTGCTTAGGCTGTTCTCCATACTCCATTCTATTTTTGGAGTAAAGTTTTCTTAATTTAATACCAAATTTTTGAGAAATTTTATGCATTGTATCTCCCTTTTCAGCCTTGTATGTTTCTATACTTCCTGTAGAAGATTTTGGTTCTAAAAACAAAACATCATTTGCTTTTAGTTTATTCTCACTTAAATCATTCCACTTTAATAATCTCCCCTCTCTCATATCAAACTTTTTAGCGATATAAGCCACATCGGTATCTGTTGGAATCACTACATATTTTAACCCTCCGTTAGGATGAGATTTTACTGTTATACCTTCCAACAATGCTAATTTTTCTTTTCTTAGCTGATCTGCTGTTTTCTGTTGCTCTGCATAAGAAGTTTGCTGATAAGGAACATGCACCGTTACACTTTCCTTCTTTTTAACCTCTTTTTGTGGGTTTATTTTCGCCATAAACTCCTTATCATTATTAAGCTCTGGATAAAGTTTAACCAATGCAAAAGGGACTTCCTTAGACGAAATATTATCAAATTCGTACAACTTATATTTTTCTATCTTGTCTATCAAAATATAGGCATACCTAGGATTGGTAGCGTATCCCGCTTTTTTAAGTCCGTGAGCCCAAGCTCTATAATCCTTGGGGTCAAGTTTAAATAGGTTGGTATAATATTTACGATAAGCTAAAAATTTAGAGTGGTCTTCATAAGATTCCTTTGGGTCGTTATACACACGGAAACACTCGTTAGGAGCATCATCAGTATGCCTCATTGTTTTGCCTGTCCAATCTTCCTTACATTTAATTCCAAAATGATTATTACCTTCTTTCGCCAAACGAGATTGCCCACCTCCTGTTTCTAATATCCCTTGTGCCAAAGTAATGCTTGCTGGGATTTTATATTTTTCCATTTCTTCTACGGCATATCCTGCAAAACGCTGGATATATTGGTCATCTGTTGCCCACGTCTGAGCCTTAAATTGTGAAACGACTAAAACCGCCGAAGCTATCAAAAACTTTTTCATAATATCTTATAAATTATGTTTTTATTAAAAATAAAGCAGCAAACCAATCCAGTTTGCCACTCAACAAAGATACAATAATCTTTTTATTTGTAAACGGAAGCCTCTCTCACCTATATTCCATCTCCCTCAACAATAGTGGGTCTGCCTTGGTTTTTCAGGAATTCATTAGCTCCTTTTATACCTTGCAAACCACCTGTATGAAAAGCTAAAATTTTACTTCCTTCAATAAAAAAACCTTCATCTATCAGCTCCCATAAACGCTTCATCATCTTGCCTGTATAGATGGGTTCTAACAAAATATTATAATTATGATAAAATTTATTGATAAAAGCCACCACTTCGTCTGTTATTTTACCATAACCACCTTGACCTGTTTCCAGTAGTTGAAAATTATTTCTTCCGCTCCATTCTAAAATTTTACCGTCTAAAGAATCATCTTTCACAGCCTTAAAGCCTAAAACTTTCTGATGTTCTTTAGCAAATTTAGAAAGTCCCGCTACGGTTCCACCAGTGCCTACTGCCGTGCATAAATAATCAAACTCCACTGTCTTTTCATTCAACATAAACTGAACCCCTTCTACCGCCAAAGCATTACTCCCTCCCTCAGGAATGATAAGTGCATTAGGGAACAGCTCCTGATAAATTTCTGTAATGTGATTTTTATCTCTATACGATTCTCTAGTTACAAAATCGAAAGTCATTCCGTCTTCGTTAGCCTTTACTAATGTAGGATTTTCTTCCCACTTATAGACCAGCTCTTCTCCTCTTATAATGCCTAAAGTTGGGACTTCTAACTCTCTCCCCAAAGCTGCCGTTGCAGCAATATGGTTAGAAAAAGCACCACCAAAAGTAATAATCAGTGGATTTTCGACCTGTTTTTTCCTGTAATTCTCTATGTTATAAAGTAGTTTCCAGTATTTATTACCTGATATTTCTTTATGAACCAAATCCTCTCTCTTAATATAGAGTTCAATTTGTTTATTAGGATGAGGAATTTTTATTATCGGAATTTCAACTTTGCTCATTATTTGTATTTTAAAAATGCCCAAAAACTCCTCTCTTTAAGATAATGTAAATTAGATTCATTAGCATAAGCCTCTCTTTCAAAACAAATATTGATGTAGGCTAAATGAGGATTTTTGTATTGATATAATCTATAATAGAACTCTAACACATACCATAAATAGAAGAAAACAAGTCCCAGCTCCAACTGTTGTCTTAAGTGTATCTTTTCGTGATTAACCAACTTTTTATTAGTTTTATCTGCCTTTTTGCGTAAAAAAATGAATGGAAAAATAGCAATTCCTGTAATTTTTGTATTTTTAAGCAATTTTTGGCACACTATTATCATTAGGATAAAATTAGTATAGCAAAGATATAAATTCTAACTTATGTCATCACACAACAGTAATGAAAATGAAGATTTCTATTATAACGAACAGGGTTATAAGGTATTTACAGAAAAATACCATCTTAAAAGAGGTTACTGTTGTAAAAGTGGCTGTAAGCATTGTCCATATGGATATGACAAGAAAACTGACACATTTATCAAGAGTAAGAAACCTTTAAAACAATAGCAAAATGAAAAAATATGTTTTTTTAATCCTAGCCGCTACTACACTAAGCATCACTTCTTGTAGTCCTTTTAACATCAGAACTGACTATGCAGAAACCGCTCAGTTTAATCAGTATAAAACTTATATGTTCCGAACTGATGATTTAAAAATAAATGATTTAGACAAGGACAGAGTGCTTAACGAAATTGCAAAGCAATTCAACGCTAAAGGTCTTAGTACTAACCAAAACCCAGATTTAATAGTCAATGTAAAAGCTTCTCATAAAAAGGTAGAAGATATACAAAGTACCAACCCTTATGGCATGTGGGGCTGGGGAGGTCCTTGGGGCTGGGGTTGGGGTATGAACCGCACTTGGGTATCTAACTATAACACAGGTACTTTAGTAATAGACATTGTAGATGCTAAGACTAACAAATTGGTTTGGCAAGGTATCGGAAGCGGCATCAATGTAGACGCTCCTAAGTCTAAGCAAAAACAAATACCACAAGTTGTGGAAGGAATTTTAAAGAACTATCCTCCTCAAAAAAAATAACAATTCATAAGGGCTATCTTTTTAAGGTAGCCTCTTTTTTTATCATCTACTTTAAATATCTAGTCTATTAAATAGTACTAAAAACAATATAAAATTCTTACTTTTGTAAGTATAAATTTTTTAACATTGAGAACACATTTCATTGCTATAGGCGGAAGTGCTATGCACAACCTCGCCATCGCTCTTAAAGATAAAGGTTATGTAGTAACAGGTTCAGACGACGCTATTTTTGAACCTTCAAAATCAAGATTAGAAAAAAAAGGATTACTCCCTGAAAATCTTGGTTGGTTTCCAGAAAAAATAACATCAGATATAGATGCTGTAATACTAGGTATGCACGCTCATGCTGATAATCCTGAACTAGCCAAAGCCAAAGAACTCGATCTTAAAATATTCTCTTACCCTGAATTTTTGTACGAACAAAGTAAAGATAAAACTCGTGTTGTAATTGGTGGTTCACACGGTAAAACTACCATTACCTCTATGATTCTTCATGTCCTCAATTTTCATCAAAAAGAGGTAGATTATATGGTGGGAGCACAACTAGAAGGCTTTGATTGTATGGTAAAAACCACAGAACATAACGACTTTATGATTCTAGAAGGAGATGAATATTTATCCTCACCTATAGATTTAAGGTCAAAATTTCTTTTGTATCAACCTAACATCGCTCTTATTTCTGGGATTGCGTGGGACCACATCAATGTATTTAAAACTTTTGATGATTACATAGAGCAATTTAGAAAATTTGTAGCAAGTATTACTCCTGGTGGCGTATTGGTGTACAATGAAGAAGACGAAGAAGTAGTAAAAGTAGTAGAAGCTGCCGAAAATTACTTCAGAAAAACCCCTTACAAAACTCCAAAATATAAAATTACAGACCAAAAAGTTTATCTAGAAACCGAAATGGGAGAAGTTCCGTTGTCTGTTTTTGGAGCTCATAATTTACTGAATATGGAAGGTGCTAGGCATATTTGCCAACAATTAGGCATTATGGAGGAAGATTTTTATGAAGCTATTATGAGTTTTAAAGGCGCATCTAAAAGATTAGAAAAAGTAGAAAGAAACGACAGTGGTATTCTTTACAAAGATTTTGCCCACGCTCCTAGCAAGGTAAAAGCGACTACGAAAGCGTTTTCGGAGCAGTTTTCTAATACCACTAAATACGGTTTCTTAGAACTTCATACCTATTCCTCTCTAAATCCAGAATTTTTAGAACAATATGCTCATAGCTTAGATTTACTAGACCAAGCGGTAGTTTTCTACTCGGAGGAAGCTTTAAAAATAAAAAGAATGGACATTATTTCTCCAGAACTTATCAAGGAGAAATTTAAAAATCCTAACCTAAAGGTGTTTACCAATGCGGAAGAATTACACCAATATTGGCAAAGTTTGGATAAAACCCAAGGAGCTTTTCTTATGATGAGTAGTGGTAATTTTGGCGGATTAGATTTAACTCAGTAATATTTTGTGCGTTTTATGCAGTTAGAACACCACGAAATCATCAACTCAAAACACAACAAAGAGATAAGCCTTATCTTGGAACACCTACAATCTCCAGAAAATATAGGGCTTATCCTTAGAACAGCCGAAGCTATGGGAGTACAAAAAGTTGTGATACTTTCTGATAATTTCCGCCAACTTTCCCCTAGAATAAAACGAACCACAAGAAGTGCCGAAAATAATCTCAATATCATTTTTGTAAATAGTTGGGAAGAGGCCATCAATCATTTTGAAAAAAACACTCACTTTTAAGCATTAGAAAAAACCAATAAAAGTGTAGATTATACGACTTTTGAATATCATTTCCCTTGTGTCATCGTATGCGGTAACGAAAAAGATGGGGTTTCTAACAAAGCTCTTGAAAAATGCACCAATCATCTACACATCAATATGTACGGAAAAAACACTTCACTAAATGTAGCTATTGCTACTGGCATTTTACTTTCAAAAATAGTTTCCTAAAAAATAGAATATGACTTGGACTGAAGTATTAGCACCTATAAAAAATTCCTCTTACTTTAAAAATTTATGGCAAAAAGTAAAACAGGAGTATCACCAGTATAAATGCTTTCCTCCCAAAGAACAAATATTTAGAGCTATTGAGCTTACTCCTTTTGAAGAAGTGAAAGTCGTAATTTTAGGGCAAGACCCTTATCATAATGATTTTCAAGCTAACGGATTATGTTTTTCTGTATCAGACCAAGTACCTGCACCACCATCACTAAGAAATATTTTCAAAGAGTTGCAAGACGATTTAGGTATAATTAAAACCAGCAACAAGCTAGACTCTTGGGCAAAGCAAGGCGTACTTCTACTAAATGCTACTCTTACCGTAAAAGCTCACGAAGCAAACTCTCATAAAGATTTAGGTTGGGAAACATTTACAGATTTCATCATTAAAGAAATATCAGATAAAAAAGAAAATATTGTTTTTGTGCTTTGGGGTTCTTTTGCACAAAAAAAAGCTCAGTTTATAGACGCACATAAGCATTACATTATAAAAACGGCTCACCCTTCTCCCCTATCAGCTCACAGAGGCTTTCTAGGTAGCAAACCTTTCTCCAAGATAAACAATTATCTTCTATCAAAAAATAAGGAGGAAATTAAATGGTAACTTGACTGAATAAAAAAATGGCAAGCTACCTAAATCACACCGCTACAACCGATTACCTTTGCTGCGTTCCCACCCTGGAGGATTTTCAGGAGCTGGTTGTTTAGGACTTGCCGTTGCAAATATACAACTTTTTCAGAAAATACAAAACATCAGAAAATTTATAGCTTAAGAAGAGCTACATTTTCCATGCGTTTATCATTTCTCTCTTTCCTTTAGGACCTTCTAATTTCTCCACTTTAAAATTAAGCGATTTTAACACCCTCTGAAAACTCCCTTTAGAAGAGTACGTAGTTAACAAACCTCCTACTTTCATTTTCTCTGCCACCATTTCCATAAGAGGTAGCTCCCACAAATCTGGCTGAACTCTAGCTCCGAAACAATCGAAGTATACCAAATCTATCTTTGGTAACTCAATGTTTTTTAATTCGTAAAAATCTGTATTAATTTTTGTGATATTAAAATTAGGCAATATCTCACAAGGTTGCTCCCATTCACATTCGTGTAAAGTTGTATTGATAACATCTATATTAGGAAGATTAAATAAATTATGAAAAGATAGTTCCTTGACTTCTTCTAAACTCACCGGATACTTCTCTAGGGTAAAATAATTTATTTTCTTTATATCATTAGAAGCCCTTATTTTTTCCATACTTACTAAAGCATTAAGTCCCGTCCCAAAACCAAGCTCTAATATATTTATTTCCAAATCATTAACTCTATCTAACCCATTTTTAATAAATACATGCCTTGCTTCTTGAAGAGCTCCATGATGAGAATGATATCCCTCATTTAAGTCATTTATAAACAAGGTTTTAGAACCATCTGCTGTTAATTTAACCTCTCTTTTCATTCTATTTTTTTTCAAAAATAAACCAAAAATTGAATATTCCAAAAATTATATTATCTTTGTAAACAACGAGTAAATTTTTCAAAAATGATAATTCAAAAATCAGAAAATCCTAGAATCAGTAGTTTTAATCCTGAGAATTTTTCTTTCGGGAATACCTTTATAGACCACATGGTAATATGTGAATACGAAAACGGAAAGTGGGGAGAACCTAAACTTATGCCTTACGGACCGTTACCATTTACTCCTGCCATGATGGGTGTTAATTACGGACAAGCGTGTTTTGAAGGTATGAAAGCCTATAAGGATAAAGATGGTGAAGTTTACTTATTCCGTCCAGAAAAAAACTTTGCAAGAATTAACAAATCTGCAAAAAGACTAGCAATACCTGAACTTCCTGAAGAAGTTTTCATGAATGGATTAAAAGCTCTAATGGACATTGACAGAGATTGGATTCCTTACGGTGAAAACTCTTCTTTATATATTCGTCCTTTATTATTTGCTACAGAAGAAGCTCTTAAAGCAAGAATCGCCGACAAATACATGTTTGCTATAGTGGCAGCACCAGCAAAATCTTACTATACAGAACCTGTTTCTGTAAAAATAGCAGACTATTACTCTCGTGCTGCTAGTGGTGGAGTTGGTTCAGCTAAGGCAGCTGGAAACTATGCTGCTTCTTTCTACCCAACTAAATTAGCTAACGAGGAAGGTTATGAACAGATTATTTGGACAGATGACGCTTCTCACGAGTATTTTGAAGAAAGTGGCACTATGAATGTATTTGTAAGAATAGAAGATACTATTTACACACCTCCTACATCTGATAAAATATTAGACGGTGTAACTAGAGATAGTTTTATACAACTAGCTAAACATAATAATATAGAGGTAAAAGTAGAACCCGTTAGCGTAAAGAAAGTAATTGAAGCACACAAAGAAGGTACCTTAAAAGAAGTTTGGGGGGTTGGGACAGCAGTAGTTTTAAGTGTATTCCAAGCGTTAGGGTACAAAGATGACAAAATGGTTCTACCTCAACTAAGCGAGGAAGAAAGTTTTGCAATAAAACTTAAAAACCAGTTAGTAAGCATTCAAACTAATACAAGCGAAGACCCATTTGGATGGAGATATAAAGTAGAGAAAGGATTTGTAGATACTTTATAATAACATCTAAATATAAGTTATAAGAAAGAGAAGACTAACAGAATAGTCTTCTCTTTTTTTACGATAACTAAAAAAGTACACAAATTCTCAAGTTCATCTCTTTAAATTGAAATAAAAAACCCTGACACTTTAGAAAGCATCAGGGTAAAAACTAATAACCATGAAAACTCAAATTAAACATGAGAATCGTTATTATTATATCAAAAGCTGTGCCAAAAAAAGTTTTAAAACTAGAAATAAGTTCGTATTTTTGTACGGTTAAAATTAAAATAAAATGTCAGGAAACATTACTTTTACAATGATTAAACCAGATGCAGTAGCAGATGGACACATAGGAGCTATACTAGGGAAAATAGCTGAAGCAGGATTTAAAATTAAAGCAATGAAACTTACTCAACTTACAGTAGCTGATGCTAAGAAGTTTTATGAAGTTCATGCTGAAAGACCTTTCTACGGAGAGTTAGTAGAGTTTATGTCTTCAGGACCTATTGTAGCAGCTGTTTTAGAAAAAGAAAATGCAGTTGAAGATTTCAGAAAACTAATTGGTGCTACAAACCCTGCTGAAGCAGCTGAAGGAACTATAAGAAAGATGTTCGCTAGAAGTGTAGGAGAAAATGCAGTACACGGTTCTGACTCTGACGAAAACGCACAGATAGAATCAGCATTCCACTTCTCTGGAAGAGAAATTTTCTAAGAAGAATAAAAACAATATCATAAAAAAGGCTATCTCATCTCTGAAATAGCCTTTTTTGTATCATTAAATCAATAACAAACTAACTTTCTTATTCGCAAAGGATAATTCCTTTATCTTTACTAAATTCTATAACGCCACTCTTTATCGGAAGCGAATAAATAGAGTCTTTACCATCTTCTTTAGAAAAATACTTCGCATAATCTGCTGATACTTTATCAAGGTAAAGTTTTACTTTTCCCCCAACTAAAGACGATACAATAGCTGCGTGATTTTTCATAATATGAAACTCTCCATTCTTCCCTGGAAGTAGCACAGACTCTACCTCTCCCTCAAAAGCTACATATTCTGGTGTTAATATTTTTATATTCATCTTAAATGACAGTTTAAAATTTTAAATGTTGAGTTTTAGAATAACCTCTAAAACTCAACACTTAAAATCTGAATTATTTATTTTCTGCTAACATTTTCTCTCCAGCCTCTATAGCTTCCTCTATAGTACCTTTAAGGTTAAATGCTGCTTCTGGTAAATGGTCTAGTTCACCATCAATAATCATATTAAATCCTTTGATAGTATCTTTAATATCTACCAATGCTCCAGGAATACCTGTAAATTGTTCCGCTACGTGGAATGGCTGAGATAAGAATCTCTGTACCTTTCTTGCACGATAAACTACCAATTTATCCTCTTCAGAAAGTTCCTCCATACCAAGGATAGCAATGATATCTTGTAATGCTTTATATCTTTGTAAAATTTCTTTTACTCTCTGAGCACAATTATAATGTTCCTCTCCAATAATTTCTGGAGCTAATATTCTAGAAGTTGAATCTAGTGGATCTACCGCTGGATAAATACCTAAAGAAGCAATTTTTCTAGAAAGTACCGTAGTCGCATCTAAGTGAGCAAAGGTAGTTGCTGGAGCTGGGTCGGTTAAGTCGTCCGCAGGAACATATACCGCCTGTACTGAAGTAATGGAACCATTTTTAGTAGAAGTAATTCTCTCCTGCATCGCACCCATCTCAGATGCTAATGTTGGCTGATAACCTACCGCAGAAGGCATACGACCTAGAAGTGCAGACACCTCTGAACCTGCCTGTGTAAAACGGAAAATGTTATCCACGAAGAAAAGTACATCTCTACCTTGTCCTGTCTCTCCACCATCACGGTAGTACTCTGCTAAAGTAAGACCAGAAAGTGCTACTCTTGCTCTCGCACCTGGTGGCTCATTCATCTGCCCAAAAACGAAAGCAGCTTTAGACTCCTTCATTAACTCGGTATCTACTTTAGAAAGATCCCAACCTCCTTCTTCCATAGAGTGCATAAAGTCGTCTCCGTATTTAATAATACCAGACTCTAACATCTCTCTAAGAAGGTCGTTACCCTCACGGGTTCTTTCACCTACTCCTGCAAACACAGATAGACCACCGTGCCCTTTTGCAATGTTATTGATAAGCTCTTGAATAAGTACTGTTTTACCTACTCCCGCACCTCCAAATAAACCGATTTTACCTCCTTTTGCATAAGGCTCAATAAGGTCAATTACTTTAATACCTGTATAAAGTACCTCTGCTGAAGTAGAAAGTTGATCAAACTTAGGTGCTTCTCTGTGGATTGGCAAACCGCCTTCTTTAGATAAATCCTGTAATCCATCGATAGCATCACCCACTACATTAAATAGTCTTCCGTTAACTTCATCACCTATAGGCATTGTAATTTGGCGACCTTGTCCTACTACTTCCTGCCCTCTTTGAAGACCATCTGTAGCGTCCATAGCGATACATCTTACTGTATCCTCACCAATATGTTGCTCTACTTCAAGCACAAGCTTTTCACCATTTTTTTTAGTAATTTCCAGTGCATCATAGATCTTTGGAAGCTCTTCTACTTCGCTAAAAACGACATCTATTACTGGACCAATAATCTGAGAAATTTTTCCTTTAATTTGGTTTGCCATTGCTAATTTTTTTCTTGTGTGCAAATATAATGATTATTAACAAATTTCCAATTGCTTAAAAAAAAGATTTTTATCATATTTGCAAAACAAGTATTTGGAAAGATTTTATTGTTCTAAAATAATTCCAGTAAACCTATTTTATGAAAGTTATAAGCTCCATATCTGAATATAAAAACACCTCTCCCACTGCTCTATCAATAGGAATGTTTGATGGTGTTCATCTTGGACATCAAAGCATTATCAAAAATTTAAAGGAAATATCAGACGAGAAAAATCTCAGTTCTGGACTACTAACTTTTTGGCCACATCCTAGAACTATATTTAACCCTAATGAAAATTTAAAACTTCTAAATACTTTAACTGAAAAGACCTCTTTAATCGAGAATTTGGGTGTGGATTTTCTTTTTTTACAAAACTTTGACGAAGACTTTAGAAACCTCTCCGCAGATGATTTTGTAAAGAAAATTTTAGTAGACAAACTTAATGTAAAGTATCTTATTATAGGTTATGACCACCGTTTTGGAAAGGATAAAAAAGGAGATTTTAATCTGCTCCAAAAAATGGCAACCGAATTTGATTTTGAAGTTCAGCAATTAGATGCCATACAGCTAGAAAATCAAAACATCAGTTCTACTAAAATCAGGAATGCAATTACCAGTGGTGATTTTAAAAGTGCTAATGATATGCTGGGCTACCACTACCCACTAAGTGGCAAGGTGATACACGGTAAAAAAATAGGACGGACCATTGGCTATCCTACCGCTAATATCAGTATTGACGATATTAAATTATTACCAAAAAAAGGAGCTTATATTGTAGAAGTTTGGATAAATAATCTATTCTATAAAGGAATGCTAAGCGTAGGCACTAATCCTACAGTATCAGGCACAGAATTATCTGTAGAAGTGTATATTCTAGACTTTAATAAAGATATTTACGACCAAGACATTACCATAAAATTTAGAGATTTCCTACACGAAGAAATTAAATTTGATGGACTAGAAGCTCTTATCAAAAAACTTGACGAAGATAAAGCCCTAACCGAAAGTTTTGAGTTCTAAAATCTATAAACTCAATACTTCTTCTTTTTGTTTTTTGGTGAGTTTGCTAAAAACCAAGTCGTAAGAGTGGTCTAACAACTCCAATAATAATGATTTTGGTAAACCTTCCACCACCACCGTATTCCAATGTTTTTTGTTCATATGGTAGGCTCCGTATATTTGAGGATATTGTTCTCTCAATACTTCACTCCATTCGGGATTAGTCTTTACATTAAATGCTAATGGAATTCTATCTAAAAAAATTAACATAAAGATTTTTTCTGAAACCTTAAACACCAAAGTTTCGTCATGAAAAGGAAAACTTTCGGTAACGCCTTTCTTCTCTAAACAATAGGCTCTTATAGTTTCTATATCCATAGCTTTTATCTAGCCAATAGACAAAACAACAACGCCAGCATTGCAGGTACTGCTTGCAATAGAATGATTTTTTTACTAGCTGTAAGCCCTCCGTAAATCCCCGCTACAATAACACAACCAAGAAAGAAAGCCCTTACATTAAAGCTCCATTCTGGGTTTTCTATCAAAAAAGACCACACCAAACCTGCGACTAAAAACCCGTTATACAACCCTTGATTAGCAGCCAACCCCTTAGTAGGTCTAAATAATTCTTTCGGTAGACTTTTGCCAAAAACTCTTTTACCTGCTGTTTCCCATGCAAACATCTCCATCCACAAAATGTAAAGATGCTCTACCGCTACTAAAACCGTTAAAATTTCTCCTATTATTTTCATATTTTGAAAAGACATCTATAAAGTGATTGTTTTAGAAACCAAAATTTCAAATTGGCAAGCACTCCACTTTTAGCACTTTAGTCTCCATTTCACAGATAACTTGTTATATAGTCACCCTTTTATTCAATTATCTCTAGTTTCAATTTTATCAAACCTATCTTATCTCTATTTCTAACTTTGTTATTGCTGCTAATATTCCCTCGCAAGTTTGATTCATCTGTAAAATTACTAGCATCCCAAGTATCGTTAACAATTTTTCCATCTGAATAAAACCAAGTCCTATTTGCTTTTTTTATCCGAATTAATTTCTGTTTAAATAATTTTTCGTCTTTCGGAATAAACTCTATAGTAAAATCAGTTGAAACAAAATTATTGTTATCAAATTTTAAACCCTGTTGTCCAAATTCTAACATATTTTGTTTTTTAATAGAATACATATCAAATAAACTTAATAACTTTATAGTTCTTAAAAACAGTTCATTCGTATCTGAATTCCCACTTGCATATTTAATTGTAGGAATTATTATCTCGTCTCTAAATGACTCGTTTGAAATGTATTTGAATTTTACATTTTCACTTGAAAAGTTTTTTTCTAATTCAGAAAAATAAGAACGAATATTTTTTTCTGTATCACTATTAACTTTAGGACTGACAAAAACTAGTTCGTAGTTTTTATCAGGAAAATACGATAGTAATGATAAATAGGAACGTAAAAGTTTCTTTAAAACTCTATCTTTTGTTTCTTCTTTACTTCCATAATTTAAGCCTGCTTCGTGAAAAGCAATATCTATTGCATAAACAGTGTTACTTGAATCCATACCAATCACATCAACTTCTGCTTGTTTGAGTAACTGCCTTAATTGTGATTTTTTAAAAACATTAAAATTTGAATCTTCTTTAACTCTGTCATAAATATTTTGAACTTTTTCGTCATTAAACACTTCCCATTTATTTGAACTTTTCCAATTTGTCTGATAAAAAACACATTTTTTAACATGCTTCAGGTAGCTTAAAATTAATGATTCTCCTATTTCTAATTTCATTATATTCTGTTTTTAATATCAGTAGTTCTTAGATCTGCCTTACAAAGTATTTATTAAAATTAAGTTTAACAAAACAAATCGGCTATCTTAAATTCAAAAGATAACCTCTTTGTTATTAGCTAAAATAGGTTTTATTTCTTGTTAGCTAAATGATAATAAGCCAACATCTTATAATATAGCTTTGCCGCTAAAAATGCCGTAGGTTTCGCCATTGGAGAGTCCATAAGTTCTACAATATCAAAAGCCACTACATTGCATTTTTCAAACACCTTTTTTAGGAGCTCTAAAGTAGGATACCAAGCTAAACCTCCCGGTTCTGGCGTCCCTGTAGATGGAGCAATAGAAGGGTCAAACGCATCTAAATCTATCGTAATGTAAACATTTCCTGACACTTTTTCTAATACCTCATCTATCCAATTAGGATTTTGAGCAATCTCGTGAGCCCAAAAACACTGTCCTTTTGGTACATATTGCATCTCTTCTGCGTCCATAGAACGGATACCTACTTGCACTAGATTATGCTTCTGACTAGCTTCAAACACTGCACAAGCGTGATTAGATGTAGACCCGTGAAACTCTGGGCGAAGGTCTGTATGAGCGTCTAGTTGTAATACAGTAAGATTTTCATACTTCTCTCCTACCGCACGGATAGAGCCAATAGATACCGAATGCTCCCCACCAAAAAGAGTAAATAATTTATCTTCGTGTTTTAGGAGTTCTTTTGTTTTTTGGTACACCGCTTCCGTCATAGCTTCTGGAGAGCTGTCTTCCGTTACCTCACCTGCTAAATACACGCCTTCTAAATAAGGTTCTGTACCTGTCTCAATATCGTAAAGCTCCATATTTTCGGAAGCATCTAAAAATAGTTCTGGACCTTTATCAGCTCCTTTACCCCAAGTAGATGTCCCGTCATAAGGAACGGTAACTAACATTACTTTTGAGTTTTCTAAACTTGCATTTTCCTCTGGAATACCTGCGTATGTTTTCATTTAATATAATTTTGTGTTATTATTTTTTAATAGCCTACCAGTTTAAGTACATCTTCTGGACTTTGTTTTTCTCTAAATAGCTCGTAAACAAAGTTTCCTTCTTCATCTTTAGTAATTAAAATGTGTCTTGGTTGAGGAATTAAACAGTGGTGTGCCCCTCCATAACCACTAATACTCTCCTGATAAGCCCCTGTATTAAAGAACCCTATATAAAGAGGCTTGGTATCGCTAAATACAGGGAGATAGATGGCATTAGTATGCTGTTCGGAGTTGTAGTAGTCATCAGAATCACAAGTAAGACCTCCTAAAAACACCCTCTCATAACTGTCTTCCCAACGGTTGAGTGGCAACATAATAAAATGTCTAGAAATAGCCCAAGTATCTGGCAGAGTCGTCATAAAACTACTGTCTATCATATCCCATTTCTCACGGTCGTTTTGTCTTTTCTGACTGATAATTTGGTACAGATTAGCACCACTTTCGCCTACGGTAAAAGACCCAAATTCGGTATAGATATTAGGCTCTTCTACCCCTTCCTCTTCGCAGAATTTTTTAATTTGAGAAACAATCTCATTCACCATATACTCATAGTCGTAATCGAAGTTGAGCGAGGTTTTAATTGGAAACCCTCCACCTATGTTAAGCGAATCTACCTCTGGTGCAATTTTCTTAAGCCTTGCATACACTCGTAAGCATTTAAAGAGTTCGTTCCAATAATAAGCGGTGTCTTTAATCCCCGTATTGATGAAAAAGTGCAACATTTTCAGCCTTGCATTAGGGTGTTCCGCTATTTTCTGACTGTAATATGGGATAATATCCTTATAACCTATCCCCAATCTAGAGGTATAAAATTCAAACTTCGGTTCTTCTTCGGAAGCAATTCTAATCCCGATATTAAAGGTAGTATCTATACTTTCTGTAAGTTTATCCAGCTCTCTGTAATTATCTAGGATAGGTGTAATATTCTCAAAACCTTCATTGATTAAATCTGATATTTTCTCCAAATAATCATCGGTTTTAAAACCATTACAAATCACTTCTATATCTTTGGTTACCTTACCTTTATCGTAGAGTTTTCGTACAATATCCATATCAAATGCAGACGAAGTCTCCATACTAATATCATTTTTAAGAGCTTCCTCTAGCACAAAAGAAAAATGGCTAGATTTAGTGCAATAACAATAGCGATATGTATTGCGATACTCGTTTTTAGCAATGGCTTCCGAAAACCATTTTTTTGCCCTTTGGATATTTTGAGAAATCTTTGGTAGGTAACTTATCTTTAGAGGTGTCCCAAACTTCTCCACCACTTCCATTAGGTTAATCCCATGAAAATGAAGACTTTCATTCTCATAACTAAACTCTTCTTGTGGAAAATAAAGCGTTTGGTCTATTAGTTCCGAATATTTAATTTTCATTATACTTGATCGAATTTTTTATCTATGCAAAAATGCTAAAAAAATTTGAGTAATACCTCAGCTATCACCTAATTTTTGGTTAAATATTTAAAAGAAATTTCAATCTATATAAACTAATCTTTACTCAAAAATACGAGCAAACTCCCACTAGCGTAGCTGATAAAAACGGTATCTTCATCGGCTATATTTCTGGTGCCTATCCTTCTGGTGATAGATAAATCCTCTTTATTAAGGCTCCACCTAAGCCCTCTAGTAACAATAGATTTAGCTTCTGGAAAAGGATACAAAGAAACGGTTTTACCTTTTACCTCCTTTAGTTCCACCTGTTGAGGAATAAAAAAATAAGTTGCCATATCATCGTAGAAAGTAATGTCTATCTCTTCCTTAAACTGATAGGCTACGGTTAAATTACCTAAAAAATGATCTTGCTCTTTGCCACTAGCTCCGTAAACATCTACTTTAGTAATCCCTTTCTGTTTAAGAAGGTCTAAGGCTTTATAAAAATCTGTAAAATCCTGATTGAGTGTAGAAATTACCTTCTCACTTGGAAGATCTTCTAAAGAAACAACAGAGTCAAAATCACCTGAAATAAAAGCCAACTGCTCCGCCGTAACGCCCTTTTGTTTGAGATAACTCCAAGCTCCATCGGTACACGCCCAAATATCCTCCTCCGAATAAGGTGGCAACTGTTTGGGAGGTTCGCCATTGATGTATAAAATTGCTTTTTTGGGTTCTTTAGCCATTGTTATTCTATGGTCTATCGTTAGGATTCCAATACTCTTCTGGTTCGTGGTGTAAATGAGAAATGTATCTCGCTAATACAAACAGATAATCAGACAAACGATTGAGGTATTTTATAAGTTCTGCTCTTACTTCTTCTTGTTCACTTAAAGCGACTAAATAGCGTTCTGCTCTTCTACAAACCGTTCTAGCCACATGCAAATGTGCCGAAGCCTTGCCTCCTCCTGGTAAAATAAAGAATTGTAACGGCTCTAGCTGTTCATCAAAGGCGTCTATCCAACGCTCCAAAGTCTCTATTTCGTTTTGACCTATAACTAACGGAAGTCTAGATTTACCATTCGCTAAGAAAAGTTTATCTACAGGCGTTGCAGACTCTGAGCCAAGTGTAAACAAATCAAACTGAATGGCCTTAAATTGCTCTAAAACTTCTGCCTCTTGAATATAAGATTTTGCTACACCTAGACACGCATTAAGCTCGTCTATAGTACCATAGGCCTCCACTCTAAGATGAGCTTTAGAAACCCTTGTACCTCCATAGAGAGAGGTTGCTCCACTATCGCCTGTTTTTGTATAAATTTTCATTCAGCGAATATCAATGTTAAATCTTTTCAAACCTAAAGTTTTCTCCGAGATAGGCTTGTCTTACCTCTGGGTCATTGGCTAAATCTTCTGGTAAGCCTTCCTTTAGAATTTTACCTTCAAACATAATATAAGTTTTGTTGGTAATGGCTAGAGTTTGTTGCACATTATGGTCGGTAATAAGGATACCGATATTTTTCTCCACCAAAGACCTCACGATTTTTTGTATATCTTCCACTGCAATAGGGTCAACTCCTGCAAAAGGCTCATCTAGTAAAATAAAATTAGGACTGGTGGCTAAGCATCTTGCAATTTCAGTACGCCTTCTTTCTCCACCCGATAACAGGTCCCCCCTGTTCTTCCTCACATGCTCCAATGAAAACTCCTCTATAAGTGCATCGCACTTTAGGCGTTGCTCTTTTTTAGAAAGTTTGGTAAGTTGTAGTACTCCCATAATATTGTCTTCTACGGAGAGCTTTCTAAACACAGAGGCTTCTTGTGCCAAATAACCTATCCCTTTTTGGGCTCTACGGTACATAGCATCTTTTGTAATGTTTTGCTGGTCTAGAAATATGTTGCCTTGCGTTGGCTTTACCAAACCTACAATCATATAAAAGGTAGTGGTTTTACCTGCTCCATTAGGTCCTAAAAGCCCTACTATTTCGCCTTGCTTTACCTCTATAGATACGCCTTTTACGACCTTCTTAGGTCCGTATTCTTTAATTAAATTATCTCCCCGTAAAATCATAAGTACAAATATAGAGATATTTCTTTAACATATAATAGTCTAGATTTCCTTTATCAAAAAGAGCTAAACTGATAATGGTAAATTACCACTCACCAAGTAATTTTAATTGATTTCTGTACAGCAATACCTTACCTTCATTTTCTAATTTCTTGAGCATTCTGCTTATTACCACTCTAGAACTTGCTAAATCGTTAGCTATCTGCTCATGAGAAACATTCAGCACCGTTTTACCTATAGTTTTAGATTTTTCTTTAAGATAATTAAGTAGCCTTGTATCTAAACTATTAAAAACCACCATATCCAATGCCTTAATGATCTTCATAAATCGGTCTTGCATTGTCATCATAACAAAGGATTTCCAAGTAGGATATTTCATCATCCACTTATCCATATATTCCATAGGTATCATCCAAAGTTCCGAAGGCTCTTCTGCAACCGCAATAATCTCGCTTTTCTTCTCCTGCATACAGCAGGTAAAAGTCATAGCACAACCGTCTTCAGCGTTAAGATAATACATCAGCAGCTCTTTACCATTATCATCTATCATAGAGACCTTTAGCGTTCCGCTCATCACAATAGGCATATAGACAATAGGCTGCTCCACATTGATGATTACCTCGCCTTCTTCGGCTAATTTTAGTTTTCCTACAGAAGAAATTTCCTCTATGAGTTCTGGTTCGAAAAGATTATTAACACGCTGACTAAATTGCATCTCGTAAGATTTTTATTTTAACACCAAATGATTTTCTATCACCAAAGCCTTTAGCTCTGTTTCTCGCCATTCTTTTGATGGTAGGCTTTTAGCGTTTATGCCACCACCTACATACACCAAAGCCTTGTTTTGATATACCTCTGCACACCTAAGATTTACAAAATAAAACACACCATTGTGATGGGTTATTTTGATATATCCCGAATAAAGCTCTCGAGAGTGGCTTTCAAACGCCTTGATGCTTTCCTTACAAAATGCTTTTGGGATACCACAAACGGCTGGTGTAGGGTGCAGCTCTTCTATAATATACGGCACTTGGTCTGCGGCAACTTCTAGCACAAAATCGTTTCTAAGGTGCTTTATAGAACCGCTTGGCACGGTATAAGTTTCGGATACTTCTACCCTATCCGAGTATTTGGTAAGCGTGGTTTTAATGTAATCCGTTACGGGTTTTTGTTCCTCTAGCTCTTTGTCGGTCCATTCTTCGTTTAGAGGCAGCGTTCCCGCCAAACTCATCGTATTGAACTGATGACTATTAAAGTCATACTCGCCTAAAGTTTCGGGCGTAGCTCCTACCCAACACTTGCCATCACGAATAAATAAATAAACCAAAGCCGAAGGATAGGCTTTGCATAAGGCTAAAAAAGTAGCAGTAAGCGATGCTTCTCTACCGTTAAAATCTAGTATTTTTCGTCTAGAAATTACCAATTTGGGTAAACGGTGCGTCTTGATAAACGCTACCACTTGGGCTATCTTTCCTAAGTAGGTATTTTCGTCCTCATCAGCTTCGGCTAAATCTGATAAAGCCTTTAATTCGGTAGAAGAATAGTCTAAAGATTGTAACTCCTCGGCAGAAATTTCTTTAGTGGTTCCTTTAAACGAATATCTTTGATAACCATCAAAATCAAAAAAAGAAACCTCATCTTCCGCTCCAGTAGAGGCTTCGGATAAGGTATAAATGGTTGTTGTATTAGGTAGTCTATAAAAAACAGAATCTCTCTGCATCTATTTCGCTATAATATTATTAGTCATTGTAGTATGGTTGATAAGCACTCCTTTCTCATCTCTGATTTCTATTTCAGAAACGTGTACCGTTCTGCCTTTTCTAATAAATCGGGCAACACCAGTGAGTATTCCGTCTTTTTTACTTCTGAGGTGGTTAGAGTTGATGTTAGTCCCCACCGCATAAAACTTTGATGCGTCCACATTGATGCCAGACAGACAAGAACCTAGCGTCTCCGCTAATACACAACTTGCCCCACCGTGCAAAATCCCAAATGGCTGATGCACCCTTTCGGTTACAGGCATCGTGGCAGTAAGGGTGTCTTCAGTAACATCGGTAAACACGATGTCTAGCAGCTTACCCATATGCATCTCGCCCCAATGATTAAGGAACTCTAATATTTCTTTTTTCTTTGCTTCTTCCATCGTTCTAGAAATGATTATTGAATGTTAGGATTCCAATTTTCTGGTACTTTAGGCACGATGTTTCGCTCCACGAAATAATCGCCGATTATTTTAAGTATTTCTTCGTAAGGTTTTGTCTGTACTTCTTCTAGACTTATCTTCCTACCCAAATAGATGGTTTTGGTTCTAAAATCTCCCGAAGCCATTACAATAGGTACTTTAGCCGCCAAAGCCATATGATAAAACCCTTTTCTCCATTTTTCTACATAGCTTCTAGTTCCCTCTGGAGTAATCACCAGCGAAAAATCTTCTTTTTCAAACTGTTTTGCGACAAAGTTTACCAAATTGTTCCTTTGGCTACGGTCTATCCCAATACCGCCTATTGCCTTTATCAAGCCCCCGTACCACGCTTTAGTATGGGCATCTTTAATAATTACCTTAAGAGGCTTCCCTAAAGACCAATACGCCAAGTTGCCCAGCATATACTCCGAGTTGTGTGTATGTGGAGCCACCACAAGAATACAGCGGTCTAGATTATTAACATCTCCGTCTAAAACCACCTTCCAACCTATAATTTTAAGAATGATTTTCGCTAGTATTTTTTTCATAGTATTTTAATTTTAAACAAAACAGATAGCCCAAAAACTTTAGGCTATCTGCAAAGGTAATTATTTTATACTAAATCTATTTTAAAAGAATATCCCAAAAACGAAATCTATAAACTTAGTGATGAGTTCTAAGACCAATTGTATCATAATATCTTGTTTTTAATGGTGATTATTTTTAGCAAATATAAGTTTTTATTGTCAACTTCAAAACTTATTTTCTGTTTTTTATACTGATGATAATGTCGCTAATATCATCACCATCTAGGTTAAGTCCTTCAATCACTTTTTCGGCTTCTTTCTCATCGTATTTCTTACCATTAACGGTGATAGAATCACTATCCGCAGTATTAAAGCTAATGTGGTTACCACCAGAACTGAAAGAGAATGAGGCTTGATTAAACACTTTGCTATTTGAACTGTGAGAATTATTGGATTGATTATCTCTATTCTCGTCATCTTCGCTAAGGTTAACTTTTGAGTTTTCCATTTCCAAAACTTTCATCGTTCTAGGAACTACCAATTCGTAATCTATGCTGTAATTTCTCATTCTATCTTGGTACGGATAACTAAAGTAGTTAGGTATGAATATTTTATTACCTTCCACTTTTACTGGAATATTCGCTCTCAACGGTAAATTATACCCCGAAGCTCTTTTCTTAACCACAAGATAAGGTGTTTTTACAGTATCTTTTCTCACAATTTCAATGTACGGATATCCGTCTTCTTCAAAAACAGTTTTGTTATCCGAGTACACGCTATTCCAGTAAGATTTGAACTGTGGTGGTATGTTCACTTTGTTAGTCCCTACCCACAAGCTATCAGAAGTGGTATTGATGGCTATATTATCTGTTTCCTCATTAGAACCTCTAAAATTGCTTTGATAATTCATTGCGGAAAACCCTGTAATTCCTAGTAATACTAACCAAACAAAACACAACGCTCCTATAATGTATCCCACATATTTCAGCTTAGTTTTAGGAGAAAATAACTTGATAGATAAAAAGATGAATATCAGTGCAGGTATAAGCATCGTAACAAAAGCTAAGGCAAGTCCCGCAAATTTTATATTAGTATCATCTATATAAAACCCTACAAACCCTGGCAAAGTAAGTCCCGTGCCTGTAACACTAACTCCAAACACCATAAATGCTCCTGCTAAAAATACCAAGCCTAGCAGTCCTAGAAAACCGCCAATTACATACCTTAACGCATTTAGAATACTATTCCCCGCTTCGTTGATGACTGGTCTAGTATCCTGATACACCTCATTGATGCGTTGGGTAGAATCGTTAGCAAATTTTACTATTTTGCTAGATTCATTTTTCAAATTATCAAAGTTAAGTGGCTCCCCTCTCATCTTCAGAAAATCTGCTGCCGTAGTTGCTTTGGGAAGAATAATCCAAAAAACCACATAGACTAATACCATAAGCATTGGAGACCCTGGCAATGGAATCAAAATTAGAAATAATGCCAACCAAATAAGCCTCATAGCAGTCATATCCATTCCGAAATAAGCCGCCATACCTGCACATACTCCTGCTATTTTTTTTCTTTCTGGGTCTCTGAACAATTGTCTTTCTGACACCTTAGTTCTTTGTTGGGTAGTCTTTTGGGTGTTATGATAATCTTCTTCTTGTTCTTCTATTTGTTCTGGTCTTCCTATTTGAGCAATTACTTTCTCTACATCAGCATCATTTACCACTTCTCTCCTACCTAGACTCTCTTTAAATATTTCTACAATTCTGATTTCTATGTCATACATAATCTCATCAGCCTCCTCTGCATCTAGAGAATTTCTAAGAGCCTTTAAGTAATCACTTAGTTTGATATAAGCGTGTTCTTCTATCATAAAAGAAAAACCAGCCAGTCCTATTGATAATGTTTTGTTCATTTGTTTAGTGTTTAGAGGTTATTGTTTTTGAGTGATTTTGTTTACCGCTTGTGTGAGTTCTTGCCAAGTAGTTCTTAACTCTTCTAAGAAAACTTTGCCTTTATCCGTAATTTGATAATACTTTCTAGGAGGTCCTCCTGTAGATTCTTCCCATCGGTAAGAGAGAAACTCTCCGTTTTTAAGTCGGGTAAGTAGTGGGTAGAGCGTACCTTCCACCACATCAAAGTCTCCGTCTTTTAGCACTCCCATTAAATCGGAAACATACATTTCCTTTTTACTAAGAAGGTCTAAAATACAGAACTCTAGAATACCCTTTTTCATTTGAGCTTTAGCATTTTCTATATTCATAGGTTTAGTTTTTTATTCTATTAAACTATTTCAACAGTACAAAGATATAAAATAAATTTACTATTATGCAATACAAAGTAGTGTTTTTTATTAATTTTTTTCTAACCCACAAAAAAACTCCAGCTAAAAGCCAGAGTTTCAATCTAATTTCAAAAGGTATTTTTTATTAGCATTCCGCTACATTTACCGCGATAGCAAGACCTCCTTCCGATGTTTCTTTATATTTAGCATTCATATCTTGAGCTGTTTCCCACATAGATTTTATAACATCGTCTAGGCTTACCTTTGCCGCTTTAGGGTCGCTCTCTAAAGCAAGATTTGCTGCTGTAATCGCCTTCATCGCTCCCATAGAGTTTCTTTCAATACACGGAATTTGAACCAAACCTTTAATAGGGTCGCAAGTTAAGCCTAAGTGATGCTCCATAGCAATCTCCGCAGCCATCAATACTTGCTCTGGCGTCCCACCTGATATTTCCGCAAGACCTGCTGCTGCCATCGCAGACGATACGCCTATCTCTGCCTGACAACCACCTGCCGCTGCCGAAATGGTTGCGTTTTTCTTAAACAAAGTACCTACCTCGCCTGCCACCAACAAGAAACGAATCACATCTTCCTCCGAATTGAACTCCGTAAAAGTTTGTGCATACATAAGCACCGCAGGAATAACGCCACTCGCTCCATTAGTAGGTGCCGTGATAATTCTTCCAAAGCTGGCATTTTCTTCATTTACCGCCAAAGCAAAGCAAGACACCCATTTATTGATGGTATTAAAACTCCTCTCAGAATTTACCACGAGATTAAACCATTCATCTATATTATGATATTGAGCGTTTTCGCCTAAAAGTTTCTGGTTGAGCTTAGCTGCTCTTCGGGAAACATTAAGTCCACCTGGAAGAACACCCTCCTTATTAACGCCTTTATAAACACATTCTTTAATCTGTTGCCATATATACAAGGCTTCTGCTACTGTTTCTTCTTGAGTACGCCACGCCTCTTCATTGATTTTAACTAAATCCGAAATTCTTTTTAGGTTCAGTTTTTCACAATAATGGATAATGTCTTTCGCTTTATGACAAGGATACAAAGTTCTGATACAGCTTTGCTCCAAAGTATTTTCCTCTTTGGTCGCCACGAAACCACCACCTACAGAGTAATAATCTTGGATTATTTCTTCCCCATCATTAAAAACAGCCTTAAAAATCATTCCGTTAGGATGAAAGTCCAAATTTTCTTTCATATTAAGAACGAGATGTTTACCATATACAAAAGGTAATTCTTTCTCTCCCCCTAAGTTTAATTTTTGAGAAGTCTTAATAGCATCTATTTTCTCGTCTATTTTGGTAGTATCTATAGTTTTAAAATTCTCTCCGCAAAGTCCTAGCATTCCAGCGATATCAGTTCCGTGTCCTACCCCTGTTTTAGCTAAAGAACCGAAAAATTCCACAAAAACCTCATCTACCTCTTGTATGGAACGATGTCTTCTTATCAAATCTAAGAATAATTCTGCAGCGTTCCATGGTCCCATCGTGTGGGAGCTAGAAGGTCCTATCCCTACTTTAATGATTTCAAAAACACTTATTGATTGCATCGGCATTATAAATTTTAGTGCAACAAATATAAAGTATTAAGGTAGGCTTAAAAAATTTTTCTTAAAATTTCCGATACTTCCTTCGCTTTGGTAGCAGGAAAAAGGTGCGTTGCATTCTTTATAATATAGTCTGGTTGAGAATTTTGTATTGGGAACGCGATATCTTTATCTCCCATAATTTGGACAATATTTTCTGTTTTTTCAAACTCCCAGTTTACAATCTTGTCCAAACTCCATTTGAGATAATATGGGTCTCTCACTCTAAAATATTTATCTACCCTTGGGCTATCGGCTTCTATAAATTTTCTTATAAAACTATACACAAAAACTGATTTTTCTGAGAAAAAAGAAATAGGCAAAAGTTTTATAAGCCTCATTTTTTTGAAAAAATAACCCAATTTTGGCATCTCGGAGTCCGATTTTATAGAGGCTAACAACACCACCTTTTCTGCAGGTTTTATTTTTTTGTTGATTTCTTGCACTACAAAACCTCCAAACGAATATCCTAGGAGTGCAAATGGTTCAGAAAAATCAATCTTTTCTGCCATTCTGCAGACATAATGCTCAAAACTCTCATTATTTTCAGGAATAAGCCACGGAATGAAGATAGGCTCCACAGTATCTGGAAATTTGATATTTTCTAAAATCTTAAAATCGGCTCCCAACCCACTGATAATATATAATTTCATTTTGTTCTTTTAAGTAGTATATCTCCCAGCTTCAGCAAAATTTATGCTAAACCATCTTAGCTTCAAAAAATGCCTTCATACAACATTACTAATCTTAAAAACCAACACTTTAGCTCTACTAATATAAAATTTATGACATAAATCATAGATTTTATTTGTACTAATTCTAAATTAAATTTACTTTTGCGAAGAATTTATTCAGCTATGAAGAAATTAGCATTATATCTAGTACTCATTCCCTTTTTAGGAATCTCTCAAAACCACAAAATACATTTGAGAGATAGTACCCGACATAGAGATATTAAAGAAGTTAGATTTACCAAACTAAAATCTGTAAAATCCGAAATAGAAAAGAAAGGGTTTGCTGTAAACGTGATAGAAACCAAAGAAATAGCGCTAAGAAATGTACAAACTGTAGAACTACTGGATAAAAGTGTAGGAGTAAGGGTAAGGCAAAACGGTGGATTGGGCTCTGATATCAACCTAAATATTAACGGAATGTCTGGTAACGCCATTAAAATAATGATTAACGGAGTACCTGCATCTACCTACGGAGCATCTTTTGACCTCAATAGTATCCCTACTGCAATGATAGAAAGAGTGGAGGTTTATAAGGGTGTTGTGCCAGGAAGTATCGCTGATGATGCCTTGGGTGGTGTCATCAATATCATATTGAAAAACGACATTAAAAATCAGTTCAATGCTTCTGTATCTTATGGGTCATTCAATACCATACAAACTCAGATGAATGGTACTTATAGAGCCTCTAAATCTGGCTTCACTACAAAATTCAATGGATTCTACAACTATTCTGACAACGATTATAAAGTATGGGGAGATTTTATAAAAATTACACTCCCTAACGGAAGAATGGAGCCTGTTGTAGCTAGAAGATTTAATGATGCTTTTTCTGCTGGAGGAATATTGACTTCTATAGGATTTTCTAATGTAAAATGGGCTGATGAACTTATGCTTAGTTATAATAAAACTAACTCTTACAAAGAGATACAACACGGTGTTTATATGACGGTGCCTTATAAAGGTAGGTCTGTGACTTCAGATGCTGATGTATTTACTTTGGATTATCGTAAAAAGAATTTCTTATACTCGTTGTGCATTTTAAATAATACTGATTTTTAGATGATTTAATTTTCTTTGGAAGATAAATTTATTGATATATTGAATAACCGTTGCGGCGGTTATTTTACTGATTATCCTTGTTTTAAAGCCTTCAAAAGTTTTAGCATTGTTTCTTTTAATCATAAATTGGTCGCAAAGTTGAGAGAAAAATGTCTCAATTCGTTTTCGCTTTTTCTTGTACAATGAAAATTGAGGAATATAATCTTTCTGATTACTTCTCATTGGTGTATCTAATTTAATATTAGCATAGTTAAATAAATCTATTTGAACTTTTGCTGATAAATAGCCTCTATCTCCAATTAAAGTACAGTTTCGCATTTGCTCACCAATATCTTTTAAATAGTGGATGTCGTGAACGGATGCAGGGCTTATATCAAAATTCTTAATCACACCATTTAAAGAACATACTGCGTGTAGTTTATAGCCATAGAAATATAATTTCTGTGAAGCACAATAACCATATGTTGGTGAAGAATAGGATTGCTCTTTACAAATTTTTGAACGAGTAGAACGAGCGTTTTCACAAACTTTCATTGGCATGCTATCAACGATAAAAATATCTTCAAACTCATTGAACTCCATCGAAATACGCTGTCTAATTTGCTCTGTTTGTAGGGATAGTCTTCGTTTTCGCTTATTGTAAACACTTCTTTCAATTTTGTTTATCAGAGAGTTTGGCAATTTTCTAAATAACTGTAATTCGCTATCAATACTCAAGTATTCAGCAGTAATATTAAGACTTATGACTTCTAAATCGCTCATTTTAGGTGTTCTTCTCTGATAACTAATCAGTTGATTTTCTGAAAAAAGTCCTAAAACTTCCAAAATTCTTTCATATATTTGCTCTAAGTTGTTCATTTATACCGTTTTATAGCAAAAACAATATACTGATTTTCAGTCTAATAAACAACTCTTGTTTTTTTCATTTCATAATGCACAACGGGTTTTCTTATTAAAAGAGCTTGATGTTAATATACAAGGTATATACAGCCACAGAGAGCGGCTAACTAACGACACCGTAAGACATAGATACAATTGGCTAGGAGAAGTTCTGTTAGATAGAAACCAAGGTCAACCTATACTTTCTACCACAGGAGCACAGCAAGGCAAAAGGACGATGCTCAACATCACTAGTGCCATCTATTCTTCCAGAGCTAATGTTAGTTATAGTATCAATCGCCATCACCGTTTTGTATTTAGCCATCTATTCCAGTCTATAAAAAGAGAGGAAGATGATGAAATACTAACTCCCCTAGAGCGAGAGTTTACTCCTAAAAGAAACTTAGTAAAAAATATCAGCTCGTTATCGTATGAAACCAACGCTTTCAGAAATAAATTAAAAACTAATATTTACGGAAAACTTTTCCAACAAGATATAGAACGAATAGACAACAGAGCTAATATAGCTAACAACCAAATCATTAGATATACCGAAATCAATAATAGTACCGTTAGAGAACATAGCTTTGGAGGTACCCTCTCTTATCTTATAAAGCCTGCCATCGTTGTTTTAGCCTCCGCAGAAAAGGCGGTAAGACTGCCTAACGAAAACGAAGTATTTGGTGAAGCTGGAGAAAATATTATCCCTAATTTTAACATTAGACCCGAAAAGAGCCATAACTATAACATTGGTTTCAAAATAGGTCCTTATCAACTCAATCATCATAGTCTATCGTTATCTTCTAACTTTTTCATAAGAGATACCAGAGACAAAATCGTAAGACGAATGGCCACCAATATTACAGATGCTATACAGGTAGAGCCTTTTGAAAACTTAGGCAAAACAATTTCTAAAGGTGTAGATATAGAGCTTAACTATTTTTATAAAAAACACCTCAATATCGGTGGTAATTTCTCCAGATTTGATGCAAGATACAATAATAAATATGATAACAATGGTAATATACTAGCCCTCTATGGAAAACAACTTCCTAGAGAACCATATATGACGGCTAATGCCTTTATTAACTATAGTCTAAATGATTTTCTCCAAAAAAAATCACAACTTAAAATGCACTATAATTTCCAATTCGTGGATAGCTTTTATAATATTTGGGTTATTAGTAAAAATATCGTAGGCTACGAAAATTTTAAAACCCCAAGACAATACTTACACGACATTGGTATGAGCTATTTCTTTCCAAATAAACAATGGGTAGTTAGCCTAGATGTAAGAAATTTATTCAACAGACAAGCGTTTGACAATTTTGCAGTACAAAAGCCTGGAAGAGCATTTTTTATGAAAATCAATTATCAATTTAATAATCTATAATTTAAAAAAATGAAAAGACAAATTTTAAATTTAGCTAAGCCTGCATTAGTTCTAGGATTAGCATTAGGACTTACTAGTTGTAATAGAGACGAGACTGCCACAACAACCTCTGAGACTCCTACCTCCGAAAGAATGATTACCGTAGCAGGAGCCATTATGGGACAAAATGTAGGAGACGGCAACGGTGGTACCATCCTCTACTCTATTTCTAAACAAGACGCTAAAGACCCCAATAAGAGTTTCAACATTTTTGAAAATGGTTTCTTAGTAAGGTCTGAAAGAACTGCAAGATTACAATCTTCAGAAGACGGCACAGTTATGTTTAATATCGCCTATGCTGGAGCTAACGGTGGCGAATACTCTAGATACAGAGTAAAAGGAGGTAATGTATTTGAGGAATTTGGTGCTAAAGTTAATATCTCTCAATATGCAACTACCTCTCCTAGATGGGTAAAATTATTTGATGGAGACAAAACAGGGGTAGCCGTAAATGTACAAACCCCAGTTGTGAAAACAGGAGAAAACAATGTGTACCAATACACTAGAGGTATCGCTAGTATTGTATCGCTAGACCTACAAGAATCTCTCATCACTAATAATACTTCTTTTGAGATACCACTCAGTGCAGAAGAAGAAAAGCTAGGGCATCATATCTTTAGACTAGATGCTCCTACTCTAAACAAAGCTAAAAACAAACTTATTATAGGTACTTGGTTAAGAAAAACTAACCCCGCTACAGGAACCAACCAAAGTACTTTTGAAAGATTAGGCTCTAAATCGGTTATTGTAGATTACCCTTCGCTTAAAAATCCTAAAGTGATTACCTCTACAGTAGGCTTTGGGGATACTAGTGGCTACAGAAGTTTCAATAGCTTCCTAGGAGAAGATGGCAACATCTACCAAGCGACACAAAGAGATTCTAAAGGCTCTCATATCCTAAAAATTAATTCGGACAACGAATACGATAATTCTTATGTATTCAGTCTAGACGCTGCTTTGGGAGTTAAAGGCTCTTATATAGAATGTTGGAGATATGCTGGTAATGGCATTGCTTATGTTATGTACACTCATATAGATGCACCTACCTCTGCCACTACCAATTTAAAACAAAGCTTCTTAGCTAGAGTAGATTTAAAGGCTAGAACCGCCTCTAAAGTAGATTTACCTTACGATGCAGATTTATACTTCTTCCAATACCAAGGTATGGTAGTAGATGGCGACGAAGTATTTATTACCTTTGCACCTGTAGGTAAAGATGGTAACATCTACATACTCAACAGCAAAACTGGAAGCGTAACCAAAGG
Source organism: Riemerella anatipestifer (assembly GCF_035666175.1). Lineage (NCBI taxonomy): Bacteria > Pseudomonadati > Bacteroidota > Flavobacteriia > Flavobacteriales > Weeksellaceae > Riemerella > Riemerella anatipestifer. The sequence continues at coordinate 543,961 of NZ_CP142016.1, forward strand.
AGCTAAACTGATTAACAAAACTGGAAATCACTTCATAGGAGCTTTCTAACTTACTTGCTTTGAATATAAAATCGGGAGTTAGAGCTATTTATTCTCTACTCCTGATTTTTTCGCTTATCAATCATTAAATCATTAAAAAAATGAAAATAAAAAAATTTTTAGCATTAGGACTAGGACTTATCTTCTCTAATGCTATCGCACAAAACACTCTTCTAGAAAGAAACTTCTGGGAAAACAAACCCCAACTAGAAACCGTAAAAACCGAAATAAAAAAAGGAAATAACCCTGCCGAAGCCAATCCTGCCAACTTTGATGCTACCACTCTTGCCATTCTTCAAAACGCTCCTATAGAAGTTATAAAATACCTTATAGACCTTGAAGGAAATGGCATCACGAAAAGCACTCACGACAGTAGAACTTACCTTCATTGGGCAGCGTTTAAAGGCAATGCAGAACTTACCGAATGGCTTTTGAAAAAAGGAGCTTCTGTACAGCATACCGATAGTAGAGGTAATACACCTTTAGCCTATGCTACATTGGGCGGACTTAAAGACACCAAAATTTACGACCTCTTTTTAAACCACGGAGTTAACATCAGACAAAAGTATAAAGACGGAGCCGAAATTTTCCATTATGCTATTTCTAACGATGATGAAAACTTAACCATTACAAACTATTTTCTAAGCAAAGGTGTTCCTCTAGAGGTTAAAGATAATCTCGGCAGAAACATTGCCGATTATGCTTCCAAAGGACAAAATCTTAACTTACTAAAAAAACTTATCGAAAAAGGTATTAAACCTAGCTCCGAAGCCTTATTATTCGCAGCAAGAGGAAGTAAAAAATGGCAAGAAGTTGCTCCTTTCTTCAATTTCCTCATCAATGACCTTAAAATATCTATCAACACAACAGATGCCGAAGGTAATAATGCTCTACATTATGCACTTTCGGGTAGAGGAATCAATGATGATATGGTACAATTTTTTATAGAACAAGGTACTTCTTATGAACAAGCCAACCAAGAAGGAGACACTCCTCTAATGAAGGCTTTCCAAAGGAATAAAACTGATTTAGTTCAACTTATGCTTTCCAAAGGAGTGGGTAAAATAAATGCTACCAACAAGAAAGGTATTTCTGCTCTAGGTTTTGGTGTACAGTATGCCAGTCCAGAACTTGTAGAAACCCTTATCAAGAAGGGAGCAGACATCAATACAACAGACCAAAAAGGAAACCATCTAGGACTTTATCTTGTAGAATCTTACAATAAACGAGATAAAAATGCGTTAGAAAGCATCATTTCAAAAATAAAAATACTTACAGACAAAGGGGTTGATTTAACTAAGCCTCAAGAAGACGGAAATACATTAGCTCATTTGGTAGTCCAAAAACAAGAGCCTAAATTATTAGCTGTAATGAAACCTTACATTAAAGACATCAACGCTAAAAACAACGAAGGCTTAACCGCATTACACCTCTCTGCAATGATAAGCAAAGATTTAGAAATGATAAAACTATTGCTAGAAAACGGAAGCGATAAATCCTTAAAAACATCATTAGACGAAACCGCTTATGACCTAGCCATAGAGAACGAAATCTTAGGGAAAAATAAATCAGAATTAGAATTTTTAAAATAAATTAAAGAATGAAATTATCATTAAAAAATAGTTTAATCTTAGCTTTTACACTGGTAAGCACATTAGCTTTAGCTCAAAAAACAAATTATAAATGTATGCTCCAGCTCAAAAATTACAAAGGAGAAGGTGCCTACATTGTAGCATCTCTAGTCAATGCTAAAGGTGTTTATGTAAAAACACTAGCCGTAATGGGCGATGATGCCGAATGGTACAATACACTTAAAGAGTGGCATAAGTTCCAAAAAGTTAAAAAAGAAAAACTAGATGCCATCACAGGAGCTTCTGTATCTCCTGGAAACAGAGCTGCCAAAGTTTTTGAAATAGACTCCCAATGGATGAACAAAGGCTTTAAAATAAGATTTGAATCTGCCGTGGAAGACCAAGACTACCATATAAAAGATGTAGAAATTCCACTTACAGATGCAGAAATCAGTCAAAAATATGAAGGTAAGGGCTACATAAGATTTATTAAACTTAATAAAATTTAATTTAGATGAAGACGGCTATTTGGCGTTATTTACACTTGGGGTTAGCTTGTTCTATTTCTACTTTACTCATTATAGCCTCCGTTACAGGAGGCATTTTGGCATTAGACGAAATGGTAAAAAAATCTGAATATAAAGCACACCAATTCCCTGCTCACATTTCCATTTCTGATGCCATTAAAAACATTAAACCTTCTTTTTCTGAAATACAAGAACTAAAAGTAGAACAACAAGTACTTATTGTAGAGGGATTTAACCAAGACCTCAACACCGTTGTAAGCATTACCAACCCATCTAATGGCAAACTTATAGCACCACCTAGAAAAAGTCATCAATGGGTCAGCTGGGCGAACACCCTACACCGTTCTTTATTCTTACACGAACTAGGCAGAGGCATCATAGGAGCTACCTCCTGCCTATTTTTACTGTCTATTTTGTCTGGTGGGATATTGCTTTACAGAAGACAAGGCAACCGCTTACTATACAATGCTAAAACAAATACCAAAGTAGATTTCATACACTTTATAGGTGGAAAATGGCTAGGTATTCCCCTATTCATCATCGCATTTACGGGGAGTATCCTGTTCCTCTTTAGATTTGAGGTACTACGCTCTACGCCTGCTCCAATAGAAACTTTCAAAACCAAATCAAAAAACACCTCTTCTCCATCAGAATTTGAAATCTTTAAAAACACCCCTCTCATAGAGGTTAAAAAATTGAGTTTTCCACTTTTTGAAGATGAGGAAGAATATTACGAACTTACCACCAAAGAAGCTACTTTCACTATCAATCAATTTACAGGAGAAATTATATCAAAACAAAACCAAACCGCACTACAAAATTTTGAAGGACTTAATAAGGCTATCCACACAGGCAAAATCCATTTTATATGGGCAATAGTTTTATTTTTCAGCAGCCTTAGCATTCCACTCTTTATATTTTCTGGCATCTTACTTTGGTGGAAAAGGAAAAAGAAGAAAATTAAAAATCCGTTCCAAGCCAATCAAGCACAATACATCATTCTAGTAGGCACCGATGGTGGCACTACTCTAGAGTTTGCCAATAAAATTCATCAGCAATTTTTAGACCTAGGTCTCCGCTCCTACCTTACCGAAATGAACCACTACACCACCTATCCTAAAGGGCGTTTTTTACTATGTTTCGCCTCCACCTATGGTGATGGAGAAGCTCCTTCTAGTGCGATACATTTTGAAAAAAAGCTAAATACCATTATACAACCTCACAAAATGAAATACAGTATCGTGGGATTTGGCTCTATAAACTATCCTAAATACAATGCTTATGCTACTCACATCGCCTCTATTTTGGAAGAAAAAGAAACCTTTGAAAACGCTTTGCCGTTAGTAAAAGTAAATCAAAAATCACCAACAGCATTTCTAGAATGGGTACAGTATTGGAATGAATATTTCCCAGAATATCAACTCAATACTTCGGAATCTTTTTACAGATTAAAACTCAAAAAAAAGATAAAACTTAAAGTGTTAGACAAAACCGAAGTGTGTACACATAACCAATTATTTAAAATAACCCTTAAACCTCTTGTTAAAACGCCACTCCAATCTGGAGATTTGCTAGAAATAACACCTACGGAAAACCAACCCAGGCTCTACTCTGTCGCTAAACAAAATAATTCTATAACTCTATGGGTAAAACTTATCCCTAACGGATTGGGGTCTAATTTCCTCTATAATTTAACCATAGGTGATAAACTTAAAGCAACACCTATCCAAAACAAACATTTCCATTTTCCTAAAAAAACAAAATCGGTTCATCTAATATCCAACGGTACTGGTATAGCTCCATTTTTGGGTATGATAGCCGAAAATACTTCTTTAACGAAAATCTATCTCTACGGTGGATTTAGACATCGTACCTCCATTATTTCTGAAATGGAAAAAGACTTAAACCTTTACATCAAAAACAATCAACTGACTAGCTATCAGTTAGCATTTTCTAGAGATACTAATGGCAATAGAATTACTAAATATATAATAGATGATTTGGCACAGATTATAGCCTCACTAGAAGATGGTGGCATTATGATGGTATGTGGTTCTGTAGAACTTCTATCAGATATAGAAACCGCTATCAACAACTATTCTGAAAAATACTATACGCCTAATTACACCTATTTTAAAAATAACCATCAAATCTTATCCGATGTTTACTAAATCTATCCTTAATAAAAGTTTCCTCATACTATTCAGTTTATTATTTTCAACTTTTTTCTCGCAACATCTAGCTGTTAAAGACACCGTGCTAATGGGGTGTAGTTTCCAAATAAAAATAGTAGGGAAAGACAGTATTACCGCACACACTCTAGCCCAAGAAGCCGCTGAAGAAATCAGCAGAATAGAACATCTCCTCTCCGATTGGTTACCTAACACTCCCATATCCCAAATCAACCAAAACGCGGGGAAACAACCTATCATCGTTCCCAAGGAGGTTTTTGACATTACACAAAGAGCTAAAAATTACGCCGAAATAACGGGTGGTATTTTTGATATTACCTATGCTTCTATGGATAAAATTTGGCGATTTGATGGTAGTATGACCTCGCTCCCTTCGTTTGAAGATATCCAAAAAGCTACTAGAAATATAGGTTATCAGCATCTCATCCTCAACGCTAAAGACCAGAGTGTTTTTCTAGAAAAAGAAGGTATGAAGATAAGCTTTGGCTCTATAGGAAAAGCTTATGCAGCAGATAAAGCTAAAGAAAAAATGATAGAAAAAGGAGCTTTATCAGTGCTCATCAATGCTTCTGGAGACATTACCACATGGGGAAACAAAAACTCCAAATCTTGGCGTATCGGCATACATAACCCTTACCAAAAACACCTGCCCATAAAAGTTTTAAAACTCTATAACGAAGCCATAACCACATCTGGAGATTATGAAAAATATGTTTTATTTAATGATAAAAGATACAGCCATATCATAAATCCACTTACCGGCTATCCTTCTACAGGAACTATTAGTGTTACAGTAGTGGGCGAAAATGCAGAAATCTGTAATCTGCTAAGTACTTCTCTAATGATTCTAGGAGCTGAGAATGGTAAAAAACTCATTAAAAAATACCCAAAATATACCGCTTACCTCATCACAGACCAAGGGAAAATACGCCATCTAAAGCCTTAGCTTGATCTAACACCTTTATTTTGGCTTGATGAATTTCGGAAAATTGCTCTACTAGAGAATCTTCCTTCGCCTTTTTTATTGAAGCAACAATACTGCAATTTTCATCAGCATTAAATTCTTTTATTTGAGCCTCATTTTTATTTAACAAAGTAAAAATCACATTTTGAAGACTGAAGGGAAACTCTATTCTTATTTGTGTTTCAAGTTCTTTGGTAACAATCTCTGCTTCGTCTAGCGTCATCTTAGCCGATTCTTTGTAAGTCTTTACCAAGCCACCTACACCCAATTTAGTACCTCCATAATACCTTACCACAATTAGTAAGATTTGAGTAAGCTCATTAGCTAAAAGTTGATTATAAATAGGTAAACCCGCACTACCAGAAGGCTCTCCGTCATCATTTGCTCTATAATTTTCTCCATTAAGCCCTAGCCTAAAGGCATAGCAATGGTGTGTTGCTTTAGGGTGCTCTTCTTTTATTTTATCCAAACACGCTTTTAGTTCTTCCTCATTATTTACAGGATAAGCATAGCCTAAGAATTTACTTCCTTTTTCTTTCAAAAGGATATTTTCTATAGGCTTACTAATGGTTTTATATTCAAAAATAACTGACGACAATAGCTCTAGTTTAGGTAAAAAATGAACACAAAAATAAGAATAAATACTAGTCATACAAAACGCCACAATGTTTAAAAATACTACACTCTTAACCCTTTAAGAGCTTTACTAGCTTTATGTGAGGCGGTTTTATAATAATTGCTAATCTTCAAATAAATTCATTTAAGATAAATTTGTCTTAAATAGAATTTTTATTACATTTGCATAAAATTTAAAATATAATGTTCTCCAAAGCCTGTGAATACGGAATAAGAGCTTGTGCTTATATCACTATAGAGTCTATGCAAAATCGTAAGGTAAAGGTAGCAGACGTAGCCAAAAAGGTAGGCACACCTGAAGCGTTTACAGCAAAAATACTTAGTGCTCTTACCAAACATAACATCGTGAATTCTATAAAAGGACCATACGGTGGCTTTGAAATTGAAGAACAAAGAGCTAAGAATATTAAAATAAAAGATATTGTAATCGCAATAGATGGCCACTCTATACTTTCTTCATGTAGCCTAGGATTTTCTTCATGTGATGAGAGTAACCCATGCCCACTCCATTTTAAATATGTGAGTGTAAGAAATGAACTTTGCAAAATGCTAGATACAACCACACTTTTCGAAATGGCTATAGATGTAAAAAACAAAAAATCAAAATTATTAGAGGTTTAAAAAAATTTAATCTAAAAAACGATAAAATTATCCGAAATAAAAACTCAATAAAAATATTAAATAATCAATAACTTTTTAATAAAAAATGAATCTTATGAATTTACAAACCAAACTAATCGGTGAAATAGTAGCAGACGACTTCAGAACGGCTACTGTATTTAAAAAATATAAAATAGACTTCTGCTGTAAAGGAGACCGCACCATTGCTGAAGCATGTGAGAAAAAAAATATAAACCCACAAAAGGTTTACGATGATTTGGCACAGATACCTTCTACAGAGATTGCTGAGATAGATTTCAAATCTTTCCCACTAGATCTTCTAGTAGATTATGTAGAAAAAACTCATCACCGCTATGTGGAAGAAAAAATCCCTATCCTACAAGCCTTTTTAGAAAAGCTTTGTAAAGTTCACGGACAAAGACACCCTGAACTTCTTGAGATAAAAACATTGTTTAATAAGTCAGCTCAAGATTTATCAGCTCATTTAAAAAAAGAAGAACTCATTCTCTTCCCTTTCATAAGAGTCATGGTAAATACCAAAATATCAGGAAAACCTTTTGTGGCAGCCCCTTTTGGAGCAGTAGAAAATCCAGTTAATATGATGAAGCACGAACACGATACAGAAGGCGAGCGTTTTAGAAAAATTGCTACACTAACATCTGATTATACACCACCTGCAGACGCTTGTAGCACATACAAAGTTACCTATGCTATGCTTGAAGAGTTTGAGAATGATTTGCATCGTCATATTCATATAGAAAACAATATTCTTTTCCCTAACGCAATAAAATTAGAAAGTGAACTTTCAAACTAATCATATTTCTAAATAACACACTCTATATCAACAGGAAGTGTATTTTCAAGTACACTTCCTTTGAAAAAAATCACAATTTCTTTTAATCACACAAATAAAGGATATCGTGAAACAATTTAATCCGTAAAAACACAAAAACATGAGTCTAGAAGTAGACAACTATTTCATAGAAAAAACAAATGCTGTTAAAAAACGGTATCATAAAGATGACATCATAGTAGAAGAAGGAATGATATCTCGTTTTTTTTATTATCTAGAGCAAGGGGATTTGTGTGTGTATCATTTTACTGAAGATGGAAAAGAGTTTTTACAACATAAGGTAAGAGAACATACTTTTTTTGGTGAGCCTGCTACATTACTAGAAAAACCTTTCCCAGGAACAGTAAAGGTGACTTCAGAAGAGGCTCTAGTTATCAAAATTGAAAGAGCTAAATTCATGGAATTTCTCTCTTCACATCTTGATTGGAATATAGATTTTATGAAAACTATAGCCGCGAAAGCATTGGGTAGAAGTGATGCTCTAAAAAATATTATTTTTCAAAATCCTGAAGAAAAAATCCTGAATCTTTTAAATAATTATAAAAAAGGCAAAAAAGGAAGAAATGCTTATAAAATTAACAAGAAACGAAATGGCACAGATGCTAGGACTAACAGTAGAAACAGTAATAAGAACCATTAAAAAAATGGAAAAAAAAGGACTATTAAAAATATTGAAGGGAAAGGTTCACTATTAAAAAGACTGTACATGAATAAAATATCAGATAATTTTTTGGTAAAATTAGGACTATTCAACTTTCTTTTAGTAGCGATTTTAGGTGCTATAATGAGGTATAAGATTGTTTGGTCTATGCCCTTTTTCAATCAAAAGCATCTTCAGGAAGCTCACTCACATTTTGCTTTCTATGGCTGGGTAAGTTCAGTAATATACTTGCTCATGATATACTCTACAAGAGAAACATTATCAACCAAGCAGTTGCATACATACAAAACCTTTATTATTCTAAATTTTGTAGCATCATACGGCATGCTATTTTCCTTTTTGTACGGAGGTTATTATTGGGGTTCTATATTTTGGTCTGCAATGGCTTTATTTCTAAGTTTTGGAATGTTATTTTTATGGATAAAGGACTATAAACATATACAACATCCTTTTAAAGTTTGGTTTCTAGGAGGTTTATTTTTTGCTGGATTTTCTTCCTTTGGCGTTTTTAGTTTAGCTTATATGAAAGCCTTTGGAATTATTCATCAATCCTTATATTGGGCTTCCACATTATTTTACCTACATTTTCAGTACAATGGTTTTTTTGTACTATCATGCATAGGCATTATTCTCAGCTCTTTACCTTTACAACAAAAAGATTTATATAAACACAATCTTATTTTTGGAGCATTTGCCTTATCTACATTATGCTCTTATACCTTATCTATCAGCTGGATTGACAACTCTAAGTGGCTTTTAGGAATATCACTACTCGGAAATATCATTCAACTTTTAGCAATATATGGGTTAGCTCACCTAATAAAAAAGCACTTTAGAGTTTTTATAAAGAAATATACTTTATTAGAAAAGATAATTTTTAGTGTTGTTATTATATCTTATCTTATTAAAGTACTATTACAACAGATTTCAATTATTCCAGAAATAAGCCAATGGGTTTTTGGATTCAGAATGATAGTCATCGCTTATCTTCATTTGGTACTATTGGTTTGCATTAGTAGTTTCTTGTTACTTCAAATCATTGTAAAATATGGCTTTTATCAATCTAAAATAGTCAAAACAGGGTTAATTTTATATTTAGTATCTATCATATTGAACGAGTTAGTACTTGCTCAAATTGGGTTATTATCCTTGGTCAATATGTATTGGCGTTGGTCTCCTGTAATGTTATGGTGGATTTCTGTTGCTCTTATATTAGCTATTACACTCATTTTTATCGGATTGAAAATAAAAAATAAAGAGGAATGAAATTCCTCTTTATAAACAATAAAATTTTCTCCCTCATGTGTTAGCTTCCCCGAGTGTCCATCTTGAAGAATCTCCCATGAGATAAGATTTCCCTCAAAAATCGGATTACCCTCGTGATTAGTTCCTTTGGCATTAAGTTCATATTTTACACCATCTTTTTCTAAGTTTACCGCTACCTCATCACCTTTTGCAAAGTAAACTATGGTAATAGAGGTACCATCTGTACCCTTATAGGTCTTTTGGGGCTGTACAAGACTTTGTTCTGCCGTAAGATTTGGAGATGGTGTTGTTGTAGTTCCTTTGTCATTACACTCTATGAATACTCCTGCTACTACACAGGCAAAAAACAGGTATACTATTTTCATAAAACTATGGTTTTAGACTCAGGATATATTTTACCATTTTTTTTGCATTTTCTTCACTCATACCAGAGTGTGGAGTCATTGGAACCTCTCCCCAATTCCCCTTCCCTCCTTCAACTATTTTTTTTGCAAGCATATCAATATCTGCATCAGTGTATTTATTTGCTATATCCTGATAGGAAGGCCCTACCAATTTGGTGTCCACTTTATGACATCCTAAACAATCCGCTCCTTCTATAAGTACCAATCCTTCGTCTTTGTTAGGTAAATTTGTATTTTCTTTAGGAGCTGGTTCTTCAAGCATAATATTACTTTCTTTAGCTAGACTATTTTCTTTCTGTTCATCTTTTTGATTACACCCAATGATAGCTATAATACCTAGTGTATAAACCAATATTTTTTTCATAATAAAAAGATTTTTATAAAATTATCATACAAATGTCAATAAATTAAACCCAATATTTTATGATTCGAATCATAAGCTACAGCCCTACTATAAAGGTACCTTTGTCAGAGAAACATTAATACCTATTTGTAAAATGAAAAAGCTTAAATTATTTTTAATGAGTGGGGCAGTTTTGTCCGCTTTATCATGCGGCGGAAACAATAAGCCTGAAGATAGTGTATCTGTAACCTCTACAGAAACAGCTCAAAGTAACGAAACACCTTCTACAGAAGGAAGCTATGACCCTCAAGTAGGGCTAGGCAAATTTAATACTAGTAATGTAGATGTAACCAAATTTGATGCAACCATGGCTTCCGAAGGTGAAAAACTTGCAGAAGTCAAGTGTATTTCTTGTCATAAACCAAGTGATGAGAAATTAGTAGGACCAGGCTGGAAAGGTGTAACCCAACGCCGCACCGCTCCTTGGATTATGAATTTTATTACTAATCCAGACCCAATGATTGACAAAGACCCTGAACTACAAAAACAACTAGAACAGTGTATGGTAAGAATGCCTAACCAAAGTTTAAGCGATCAAGATGCGAGAAATATATTGGAATATATGAGACAAATTGATGGTGCAAAATAAAACATTACAATTATGAAGATAAATAAAATATTAGGCTATTCGGCACTATTTCTAGGGAGCATCTACGCCCTAGAAAGTTGTAAACCCAAAGGGACGGAAAATGCTGTAGCTGGTGATGCAGCAGAAAAAGTATATGTGGCACCGGGTAAACATGACGAATTTTATAATTTTGTCAGCGGTGGTTTTAACGGACAAATGGGAGTCTATGGTTTACCTAGCGGGAGATTACTAAAAGTAGTTCCTATATTCTCCGTAAATCCCGAAAATGGCTATGGTTACAGTGAAGAAACTAAGCCCATGTTAGAAACTTCACATGGTTTTATTCCTTGGGATGACCAGCATCACCTTGAACTTTCACAAACCAATGGAGAAGTTGATGGGCGTTGGATTTTTGCTAACGCTAATAACACACCTCGCATCGCAAGAGTAGACCTTTCTAGCTTTAAAACAGTAGAAGTTTTAGAGCTACCAAACTCCGCAGGAAATCATTCATCTCCTTTTATTACAGAAAATACAGAGTATGTAGTAGCTGGAACTCGTTTTTCTGTACCTACTGATGATGCTAATGGTGATGTACCCATTAATAGTTTTAAAGAAAATTTTAAAGGCGTAATTTCCTTTGTAAAAGTAGATAAAACAACAGGAGAAATGAAACTGGCTTTTCAAATAGAAGCCCCTGGAGTTAATTTCGACTTATCTCATGCAGGCAAAGGTAAATCTCATGGCTGGTTTTTCTTCTCTTGTTATAATTCAGAGCAGGCTAATAGCCTATTAGAAGTTAACGCTTCTCAATTTGACAAAGATTTCATCATGGCTTTAGACTGGAAAAAAGCAGAAAAATATGTGAAAGCAGGTAAAGGGAGAAAGGTAAAAACCCAATACGCACACAACAAATGGAATGAGGAAACCCATACAGGTAGTTCTAAAATGGAACAAGAAGTAACGGTGCTGTCAGCTAAAGAACTTAAAGATTTATGCTACTTTATGCCAACACCTAAATCACCACATGGGTGTGATATAGACCCTACAGGTGAGTATATTGTAGGTTCGGGTAAATTAGCAGCTCTGATTCCTGTACATAGCTTCAGTAAAATGCTGAATGCTATCAAAAACAAAGAGTTTGCTGGAGAATATGACGGCATTCCTATTCTAAAATACGAATCTACCCTACACGGAGAAGTTCAAAAACCTGGTTTAGGTCCTCTTCATACAGAATTTGATGATAAAGGTTATGCTTATACTTCATTCTTTGTTTCTTCGGAGGTTGTAAAATGGGATATCAAAACTCTCAAAGTTTTAGATCGTCAACCTACATTCTATTCCATAGGACATTTAATGATTCCAGGGGGAGACTCTAAGAAGCCTTTCGGTAAATATTTGGTAGCTTATAACAAAATTACCAAAGATAGATTTTTACCTACAGGTCCAGAACTAGCTCAGTCTGCACAGTTATATGACATTAGTGGTGATAAGATGAAACTTTTACTAGACTTCCCTACATTTGGAGAGCCTCATTACGCACAAGCTCTTCCTGCAAAACTCATCGCAGATAAACAAGTAAAATTCTATGATATTTCTAAAAACAAACACCCTTATGTAACCAAAGGTGAAGGTGAATCTAGAGTAGTTAGAGATGGTAATAAAGTTCATGTTTACATGACCTCCATCCGTTCTCATTTTGCTCCTGATAATATTGAGGGTATTAAAGTTGGTGATGAAGTTTATTTCCATGTAACCAATCTGGAACAAGACTGGGATGTCCCTCATGGATTTGCGATTAAAGGTGCAGAAAATGCAGAACTCCTTATTATGCCTGGAGAAACTTGCACGCTTAAGTGGATTCCCAAAAAAGCAGGAATGTTCCCTATGTACTGTACTGACTTCTGCTCTGCTCTACACCAAGAAATGCAAGGCTATGTAAGAGTTTCACCAGCAGGAAGTTCAACACCTCTGTTGTTTAGCCTTAACAATAAAGCAGACAACGCCCAAGGTCCAGTAAAAAAAGCTGAAACTAAATAAAAAAAGAAAGGGCGGACCTCTACCGCCCTTTACAAATACAAATAATAATAAAAGACAATAAGCTGCAATGAAAAACAATAAACTATCAATACTTTCTGTTCGGCTGCTTATTTTATGTGCTGTAGCGCTCATAGTAAGTATTTTTGTCCCTATTTGGGTAATTTACTTAGAAGCCCCACAGTACCCTGAAGGTCTAGAAATGTACCTCCATGCCAACAAAATTTCTGGCGATTACCAAATCATTAATGGGTTAAATCATTATATCGGAATGAAAGAAATTCATCAAGAGGATTTTTGGGAATTTAAAGTACTACCCTATATTTTAGTATTTTTTGCAGTTTTTGCTTTTGCAGTGGCTTGGTTTAGAAAGATTATAGGACTATACTCGTTCTGCATATTATTCACACTATTTGGTATCGCCTTTATGGTAGATTTTTATTTATGGGAATATGATTATGGGCATAACCTTAAACCAGATGCAGCCATTGTAGTTCCTGGTATGACCTACCAACCTCCTCTCTTAGGCTATAAGCAACTCCTAAATTTTGGTGCATACTCCTACCCTTATACAGGAGGCTGGATAATGATAACAGTAGCATTAGTTGCACTTATACTTTCTTTTTTTGGCATTGTTAATCTGATATATTTTTTATAATTTAGCCTAATGAAATGTACCAAATGTCAATCATCCAATAAGATTAAAGCAGGCTTTGCCAGAGAGCGACAGCGATATAAATGTAAAGATTGTGGCTATTTTTTCAGTGTTGAGAAAAAATCAGATGTAAAAACACTAGAACAAAAGCGTCTTGCTTTAGAAATGTATCTAGAAGGGTTAGGCTTTCGAGCCATTGGGAGGCTATTAAATATTAGCTATGGAACAGTTTATCAATGGGTTAAGAAATGGGGAGAATCTGTAGAGCTTCCAAAAAATGAAGTTCCTATTGAAATAGTGGAATTAGATGAGATTCACAGCTATGTACAGCATAAAAAAACTACTGTTGGAGCTGGATTGCTGTTGATAGACTTAGAAAAAGGTTCATCAGTTTTATTAGTGACAAACGGGACACAAAAACCTTCTTAAAACTTTGGGAGCAATTGAAAAACAGAAATATAAATGTTTTTTGTAGTGATTATTGGAAAAGTTATTCAGAGCTGATACCCAGTGAAAGACACGTAACCTCCAAAGCAGAAACCTTTACAGTGGAGGGATATAACAGTAGAATAAGGCATTATTTGGCGAGATTTAAAAGAAAAACAAAGTGTTACTCTAAGTCAAAAACAATGTTGGAAAATTCTTTAAAACTTTTGTTCTTGAAACTAAATAATGAATTGAATATAATAATTTAACAATACCCTTTTTTTGAATTTAAAAACACTAAAAATTAAATCTTATGAAACATTATATTTTAACATTATTATTAGCTTTTATCACATTCACTTCTTTTTCATGTAACAACAAAAATGTAGAAGCCATAGAACTAGGTAAAGACCAATGTTCACACTGTAAAATGACAATTCAAGATTCCCGATATGCCACCGAACTTATTACTGAAAAAGGCAGGATATACAAGTTTGATGATTTGGTATGTATGGAAGCCTACACAAGAGAAAATTCACAAAAAATAGGTAACGCCAAACTATTTGTTTCCGATTTTTTAACCTCAGAATTATTCCCTTTAGAAAAGGCATTCAAAATTACAGGGGGACAAGTAAAAAGCCCTATGAATGGTAATATAGCCACATTTAAAAATAAGAATGAAGCTATTAAAGAAGCCCATAGATTACAAGCTTCTGTAATTAATTAAAAAAACATCTTCCAAAAAAAGCCTTGATTAAATTCAGAATGATGCTTTTAAAACGATTACTAATTCTTTTTTGTCTTACAACTACCCTACTATCCTTTGCTAAAACCTATTTTGTAGGAGAAGGAAAGAGGTTTAGCACCATAAAATCAGCTCTCCAAAAAGCTAATAATGGAGACACGCTCATGGTTTATTTTGGACATTACAAAGAAGGTAATCTAAATTTAGATAAGTCAATCACCTTAATTGGCATCAATTACCCTGTATTGGACGGTGAGTTTAGACATGAAATAGTATCTTTTCGGTCAGATTACATCACTCTTCAAGGCTTTAAAATCATAAATTCTGGAGCTGATGAAGTCAGAAATATTGGAGCGGTAAGGTTATATGACAGTCGTTTTTCTGTTATCAGAAATAATATTTTTCAAAATAATTATTTTGGAATTACGGTTCAAAGAGGCGAAAGATGTTTGATTGAAAACAATAAAATTACTACTAATAGAGGGATTTCTCAGGAATCAATCGGAGATGGAATTCATGTATGGTCTAGTAATGAAATTTGGATTAAACGAAATTTCATCTCTGGACATAAAGATGGTATTTACCTAGAAAAAACAAACAACAGCTTCATTTTTAAAAACTTATCCTTAAAAAACAAACGCTACGGACTGCATTTTATGTTCTCACACAACAATGTTTATACTGCTAATGTTTTTAGACAAAATGAAGCTGGGGTTGCTGTAATGTATAGTAGGAATGTAGAAATGAGCTACAATAAATTTTTGAATAATAAGGGTGAAAATGTCTACGGACTTTTACTGAAAGATTTATCATTTAGTAAAATAAAACACAATACTTTTCAGAATAATTCCGTAGGTGTTTTTATGGATGGCTCCTCCAAAATTGATTTTTACTACAACGAATTTAAAGACAACGGTTGGGGACTAAGAATAAACGCTAATTGTATTGAAAATAAACTATTTAATAATAATTTTATAGCAAATATTTTTGATGTAAGTACCAGTGGCAGCATTTTTCTTAACACCTTTAAAAACAACTATTGGGATAAGTATGAGGGCTATGATATAGATAAAGATGGTGTAGGCGATATACCTTTTTACCCTCTAAGTCTTTACGCAGTAATATCAGAACAAAACCCTATGATAATGATTCTTTTCGGAACTTTTTTTGTGGAACTGATGAATCGTTCCGAAAAACTCATGCCAAGTCTTACACCTGATAGTTTTGTAGACGAAACTCCTTTGATAAAACGAAACAATACTTAATGAGTAAATAACTAAATGATAGAAATAAAAAACCTTACCAAGACTTTCGGCAAATTTAAAGCTCTCAACAATATTAATCTTTCATGTAAAACTGGGAGAGCTATTGCTCTTATTGGTCCAAACGGCTGTGGAAAAACCACTCTAATTAAGAGCATTTTAGGATTAAATACTGTTGAGTCTGGACAAATATTGGTTAATGGGAATGATGTTTCAGAAAGCTATCATTACCGTGAAATTATTGGCTACATGCCTCAGATAGGGAAATACCCTGAGAATATGACTATAAGGGAAACTCTAGATATAATTTTAAATAATCGTTCACAAACTAAAAAACTAGATATAGAGCTTATAGATGCCTATGATATAACAAAAATAGAGAATAAAAGAATGGGCAATCTTTCTGGAGGTACAATCCAGAAAGTCAGTGCCATAATAGCTTTTATGTTTAACCCTTCAATAATCATTTTAGATGAACCTACTGCGGGACTTGACCCTATTGCTGCTGAAATCCTTAAACATAAAATCATAAAAGAACAAAGAAAAGGAAAGCTAATTATCATTACGTCACACCTACTCAGTGATTTAGAGCAAATTGTAGATGAAGTCATATTTTTATCAGAAGGGAAAGTGATATTTCATAAAAATGTAGAGGACATAAAGCAAAGTACACAAGAGGATAGCCTATCAAAAGCCATAACAACGATACTAAGACAAGTACAAGATGTATAAAATCGCAAAGTTCATACTAACTGATATTTTAAAGAGCAAAGTTATTGCTGTGTATACGCTCATGTTATTTATTATATCATGGGCCATTCTAGGATTAGAAAGCAATCAGATAAAGGCTAATCTCAATCTACTAAATATTGTACTTTTTGTAGTTCCACTATTTAGTATTGTGTTTTCAGTAATCTACATCTACAACAGTACACAATTCATAGAACTTCTTTCTACTCAGCCTATTAAACGAGATGTAATATGGACGGGAACTTTTTTAGGATTATCGCTATCTCAACTATTAGTATTTTTAGCTGGATGTGGCATTCCCATTATTCTGTATTCTACACTTACTTACGGATTATGTGTCTTACTAGGTGGTATGTTACTCTGCGTAAGCTTTACCTCATTAGCCATGTATAGTTCTATTTCTACTAATGACAAAACAAAAGGAATAGGAATAGCTCTATTCATTTGGGTATTTTTTAATATCATCTATGACAGTTTGTTACTTATCTTGATGTTTCAATTTTCAGATTATCCTATAGAAAAACTAATAGTTGTATTAGCCTCACTTAGTCCTATAGGGCTTACCCGTATTTTTGTACAACTACAGCTTGATATCTCTGGAATGCTAGGCTATTCAGGAGCAATTTTTAAATCAATTTTTGGTTCAGGTGGTGGAGTTTATATTTCTGTTCTTATTCTTCTGATTTGGATTATATTTCCTTTCTTATCAAGTTTACTTAAATTCAGAAAAAAAGATTTATAAATATTATGTTTCATATTCAATTGCTTTGGTCTCAATTAAATAAAAATAAACTTCGGTTTTAGTTTCATGTTCGTTTTTTTGTAACTTCGTAGCATAAGAAGTAAAAATTAAAGTCATGATTTTTAAAGCGATGCTAACAGGAGTAATTTCCATTGGATTACTAGTAGGTTGCAACTCACAAAAGCAATATAATATGAACGAACCTAAAAACATAAGCACACTCACAAAAAAAAATGGAGGGCTATGAACATCTCAGCATAACCCTTCCGAAAAAATCTAACGAAAAAGAGTTATTTCTAGAAATGACCCCTGGCAAGTGGCACAAATTAGATTGTAACTCGTATGGATTACTAGGAAAAATTGAACAGAAAAAAGACCAAGAGACAAATATTTCTTACTATCTCTACGATACTGATGGTAACATGCGTTCAACTATGATGGCTTGCCCTGATATGAAGCTTACTAACAAATTTGTGGTTGGAGAAAGCAAAACTATCAACTATACAAGTGATACTCCCATTATAATTTTCTATCCAAAAGGCTACGAAATTAAACTTAAAGTTAAAAATCAACAAAACGAAGAAGTTCCTATAAAACTACCATAAATCCAATGATATTTACGGTAAGTTTTCGTAATTTTGCGGTTTGATTATTTAAAA
Source organism: Riemerella anatipestifer (assembly GCF_035666175.1). Classification (NCBI taxonomy): domain Bacteria; kingdom Pseudomonadati; phylum Bacteroidota; class Flavobacteriia; order Flavobacteriales; family Weeksellaceae; genus Riemerella; species Riemerella anatipestifer. The sequence continues at coordinate 561,942 of NZ_CP142016.1, forward strand.
TAGAACCTATGAAAATAGTCGTTATTGGAGCCATGGAAGTTGAAATAAAGCATTTATGTGATGCTTTAGAAAACCCTATAAAAAAGGAAATTCACTCATTTCAATTTCATATTGGGACCATTGCCAACCACGAAGTTATTGTTTTACTTTCTGGTGTTGGCAAGGTAAGTTCGGCTATAGGGACTTGTTTACTTATCAATCATTTTGCTCCTGATTTAATTATCAATACAGGAACTGCAGGTGGACTGAAAGAAGTTCAAGTTAAAGATATTATCCTCGCTACAGAAGTACGCCATCACGATGTGGATTTAACAGCCTTTGGTTACGAACTTGGACAACAATCTAAAATGCCTCCAGCCTTCATACCTGATTCTTTTTATGTAGAAAAAGCCGAGACTGTCATCAAAAAACACGGCATCAATGCTAACAAAGGGTTAGTCATTAGTGGTGATGCATTTATCAACTGTCCTGATAAATTCCAATGGCTTAAAGACAACTTCCGTACTGCCAAAGCCGTTGAGATGGAAGCCGCGTCTATCGCACAAGTATGCCACCAAATGAAAACACCTTTTATTGTTCTAAGAGCCATTTCGGATATTGCGGGAGAAGGCACTACGGTTTCTTTTGATACATTTGTTACCGAAGCTGGAAAAATCTCAGCAGAAATCAATATTGATTTAATTAAAAGTTTATAGTTGATTTTTACCCAATAATATACTGAAATATGCTATTACATATCCTGTGATAGCACTTATGACAATCAATATAAAAAACCAAAAAATCCAGTTGGCAAGAGTAGCATATTTTCCAAAGATTTTTCTAAAGAAGTGTTTTGTTTTTTGAAATATTTGATATTTCCCTTGATGGCTTAAGGAGTTTCTATTGAACTTAAAATCATCAGATTCATCGCTCAACTCACTCACCAAATCTGTAATTTCAACAACATAATTACCATAAACTTCTCTCAACCAAACCTTTCCCATGACATACATAATAATGGAAGTCATAAACAAGCTAACAACAACAAACATCACTCCATTCCAACTATTCAAATCCAAAAATAAAAGAAATACAGAAAATAATATAGGAACAAACGAAATATAATAAGATTTATAAAGCTCCGTATTAAGCACCAACTCGTACCTAAGATTAAGCAAATTGTGATAGGTCTGGAAATTTTGAGTACTAATAGTTTTATACAACGAATAAAACTTAACAAAATAATAAACAATTATAAGTATTGAAATAATATATAACAACAAAAACAAACTCCCTTGTTGTGCATTTTTTATTTGAGAATAATAAAGCGGAACTATAAGAACCATAGCAAGAAGTGTAGTCCAAAACTCCATTTTCATATTCGCTCGTATTTTTTCCAAAGGTGTTTTCACTGCCTTTTGCTGTTCCAAAGAAATATTAGGAAGGTCTGATATCTTCTCTCTATGCCACAAATCTTTTATATTATCAAGTTCCATAGTATTTGATTTTTTATTGTTGAGTTCTAAGTTCGTTAATCACAGTTTTCAATTTTTGTTTAGCTCTATTTAGTTTCACTCTTACATTTACCTCTGTTATTCCCATTTGAGCCGCTATCTCTTTGCCCGAGTAATTTTCTAAATAATAGAATATAAGTGCTTTATCTATTGCACCTAGCTGTTGTATTGCTTTATACATAAGTTCTAATTGCTGTTGTTCAACATCATTATTTTCTACCTTCTTATTTATCGCACTTAGCTCTATATCAGTAGTATTGATTTTTTTCTTATCACTTCTTAAAAAAACAATAGAGGTATTAAGTGCCACCCGATAAAGCCAAGTAGAAAATAAACTCTTACCTTGAAAAGACAGATACGATTTCCACGCTTGATAAATAATCTCTTGAAACAAATCTTCTTGGTCGTTTTTATTATCCATATACATTTTGGATATTTTAAAAATAACCCCTTTATGCTTCTCTATTTGTTGTAAAAATTCTGTTTCCAGAGACATCATTAGCTTTTATGTAGAGTAAGTATCCAAATCACAAAAATGTTACAAAAATATTTTAATTTATTTTTTTTGTGCTTTTTTTATTATCCTAGGTCAATGCTTAAGGGTAAGGGATTAGGATATCTTTGCTTAAGTAAAAAACATTCAAAATGAACACTAAAAAAATAGAGCTTATCGTCGCTCCTAGACCTGCACATTTTGTAGGAGATGGTTTTAGAGTACACAATTTTATTCCTAGCGGATTTAGATTAGATATGAAAAGAATGGATCCTTTCATTATGATGGATTACAATTCTAAGTTTTATTTTGAACCTTCCCAAACCCCTAGAGGCGTAGGCGTACACCCTCATCGTGGTTTTGAAACCGTAACCATAGCTTATCAAGGTAAAGTAGAGCATCACGATAGTGCAGGTGGCGGTGGCATTATACAAGAAGGCGATGTACAGTGGATGACGGCTGGTAGCGGTGTACTCCATAAAGAATATCACGAAACTGAATGGAGTAAAAAAGGTGGCATTTTCCAAATGGTGCAACTGTGGGTAAATCTCCCTTCTCGCTATAAAATGAGTCCTCCAAAATACCAATCTATACAACACGCAGAGTTTCCTAAAGTCTCTGTTGGCGAAAATAGTTGGGTAGAAGTAATTGCAGGTGAATACAATGGTAACAAAGGTATCGCAAGTACCTTCAGTCCAATACATATGATGAATGCAAGACTAAAAAAAGGTGCTAGAGCTTCATTTAGTTTCCCTGCTCATTTTAACACCGTTGCTTTGGTTATAGAGGGCAACATTATTGTAAACGAAGAGGAAGAAGCTCCTACAGACCATTTAGTTTTGTTTGAAAATAGTGGCGAAGATTTCAACATAGAAGCCCTAGATGATGCTGTTGTGCTTATCCTTAGTGGAGAACCACTCAATGAACCTATAGCCGCTCATGGTCCGTTTGTAATGAACACTAGAGCAGAGATTATTCAGGCTTTTGATGACTTTAAAAACAACAAATTCGGAGTCTTAGAAGATTAACTAAAAGCAGGCTAAAAACCTGCTTTTTTATTTAACTCAAATTTAACTTTTTTTATAAATGCTTTGGCTAGATATTAGTGAGTTTAGCTATATCTTTGGAAAACTAAAGAAGAGTGTTACAAGCACACTTAAATTAAATAAAGAATAGTTATGGCTAAAAAAATATTATGGATAGATGACGAGGTAGATTTATTAAAACCTCATATCGTATTCTTAGAAAACAAAGGTTATCAGGTAACGCCCATCAATAATGTTAATGAAGCCTTAGAAATATTAGACGAAGAAAGTTTTTCATTAGTTCTTTTGGACGAAAATATGCCTGGTATTTCTGGGCTAGATGCCATACCGTTACTAAAGGAAAAAAATTCAGCAATGAAAATTGTAATGGTAACTAAAAGCGAAGAAGAACACATTATGGAACAAGCCATAGGTTCGCAAATTGCCGATTATATCTTAAAACCTGTAAATCCTAACCAAGTTCTGCTCTCTTTGAAAAAAAATCTACAAAGCGACGACCTTGTAGAACAACAAACCAAACAAGAATATCAGCAAGAGTTCAGAAACATAAGTATGGAGTTAAGTTATCTTAACACTTATGAAGACTGGAGTAATTATTATAAAAAAATACTAGGCTGGGAAATTAAGTTTGATAAAGTATTTGATAACGAATTTGCCGACTTGCTACAATCTCAAAAAGAGGAAGCCAATATACAGTTTGCCAAGTTTATAGAAAGAAACTACGAAAATTGGCTCAACTCAAATGAGAAGCCTCTTATGAGCCATACGCTTTTTAAAGAAAAGGTAAAACCAGAAATGCAGAACGACAAAGTTCTGCTACTTATGATAGATAATCTAAGGTACGACCAGTGGAAAGTCATTGAACCATTATTTCTTAAATTCTATAACAAAACTTTAGAAACTTCATATTACAGCATCTTACCTACGGCTACTCAATATGCAAGAAATGCTTTTTTTGCTGGATTGATGCCTTCCGAAATAGAAAAAAGATTCCCTGACCAATGGCTGAACGATAACGAAGAAGGCAATAAAAATGAAGCCGAACAAGATTTCTTAAAAGACCAAATGAAGCGTCTAGGATTATCTTCTAAGACAATGAAATACATTAAAGTCTTAAACTCTGATTTTGAACAAAAGGTTTTAGAAGATTTTCATCAACATCAAAATAAAGATTTGGTGGTAGTCGTCTATAATTTTATAGATATTTTATCCCATGCCAAAACGGACAATTCTATCATCAATCAGTTGATTAGAGATGATAAAACCTTCCGTTCCCTTACCTTAAATTGGTTTGAAAATGCTCCTATTATAAGACTGATTAAACAAGCTGCCGAGTCTGGGTTTAAACTCATCATCACTACAGACCACGGCACAATCTATGTTAAAAAGCCAAGTAAAGTTGTAGGCGACAGAGAAACCTCCACCAATATCCGCTACAAAACAGGAAAAAGCCTTTCTTATGAAGATTCTGATGTGTGGGCTATTAGCCAACCCGAAAAGCTATTTCTTCCCAAAGGTAATCTAAGTAGTAAGTATGTATTTGCTAAGAATAATACCTTTTTAGCATATCCAAAAAATTACAATCACTTTGTTAATTATTATAAAGAAACCTACCAGCACGGTGGCATTTCTTTGGAAGAATGCATTATTCCATTTTGTGTTTTAGAACCTAAATAAAAACCAAAAGATAGAGATAATTCCTCTATCTTTTTTCATTTATATAAAATCCATTAACAATCTGTTGTAATTGCTCTTTATCTTCGTTAGATAATTTTTTCCAAACAAAACCTTCTTTTAAATTCGAACCTATTTTTTGAGGAAAAATCCCTGCTTCTAAATAAAGCTCCAAGAAACTAGGAGAAATAGCTGGAAGTGGCGTATCAAAACTAAAAGGATAGTTGTCCACTACATTAAAGGTCAAATTACCTATTGTAAAAGTTTTATACCGTTGATATTTGTAAGTCGCTGGTTTTACAACTTGAGAAAGTTCTATATTTTTAATAAATCCACCCAACCTAAAACTAGGAACATATTTCACAATTAAAGACGGAGTAAATAAAAATACAGACATACCCAAAGTACCTATAACACTCACAAAAGCCACTTTCTTAGCGGAAAACCAATTCCTGAAAACCAAAAGAGGGACTACAAAAAATACTTCCAAGAAAAACCGATATTGTGCAGAAAATAGCAACACCAAAACGCTTTTAATAAAAATTGATATTACAATCAGCCAAATCAAACGGCTTTTACTTTTAATAGCAAATAATAGTAATGCCAACAAACTCAAAACAAAAGCTATATTGACAACTCCTTTTATTCCTTTTAGGAATATCCAATTTTTAACACTTTCCCAAACCGAAAATTGTTTTATTGCTTCGTAAGAATACTGAAAATCATAAGTTTTAAGAATAGCTATTTCGGCAGAGTTTTTAAGCAAAAAATCGTTAGGTTTCCAACTCAAGTCTAAATCCAAAACTTGTACAGGAAAAATAGGAAATCCAAAGCAATACCAATTTTTAATCATAAAAATAGACACCACACCTACGCATACTATTATCAACTTATAAGTGAATTTCCGTATTAAAAAAGCATATAAAAAGACCATCAACGGGAGCCATATTATGGTAGGTTTTATGCTGAAAATCCAAACCGAAAACCCAAATAGTGCTGACACATTATGGTTTTTATTCAAAACTTCATTCAAAATTATTAAAGAGCCTACAATAACTGGTAAATCTGTACTTGGCGATTGTAAAAACAATAACAAAATAGGCAAAAAGATAAAATGAACCCACACCTTTTTCTCTATAATGTAAATGATATATCCTAAAAGTAATACTACATTCAATCGCAGAAAAACATCGGAAGTATTAGAAAATCCAGCCTGTAGAATATGCCAAAGGGACATTTGCCCTAATATTAAATCTAAGTTTCCAATTCCCTTTACTAGACCTACCTCTGCAATCCATTTAATACTAGGCACATAATAACCAAAGTGGTCTAAAATAAATGGATACCCACTTCCAAAAAGCAACACGACAAAAAGCAACGGAGCAAAAATCAAATAGTTTCTAGTGATAAAAGTTCCTAATACGCGATATATTTTAAAATAAATGAAAGCACTTAGTCCTAAGACCAAGCTAGAAACTTCTACTACTCTATTGATAGGCACAGCAAATGCTAAAACCACCCATACCAAACTCAACCCCATACACCCTGCGAAAAAAGTAGAGGATAGTTTTTCTTCCCACAACTTTCCTAATAGTTTCTCAAACAGCACTCCTATCCCTAACAAACTAGGGAAAATAACGCCTACGGAAAGTAACAGATAAAGCATAAAAACTACTTTTTATAAAAATTTAAAACATTATCTCTCATCTGTTTTTGTCGGTAAGGTTTTTCATTGAATATAGGAGCTTTAGTCCCATTATTCAAAGTTAAATTAGAAGCTTTGATTACCACCGCCTCATCCCAAAGTTGAGCTTCAATAAAGGTATTTAACATCTTACTTCCTCCTTCTATAATGATAGATTGTATCTGCTGTTCATACAAATGATATATCAGTTCTTCTAGAAAATTTTCTCTATCAATTTTTATCCATTTCAGATGGTCTTGCTCATCATTTTTATGAAGATTAAAAATAATCGTAGGAGCATTAGTATTGAAAATATTAAAACTTTGAGGAACTTTAAGCTCCAAATCTATTAAAACTCTAGTAGGATTTCTACCGTCAAGATGCCTTACATCTAAAGTAGGGTTATCATTAAGTGCCGTTTGTGTACCTATCAAAATAGCGTGTTCTTCGGCTCTCATCTTATGCACATATTGAGATACCAAAGCGTTGGAGATAGGCGTTGAAGCGAAATTTTGGTCTATAAAACCATCGTTAGACTCTGCCCATTTCAGGATAATGTATGGCCTTTTTTTCTCATGGAAAGTAAAAAATCTTCTATTAAGCCATCGGCATCGTTCCTCCAACACTTTATCAACCACCTCTATCCCTGCCTCTTCTATCATTGCTTTACCTTTACCACCTACTTTTTCATTAGAGTCAGCGGAGCCTATAACCACTTTTTTGAACCCAATTTCTGTGATTTTAGCAGCACAAGGTGGCGTTCTCCCAAAATGGGAACAAGGCTCTAATGAAACATAAATCGTAGATTCTTTTAAAAGCTCTTTATTCTCCACCGAATTGATAGCGTTAATTTCTGCATGAGGCTCTCCTGCTTTGTGGTGATAGCCTTCCCCTATAATGATGCCGTTGTGTACAATTACCGCTCCCACCAAAGGGTTAGGGTAAGTGTTACCTCTAGCCTTCTCTGCCAAAGCAATACACCGACTTATATATTTTTCGTGAGACATACGGAGCGCTTATTTTTGATATTAACTAAAAAACTTTGTTGAAATCAGTTTAAAATCCCAACAAAGTTTTTGTTTCTATTTTCGTTTAACCTTTTATTATTCTCCAGAAATCATTTGATGTAATGTAATTCTAAGGCTCTCTAATTGAGCTCTCTTATCGTCAATTTTCTCAAAAGTATCTTTTAACAACGGATTCTCTCTCGTTGGATTGTTAAAGAAAGAAAGATTGTTTTCCAGCTTAACCACTTCAGCCTCAAGGTCTGTAATTTGGTTTTTAAGTTTACGAGCTCTATCGGTAATTTGAGATTCAGATAAGCCTTCTTCCTTAATATCAAACTCATTAAGGTTATTAAGTTTTAGCTTTTGTTTTAGAGTTTTATTAAACTCTGAATTGATGCTCAACTTATCCTTAGGCACCTTGCCTATGGCATTCCATTTATTTTTAATATCCTCTATTATTTCTAGAGAGTTTTCTCCTTTCTCTATTTTTTTAAGTTCTTCTAGGAGAGCTTTCTTCTGCTTAAAGTTTTCATTCCAATCGTCTCCAGCCGCTTCGCTTTTGGTTCTGTATTGGTCAAAGAAAAAGTTACACGCCTCACGGAAAGCATCCCATACTTTATTTGCTTGACTTCTAGGCACGTGCCCTATCGCCTGCCAGTCTTTCTGAAGTTTCTTGAATAGAGGCACCATAGTCTCCCAATCTTCGGAGTTTTTGTTGTCTTGAGCCACTTTTATCAACTTATATTTTTCTTCTAAGTTGTTGATTTGAGTTTGTTTAAGACCTTTATAAAACTCGTTTTTAGCAGAGTTAAAGGCTCTTACACTTTGCTTAAAATCAGTCCAATTTTGGGTGGAAAGTTTTCTAGGAACACTACCTAACTTTATAAATTCTTCTCTTAGCTCTTCCATTTTTTTGATGGACTTCTGCCAATAATTATGGTTAGGTTTTTCTGGCGACCCTAAAGCCTTAATTTGAGTAATAATAGCGTTTTTCTTCTCTAGATTTTCTTTTTGCTCTACTTCTCTCGCTGCGAAAAGTTCGGTTTTTCTATCATGTATTTGGTTAGAAATTTCCTTAAATTCCTCCCAAGTGCTATCCCTAAACTCTTCTGCCACAGGTTCTGCCTCCTCTCTCCAAAGTTTGTGGAGATATTGTAACTCATTAAGTGCTTTTTGTACCAATGGCTCTACCAACAACTCCTTAGCACGAGCGATGATGTGCTGTCTCTTTTCCAAATTATGGGCATACTCTTGCTCACGGTATTCTTTGTTGAGGTCTAGCATTTGGTAAAAACCGTTGAGGTGATGATAGTAGTTATTGTTCAGATTTTTGAACTCCGACTTTGCTACTTTACCTGCATTAGCCCAAGCCTCTTTTATTTCTCTTATAGCTTTGAAGAGGTCTGTCCCTGGCTCTGTATTGGTGTAAAGATTTTTAAGTTTCTCCACAATCCCTAGCCTTACCTCTAGATTTTTTTGATGTTCTTCCTCTTGCTTTTGAATAAAGAGGTCTCTCTTCTCTTTAAAAATATTGACGAGTGCAGAAAACTTTGCTTGTAAAGGGTGTTCGTAGCTGAAAACCTCCGAAGGGTCATTATCTGCTGCTTCAAACTCCTGTTTTTTGTTTTCTGTTATTTCATCTATTTGCTCAGAAATAGATTTTCTAAGTGCATTGAATTTCTGAATCTCCTCTCCTGCATTCTCTAGATTGATGAGCTTCTCTAACTTATCTACCAATTCTTTCAAAGATAACTTTTCGTTCTCTTCGTGGTCATCATCATCGTGGTCTTCTTCTTCAACTTCCAACTCTTGATAAGACGAAGTTTCTAAAACAGTATTTTCCTTTACTTCTTGGTTGGGTTGAGGGGTATTCAATTCTTCTTGTCCAGAGTTCAGAGTTTCTTTGTTCATAACAATATATTTTTAGCGTATTAAATTCTAATTAGGTACAATGCCCTAATTTTTCCATCGGCACTAAATTAAAGGTTTTTTATACTAAATTCCAAATTTCCCAGGCTTTTTCTGCCTGTTGTTCCAGCATAAATAGCCCATTAGCTGTTTTAACTCCTCTTTTTTGAGCTTCTTTAATGAGTTTAGTTCGTTCGGGATTATAGATAAGGTCTAATACCAAATGTTCGTCTGAAAGCCCATCAAACGGAAATGGAACACAATCTTCCACATTAGGATAGGTACCTACGGGAGTACATTGTATGATGATTTGATATTCAGACAAATGTTCTTTGGTAAGCTGTTCAAAATTAATTGTCCCTCGTCTAGAGACCACAAGATACGGAATACCCTTACGCTCTAACACAAATTTAACAGCTTTAGCCACTCCACCATCTCCTAGTACAAGTGTCTTCTGATGAGTGGGTTTAAGATGGAGGTCTAAGGTTCGTTCAAAACCATAAGCATCTGTATTATAGCCTATCTTCTTTCCTTCTTTAATACTTACTGTATTTACCGCCCCTATGGCTTGGGCTTCCTCGCTAAGCTCATCTAGGTAGTTTATAATTTCTACTTTGTACGGAATGGTAACATTAAAGCCCACCAATCTAGGATTAGACCATAATTCTGTAACGCCCTCTATACTAGGCAAATCTAAAATATGGTAGGAAATATCTTTAATAAATAACTTCTTAAACTTAGCCTCAAAATATTTTTGAGAGAATGAATATGAAATGTTTCTCCCTATAAGCCCCAAATGTTTTCCCATAAACTCGTTCCTAATAACCATCAAAGGTAAAGATTATTAAACAATTTCCACTTATAACTGCTCTTGTTTTTTAGCTTCTTCCCAAAGGCAGTCCATCTCTTCTAAAGAGAGCGTGTCTAGGTTGAGATTTTTCTCTGAAGCTAAAGCCTCCATTGCTTGAAAGCGGCTGATGAATTTGTGATTGGTACGCTCTAAAACAGTATCAGGATTGATGCCCGAAAGCCGAGCGTAATTAACTAAAGAGAATAGCACATCGCCAAATTCTTGTTCTTTCTGCTGTGGATCTTGGGTATAATGAAACTCTTTAAGTTCTTCTTCTACCTTGCTCCACGCTGCTTCGGCATTTGGAAACTCAAAGCCGATGCCCCGCACTTTGTCTTGGATACGATATGCTTTTACCAAAGACGGCAACCCTCTAGGTACGCCTGATAGAATGGAACGATTGCCTTCTTTGAGCTTAAGTTTCTCCCAATTTTGTTTCACTTCTTCCTCGTCTTTTACCTCTATATTGCCGTAGATATGAGGGTGCCTGAAAATGAGTTTTTCGTTGAGTGATTTTAGAACATCTCCTATATCAAAATACTGCTGCTCCGAGCCTATTTTGGCATAAAATACCAAATGTAAAAGGACATCTCCTAGTTCTTTCTTAATCTCGTCTAAGCCTTCGTTAAGAAGGGCATCGGATAGCTCATAGACCTCCTCTAGGGTGAGGTGTCTTAGACTTTGCAAGGTTTGTTTTCTATCCCAAGGGCATTGCTCTCTTAGGGTGTCCATAATCTCCAGCAATTCTCCAAAGGCTTTTAATTGTTGTTCTCTCGTAGTCATTATTATTTCATTACAAAGTTGTTTTTGCATAGCCAACGCGTTAGGGATAGAGCAGATACCCCGAAGGGAAGAGGTCGCGGAGCGGAGCGGCAATGACCGAAGGCGTATGAGCGATAGCCCGCCCCTAGCATTGGACTTTAGCATTGGAGAGGGGAACGCCCTCTTCTAAATCAAACAAAAAACTTTGCTAAGAGATTCAGCAAAGTTTTTGTGATTGTTTTATTTTTCTTCTTCGTTAACTTCCTCTTTCACGAAGCTATCAGGCGTAATGTAACCTGCTTTTTGCAAAAGGTTGTACCATTGTGCTAATTTTCTAATGTCAGACACATACACTCGCTCTGTATCATAGGTTGGTAGAGATTTTAGCATAAATGCTCTAAGCTCTTCGTCCGAAGATTTATGATTGATAGTTTGCTCATAATTTTCGTTTTTAGCGATGTTTTCAAACACTTCAAACAATGGCACTTCTCTATCAAAACTGAACATTGCAATGTTATCCAAAAGACTTACCTGACTTGAGTTAGAAATGCTTAGCTTCTTCTTAGTTGTAATATCTTCTACAATGAACCCATTTCTAAGTTGAGAAACTAATTTATAAAGCCCTGGTTTTCCTGAAATTGAAATAATTTTTTCTAAAAGCATATCTTCGTTTTTTATCTTTATTTTAATCTATTTAGGGAATCTCATTTTGTAGCTTACGCTTACCTCTCCTGCCGATATTTTGTTGAGTTTCCCTTTCACTAATTTCTTCTTGAGTGCACTTAGTTTATCGGTGAACAGAATGCCCTCTATGTGGTCGTACTCATGTTGTATGACTCTGGCTCTAATATCGGAGTAAGTTTCTGTGTGTTTTTTGAAGTCCTCATCGTAATACTCTATCGTGATGGTGTCTTTCCTTTTAACATCTTCTCTTACTTCTGGTATAGAGAGGCAACCTTCGTTAAACTTCCACTCCTCGCCTGTTTCCTCTAATATCTTAGCATTGATGAATACTTTTCTGAAATCTTTAAGCTCATTAGCTATATCTAGGTAGTCTTCGTCTTCTGCCAAAGGTCTTACATCTACAATAAAAAGTCTAATATCTAACCCTATTTGCGGTGCTGCAAGCCCTATGCCATGAGCTCCTTCCATAGTCTCAAACATATTTTGGATAAGCTCTTTTAGATTAGGATAATCTGGAGTAATATTTTGTCCTTTCTTCCTAAGTACAGGGTCGCCGTAGGCTCTTATTGGTAGTATCATCTCTTTTGTTCTAAAAAGTTTTGTAAAATTATGGTGGCACTTATTTTATCTATAAGCCCCTTTTCTTGTCTTTGTTTTTTATTTTTCCCGCTTTGACTGATGAAAAAAGAAGCCATCTTAGAGGTAAATCTTTCATCTAAACGGTGAACCTCTATCTCTGGAAATTTAACTTTAAACTTTTCTATAAATTCTAAGATAGAAGTTTCTACTTCGGAGACATTACCCTTTAAATCCACAGGGTAACCTACAACCACAGCTTCCACAACATTACTGCGAATATATTCGGATAAGAATGACAAAAGGTCTCCCGTTGGCACTGTGGCAAGCCCACTAGCAATGAGCTTCATATCATCTGTTGCCGCTATACCCGTGCGTGCTTTACCGTAATCTATGGCTAATATCTGTCCCATGAAGAGGTGCAAATTTAATGATTTTTTAGACATAGACGGTATTTTAAACACATAAATCAAACTCTACTTCCCATTTATAGGTAAACAAAATTTACTAACTTTGCGTTCGGCAACGCTTTAGAAAAACTCTAGAGCGTTATCTTTATTTTTAGCACATCTTTATTATTATAGATTGAGTAATATGATTTTATCCCCAATCCACGAAAGCCTTTTACCTTTCCTCCTAAAACATCAATTCGGAAACTCCGTTTTGGAAGCTCTACCTCATCATCAGCATATTTCTGTAAAGGGAATGGCAGGTTCTAGCCCAAGTTTAATCTGTGCCGAACTATTCCTTACCCAAAACCAACCTATCCTCCTTATAGTAGACGATAAGGAAGATGCCCACTACACCACTACAGAACTAGAAGAACTACTCGGTGAAGACAAGGTACTTTATTTCCCTGCCACCCACCTAGAGCCTTACCAAACCGAAAAAACACAAAATGCCAATTTGGTATTAAGAACCGAAGTGCTTAATCAGCTCAATGCCAATCCAGAGCCAAAAGTCATTGTAGCCCATTATGCTGCCCTTTGTGAAAAGGTGCTTAAAAAGGAAGATTTTAAAGCCATTTCTCACCATATTAAGGTAGGCGACCAGCTAGATTTTGATTTTACAGGCGAACTACTAGAACAGTTTAATTTTCACTTAACTGATTTTGTTTCTGAACCGGGAGAGTTTGCTGTAAGAGGCGGTATTGTAGATGTCTTCTCTTATGCCAATGATAAGCCTTACCGTATCACTTTTTTTGGGAATGAGGTAGAAAGCATTAAAACTTTTGATATTGAAACTCAACTATCCATAAGTAAGGTAAAAAGTCTGCAATTGGTTTCTAATATGAATTTTGCAGTGCAAGGCACTAAAGTTCCGTTCCTAGATTTACTACCAAAAGATAGCTTTATTGTTACTAAAAATGCCTATCTAGGACTTAACTACATCAGAGATTTTTACACAAAAGCTGAAGAAAGATATTCCCAACTCAACTCGGACATCAAACACCAAAAACCCAGCGAACTTTTTATATCAGATGAGGTATTTTTTAAAACCTATCAAAAGTTTAGAACGGTAGATTTTACCTCGCAATCGTTACAACTTCCTCAAACTCCTTTTATTGAACTCAAGCAAAACCCACAACCGAGCTTTAATAAAAATTTTGAACTCTTGATTGAAGACCTAGAAGAGAAACAAAAGCAAGGCTTTAATTTATGGATTTCGTTTGCCTCCGAAAAACAAAAAGAACGACTGAAAAGTATTTTTGAAGATTTGGGAAGTGTTATTTCTTTCCAGTATTTCAAATCAGAGTTGCATCAAGGGTTTATAGACCACCAGCACAAAATCCTCGTATATACCGACCACCAAATCTTTGACAGATACCAACGCTACCGAGCTAAAAACACTTTTGCCAAGTCGGAACAACTCACACTTAAAGATTTAATGTCTTTAAAAGTAGGCGACTACATTGCCCATATTGACCACGGCATCGGAAAGTTTATGGGGCTGGTAAAGGTAAATAATGGTGGTAAAACTCAAGAATGTTTTAAATTGACTTACAAGAACGGAGATTTGCTCTATGTAAGCATACACGCCCTGCATAAAATTTCTAAATATAATGGTGCCGAAGGTAAAGAAATTACACTTTCCAAAATAGGCTCTCCTTCGTGGAAGAACCTCAAAAATAAAACGAAAGCCAAGGTTAAACAAATTGCATTTGACCTTATAAAACTTTACGCTAAAAGGAAAACCGCCAAAGGCTTCGCCTATACACCAGACACTTACCTCCAAAATGAATTAGAGGCTAGCTTCCTCTACGAAGATACTCCAGACCAAGAAAAGGCAACGCTAGATGTTAAACGAGATATGGAAGCCGATACCATTATGGATAGACTCGTCTGTGGTGATGTGGGATTTGGTAAAACCGAAGTAGCTATAAGAGCCGCCTTTAAAGCCGCCACAGATGGTAAACAGGTTGCTGTTCTTGTACCTACAACCATTTTGGCGTTTCAGCACTACCGAAGTTTTGCAGAAAGGCTTAAAGATTTCCCTGTTAATATTTCGTACCTCAATCGTTTTCGTACAGCAAAACAAAAACGAGAAACCCTAGAGAAACTCGCCGAAGGTAAAATTGACATCATCATCGGTACCCATCAACTTGCCTCCGACAAAGTCAAGTTTAAAGATTTAGGGCTTCTCATTATAGACGAAGAACATAAGTTTGGAGTTTCTGTAAAAGACAAACTTAAAACTTTAAAAGCAAATATAGATACTCTCACGCTTACCGCTACACCTATCCCTAGAACACTACAATTTTCGCTAATGGCAGCGAGAGATTTATCCGTAATTAAAACGCCTCCACCCAACAGGCAACCTGTAGAAACTCAACTCATAGGCTTTGATGAGGAAATTATCAGAGATGCCATTTCCTACGAATTACAAAGAGATGGGCAGGTCTATTTCATCAATAATAGAATTGAAAATTTAAAAGATATTGCGGGAATGATACAACGCCTCGTCCCCGATGCTAGAGTGATTACAGGACACGGACAAATGGACGGTAAGCAGCTAGAAGAAAACATATTAGACTTTATGGAAGGAAGGTATGATGTACTGGTTTCCACCACGATTGTGGAAAGTGGTGTAGATGTACCCAACGCCAATACTATCTTTATTAACGATGCTCAAAGGTTTGGTATGGCAGATGTCCACCAAATGCGTGGGCGAGTAGGAAGAAGCAACCGAAAAGCCTTTTGTTACCTCATTACACCACCTTTTGATATGGTAACTTCTGATGCCAGAAAACGACTTGAAGCCATAGAACAGTTTTCCGATTTAGGCAGTGGTTTCCAAATCGCAATGAAAGACCTTGAAATTCGTGGCGCTGGTGATTTGCTTGGTGCAGAACAAAGTGGATTTATCAACGAAATGGGCTTTGAAACTTATCAAAAGATAATGCAAGAAGCCTTAGAAGAACTACAAAATGATGCCGAGTTTGAAAGCCTTTTTGAAAACGAAGCAGACCGCAAAAAACTATTCAAATCTTCCAAAGATGTTAATATTGACACCGATTTGGAGCTGATGTTGCCCGACTCTTATGTAAGTAGCACGGAGGAACGACTAAGCCTATACCAAAAACTTGCAGAAATAAATAACAAAGAGGAACTAAAACTCTTTGAGGCAGAACTAGAAGACCGTTTTGGGTCATTGCCAGAAGAAGCCATCAACCTACTAAAATCAGTGGAATTAAAATGGTTGGCTGCAGCTATTGGTTTTGAAAAAATTGTGATGAAAAATGGCATTTTCTTAGGCTATTTCCCTAGCAATCCACAAGATAAATTTTACCAAACCGAAAAGTTTAAAAAGATTATTCAGTATCTAAGTCAAAATCCTCAAAAAGCCAGTCTTAAAGAGAAACATTCGACAGAGGGCAACCAGCTTATGATGAGAAAAGACCATATTAACGATGTAGATGAAGTGAATGAACTTCTGCAAGCTATACTCAACTAAATAGAAAATGCCTCAGAATATTCTGAGGCATTTTTTTAACCTTTAAAAAAGTAATATTTATTTCAATTGAGAAGCGTCTATACTCACATGTACCGTTACTTCATTTTTAATAACTCCATTAGCCACGGGCATTTGGAATTTAACTCCAAAATCTTCTCTCTTAATATCGGTAGGTTCAGTTTTAATGCTTACTTTACCTTCCTCTACCTTTACATTAGCTTTAAATTGTACTGGTTTTGTAATTCCTTTAATCGTAAGATTACCGTCTAAAAGAGTGTTATAATCTCCTTCAGTAACTTCTGTAACCTTAGTGATTTCAAAAGATGATGTTGGGAATTTTTCCACCTCAAAGAAATCCTCATTTTTAAGATGTCCATCTAATTTAGCCGATTTCTCCGCATCATCTGTAATATCTCTGTTTGCTAAAGTGTTCATATTCGCTACGAATTTCCCGCTCTCTAGCTTACCGTCTTTTACGGTAATTTCCCCACTTTCAAATTTAATATCTCCAAAGTGGCTAGTATTATCAGACTTTACTACTTTATAGCCTTTCCACTCTATCTTACTGGTTGCTGTATCTATGGCATATACTTGCCCCTCTTTAGTAGTGGTAACTTCATTAGATTCACTAGTAAGAGGTTTATCTTTTCCGCAAGAACTTAGAGCTAACAGACCAATGCTCGTTGCAAAGAATAAGCTTAAAATGTTTTTCTTCATTGTAGTTTGTATTTATTATGATTAAAGATATAGGGCTAATATAAGGATTTTTATATAAATATGCAAATAAATAATTTCTAAACTAAGCTTTATCTAAAGTAAAAATAAAACTCGCTCCGTTTAAATACACACTTTTGGCTTCAATATTTTGCCCGTGAGCTTCTAAGATGTGTTTTACAATAGCTAAACCTAAACCAGACCCACCTTCCCTTCTGTTTCGGCTGCTTTCTACACGATAAAAGCGTTCAAAAATACGGGGAAGTATCTCTGGTTTTATCCCCATACCATTATCTTTAACCTCTACCACAACCTTATCTCCTTGAACGGAAGTAATGACCTCCACTACGGCTTTTTCTCTATTAGCATAATGTATTGCATTGGAAACTAGATTAAGTAAAACTTGAGAAATCTTCTGTTTATCTGCTAAAACCCATACATTATTACTACTTTTAAGGCTCAGCTGTGTACCTTTCTTTTGAGCCTCTATATCCAAAAAATCAAAGATTTCTTTTACTAAAACATTGAAGTCAAATTTCACAAAATTGAGGGTAATTTCACCACTTTCAAAGCGGTTAATCATATCTAAATCTTTAACGATATTCATCAATCTATCTAAAGATTTATCTATACGGTGCAGGTATTTGTCTCTAATTTCTAAGTCTTCTACACCGCCATCTATCAGAGTTCCCACATAGCTCTGTATGGAAAATAGTGGGGTTTTGAGCTCGTGCGATATGTTACCTATGTACTCTTTACGGTAGCGTTCCATTTCCTTCATCATATCAATCTCTGAACTTGCCTTTTCGCTAAGTCCAGAAATTCGCTCGCCTAGTTCTTTAAAATTGATATTCTCGTCTTCGGTAGCAATTTCATCTGGTAGAATAGTAGAGATTTGCCTTATCTTTTCTTTACCATAAAATCTAAATAAAAAACTAACAATAGTATAGTTAATAAAGAAAATAACCGACAGAACGAATAAAATAACAATGAAGCCCACATTATTAAACCAATCTTTAGTTTTTACATATTCAAATGCAAAAACCACCAACCCCATAGCACCTGTAAGACACAGAGACGCTACAATACTAAGCGAACTTGGTTTCATTTTTAACCTAAATAATCAATTTATAACCAATTCCTTTAAGTGTTTGGATACTTTTGGAGCCTAGTTTCTCTCTTAATCTTCGGATATGAACATCTATTGTGCGTTCTCCTACCACCACATCATTACCCCATACTTTTTCTAAAATTTCCTCTCTTTTAAATACTTTTTCAGTATTAGATGCCAAAAGATTCAACAAATCAAACTCTTTTTTAGGTAAAATAAAGCTTTCATCACCTTTGGTTACCTTAAAGTTATCTCTATCAATAATTAAATGCCCTATTTTTAGAATTTTATTTTTTTCTTCCACTTGTTGCGTGAGGTTCATTAGAGCATTCACCTTGGAAATTAGCACTTTAGGTTTAATGAGCTTTACAATATAATCATTAGCACCTGCTTGATAACCTGCTAATTGCGAAAATTCTTCACCTCTTGCAGACAAAAAGACAATAAGACACCCTTCTAATGCAGCTATTTTTCTAATCTCTTGACAAGTCTCTATACCGTCTTTATCAGGCATCATAACATCAAGAAGAATAAGATGTGGAAGTATTTCTTTAGCCTTCTCTATACCTTCGTTTCCGTTATTGGCAGTGTGTACCTCATACCCTTCTTTCTTTAGGTTGTAGGAAATAATTTCCAAAATATCAGGCTCATCATCTATTAAGAGTATTCTTTTGCCTTTCATTTTTAGTTTTTATTAGTTAGGGGCTCAAATTTAATCATTTTTTAACTTAAAATTAACACGCTTCTGGTTCTTAATATAAAGTTAATATTTCCTATCATCCGTTAAACATTATTTAATACAAAGTTAAAATCTCCGAAACCTTAGTTTAAGCCATAAAATAATTTCTTTGCACCAGTAAAAATGAATATCTAATAAGTTTAAAAATGAAGTATCATAGGCTTAGTCTTGCAGTTTTGTTCTTATGTTCCTCTACAGGAATTATCTTAGGACAAGCATCAAAAAAAGACAGCATCAAAAACGAAAAGAAAATAGATGGCGTTCAGTTAAAAGCTACCGTTAACAAAAAAACTGAAACCGCAGTATTACAATCTATTAAAAAATCTAGCGTTCAGGTACAAGCCATGGGGGCTGAGGAAATCTCTAGGAAAGGTATTTCTAATGTGGAACAGAGTTTAACCAAAATCACAGGAGTAAACACAGTAGAGGGTAAAGGGCTTTTTGTAAGAGGACTTGAGGAGAGATACAGCACCTTACTTATAAATGGATTAGGTTCACCTTCTAACAACCCCTTCCAAAAAATTATTGCTTTAAAGCAGTTCCCAACCGATGTTGTAGGAAAATTGAATATTTATAAAACATTTAATAGCGACCTTTACGCCGACTTTGCTGGTGCTACTTTTGATATAGAAACGCTATCCTACGATAAACCTTTTACAAAAGTAGAATTTAGTGTAGGTTTTAATAGTCAAACCACTTTCAGAGAAAGATTTAAAATCAATGAAAATGCTAATTCTATCAATGGTTATCTAGGTCTAAACTCTAGAAATAGACAGCTACCTAGCGAGGTTAAAGGTTTCCGACCGTCTAATTATATTTTCAATGGTCAAGAATCTGTTTCTTCTTTTAAAGACTCTTGGAATGTGGACAATATAAAGGCATTGCCTAATACAGGACTTTCCTTTACGACTGCTCAGCGTTTTAAAGCTGGTTCTGGTAGAATTGGGTTGCTTTTATCCTTAAATCAAGCTAATAAATATCAATATCAAGAAGGACATAATAATCTATTCTTATTCTCAGGCTCTAACATTACCTATAACAATAAACTCTACCAAAAAGAGTATGAATATGAAACCGAATCTTCTGCACTATTGGGCTTAGGCTATAAAAACAAAGGTACAGATGTAATGTTGAATGCCATATTCCTCCAAAACTCTACCAACATCATACAGGATAACATAGGATATGTAGACCAAGGGAACTCTGGAGAAGGGCTGTTCCGTGTGAACCAACAAGACATTTCTAGATTTACAGATATACAACTTATCGCATCTCAAAAGCTGGGTAAAAGACACCTTATAAAAGTTGGTGGTAGCTGGGTGAATAACATTTACCAACAGCCTGATAGAAAGATATTTTCTGGAACTCCTGAAACCCCTCACAACTATGACAGAATAAGGCTAAGTTACGGAGGAAATAACCTTATACGCCAATACCTAGATGTAAATGGTAAAAACTACCTTTCTGCCTTTGCAGAGTATAAATTAAGCCTAGGCGAAAAGAATGATAGAAAATCCCCTATAGAGCTGAGTTTAGGATATAATGGTTTTATGGATAGAAGAAGTACTTCATACAGATTTATTTACTCTGTGTTCAACAATAGTGCTTCACCAAATGGAAGAACCGTTATTATAAATCCAGATACACCACAAGATACCTTTAATCAATCAACTCTTAACGGTTTTTTTAATTATAGAGAAGGGTCTAATGTAGTATACAGAAACAACATCTATCAATTCGTAAATGCAGGATATACTAGCCTCAATTATAAGCCAAACGATACTTGGGACATCATTTTGGGCGGTAGAATAGAAAATAATATGAACATCACGAGGTACAAAGAACTTTCTAATTCTATCAATGGAAAATTTTTAAACCTCACTAGAAATCAGTATTATATACTACCTTCCCTATCGGTAAAAAAAGAACTTAACTCTAAAACTAACTTAAGATTTGCTTTCAGTAAAACCATTACTAGACCTATCTTAATAGAGTATATGCCAATTACCTACATCAATCCTAATAATGAGAATATCCTAGGTAACCCAAGACTTACCAATAGTGAAAATTATAACTTTGACCTTAAATACGAACTATTCCCTACGAAAGACGAAATGTTTGCATTTGGTATCTTTGGAAAGAAAATCATCAATGCCATAGAGAAATCTTATACCGCCTCTGCAAACTCTAATGGGCAAACTATTACCTTTTTCAATGCCACCGAAGCCAATCTGGCGGGGGTAGAGTTAGAAGGAATTATCAATCTAAAAAGAATTTCAGAAAGTCTTTCATCTTTCTCACTAGGAACAAATGCTACCTTAATGTACTCTGATGTTAAGCGTAGTAGTCTACAAAAAGAACAAGAATCCAATAGACAAAGAGGTCTGAAGAGAGGCTTACAAGGTGCTGCACCGTGGACTCTAAATGCAGATTTGAAATATGAGACAAAGAATGCAAAGAATTTAACTCAAACAGCATCTTTGGTGTATAATGTTTCTGGTTCTAAAATCCATACACTAGGATCAATCGGAGTAGATCATATTTATGAAAGACCTTTCCATAAGTTAGATTTTGTTTACCAAAAAGAACTTTCTAAACAATGGAAGACTAAATTCAGTATCATCAATATACTCAATACTCAATACAGATTGGAGTATGGTAATAACAGCGATGTAGAAGTAAGAGCAGATAGCTTCGTACATACAGACTATAGAAGAGGAACTAACTTTAATCTTTCAGTAGAATATACTTTTTAATTTGAATCAAAAAAATCAATAATTTAATCTAATAAAAATGAAAAAACATCTTTTATCATTATGCTCTTTAGCACTTGTACTATCCGTAACTTCTTGTACTATAGACATTCGTGAGGACAACGATGCTTCCACAAGTATCAAAATAGAAAATACTACTGGAAGTGTAATGGAAGGTTCTGGAAGCCTTAACGGTACTATTACTAAAGACCTCCTAATCAAAAAAGGTAACTATACTCTAGACGGTGTGGTAAAAGTAGCTAGCGGAGTTACACTTACCATAGAACCAGGAGCTGTATTTACTGCCAATTCTTCTAACGATACTAGCTTAGTAATTCTGCAGGGTGCTAAAATCAATGCACAAGGTACTGCTGATAACCCTATCGTATTTACTTCTAACACCAAAATCCCTGGAGACTGGGGTGGAATTTCAATCTATGGCAAAGCCCCTATCATTGCTGCAAATGGTAACAAAACGGCTATTTCTGAAGATGGCAATAATTTGCAGTATGGAGGTGATGATGCCAACGACAATTCTGGTGTAATGAAATTTGTAAGAGTAGAATATGGAGGTAAAAAAATCGGAGACGGAAAATCTGAAAACAACTCTATGACTTTCTATTCTGTTGGAGCGGGTACTATACTAGAAAATCTAGTAGCTTATAAAGGTACAGACGATGGATTTGAGTTCTTCGGAGGTACAGTAAGTGCCACTAACCTTGTTTCTTACGGAAACTTTGATGACTCTTTCGACTGGCAAGATGGTTGGTCTGGACAGAACAACTCCAACTGGTTTGCGTACCAAACACAAATAGGTAACTTCGGTATGGAGATAGAAGCCTCTTCTAACAAGAACAATACAGCTCCTAAAGTTAATAACATTACCCTAATAAGAGAAACTGGCACTAAACCTGAAAAAGAAGGCTCTACAGAAATCTCTGCTATCCAGTTTAAAAAGCAAGGCTCTGGAATATTCAAAAATGTTTACATAGAGGGCTACCAAGATACTGATGGACAAAAAGCTTATGCGGTACTTATCCAAGATAAAGATACCCAAAACGACCAAGTTGCTACCAATAATATCAAAGTAGCACCTATCAACTATCTAAACTCATCTAACCTTACTGTATGGGGCTATGGTTACGCTAACGATACCCCTGCAAGTTTCACATCTGATTCTTCTGTTAAAAAAGTAAGTTTAGTTTCAGGAGCTTGGGCAAATGTAAACGGTGTAGACCTACTTAAGGCTTTAAAGTAACCTCTTTATAAGCACTAAAATTAAGTTTTTCATTAAAGAAGCTATCTGAGTACTTTGAGATAGCTTCTTTTTATCTTATTTAATTTGAAAATCGTAAATGGTTAACTTCTTCAGGTAATTCTATTTTAGTGTGGGCAAAATCATATAATACCTTAGAAAAATAACTTCCATTAAGAACTCCCCTTGCTCCTAATCCATTAAAAACATACAAATTAGAATACTGTTCATGAGCCCCTAAAATAGGTCTCCTATCCTTAACCGTAGGTCTAAAACCATAACAAACTTCTTTTACTTCAAAATCAAACGGATAAAACTCTTTAAGCCCATTTTCCAGTTGTTCTACAGCTTTAGTGTCTATTTCTTCATCAGTATTATCTCTATCATAGGTTCCTCCATAGTAGAAAGAGTTAGTCTCTTCTAAAGGAAATAAAAAATGTTTTTTCTTAATAGTAACATCAGTGTATAGCTCTTTAGAAAGCTTTACTTTAAGATGATGCCCTTTATTTGGATTGACCATAATATCTCCAAAAAAAGGATTATTCTTAACACCTACTCCCTCTGCAAAAACAATCTTTTTATAATTCCAATCTTTGTATTTATTATTTTCTACATCAAGTTGATTGTAATCAAACTTTTCTTTAATCAATTTATTTTGCTTCTCCAAATAGTGTAAATAATCACTAAAAAACAAAGGTACATTTAGCCTTGATGACCTCAATACTTTACCTGCTTCAAAAGGATTTTCTACATTTTCTAATGCATAGAATTCATCACTCAAAAAAGGCTTCAATTCTTCCTTCTCTAGCCTTTTTTTCTTCCACAATTCTCTCTCAGATTCGTCATGAAATATCCTATGTATAGGGGCTTCTATTAAATAATTTGTACCTGTATAAGCTTCTATTTCCTTCATTGTATCTGTAAGAAAGTCTATTTGCTCTTGAGCTTTCCAAAAAGTGGTAAATTTCTTAAGCACCACAGGATTTACAATACCAGCAGACACCTGAGATGCCCCTTTTTCACCATTTGAAAATAGGACAAAAGAGTGATTATTTTTCAATAATTGATGAGCAAAAAATAACCCTGCATAACCATCTCCTACGATAATATATTCTACATTTTTCATAAAATCTTTTTATTTTAAACACAAAACCTGAGCTTATGGACTCAGGTTTTATTATTATACAAAAACATACACAGAACACTGTAAATCTAGTAGTTCCACATATCGTTTTCCATTTCTAATATTTGGTTTTTAATCCTTTCGCTTTCTTCCAACTGAGCCTCTGCATCGTTAGGTATATAATCTTTAATTACACCATTTCCTAAGCCATTTTCAGATTTATAAATAATAGAAGAGAACCTTCTTGCATTAAGAATATCATCAAAACTTATATCGGAAGACAAGTTCTTACTATTGAATACTCTAGCATTAGCTGTAATCTCTCTAGCATCTGGATAGAACACCCAGAAAAGGTCAATCAGTTCTTCTTTATCAGCAAATTGTTGCCCCATAGTTTGTGGATCTGGTCCCATAGCAGCTATTCCAAGAAGACGATATTTCATTTGTCCATCTCTTCTATCAATATACCACATACCTTTTATTTTCAACAACTTAACCTGTTCAGACTTCGTTTCATAAACATCTGTACCAGCTTTTTTATCTTCATCAGAAACCTTCTCACCACTGTTAATCTTATCAATGAGCCAGTCCGAAGTTACCACTCTACTCATTCTCTGCTGTATTTCTTCAGGTTTTAGCCTAGTAGTAAACATCTCATCATCATAAACTTCTTTTATTTTACCACTATTGATACCGTCTAATAGTAACTGATACAAAGACTTATTCTGAGATACCAAACCATCAGAATTATGATAGAAAGGCTGATTTATTTTCTCATTCATATCAATAATTTCCCACACCACCATACTTCTAAGAATATCTTTATCCTCTATATAGCCATAGTCTAATGGTTTTACTTCTGTAGATATTATTTCGTCTCCCTTTTGAGCTTGATTATCCTCTCTTAACTTTCGAAACTCCTCAGGAGATTTCGCATTAAGAATATTCTGTGCCCAAGCAAAACCAGAAGCTAATATGAAAGCACTAAAAATGATTTTTTTCATTGGTACTATTATTTTATTTTTCCTCTATTATTAAGGAATCTCAACTTTATAAAAATTACTGAACATTTATCACTACTGGAGAAATATTCTTAAGCATTTGTCCACCCAAACCACTAGCCGTAGCTTGTATATCGTAAACATAAACTACATCGCCAGAACGCAAGTTAGCTGTCTGTGCTGCTACTGAACTCAAACTATTACCACTGATAAAACTGGCTGCCTTACCTGGTATTTTCACTCTAAATCCAGTTACTGTAAAACTTACAGGAAATTCAAAATCTGGAATTGCGGCAGATATAGTTTGATTTTTAATAGAACTTGCAGGCATAGAAACCACATTCTGTCCTCTAATTTCCCCTTGCGGAGCAGGAACACTTTTCACTCTGAACGGGAATGAAGCTGTAGTAGCTTTACCATTAGGCAAAGTACCCGTAACTGTAATATTTACCGAATTACCAGCTCCTGGACGGATAATCCATTTGCCTTTACCTCCAGATACAGAAGCCCCAGCAGCAGATAATTTTACTGACGCATTATCAACACCTAGCATAGAAGCTGAAACAGGATTATCTACCCCTCTATAAAGTACATTCATCTTATCAGCAGAAACCACAGCTCCACTCTGCAATGCTACTTCCTTAGCCCCTGCTATTACACGATAAGCATGAGAAAAAGGTAATCTTATTTGCTTCTGATTAGCATCTAAAAATGTAATTTCTCCATTGAATTTAAAGTCACCTACACTCCCTGTATTAAGACTTTTGAACCCTTGACCATTAGCTGTTCTATCCACACCAGATATAGACATACCAGGAACAGAACTCGCATAAGTCCCAACAATTACCTTAGCTTCAGCTTTATCACCTTGTAAAACAACTGTTGGTGCAGCTACAATAGCTTCAAACGCATTAAACTTAATATCCGCATCTACTTTTTCTTTAAGCATATTAGCCAAAGCATCTGACTGTAAATTTCTAGCTTCAGACTGTAAAACCTCTAGATTAGCTAATGCAGCCACTAACGGCTGATTATAAAATTTAGAAACTAACCAATCTTTTTTAACACTACTTGTACTAACTGCCGTGCTAAAAGAACTGTTAGCTCTTTCTATAATAGCTTCATTCTGTGGCGTTTTAGGAAAAATTTGCAATGTTAAACTTTTAATTTCTCCCATTAGAGTTTTCAATTTCTCAGCATTTTTACTTGGACTAGCCTCATTTGCTTTATCAAAAAAATAAAGTGTAGAAGCATCCGTATTATTTAAAGCATTAAAATTAAACTCCTTAGAAGTCATATCCTGACCTGCAAACTTCTGCATCTCTGTCTTGGAAACCTCTATAAATTTTACTAAAGCATCTATTTTATCCTTTAATAATTTATATTGCTCATAAGGCTGCGAGAAAGACTCTGGAGAGTTTTCTGCCTTTTGGCGAAGAGTCTCCTCAAATATTTTATTCTTAGACTGAGTAAGTAATGTCGTCTGACTTAGTGTATCTCTTGTATCATTGTAAGAGCGTATAATCTCCTGATCTATCTGCATCGCAAGCATTGCAATGAAAACAAGATACATCAAGTTAATCATCTTCTGACGCGGTGATAATTTTTCCTTTGCCATTTTAGTTTTTTAAGGTTAAAAAATAGATTAAAACTTTGAAAAAGAAAATTTTATCCTTTCATCGCGTTCAACATACCTCCATAAACTCTATTAAGATTATTAAGGTTAGCTGTAAGCCCATCTAACTCTTGATTAAACTTCTCTGATTGTGCTACTGATTTTTGTAAATCAGAAACATATTTTTGATGATATTCTGACTGAGCTTTACCATGTTCTAACTGTAATGCATAAAGTGCATTCATACTCTCTAGATGATTAGCAGCCAATGTAAGCTGATCATTATACTTCTGAGTAGACGAAGACACATCTACAGTTTGATTTATCTGATCTACAGATGCAGAAAACTTATCTATTCCTGTTCTAAGTCTCTCAAATAGTTGTACATCTAGATTAGCCTCTTTTAACATTTTATCTAACTTTTCAGAAAGAGAAACTTCTAGTTGTTTTATATCTTGAGTTTGTTCTACTATATTATTTTTTCTAGGCTTAGGCTGTGCATTAGCATCTAATAATTCTGGATACACATTTTCCCAAGCATATTTAGTCTCCTCTAATGGAGGGTTAAACGCATATAGCAAGAATATGAGAGCCTCGGTAATTAGACCTGCTCCTAAAATCCAATTAGGATTGATTAAACCTCCGAAGGTAGTATGAGTCATTTTAAAAAATGCACCTAAAATTACTACAGAAGCACCTACAGAGTAGATGAAATTTAATGTTTTATCATTTAGTCTCATGATGTGAAAATATACTTATTACTTTTAATTTATTATTTTGTTTTTCTCTTAAACTTAGCGGAACCTTCTGGTATATCCTGTACAGTTCTAAATCCTATATAGCTCCTAGCGGAATCTTTTCTTTCCCAGTCTCTATACCCCGTCATCAATAGATAACCCACGTCTTTCCAAGAACCTCCTCTTACTGATTTTTTAACATCTCTATATGCTTGGTTAGACAAGTGCGGATTTAGTGTTGAAGAAAACTGATAAGTTGCATTACTATACGGAGACTCTGTCCATTCAGATACATTTCCCGCCATATCATAAAGACCAAAATCATTCTTAGGGAAAGATTTTACAGGAGCTGTATAAGTGTAGTTTCCTTTCTTTTCGTCCTCTATATAATTACCTCTTTTAGGCTTAAAGTTTGCCATATAACAACCTCTATCATCCATTAAATAAGGTCCTCCCCAAGGATAAGTCGCATTTTCTCTACCTCCTCTAGCAGCATATTCCCACTCTGCTTCTGTAGGTAAACGGAATGCCATTGGAGATTCTTTTCTTTTCTTTGACTTTTTATTCTCATCTCTCTTAGCCTTAGTCTTGTAATCACAATAAGCTCTAGCTTGATCCCAAGTAACGCCTACTACAGGATAGTTTTTATAGGCTTTGTGCCAAAAGTAACCATCATATAGTGGAGTGTTATAAGCATAATTAAAATCTTTAATCCAAACTGTTGTATCAGGATAAACTGCAATACTTTCTTTTTTAAGATAATCTGAGCTTCTCTTACCATCTTTAACGGCAGACTCTATATCTTCCCACTTGTAGGCGTATTTCAATTTTCTAGTATCAATAATTCTCTCACCATTTATTCTTTCCGCTGGAGGAAGATACATAGATTCTATAACTTCTGCATACTGAACATCCGGATAATCAGATGTATTCCATTTTAAAGGAACTCCCCAATCTAATCTTTTAGACTCATCATAACCATCTCTACCTCCTTTAGAATCTAAATACTCTTGATATGGTGTAGCATTTCCTGCTTTTTTAGCGAGGTAAGCGTAATCTGATATTCCTGTACCATTACCTCCACCTGAAGTTACATCACCTGCTGCTTCTGCAAGTAAAGTTCTAGCAATAGAATCTCTTACATAGTCTATAAACAGTCTGTACTGAGCGTTGGTAACCTCTGTTTCATCCATAAAGAAAGAGGATACTGTAACCGTTTTTAATGGAGCTTTTTCTGGCATATTAGTATAATCTACATCTGCCATACCCATGACAAAGGAGCCTCCAGGAATAGCTACCATACCGTATGGTCTCTCTGCTACAAATGACTGTGATTTGTTTTTGGGTATAAGCTCTCCCTTAGTGGTAGGTTTACCAGAAGACTTACTTCCTCTAGAGCACGAAACAACCAAAGATGCTGATAAGAGTACAAAAAATATTTTTTTCATCTGATGATGTTTAATTTAATTTTCTAATTTTTAGTTTCAAACCAATTAACACAAAACTTATATATATTGATTTTAATGCGTAAATATAACCTTTTTTGAATTATTCATTCAAAAACATATAAGAGCTAACGAGTTTTTATTACAATTATTTTATATAAAAGCGAAATATTTTACTTTTTTACTCTACAGTAACTGACTTCGCCAAGTTTCTAGGCTGATCTACATTAGCTCCTCTATAAACAGCAATATAGTAAGCTAATAACTGTAATGGCACTGATGCTATAATAGGAGAAAAACATTCTGAAGTTTCAGGGATTTCAATCACATAGTCAGACATAGAAGCTACCTGTTCATCCCCTTTAGT
Organism: Riemerella anatipestifer; assembly: GCF_035666175.1. Taxonomy (NCBI): domain Bacteria; kingdom Pseudomonadati; phylum Bacteroidota; class Flavobacteriia; order Flavobacteriales; family Weeksellaceae; genus Riemerella; species Riemerella anatipestifer. Next base: position 590,933 of record NZ_CP142016.1, read on the forward strand.
CACTACAGCTAGCACCTTACCTTTTCTAGCTTTAATTTCTTGCACATTACTCACCACCTTATCGTAATGTTTATTTTTAGGTGCTATTATCACGATAGGCATATTCTCATCAATAAGAGCAATAGGACCATGCTTCATTTCTGCTGCAGGATATCCTTCTGCGTGGATATAAGAAATTTCCTTTAACTTTAACGCTCCCTCTAGAGCTGCAGGGAAATTATATCCCCTACCAAGATACAAGAAGTTGGTTGATTCTACAAAATCATGTGCTACTTTCTTCACATAATCATGAGTAGAAGCCAATACCTCCTCTACTTTTTTAGGAATGGTATCTAGTTCTGTAATCAGCTTCATAAACTCCTGATTGCTTAAGTTTCCGTTATGCTTACCTAATTTAAGCGCAATCAAAGTTAAAATGGTTAATTGTGCGGTAAACGCCTTAGTAGAAGCTACCCCTATCTCTGGTCCAGCATGAGTATAAGACCCTGCGTCTGAAAAACGAGCAATAGAAGAATCTACTACATTACAAATACCATAAATAAATGCCCCTTTTTCTCTTGCCATTTTAATAGCTGCCATTGTATCAGCTGTTTCTCCCGACTGAGAAATCGCAATAACTACATCCTTATCCGTTATAATTGGGTTTCTATATCTAAACTCAGAAGCATATTCTACCTCTACAGGTACTCTTGCAAATTCTTCAATAAGGTATTCTCCTATCAATCCTGCATGCCAAGAAGTACCACAAGCAATGATAATGATACGATTAGCATTATTCAATTTCTCCAAATGATCCCAAATACCAGCCATCTTAATAATACCTTCATCTACCAAAAGACGACCTCTCATAGTATCGTGAATAGATTTAGGTTGCTCAAAAATTTCTTTAAGCATAAAATGCTCATAGCCCCCCTTCTCTATCTGCTCTAGATTAAGCTTAAGCTCTTGAATGACTGGAGTAATTTTAGAATTATCTTCTATTTTTCTAATATCTACACCATTCTCTAAAGATATAGTTGCTATATGACCTTCCTCTAGATAGATAGCCTCTTTAGCAAATTCTACAAATGGAGAGGCATCTGATGCAATAAAATATTCTTTATCACCTATCCCTATCGCAAGAGGAGAACCCAACCTTGCTACTACTAAAAGGCTAGGATAATCTTTATGCATTACCGTAATTGCATAAGCCCCATAAACCTCGTTAAGAGCATAACGGACTGCTTCTGGAAAATCTAATTCTTTATTTTCATCCATAAAATACTGAATAAGATTAACCAAAACTTCAGTATCTGTCTCTGAATGAAAAATATAACCTTTAGACACTAACATAGTTTTAATGGTATCATAGTTTTCTATAATCCCATTATGTACTATAGCCACCTTACCATTATTAGAAACATGAGGGTGTGAGTTTTTATCACTAGGTACACCGTGAGTAGCCCACCTAGTATGCCCCATACCTATGTGTGATGTATTTTTAAGATTCTCTGATATACTTACTAAATCGGAAACTTTACCCTTTGTCTTTTTTATATCATAAGAACTAGATGAGTCTTCCAATACTATCCCAGCACTATCATACCCTCTATATTCTAATCTTTTAAGACCGTTAATAACTACTTCGTAAGCATCTCTATGCCCTGTATATCCTACTATTCCACACATATACCTTATTTTTTAGCGTAAATAATATTTAATTTCACTTTATTCTGATTGGTTGTTTTAGAACCAACTAATACTATTCTTTGAGGAGCATAAGCTCTAGTATTATAGTTTTGTCCTAGCAAAGTTCCCTGTGTACTTTTTAAATAATCTCCCACATTAATTTCTAAATCTTTATTCTCTACCTCCTTTTCTATAATATTTTTAAGAGTTTGAGTAATGGTAATATCATAGTAAGCAGGATTACTTGTTAAATCAGAAGTTTTAACGAGAGAGTAAGACGATGATAAAGACATTGCGGAAACATCAGCTAAAAAGTCATTAAGATTAGCATACTTCACTAAGAAATTTGATGGTTTAGCATAAGATTTATTCCATACACTATCATCTGTATATAATCTTATTTTAGCAGAAAGAATGCCTATATTTTCGTTTTTATAAAGATTTTTAATTTTTTGTATTTCTGTTGCAGGTATTCTTAAAACAGCTCCAGCTCCTCCCATACCTTGTAGGTAGAGCCTTTCGTCTCCATTAGTTGTATCAATATTAGCAAGTGCTGTACTATAAGCCGAAGTTCTGTTATAATCTATTTGATTAAAATGAGTATTACTAGAACCTAAATCAAACTGATACACCGCAGAAGTTTTGGTAGTAGCTCCATTAGATGTTGTATCATAGGTATAATACATCTTAATGCTAGTGTCATTAGGAGTAAATCTAAAAATATAACCATCATTCTCTACTACAGAAAGTCTTATTCCTTTTATATAACGGATAAAACTAGCCGCATCTTTCAGTTCTGTAGCTCCTTGCTTACTTACTATTTTATCTTGAAAATACTGTGCATCAAGAGGAATTCTAACGCCTACGGTTCTAGATAACAATTCTTTACTATCAGCATCGCTTGTAATACTAACCGACGACACCTTACCATTAAGTGGTACCGTTGCCAAATTAACTCCTAGTGCCACTTTTTGGTTAGAGTAATATTTCTTCTCTGTAGAATACAAGAAATCATCTACTTCATCTACTTTAAGCGTTAGTGATTTATTATTACCATACTTCTGTATAGGATACGTTGTTACTACCTTTTTAGCCGCTACATTACCTGTAAAAATATAGTCTTCATCTGTTGATGTAGTTGCAGAGTCTGAAGCGTAAATAGGTTTCAATTCTAAAACAACTGAATCTACCTTCGCATTAGTCCCAAAATCAGGATTATAGCTAGATAATCGTAACTGTGTTATATAAGAAGACTTTTGCATTCCAAAATTATCTTCTGCAAAAGCCCCTAGAGTCGCCTGAGAAATACGAGATGCATCAGACTGTATGGTATCATTATTACTGAGGTTGTAAGCTATCACATCGTAGCTCTGCGTTTCACCTGTTGCTGCCCCACTTGCAAAAAACTGCTCTCCAAGATTATTTGCATCTGACTCGCAACTTTGTATCACTAAACTCCCTAATCCTGCTACAACAAACAGTTTAAGGATTTTTTTTGTTTCTATTATCATTGAATGTATTAAATAAAATCTATTTCTTAATATATCTCACCTACAGACTCAGGAGTAACATACTCTTTCTTATCTGAACTTGCTTGAGAAAAACTTTCATCTAAATTTTGTTCCAAAAATTCATCTCCTTTCACTACCACATCTACAAGATTCATACCTTCTTCTAAAAAACTATAGAAGCTAGGATTATCAAACGCTTTAATTCCTTCTATATTGTCGAATTTAAACTTATTTACCACCGCTTTTTTGTCAAAAACTAAATTTTCTTCATTATATACAGACAAAACAAACTTGGTATCATCAAAATAAGAATCTTTTTTGTAGTAATGTTTTAGATATACAGGTATAAATGCTGACATCCAACCATTAAGATGAACCACATCTGGCACCCAATTAAGTTTCTTAATAGTTTCTATAACACCTCGTGCAAAAAACATTGCTCTTTCGTCATTATCATCGAAAGGAAGCCCTTCTTCATCTTTGTAAGTAAATTTTCTTTTGAAATAATCTTCATTATCTATAAAGTAAACCTGTAACCTTTCTCCTGGTAAAGAAGCCACTTTAATAATTAAAGGTTGGTCTAAATCATTAATAATAATATTCATTCCTGAAAGCCTAATTACCTCGTGTAACTGAAACTTTCTTTCACTAATATATCCAAAACGAGGCATGAAGACACGCACATCATTTCCATCACCATACATTTTAAGAGCCATTCTGTTTACCGCATCAGACATTGCACTTTCTTCTTGGTAAGGAAACATCTCTGTAGTAACATATAAAATCTTTTTGTCTGGCATAATTCTTATTTTTTTATCTTCAACTTAAAAGACAATTCTCTATGCAAAAATACAACTTTTTAAACTAATAACAGTGTATTAACAATTTTTTATAATTTTGGAGAAATTTTTCAAATGAAAATATTAGACAGTAGGAAAGAATTAGAAACTTATATTAAACATAATAAACTGAACGGCAATACCATAGGTTTTGCTCCTACTATGGGAGCTTTGCATAAGGGACACATTTCTCTCTACGAGGCAGCTAGACCTCACAACGATATTGTAGTTTCATCTATATTTGTTAATCCTACGCAGTTTAACAACCCTGACGACCTAGAGAAGTACCCAAGAACTCTAGAAGCGGATTTAGAAAAACTTAAAAAATCAAAATTAGTAGATGCTGTATATGCCCCAAGTATAGAAGATATTTACCCCGAAAAATCCGTAGCGAAAAATTACGATTTTGATGGACTAGAAAACGAAATGGAAGGTAAAATGAGACCTGGTCATTTTGATGGTGTAGGCACAGTGGTAGAAGAGCTTTTCCGACAAGTACAACCAGACAACGCTTACTTCGGAGAGAAAGATTTCCAGCAACTTGCCATTATCAGAAAGTTAGTGGAAAAGAAAAACTTTCCAATCAATATACACGGAGTGCCTATTTACAGAGAAGAAAATGGCCTAGCTATGAGCTCTAGAAATATGCGATTATCCGAAGCTGAAAGAGAAGATGCCAAAATTATTTACGAAACCCTTTTAAAAGTAAATGATTGGTTTAGGGTTGTCAGTATTCCAGAAATAAAAGAGAGAGTACATTCCATTTTTGAAAAAGAAAAAAACTTTGATTTAGAATATTTTGTAATTGCTGATGAAAACACTTTAAAAGAACCCGATTTCTTCTATAAGGACTGTTCTTACAGAGCTTTTATTGTTGTTCATGTAAATCAAGTAAGGCTTATAGATAATATGCATCTAGCCTAATTTCCAAACAACCAAGCTATGTATAAAAAGATTTTATTTACCATTTCTATTTTTATCACTATTATTTCCTATGCACAGGAGACACTTCCGTATTACCAACAATACTTATTAGATGGTAAATATCTCTTTAATCCTGCTCATTTTGGAGAAACAGACGACATTATAATCAATAGCCATTATCAAAAACAATTCTCCAAGCTAGAACATTACCCAAACACACAATCTATAGGTGCACACGCCAATGTTACTGATAGACTTGGTGTAGGAGCTTACTTTTTCAGAGACCAAAACGGACCCATCTCTGCCAACGGTATCAATGTAGGAGCCGCTTACTTTATCCCAATAGATGATAATGAAAGAAAAAATCAATTTTCCTTTGGTACAAGTATCAACCTTTATAACTCCAATATAGATTTAGCTCTTCTTAATCCAAAAGATTCTGGCGACCCTCTAATACAAAGCGGTACTAATAGTGTATTTTTAACCTACGCTAACTTAGGCTTACAAGCTACTTACAATGGCTTTTTCGGTAGTTTTTCAGTAGTGGATATTCCTCTAAGTAAAACCACCTACATTGTTAATGGAATAGAACCTTCTCCCACCAAATTTTTCATCAATACTGGCTACGATTGGGATTTTTCTGAGAATCTTTCGTTAGAACCCTCAGTTTTAATCAATTTGAATACCAACTCTTCTAGAATTATTGATGCTAATTTGTTGGCAAAAATTAAAGACGAAGACAATTATTTCGCAGGAGGCATCAGCTACAGAACAGCCAAATCAGCATTTGGAAGCCAACAACTTAGTTTTTCTCCTCTTATCAAACTTAAATTTAACCAATTTAGTTTCGGAGCTGCTTATAACATCAACCTCTCTCCTATTGCAGATTATGGTGGCAACAGCTTTATGATTAACTTAGGCTACGCTTTTGAAAACTTCATCAATACTAGAGGCTTCCGATATTAAACATTAAAAATCATCTATCTTTGATATACTTACACATTCCGTTTTGCAAGCAAAAATGTAGTTATTGTAACTTTCACTTTTCCACTTCGTTGAAGTTGAAAGACGATATGCTTTTAGCCCTCAAAAAAGAGTTATCCCTAAGACAACACGAGTTAGAAAACAAAAATCTACCATCATTATATTTTGGTGGCGGCACACCTTCTATCCTTAGCGTAGATGAAATACAAAGACTTATAGACGAGGTATTGAGATATTTTACATTTAATTCTGATATAGAAATTACCTTAGAAGCAAACCCCGATGATTTAAACCAGTCCTTCTTAAAGGCTCTTTCTAACACGCCTATCAACAGGTTAAGCATTGGTACTCAAAGTTTTTTTGAAGAAGATTTAAAACTTATGAACAGAGCCCACAGTGCTTCCGAAGCGGAAAGCTCTATAAAAAGAGCCCAAGACACAGGTTTTGAAAACATTAGTATAGATTTAATTTATGGCTCGCCAACTTCCAACCATTCTCTTTGGAAAGAAAGTTTACAAAAAAGTATAAAACTTCAAGTGCCACACATCTCATCTTATGCCCTTACCGTAGAGCCCAAAACTGCTCTACAAAAGTGGATTGAACAGGAAAAAATCAATGCTCCAAAGGAAGAAGAACAACTTATTGCTTTTCAATACCTTGCAGAAACACTTAAAGCAAATGGATTTGAACATTACGAAATCTCTAATTTCTCCAAACCAAACTATCATTCTAGGCATAATACCGCTTATTGGAAAGGATTACCTTATTTAGGTATAGGACCTTCGGCTCATTCCTACGACGGACAAAAACAACGCAGTTGGAATATCGCTAATAATAGTTTATATATCAAAAGTTTAGTAGAAAACTCACTTCCAAAAGAAACAGAAATTTTATCAGAAAAAGAACAATTTAACGAGCTCATTATGATAGGACTTCGTACCAAATGGGGCGTTGAATACAATATTATTAACCAATTTTCGGAAGAGATACTAAAGCCATTCCAAAAAAGCCTAGAAATAAAACTAGGTTCAGGAGTATTGAAACTAGAAGACAATCAACTTTTTATACCAAAAGAACATTGGTTTATGGCAGATGGCATTATTTCTGATTTGTTTGTTGTCTAATTTGTCTATTTTTGTTCATATTTAAAAAACCAAACACAATGAAAAGAGTTATTATATTACTACTAACAGGGCTTTCGCTTATCTCTTGCCAAACTCAATACGGCATAAACGAAAACAAAGTACAAAGTTACATAGATAAAAATGAGTTTACCGTAATGGCAAAAAGGGCACTTCCTAATAATTACGATGTCATCAATATTGCACAATCGTTCCCTACCGTTGGAAGCAGAATGTTTGAACTAGATTACGGCTATGCCGTTACTCTAAAAAAAGATAGTCTATCCGTTAATCTCCCTTACTTTGGCAGAATGTTTAATGCTAGTCTAGACCCCTCTAAAAACAGTTTCAATACAGAGACAAAAGATTTCAAACTCTCCAAAAACAAAACTAAAAAAGGATACACCTATCATTTTAGTCTTTCTCATCCTGAGAATATGAGTGATATATACATTGATATTCTTAAAAACGGAAAAGCCTACATTTCTATCAACAGTAGAGATAGACAACCTATTTCCTATGACGGCTACCTTGTAGAGCAACCTTAGATTATAAGTTTTCAATATTCAATTTACCTATAAAAACCTGTGTATCATTAAGATGTTATAAAAAGATAGACATTAGAATCTTCTAATGTCTATCTTTTTTATTTTCATATTTAGTCAATTTTTATCTATGCTGCCAACATCTACCTCCTCCTGAAACTTTTCTAGAACATGAACCTCCTTTTTTAGTCAGAGCACCACAGTAGGAAGAGTACGAATATGACGAATAAGTTTTGGAGTGATGATTTTTTTTATGCTTTTTACTTTTTGTTTTTGGTAAGGCATGTTTAGCATGATGTCTATTTATACCACTTGACCGCTTAGAAGTAGAGGATGAAAAACCATATACCCGATCATTTGAATCACTATATCTCCAAGTATTATCATTATACAACACAACAGTTCTACCACTGGACAATTTTACTGTTTCAACTTTTTTCTGTGAAAGTCCTAACAATGGGATAACGAACATTGCTAATAAAAATAATTTTGTTTTCATAAATTATAAATTAAAGTTTTATATTTTACTTCTAAATTTATTTTTTTTGATCAGCTATGAGATTATATTTTTAACTAAAAAAGATTAAAAAATCTCTTTTAGTTACTATGCAAACCTCTATTTTACTAAATATTTTAGCAAAGAGAAGCATTTTTTCTACAGTAGTAAAAAAATCTACTGATAATAACCAATGATTAGTCTAACAAAGATAAATAAAATTTATTCTAAAAATTAGGAATAAAAAAAGCTATTGTATATCAACAGCTTAACTCATTTTTTGCGGAGAGAGAGGGAAACTTTTTCCTCGTTTTCTCCTCAAAGTCCTCATTGATTTTCAACGCCTTACAATATCCGAATTGTTCTATTTTTAGCAATTATTGTTTACTTTTTGTTTTAATTTCAGCATCTGCTCTTCCAAAAATCCAATTAAAATCAATGTCATAAGCCTTTCCTATTTTATGTATCTGCTCAACGGTGAAGTGTGCGTTAATATCACTTATATCTTGTTTTTTAATTTTATTAAACCGTTGCTTTGAAATTCCTACTTCATCGTAAAATTCTTGGATTCTTTTTATTTTACCATTTTTCTTTAGGTATCTAGGCAGGCTTAATATTCTTTCGTCTATCGCTGTTTTCATCTTATAAGATTTGCTATCCTATTTTATTTGATTTTTTACGGTTACACGGCTCACAAAGTAGCTGTATATTTCTATATGTGTTAGAGCCTCCTTTTGAAAAAGGCACAATGTGGTCAAATTCTAACTTTTCTGAACTGCCACACTCCACACACTTTCCACCGTCTCTATTCCAAACCATATCCTTTACTTTTTGAGAAATATGTTCACGCTTATTTATTTTAGTTTTTGGTATAGCACCTTCATCTATCATTTTTTCCTTAACCTTCCTGTATAAATCTTTCTCCTTTTTCTGTTTTAATATTTTATTTCTAATTTCCTGTTCTTTACACCACTCTTCATAACTTTGTTCTGATGGATTAAATCCTTTCTTTATCGCTGAATTATACTTTATTTTAGCAATACGCGAATAATAGTTATTGCTTATTCCATAGTGGGCTATGTCGCTTGTATCATCTATTTTTTTTAGAATAATTTTTAAATTATCAATGTTTGATATTAGAGTCTCTCTTGCTTTATAGCCTTCAAACTTTCCTACAATTTTTGCTTTTTCAAGTTGTAATATTATTTTTTCAGCCCTATTGTAACTTATCTTAAGTTTTCTTTGTAGCATAGATGCCGATGCCTGCTGGGTTTCAACAACAACTATTGCTGCCTCATCAAATAAAGAGTCTTTGTTATATATTTTTATGCTGTCTAATTCCTCCCTATCTTTTATTTCCCCTTTAGCATCTCTAAACTCATACTCATTAAAAAATTTAATTTCTCCATCTGTTAACTCCGTAACCTTTATCTCTCTTTCATGACTTCCGCTTTCTTCATTTTCTCCCTGAGACGAATTAACATCACTTTTAACCTCATTTCTATTTAGACTATTATATTGTTCTATTAACAATCTCTTTTCTTTAGCTTGCTTCCGATTTTGAACTATTAAAACAATGACTATTACAGGAGAAACAAGAACGAAAAAAAACAATAAAACCCAAAGTATATCCATAATCTATTTTAATTACATTGCTACTCTTTCAAACATCGCCCAAGCAACCACTTGAAACATCTTTGAAACAAAATCAATAGGCAACTCCTCAGGCTCATATCCTGAATGAACCTCTAATGGGTCAGGAATCAACACAAGTGTATTTGGGTCTCCTTTCTTTCTTTTTACCCTTTTTACGGTTCTCATTTCGTTTTTAGTAATGATACCATACAGCTCATTTGTTGGGAAATAAGTTTTCCAATCCTCTATTTGTCTAAGCCCTATAATGGCTCCACTAGGAATTACCTTTGATACAGAATTTCCCACTAGATTAGTAGCAAACTCTGCCCTTCTAAAATCTGGACTTTGGATATAAAATGATGGATTCCCAAGTGAAAAAATCTCATCAGAGTTCCAACCTCCAGCAAAATCAACATCATAATAAGGAGTGCCTTCCGATGGGGTTCTTTTTATCTCTGCGTCTAAAATTACTTTTACCCCCTCCCCTTTTATTGGAGTTTCTTCTGAAGGCTTTAGCATTTCGCCTTTGCCTGTTAGAAGCCAAACCTCATTTAGCTCTGGAATTTTCCCTATTATTAAATTTTCATCAAATGTGTTCCTACTATACCAATTTGATAAAGTATTAGGGTTTATACCTAAAAATTCTGCAAACTTTTTTTTAGATTTAAACCCCTTATAATTCAAAATATCATTTAATATTTTAGATTTGTCAATCTCTATATTCACAATATCGTGAATTAAATTATCTTTTTTCATATCTTTGCTATTACTAATAATTTTACATCAAATGGAAAACCGAAGATATTGGGCGGTAATCAAAACAAATAATCTTATTGACGCAAAAGAACTGTTCAAAAACATAAAAGACCTAAGCGACAAGGAATTTGAGTATTATGCCATTTTATACAATGGAGACCACTCTTGCACACTTCATAAAGTCCATTTTATATTAAAGAGCTAGTTCTATCATTTTCAATACTTCATCGTAAGGTTTGTTCACTTGAACAGGCGTATTCTTACTATCAATAACCTGCGTTATTGGCTCCACTCCTTTATTTACATAAAACACTCCTGCTAGTGTATTAACTACAATTTCAGTAACATCTGGAAAATGCTTAGTTGCTGATACACACACGATATGACTAATGTTAATTAACATCTTCTTATCTTTTGTTTCTACTTCTATAAACCCTTTCATAATCACTATTTTTTTACACTGATTTTCAGGTAATTAACAACAAAAATACACTTTTATGTGAATTTATTTTGTAAATATTCACATCATTGTGTATATTTGCATTATCAAATTATCAAAAACAAAAATAATAAAAAATAAATGGTTTCGAGTAAGAAAATAACAGAAATGTTCAAGGCACTTTCTCCAAAAAGAAAAGAAAAGGTAACTCACGCTATATATGAAAAATTTGGCGTTGGCACTCAAAGCTCAAGAAATGCTTGGTTTTATTCTGGCAAGATACCTGACGACAAAATAGAAGGTTGCCACAAAATAGTGAGCGAAGAACTTAAAGAACAATTAAAAGAAATACAAAGTCTTATAGATGTAATATGACAACTCAAGACAAACTAAAATTAGCAAAAAGTCTGCTGGATTCTATACCCTCTCAAGAGAGATTAGAATTTTTAAAACAAGAGATACCGGGGGCGGTAGAAACAAAAATGCAAATGCTAGAGAGGTTGGCAGAGATGAAGGCAGACACTAAGCTAATGAAGAAGTTTCAAATAGTACAAAAACCAAAGAGAAAAAGAACAAAAAAAGCCCTCTAACGGCAATTAGAGAGCAAGTTTAAAATCACGCATTAAAAAATAATACGCAAAACACTATGGCAAAGATAGAAAAAACAATCCAAACAGTAAAATCGCTTAACATTTTAGAAGCGTTAATATCTACCAAAGGCGACTGGTATATTATAGAAACCAACGAGCAAAACGGCGTACATATTAAAGACAGAGAAATAACCCTAAAAAATGGCTTCTCCTTATTTTTTGATGCTATGTTATTCTACGGCACAACTCTAAACTACGACTACACAAAAGAGCAAGTTTTCAATGAAGTAAAGAACTACGAAAATGTAGCGGTAAACCTAACTTATGTAGAAGACAACGACTTTAATTCTGTTGAAATAGACCCAATAGAAAAAAAAGCGATAGAGAACTACATAGAAAAACACCTAGAAATAAATCTAATATAGCGATGAAAACCCTATCAAAAATAACAACAATAACAGCAATTATATACGCCTTTCTAGTTTCAGAAAGCCACGATATAGGGGCTTTAACAACTGCAACAGGGCTTTTGTTGATGAGTCTTTTTATGAATATCAAAGAGCAAGAAATCACAAACTTTTTCAGAGATGAAAGCGAAGATAAAGCAATATAAAACACAAAAGGCAAAGCGAATAGGTTACTACCTATGGTTGTTGCCAGTTAAGAAAGGTTACGGGTTGTTTTCAAACTAATATACAAAAGGTATAACTATGAAAAAAATAGTTCAAAAACTTATAACACCAATGGTGCAAAAAATATTAAAAGAAGAAATCAAAGAGATAGAAAGATTAAAGTATCACGAGTCTATAACCATAGGGCTTTGGGCAATAGACAGAAACCCGCAAGAGGTATCTTACGAATGGATAAAAGAAAACGCCTATCAAATAAAGCCTACGAGTAACTGTCCCGAATGTAGGCATTAAAATAGCGACCCTTGGACGAGGCTCTTAATAATCCTGTAAAAATTCGTTCAGGCACTCGATGATAAACATAAGTAGAACCCGAGTGAAACAATATAAAAAGTCTCATAGAGCGTGCATCATAATCCACTGCTCTTATTACAGAAGACCTAACAGGTATCATATCACAAAAATTTGAAATCTAACAAAACAAATTTAGTGATTTTTCCCGAAAAGCATACTCCGTGAGGCAGGTACACGGCGGGAGCAAATAAGACAACTAAGAAAATAAAACATTATGAAAACAAAGCTGAAAAACAGAAGAAAGTTATTAAAACAAAAGTTCTTCAAAAAGTGTCCAAATGGTGGTTATTGTATCAATCCTATTTGTGCATTTGGATGTGTAGATTAATAAAATTTCAAATAAAAAAACAATTAGAAAATGGAAACAGCAACAAACAAAAGCGTAGGATTTATAAGCCTACTAACCTTATTGTTCATCACATTAAAATTAACGAAACATATAGACTGGTCTTGGTGGTTGGTTCTGTCGCCAATGTTAATACTATTCGGATTAGGGATAATTATAGTATTGGCGGTAATATTCATAAGCAAATCTAAAAACAGAAGATAAAAAATACAGAGAAATGGAAAATCAAGCATTACAAAAAAAAGAAGAAGAGGCGTTAAGCACAAAGTCTTTATTTCAAAAAGCCCATATACAAAAAAGATTTAATCAACTATTAGGCAAAAAATCACAGGGGTTTATTTCCTCTGTATTACAAATAGTAAACAATAGCGAACAATTAGCTAATGCAGATCCAAACACAGTACTTACCGCAGCAGTTACAGCAGCAATATTGGACCTTCCTATAAACCCCAATTTAGGCTTTTCTTGGATAGTACCATATAAAGGGGAGGCACAATTTCAAATGGGTTGGAAAGGCTATGTGCAACTGGCTTTAAGAACAGGGCAATACTCTCGAATAAATGTAACAGAAGTTTATGAGAATCAATTTAAGTCTTTTAACAGGCTTACAGAAGAGTTGGTCGCTGATTTTAACATAGAAGGCAAAGGCGATATAGTTGGTTATGCTGCTTATTTCAAATTGATAAACGGACTAGAAAAATTATCCTACTGGAGCAAAGAAGAGGTTATAAATCACGCTAAAAAATATTCTCAAGCCTACGGTAAAGGGTCTTTTTCTCCTTGGAATGAGAAAGATAAATTCCACGCTATGGCTAAAAAAACGGTACTCAAAAACACCATCAGCAAATGGGGCATTATGAGTATTGAATTGCAGACGGCACAATTAGCCGACCAAGCCGTTCAGCCTAAAGAAGGAGAGTATAACTATGTAGATAATATCATTGATATTGAAGCAGAAAATATACAAGAGGAACAACAACGAATTGTTGAGTTTATAAATAACGCTCAAAATATAGAGCAACTGCAAGAAGCAGAGCCTTTCATAGAAGAAAACAGCGAAGTGAAAGAGCTTTATGATAAAAAATTAAAAGACTTAACCAAATAATGAACGCACTGTCTTTAAGCTTCAACAATCATCTTTTTAGATGTTCTCAATTAGGAAAGTTAATGGTTGGGGTAAATCCTGCCTTAACGCCTAATCAGGAAAGAACCCTAATTGCTTTGCGAGAAAAAATGAAGGCGGGTAAAATTACCGATAAGCAAATCCAAACCTGCGGAGATTTATTGGCTAAAAAGAACCAAAAACCCGAATTATCAGCGAGTGTAAAAACACACTTGTCAGATATTCATAAAGGGGTCGCTTTTGGAAGAGATAACCATATCACGAACAAATACCTTGACAAGGGTATTCAAGTTGAAGAAAAGTCTATAAGTCTTTATACAAGGGTTACTGGCAAATTGTTTATGAAGAATGAAAAACATTTTTCTAACGATTTTATCAAAGGGACACCTGACAATATACAAGGTAAAGTTAGAGATATTAAAAGTAGCTGGAGCTTTAAAACTTTCCCTCTATATGCAGAAGAAACTCCAACTAAAGACTATGAGTGGCAGGTTCAAGGCTATATGGAACTCACGGGGCTAAAAGAAGCAGAATTAGTGTATTGCTTAATAGACACTCCATTTAAGATAGTAGAAGACGAATTAAGAAGATTAGACTGGAAAGAAAACATATTTAATCATCTTGGGGAAGTTAGGGAGGAATGTATAGACCTAGTAACCGAAACAGTATCAAATCTAATTTATACAGAAGAAGGTCTTGAGGATTTTTGCAGCCAATCCACAAGTGTTCATAAAGAGTGGTTTTCAAATTTTCACGAAGTCCCAGAACTATTAAGAGTTAAAGTCTTTCATTTTCAATATGACAAAACGATGATTGAATCTCTCTATGAACAAATAAAAAAGTGCAGAGAACACTTAAATAAACTAACCCTATCAATGGCTGACAGACTTGAGTTGATGGCTTAAAATAAAAACAATTAGAAAAATGGAAATCACAGGAAAACTACTAAAGAAATCAGACATCAGACAGCCGTCTGAAACATTCACAATTCAAGAGTTTTATTTGGATTGTTCCAGATACAACCAAATAACAGGACAAAAGAGAGAGAATATTCTAAAATTCCAAGTAACAGGAAGCAAAATAGACACCGTCCTTTCAAAGGTAAATAACGGCGATTTGGTGAATGTATTTTTCAATGTAAAAGGAAGGTTTTGGGAGAAAGAAACAGAAGGCGAAACTAAAAAAGGACACTCGCAATCATTAGATGTATGGAGAATAGACATCAAACAGCCAAGTAACGGCGAAACTACAGAATACGAGGACGACGATTTGCCTTTTTAAAAATTTTAAAAAATAGACAAAATGGAAAACTTAACTATAAACGAAAATCTTAAGAGATTTTTAAACAACAAACACGAAGCAGGCTACAATCTAAACAAGTACAAATCAAGCAAAGTAGAGAGTTTCAAATACAAAGACGGAACACAACTTATATGTATTCCTCCAAATTCAACTTTAGAAGTTGGGGACGATTTCAGAGATACCAAAGGTTTTTTATATGTG
This sequence comes from Riemerella anatipestifer, assembly GCF_035666175.1. NCBI lineage: Bacteria > Pseudomonadati > Bacteroidota > Flavobacteriia > Flavobacteriales > Weeksellaceae > Riemerella > Riemerella anatipestifer. The sequence continues at coordinate 606,396 of NZ_CP142016.1, forward strand.
GTAACAGATGTTATTTCTAGCAGACCTCATAGAGGTGTTTTTGACGAAGAGAGTAAGAGGTGGACTTGCTACATAGTTAAATCAGAAAAAATAACAATTTAGATATGGTACTCATTTCAAAAAAGAAAAAGAAAAACACCCTCACCGCTAAGATAAGAGCGGTAAATAGACTGCCTAGCGGTAAGTATGAGGTAATAGATACAGAAGTTAAGTATAAAGAAAAAAATGGTAATGTAAAATGCCTAACAGGATAATAAGAGATTGGACAGACAGCGAACGAATAAATGAATTATCATTTCAAGCAGAGGTTCTTTTTACTCGCCTTTTAATGAAAGCCGATGACTTAGGTGGTTACCACGCAAACCCAAGACTAATAAAAGCGTTTTGTTTTCCGCTAAAAAACATTAGAGAGTCCGATATTACCCGTTGGCTAGATGAGTTAGTTTCAGCCGGAATAATCGCACTTTACAACGCCGATAACAACCCTTACTTACATATTATAAACTTTGGGCAAAGGTTGCGTCAAGTAAAACCTAAGTTCCCGAAAATACCTGAAAAAGAGCTAAATGAGTTTATGTCAGCAACCTGTCAGCAACCTGTCAGCGGTTCGCCGCCTGAAACAGAAACAGAAACAGAAGAGAGTGGGAATAATACCACACCCCAAAAATCTTTTAAAAATTTAACTGAAAAAGAGTTTCGTGATTCACTTATGCCCTTTTTGGTAGAGTATAGTAAAGATTTAGTTAGGGACTTCTATGAGTATTGGACGGAACCAAGTGCCAACGGAACACCGAGATTTAAGTTAGAAAAAACTTGGAATACTGAACGGAGATTGAAAACTTGGGCAAGAAATGAGTCTAAGTTTGGAAAAACCCAAACAACACCAGTAAAACGAAAACGAAATGAGTTATAAAAATGGAGTAACACCACCAAATTCCGTAGATGTTGAAAAATTGATACTAGGAGCTTGTCTAATAAGTGAAACAGGGAAAGAGAGGGTATTAAGCATTTTTAAAGACAAATGGGAAATGTTTTATGACCCTAGACACACGGAGATTTACAAGTCTATGTGCGAACTTAACTCCAATAACGAGCCAATAGACTTAGCGACAGTAATAGAAAACTTAAAAAAACGAGGTAAATTAAACAATGCGGGAGGAGATGGGTACATCATAGATTTGACAATAGGTATAAGTTCTGCTGCACATATAGAGCATTATTGCTTGTTGGTTTCTGAAAAATTTTTCCTTAGAAAAATGATTGAGGTTTCAACCAAAATAACAGAGAAAGCCTACAAAGACGACGGAAGTACATTTGATTTGTTAAATGATTTCTCTTTTGAAATAGGAAAAATATACGATTATATTGCTGGGCAAAAAGCGATTAAGTCGTCAAAAGACTTGCATTTAGAACTTATAGAAAATCAAAAAAAGGGAATGGCGAGAGGGGTTCCTATTCCTTTCCGAAAAATGGATAATCATTTTTACGGTTGGCAACCTACCGATTTAATAATCATAGGAGCAAGACCTGGAATGGGAAAGTCCGCTTACGCTATGGAGTTAGCAAGATGTGCATCTAAAAATAAGGTGCCTACGCTGATATTTTCGCTAGAAATGGCTAACATACAGCTACATACAAGACTAGTAGCTAATGAGCTAGAAATAGATTCAAATAGTCTAAGAAAACACAATTTAAGTGATAGTGAATGGAGTAAAATTTACGACAGTAGCGAAATTGAACAGATGCCTCTCTACTATGAAGATAGTGTTTTTGACTTAAACGGAATTATAAGCAAAGCTAGGGTGGCTAAAAAGGAGCTTGGTGTAAAGTTTATAATCATTGACTATTTGCAACTCATAGAAGCTAAAGGAAAATCCGAAGGTAACGAGAAAGTTAGCTTTATATCAAGAAAGTTGAAAATGTTAGCAAAGGAATTAAATGTCCCAGTAGTTGTTTTATCACAACTCTCTAGGTCAGTAGAAACTCGCCCGAACAAACGCCCTCAACTTTCTGACTTGAGAGATTCAGGAGCAATAGAGCAAGATGCTGATGTTATTCAGTTTATTTATCGTCCTGAATATTACGGAATAGAAATTTGGGATGTAGAATGGAGTGGAATAAGTGATTTACCAACCGAAGGCGAAGCTGAAATAATAACAGCAAAACACAGACATGTAGGAACTAGCGAAACTAGACTCAAATGGATACCTAAATATCAAAAATTCAAAGATATTGACGATAACACATTTGAACCATTACCAACCATAGATTTAAAAGATGCTTTTTAATGAGAAAAATAGAAAATACACCCACCTCCCTCCCACTCAAAATGATTGCCGAGTTAGCTAAAAAGAAAACAGTTTTTAGCGAAGGGCTTAAAAATTTTATAGAGCTTGAAAAACAAAAGAAATTCCCAAAACACACCCCAACATTAAAAGACACCGAAGAATGGAAGATATTAAATGGCAACGAAGCAAGGAGCAACACAGAAAAGCCTTAGAGGTATTAGAAGAAGCCAAGAAACTCAATAGACCTGTGGTCTTTCTGAAAAGAGGGCAAAGCCTAGAGCAAAAGCCCAAGAGAAGAAATAAACCTAAGAAAAAATTAAAATGAAATACCAAAACCTATTCAACCAAGACTTTTACCCTACTCCTAGAGAGGTTTTAGACCTTATGGAGTTAGATGTAAACAACAAAATTATTTTAGAGCCAAGTGCAGGGAAAGGTAATATTATAGATTATCTGAAAGAGTACGGAGCTAAGGAGGTTCTTTTCTGCGAAATCAACAAGGATTTAGCAGAAATATGTAAAAACAAAGCCAACCAAATAGGCACAGACTTTTTGGAACTAAAACCAGAAGCTGTTGCAGGAGTAGAAGCTATCATAATGAATCCGCCGTTTAGCGAGTTCAGAAAGCATTTTTTACACGCCTGGAATATTGCTCCTGACGGTTGTGAAATAGTCAGCCTTTGCAATTACGACAGCGTAAGTGATAGAGGGAGTTTCCTAAGAGAAAAAGAAGAAATCCTAAACATCATTGAGGCTTACGGTTATAAGTCTGATTTAGGCAATGTGTTCAGCAATGCTGAGAGGCAAACCGATGTAAGTATCGGCTTAATCAAAGTCTATAAGCCCATTACAAGCGAGAGCCTAAATTTTGACGATTATTTCGACAATACAGGAGGCTTTGATATTGATAGTTCAGAGGAGGGTATTATAAGGTACAGCGAGATTGACAGCCTTGTAAACTCGTACAAAGGAATAGCTAAGTATTCTGAAAAGCTATTTGAAGATGCCGAACTATTTATGCAAATGGCTAAATCTTGTGGAGTTGGCGTTTCAATAAAGATAGGCGTTGAACTAAAGGAAAATAAGATAAACAGACAACTGTTTTTAAGGGAGGTTCAAGTGCAACTTTGGCATAAAGTATTTAAGCTGTTTAATATTGAAAAATATGTTACTAGTTCTGTTGCGAAAGATTTGGAAGCGTGGGTAAGATACAAGAGCCAAACTCCTTTTACCAAAAGAAACATCTTTAAAATGATAGAAATTATTTATGGAACGAAAGACCATAATTTCAAACGCTCGTTAGTTGAAGCTATTGACAACTACACACGCCACACGAAAGAGAATAGGTATTCGGTGGAGGGTTGGGCTACTAACTCAGGACACCTACTAAATAGAAAATTCATTGTGCCTAATATGTGTAAGGTACGATGGTGTAAAAACAACCATTTAAGGGTTGATAGCTCAGGATATATGGAAAATTTCAATGACTTATTGAAAGTGTTATGTTCGTTAGAGGGGAAAAACTATGATAAGATAGAACGACTAAATGCTTGGGAAGAATTTGAAAGGGGTATTTGGCACGATATGGAGTTTTTCCGATACAAAGGGTTTAAAAAAGGAACGATGCACTTTGAGTTCAAAGATAAAAATGTTTGGGAGAGGCTCAATAGAGCCTATGCTCAAGCTAAAGGAAATGTGTTACCAGAAAAACTATGAAAAATTTAATAATAACAGTGTCTGGAGGGAGAAGTTCCGCTATGATGGCACGACACATACAAACTTCTGAAAAATATAAAAATTACGAGAAATTATTTTTGTTCTGCAATACAGGAATGGAGCGACCAGAGACGATATATTTTCTCAAAAATATAGAGAAGTATTGGAATATTCCTTTAGTTAAAATAGAGGGTGTTTACTCAAATGAAATGGGCGTTGGGGTTGGCTACAAGGCGGTAGATTGGGAAGAGTTGAATATGATGGCTAAACCCTTTGCTGAAGCAATAGCACACAAAAATAAAGGGATTTTTAATGGTATGCCAAGCAAAGACGCTCCTTTCTGCTCGGAAATGCTTAAAACATTACCTGCCAAAAAATTTGCAGACGATGTTTTCGGTATGAACAACTATATAAAAGCTATAGGTTTTAGAAAAGAAGATATGCCTAAGCGTATATCTTGGGCTGAAATCAAGGAAGACAAGAAGAGAATATTTCCGCTTTTGACCGATTTCAAGTTTCCTATTGGGCAAATGGAATTAAATAAATTTTGGGATAGTCAGCCATTCAAGTTGGAAATACACAACAAATTTGGAAACTGCGAACTATGTTGGAAAAAATCTGACACCAATCTAATAGATGTTATCCGAAATGGAACTCGTTTTATAGATTGGTATAGAAAAATGGAGGAGAAATATGGCAATACCTCTTTTAGAGGTCATAAAAGCATTGACGATTTAGTAGAGCTTTCTAAGCTCCCTTTTACAGGAGAGCTAAACTTTGAAGAAAACAAATGTGTTTGCAACTTTTAAAACTATAATTAAATGATACAGAACTATCTAAACATAAAAACTCCCACCCTAAGAGAATTGAAAGCTAGGGAAAAAGAGGAGAAAAGAAAGCGAAAAGAACTAGAAAACAAGAGAGGTTTCTGCATATCCAAAATGGACGATGAAACCTTTAAAAAAGTAGCCCATAGGCTTACGATGATAGCCTACTCTACCGAGTTTCTATCCGAGCAAATAGATGAACTTCTTGATATGGGAGTTATTCACTCTAAAAGCCTCGTGGTAGATTTCCAAAACGAGTTATTGAAACTTATAGAGGTATTTATCGGTATGGCTATGGAGAAAGGCGAAGCGGCAGAACTGCAAAGAATAGCCCAACAAAAGGGATATGATGAACTAATAAGAACGATAGGAAGCCTGAACGCTAAACAGTACGAGGCTTTACTAAACTTCGCAAAAACAATCAAAAATATTAAAAAGTAAAGTTATGTCAACAATAACAGTAGAAATAAGCATAGATGAGTTTAGTACAGATGTTTTATTAAATGAGATAGAATCTAGACTAAAAATTCAATTTTATAAAGATGAAATAACAAAACGATTAAGAGAGATGCTAAAAAGCAAATACATATTAGATAATCAACTATTAAAACCTAAAAACATAATAGAAGAAAGCAAAATAAAATTTTTCATTGAAAATTTTGACCATATTTCAGAAGAAGATTTAGAAACTATTGTAAGAAGCAAAAATAAATAAACAAATGACAAAACAAACATTTATAAAAGCCATTGAGGCTATAAAGAAACAATACGAATACGATAAGGAAGTAGCTAAAAATTTAAGCAAGGTTTTTCCTAATGCTTTTGAAGCTAATTTATTACCACAAAAACACTTTTTATCCAACATATTGATGAAAATACTACAAGAAGAAATGAACGATATAAGTTTAATAGAGTTGTTCTGTTGGAACGCAGACTTTGGTAATAAACGACTGCGTATTTTTTGCGAAGACAAAGATGTATATATAAAAACGCCCGAAGAACTTTACGATTTTTTAAAAAACAATAAACAATGATAGAAATAGGAAAAAATTTACAAGAAGTAATAATGACTATAATTGGATGTGTAGCTATTGTTACAATACTTTATTTAACAATTAGAGATAACAAAAATTAAAAATTATGGAAAAACTAATCAAACAAATCAAACAATGGGCTGAAGACAAAGGAATACTAGCTAAAGCAACACCAACGAAACAAGCCCTAAAAACATTAGAAGAATGTACAGAACTACTCACTGCTATTGCAGATGATGATGGAACGGAAATAAAAGATGCAATAGGAGATATAGTAGTTACGCTAATTATTCAGTGCGAAATGCAGAATTTAAATTTTATAGACTGCGTACAAAGTGCTTACGATGTAATAAGCAAAAGAACAGGAAAAATGATTAACGGGCAATTTGTAAAAGATATATGACAACGAATAATTGGAAAAAAACAGAAGAAGAATTACCAAATGAAAACGAAACTGTTTGGATAACGAACGGAAAAGATTGGGTAGCATTGGGTTGTTTAGCGTATGTTGAAGACGGCTATCTATGGGGAATTTCCAATAATGAAATATACTCAAAAGACAACAAGATAATGACAGAGGTAGATTTAGAAGAGGGTTTAGATGTTAAGTTTTGGCATTCGGTGCCAGATATACCTAAAATTTAAAATATTAAAAAACAATATTATGGAAGTAAAAATAATTAAAAGTTCAGACGAAAATGTAATGAAATTTGTCTTTGAAAAAGAAAATGCGGTTGCGGAAGCGGTATTATATAAGTATCCAACATACGAGGATAGAACAGTTATTTGCTGCTCCACACAAAGTGGCTGTCCCGTAGGGTGTAGATTCTGTGGTGCGGGTGATTATTTTGTTAGGAGTTTAAAATCCGAAGAAATAGTTTATCAAGTAGATTACTGTTTAAATAGTCAAAGTATAGATGCAAGTAAAATAAAGAATTTTCAAATAATGGTTATGTCAATGGGGGAACCATTATTAAACTTCAAAGAACTTGAAAAAGCATTTGAAATATTACATTCAAAATATCCTAATGCTAAACTTTTGATTAGCACAATAGCACCTCAAATAAACTATAATAGTGTTATGGATATGGCTGAAAGGATACCTACAGTTGGGTTACAGTTTTCAATTCACGAAAGTACAGATGAGAAAAGAAATAAACTGATACCGTTTAAAAAGAAATTGACACTTTCTGAAATAGCAGAAGTTGGCGAAGTATTTTTAGCCAGAACAGGAAGAAAGCCTTTTTTCAACTACTGTGCAAAAGAAGATAACTCAAGTCAGGAAGATGCGGATAGACTTGCTGAATTATTAAACCCAGATGTTTTTGAAGCAACTATTTCAGTTGTTTGTGAAAGAGATGAGAGTATTGCAGCAGCTAATGAAAGACAAAGAGAATTGGCTAATTCGTTTATGTGCAAATTAAATGAAAAAGGATTTTCTACACGAATGTTTGACCCAGCAGGGCAAGATGATATAGGTGGTGGTTGCGGTCAATTATGGTTTGTCCAAGAATGGATGAGAAATAATCCTGAATTAGCAAAAAAATCGGTTGGTTTTGGAATGGATATTATTCACGCACCATCATCAAATTAAGAACAAGTAGAAAAACATATGACAACGAAGGATAAACTAAAAATAATAACAGACAACATAAGACAAAAACTTCCACGACTAATGGAGTTGGAGGAGGGGTGTCTGATTAAAGATAAAGGCACAGATATTATAGGTAAAATTGTCCATAAAGACGATGATGAATTTATATTTATTCAATGGATGGATGATATGTATGTTAAACACTCAAAATGCTCACTTGAATACCTTAAAAACAGATTTAAAAGTCTAGGCAAAGAACCAATGCTGACTGATATGTTAGAATGGTTAAGTCTTCTTAAAGAAGTAAGTTTATGTTATTTAGACAACAACAGTCTTTTAGTTATAGAAAAATCAGGCAAATTTTATTACCAAGTAATAGACATCACGAAACCTTACCTAAAAGACCAATCAAAAGAAGTAATTGACTTTTTATATAATTTTATAGAAAATGAGAAAACTCCCTAACGATATTAGCCGATGTGCTAACAAAGAGTGTCCATTAAAAGAACAATGCCTAAGATGGCTAGACAATGGGAACGGAATGGTCCCACTATCGTTATTTAAGCCTAAAGACGGAAAATGTAAACATTTAATTGGAAAATAACAAAACACAATGACTAAAGTAATTTACAAATACCCTCTCCAAGTAGAGGACTAAGCATTACAGAGGGGCTACCGCCTCTCTTTTTCTTGCAAAGCTAAAATTTTTTAGCAAAAAATTTGCACAGTAAAAAAATAGTCGTATATTTGCAGTGTTAAACCATCGTGAGTAGTTGTATAATCAATAAAAATAAAATATAAACTTACAGGCGTAAGGGTGTCGTATAATAGTAATATTATACACTTTCGTGAACACGATGGTTTAACAGCACCTACTTACGCCTATTTTATTTTTAATTATTATGTTAAACCATCAAACAACCGCACCAACCGCAAACAATAGTAGCGAGGTGCAAAGAAGCTTAAAAGAAGTATTAACAGTAGCAGACTTAACAGACTACAAACTTCGCTACCTGAAAGAAGTGCTAACCGACGAGTTAGACAATTTTCACGACACTATTAACGAAGAAATCAAAGACGAGCGAAAAAGAGCTATTTTATTTGATAAAAGCAACCGAGTAATTGCCCTTTTTGCAATGTTAAAAGATTTATTACCACAAGTGCCTGACTACTTTGAGTAGGTAAATATGCTTTTGATTTATGATGATTTACGAACTTCTAAATCTGCCCAGCTATGAAAGCGTTAATCAAAATCACAGAACAGAACGGCAAACAAGCCGTGTCAGCTAGAGAGTTACACTCTTTTTTAGAAAGTAAACAAGACTTTTCTAATTGGATAAAAAACAGGATTGAAAAATATGGACTTATTGAGGGGCAGGATTATCAAAAATTATATTTTGATTATAATGGTAACTTATTGAATATCAATCTCAATAAAAATATTGACATTGACAATCAAAGAGTTATGAAAATAGAGTATATTTTAAGTATTGATACAGCGAAAGAGTTGGCAATGGTGGAGGGTAACGACAAAGGCAAACAAGCGAGGCGTTACTTCATAGAGTGCGAGAAGAAACTTAAAACCACCCTACCCACCACCTACAAAGAAGCCTTACTTGAACTCATCAAGAAAGAAGAAGAAAAAGAGGTATTACTCTTGCAAAATCAAGAGCAACAAGCCCAACTTGAAGCACAAGCCCCAAAGGTATTATTTACAGAGGCGGTAATGGGTAGTAAGACCTCGTGCCTTATTGGCGAGTTAGCCAAAGTAATTACTCAAAACGGTTACGAGATAGGCGAACGGCGATTGTTCAAATACCTAAGAGAAAACGGCTATTTGGGGCGTAAAGGCGAACGCTACAATATACCTAATCAAAAATATGTAGAACAGGGTATTTTTGAACTCAAAAAAGGCACTCGTTCAGGTAGCGGTGGCGTTATGCATACCACCATAACCACAAAGGTAACAGGCAAAGGGCAGGTTTATTTTGTAAACAAGTTTCTCAAACACCTACAGAGTGCCTAACAACAAATGGGGCTGAAATATGCCCCTATTTACACAATTCTAACCCATAAAATTATAAACTTATGAACCCAACATATTTAAAACAAATAATGCAATTAGCGTGGCAGTTTTTCAAACAAACAGGTTTAAACTTTAGTGAGTGCCTAAAAAAGGCGTGGGCAAATTACAAACTAAAAAAGAGAATGCAACAGGGTATTGTTCGTTTCTACTTTCAAAAGGTAGACGGTACTATTAGAGAGGCGTGGGGTACCTTGAAAGCCGATTTACTGCCTGAAACCAAAGGTTCAGAACGAAAAGAAAACCCAACCACACAAGTCTACTTTGATACAGAGGTCAATGAGTTTAGGTGTTTTAAAAAGTTTAATTTAATGTATTGATAATTTAAAAGCGTGTTTTAAAATCAAAAACTTAATTTTTTTCGAGTTTATACACGCTTTACTGTTTGAAATATAATAGATTAAGGTTACTTTTGTAAAGTAATGATTGAGGCAAAAACCATACAGAAGTACAAATCAAAGACAAGGGGTAAGTTAGTAGAACAAGCCCAAAAGTTAGTAAACTCTTATGTGCGTCAAAGAGACGCAATAAACGAAAGAGGCGACTTTATTTGTATTTCGTGTGGTAAGTATAAACCAAAGCATCAATGCAATGCGGGGCATTATTTCAGTAGGGGCGGTTATCCGAGTGTGAGGTTTGATTTGGATAATATTCATGGTCAATGCGTGCAATGCAATCTGCATCAACACGGCAACCTCATACCCTACCGTGAAAATCTTATCAAAAAGATAGGCGAAAAGAGGTTTGAACAATTAGAACAATTAGCAAAGATGAGTATTAAGCACGATAAAATTATGCTCATTGAGTTAATAGAAAGAATGAAACAACAATTAAAAAAATAAAAACAATGAACGAAGAAAAACAGCTTTATCTAGTATTAACACGAGAGTGGTTTAACGAAATACTTTCTGGTAGAAAAAAAGAAGAGTACAGAGCCTTTACTGACTTTTACATAAGACGATTGGCGGTCATTGACAAAGATGGCGATTTAATAGACACAAAGAAGTATGAAACTGTTAAATTTCAAATGGGGTATTCAAAGACAGCACCTCAAATGATTGTAGAGGTTAAAGAGATATTGATAGAACACGACGAAGACGCTGGCGATGAGCTAACTACTGATAATTGCAACTTTGTAATTGTTTTAGGTGATATTTTAAGTAAGACAAACTGTTAAATTAAATATAAACTAATTATTAACCATTAAAACCAAATTATTATGCCAGAACCAGCAAAAAAAGGCACAGGTAAACCTATTACAAGAGCCAAGAGAACAATTCAAAACTCGGGTATTAAAGCGAGAATAAGAAAAGTTATAGGTAAGAAGTAATGAACCTACTAGCCGACACAATGAAGAGTATTAAAGCCTTGTCTGAAAAAACGGACAGGGTTTTACTCTTTCATTCTGCCAATGGCAAAGATAGCATCGCTTTACTTGAAATGTTAAGCCCTTATTTCAAAGAGGTAAAGTGTGTGTATATGTATATGGCCAAAGACCTTTCGCATATAAACAAATATATTCTTTGGGCTGAAAAAAGATATAAGAATGCCTCGTTTATTCAAACCCCACATTACGCCTACTACAACTATAAAAAATTAGGTATCTGCGGGACTAATGAGGTAAATTATGCACAATACAACCTATCAACAATTACAGAAAAAATTAAGGAAGAAACAGGTATCCAATGGGCAGTGTATGGGTTTAAGCAAAACGATAGTCTTAACAGAAGATTGATGTTGCGAACCTATGAGAACGAAATAACAAACGAAGAGACACAAAAGATATATCCATTGTCCAAGTGGACTAATAAAGAAGTTTTGCAGTTTATAAGTAAAAAAAGACTTATAGAACCATTACAATATGGAAATGTAGGAAACACAAGGTCGCAAGGAACAGATGTAACAAACCTTTCTTTTCTTTTATGGTGTAGGGCAAACGCTCCAGGGGATTTAAAAAGAGTTATAGAAGAGTTTCCCGACACGGAAAGAATTTTATTTGAATACGACTATGAAAAACAAAATAAAGCAATCTGAAACTAGAACTATACTAAGAAGCCAAATAACACCAGCTCCATACAATCCAAGAAAGATAACTGATGAAGCAAGAAAAGCCTTAAAAAAGAACATCAAGGCAAACGGCATTATAGGGGGAATGGTATGGAACGAACTAACCACAAATTTAGTATCGGGACATCAAAAGTTATCTATTGCTGACGAAGTAAATAAATATAATCCCTCCACAAAAGAGAACGATTACGAGATAAAAGTAGAAGTTATCAATGTAGATTTAAAGACGGAGAAAGAGCTAAACATATTCTTTAACTCCAAGTCCGTACAAGGAGAAATGGACTACCAAAAATTGGCTTTAATCGTTCCTGATATTGATGTAGATTTAGCGGGTTTAGATGATATAGACCTTTCTTTTATAGAGGTAGAACTACCTAAAGACTTAAATATTGAAGTGCCTACTTTTGAACCTCAAGAAGAAAAGAAAGAAAAGGCGAAAATACAAGATAGTGAAGAAGAACCCTCACAAGAGGAAAAAAAACAAGCCGTAAAAGAAGCTAAAGCGAAAGTTAAGGAGGGGACCTTTTACGAGGGAGACCCTTATATCACAATATCTTTTGACAGTTATGAGAATAAAGTGTTTTTCTTAGAGCGATTTCACTTAAGCGGAGATACTAAGTTCATAAAAGGAGAAGAATTTGCAGAAATAATAGAGAATGGAGAATAAAGTAGGAAGACCCACGAAATACGACGCTAATTATCACCCTGCACAAGCATTAAAATATTGTTTGGCTGGACTTACTGATGCTCAAATGGCTAATTTATTTGAGATTACAGAAGGAACTTTAAATAATTGGAAGAACGAACACCCTGAATTTTTAGAGTCCATAAAAAAGGGAAAAGAAGAAGCTGATGCTAATGTAGCTTCTACTTTGTATAAAAGAGCTTTGGGGCATAAGGAAAAAAGACAAGTGCCAATCAAAGTAAAGCAATATGACGAACACGATAGACAGATAGAGAAAGTAGAAGTTGTAGAGGTAGAAGACTATTATCCTCCTGAAACATCAGCCCAAATATTTTGGTTGAAAAATAGACAGCCTAAAGCGTGGAGAGACAGACAAGATATAGAGCTGAACCAAAAAGGTAGTATCAACATTTCGGACTGGCTCAAAATAAACAATCAGCAAGAAAAAGAGTGATTTTTTAAAAACAATATAATTTGGTCTAGTAAAATCCCCAGCGTGAGACCAAAACGAGGCAAAAAATACACCTTTATATTGACAAATTCACAAAATGCCAATAAAAACACAAGAAGTATATAACCCTCTTTACACCAACAAAGACAAGTTTATTATACTCCTTACTGGAGGTAGAGGGTCTGCAAAATCCTACAATGCGACCACCTTTGTAGAGCGATTATCTTTTGAAGCTGGGCATAAGATACTCTTTAGCCGTTACACGATGACCTCCGCTCGTATTTCTATCATTCCAGAGTTTGAGGAAAAAATAGAAAAAGAGGGCGTGCAGGAGTATTTTACAGTAACAAACAATGAAATACTAAATAAATTTTCAGGAAGTAGTATTTTATTTAGAGGGATAAAAACTTCGTCAGGAAACCAAACGGCAAACCTTAAATCCATACAGGGGATAACCACCTTCGTGGGCGATGAAATGGAAGAATGGGAAAGCGAGGAAGATTACGAAAAGTTAATCCTATCCATTCGTCAGAAAAATAAACAATTAAGAGTTATACTGATACTCAACCCTACCGACTCCGACCATTTTATTTATAAAAAATACATTGAAAACACCCATAAGATAGTACAGATTGACGGTGTAGATGTGCAGATAAGCACCCACCCCGATGTTCTACATATCCACACGACCTATTTAGACAACATAGAGAACTTGTCAGAACAATTCTTGTCTAATATAGAACGTATAAAACAGGAAAGTATAGAGCAGTGTACTATAAACGGTAAATTAGACCAAGCCCTATTCAATAAGAGCAAGTACGCTCAAAAAATCATAGGCAGGTGGGCTGATATGGCAGAGGGCGTTATCTTTACTAATTGGAAGGAAGGCGACTTTGATACATCTATTCCTTACTGCTATGGTCAAGATTACGGATTTAGCATAGACCCAGATACCCTAGTTAAGGGAGCTATTGACCACAAAAGAAAAATTATCTATGCTGATGAGAAATATTACGGAAATAATCAACTCTCAACAGATGATTTATATCTGCTAAATAAAAGCCTTATAGACCGAGAAAATGATTTAATAGTAGGCGATAGTGCTGAGCCACGACTAATTGAGGACTTGCGTAAAAAAGGATTAAACATAAAACCAACAAAGAAAAAACCTGGCATCGTGTCCGCCTCTATTTTAAAAATGTTGGAATATCAAATTATTGTAACCGAGAATAGCTATAACCTCAAAAAGGAACTCCGCAATTACACTTGGAACGATAAAAAAGCGGGTATCCCTATTGATAAACATAACCACTTGATAGACGCTCTTCGTTACGGCTTTATAGAACTTGACGAACCTATCCAAAACGATTTACAGCAGATTGCGAGTATTTTGTAAATAAAACACGCTTTTAAAATCGAAAATTTAGTTTTTCTGTCAAATCCCCCTCTATTGCTATTGTTAGCGGTTTTTGGTATAGTTAATTTTGTGATTATCACTAATATATCATTATGAATACCATTGCTCAAGAAATAGAAAAACATAAAGGGGAGCGTACTTTGCCTGATATTACGCTGTTCAACTCCCAATATGAAGTAAAAAAGCATAAAATTTTTACCGATTTGGTAAAATACCCGGATAGAACGGTGGTGTCAGACTATACAGACGAAAAAGGAAATAAGCAAAAACAAAAAGTAACCATACCCCTTAATCGCATCGGTCTTCCCTATCAAAAAAAGATAGTCAATATAGCAACTACCTTTTTATGTGGCGAACCTATCAAATACACGAATAACCTCGAGGACGATGAGCTATTTAAAGCCTTTTTAAAGGTTATTGAAAAAAACAAGATGAAATTTGTGGATAGAGAAATTGCAACTTCTGTGGGGCGATTTACAGAATGTGCCGAGCTTTGGTATTTTACCGATGAACCTAACGAACATTATGGGTTTAGAGCAAAATTTAGGCTAAAGGTTAAAGTTTTGACACCTGACATTTATAGCTTATATCCGAAATTTGACGAAAACGACAACCTTATTTCTTTTGCTCGGGAGTTCAAGAATGGAAATAAAACCATTTTTGAGGTTTATACAGACGAAAGAATTATCCGATACGAACAAGAAAAAGAATGGAAAAAAATAAGCGATATTCCTAACGCAATAGGAAAAATTCCGATAGTGTACTACAAGCAGGAAAATGTAGAGTGGGCAGATGTACAAACTGCCATTGAAAGATTGGAGCATATTTATTCTAACACCGCAGAAAGCAACGACCGCTTTTCTTTTCCTATTTTAAAACTAAAAGGTAAAGTAACAGGACAATTATCACAAGACAAGTCTGGGCGTGTACTTCAGTTGGAAGAAGGAGCGGACGCTGAATTTGCCAATCAACCCCAAGCCAACCAAAGCCTTACGGAAGAAACCGACCGTTTAGAGCGAGATGTTCACGACTTTACCGCTACACCAAACATTAGCTTTGACAATATGAAAGGTTTGGGTAATATGTTAGCAGGAAGCAATGCTGAATTTTTGTTTTTATCGGCACACCTCAAGGTAATGGACAAGCTGGCTATTTATATTCCTGCCCTTCAAAGAAGAGCAAGCATCATCAAGTCGCACCTACAAATGTTCAATGTAAAACTAAAGAATAATGACTTAGATGTAGAGCCAATTATTACACCTTTCATCATCAATAACGATGCGGATTTCGTTCGTTTCTTAATGGAAGCTAATGGCAATAAGCCTCTCTACTCGCAAGAATATGCTATGCAAAAACTCGGCATTAAGAATCCAAAAGAAATGATACAGCAGATACAAGAGGAAGACGATAGAATTAACGAATTGGCTAATAGTAAATCATTCGCTATCTGATGGACTTTGATACGCTACATAGGAGACGAGTAAAACAATACGGAAGAACCCTTGAACAAATCTACAATGGTTTAATTGTAAGGGTTTCATCTTTGGTGGTTAAGTCTGATATTACAGACAAGATTTACCGCTTCCGCAATAATAAAAAAATACTGCTGGAGATTGAAAAGGCTTTAGATTCTTATTACAAAAACACGCTTAATACTATCAATATTGGTACGGAGAAACAATGGCTATTTGCAAATGAAAAATACAATGCTTTGCGAATAGCTACTTTGGAAAGGTTAGCTCATAAACTAAGCAAGGAAACCTATATCCGAGAGATTGAAAAGGTAGCAAAAACGCCTCATAACCTCAAAGCCTTACATTCTTTTCAGCAACGAAAGATAAACGATTTTACACTATCCGAAAGAGTTTGGAGTATCACCCAACAAGTAAAGTCCGAGTTAGAGATGGCTATTGATGTTAGCCTTTCGGAGGGAATAAGTGCCAATGAACTCGCTCGTAAAATCAAAAAGAACCTAAACGAACCTGACAGACTATATCGCAGGATAAGAGATAAACACGGTAATTTAGTATTAAGTCAAAATGCCAAATATTATAATCCAGGTCAGGGCGTTTACCGTTCGGCACACAAAAACGCTTTACGATTAGCTAAGGAGGAAATTAACACCGCCTACCGCACCAGCGAACAAATAAGAATAATGCAGAATAATGATGTTGTTGGTGTGGAAATTCACTTATCCCCAAGTCATAAGGTTTACGACATTTGCGATGAGTTAGCAGGAAGATACCCTAAAAACTTCATCTGGAACAAGTGGCATATTGGCTGTATGTGCCACAGAAGAACCATTTTAAAAAGCGATGAGGAACTCATAAAGGAACTCAACAATAACCAAGAACTGCCGCCTGAAACCTCTAAATACTATATAGGAGCAACACCGAAGCAGTTTAATCAGTAGGTTAAAGACAATAAAGACCGCTTTAAGAATTGGAAGTATAAACCCGAGTGGATAGAAAATAACGCCAAATTAATTTCATAACTTCTCCGCCTCCCTTTTAATAAAAGCAACCAAATCATCAAGGTTTTTTTGATTAAACCAATGGCGGGGATTATTATCATTTTTTTTACAATTAAAGGTAGAGGCTTTCACTCCCATAATTTCTGCCGCCTTTGTTCCTGTCATTCCAAATAGGTCTAAGATTTCTAAAATCCGTTCCTTTATTTTATCATTATCCATATAAGCCCAATTACAGCAATGCCAATTAAAATAACCTGTTCCAAAGACAACTCAAGAACAAAAGTCTTTTCGTAACCCTCCGTGTTTATTTCTTTCCATTTAGAACGGAGACTTTTTAAAAAATATTTCATAACTTTGTTTTGTGAAAAATCAATGAGGTGGGATTTTAACCCCACCGAGTTAGAAATTAGAAAATTAGTTTTAATAAATCTTTGATTGCTACCAACAACCTGATTTTAAAACCTCTTTTCAGCTTTCTAAAACTCAATTCAAATCTGAATTTCATTGATTTTTAGTTAAAGTTAAACAAGCGAGGTGCCAACTCGCATAACTGACTTTCAGTTACCCTACAAATTTACGATAATTTATTTAATCGTACAAATAAAAAGCCCTCTATTTAAGGGCTTTTTTAATATTATCCAAGAAATTTTTTAAACCACCTTTCGGCTTCCATTTTATTTTTACGAATGGGAATATCCACTTTTAAATCCTTTGTTTTGCTTTCATTGGTGGTCATTACTTCTCCTTGTAAATTCACACAGTAATTGTGTTCGTTTCTGGAAAGCTCGTATAAGTTATGGCTTCCGTAATTAGTAAAAGTAAATCCTTTTTGCATCAGAAATTCTGAAAAATTAAATGTACTCATAGTTATTTGGTTATTAGTTTTTAATCCATTTTAACACCTCTTCCGTTATAAATATGGGTCTTTTGCGTTGTCTTAAAGAATCATAGCCTCCCCTTATTATTTCTTCAGGAAGTATCTTGCCCTTTAAAAGTTTATAAACTTTCCGATTGTCCACCCCCATAGTCTTGGCAAAATCATCAATAGACATTGTGATACTCCTTGCCTTTTCTATAAGATAAGCACTCTCCATCATTTCAAAGGTGGTCATATCGGCTATTCTCTTGTGTAAAATCTCGTTCATATTTTAAAACACGCTTTTAAAATCAGAAATTTAATTTTTAACGCTATTTGTTTGGTTTTCCTATTGTAAGGAGTTATTACTTAAAGTAGTTTTGTAACACAAAGATACTAAAAAAACTAATAACCATTTATCTATGAACAAAAAAATTCTTGAATTACTTAAAACTAAATACAAAGATTTAGGGTTAAGTGAAAGCATTTTGAAAGTTACAGCCGACAGATTGGCAAGAACGGTCAAAGAAGAAGCAGAAGAAGCGGAAATCACCCAAGCGATTGAAAGCGTGGAAAGTGAATTGCGTATGTATCAATCCTTTGAGGACAGGAATCGAACTCTTTTAAAAGAGGTTAAGGATTTGAAAGAGAAGTTAGAGAAGAACGAACCAACTCCAAACCCCGAACCAAATCCTAATCCAAGACCAAATGAGGGCAATCCTGAACCAAATCCAATGTTGGAATTACTGAAAGAATTAAAAGGGGAAATCACCGCTTTAAAATCCGAAAAAATCCAACAGACCAATAAGGAAAAGCTAACTGCAAAACTTCAAGAGTTAGGTGTAAATGAGAACTTCTACAAGTTGCATATTGACGGAAAAACCTTTGAGAATGACGAGCAAATCAACGAGTTTGCGAACCAACTAAAAGAAAGCCAAGATGCGTTTACACAGTCTATTAACAACGATTTGCTGAAAAACCAAAGCAACCCATTGTTTGGAGATAGAGCAGTAGAGGGACAAGTTTCTGCCGATGTTCAGGATTATATCAAAACCAAGTTTAATTAAAATCAGAACTAAGAAATGAAAAAAGTTAAAAAAACGGACGGCATTGCTCGCCAGATTGTCGTTTTTGACCAAGTGGACTCAACTTATGCTGGCGGAGTCCATATTAACGCAGAAAAAGCAAAAGAAAGATTTTCGGACGGTGTTGTTCCCGCAGGAACGCTTTTAATTCCTGATACAGAGGGTATGTTCAAACCGTTGAACGATGATTTATCTACTGTCAACTCGTTGTGCATTTTAAATAATACTGATTTTTAGATGATTTAATTTTCTTTGGAAGATAAATTTATTGATATATTGAATAACCGTTGCGGCGGTTATTTTACTGATTATCCTTGTTTTAAAGCCTTCAAAAGTTTTAGCATTGTTTCTTTTAATCATAAATTGGTCGCAAAGTTGAGAGAAAAATGTCTCAATTCGTTTTCGCTTTTTCTTGTACAATGAAAATTGAGGAATATAATCTTTCTGATTACTTCTCATTGGTGTATCTAATTTAATATTAGCATAGTTAAATAAATCTATTTGAACTTTTGCTGATAAATAGCCTCTATCTCCAATTAAAGTACAGTTTCGCATTTGCTCACCAATATCTTTTAAATAGTGGATGTCGTGAACGGATGCAGGGCTTATATCAAAATTCTTAATCACACCATTTAAAGAACATACTGCGTGTAGTTTATAGCCATAGAAATATAATTTCTGTGAAGCACAATAACCATATGTTGGTGAAGAATAGGAT
The DNA here is from genome assembly GCF_035666175.1 of Riemerella anatipestifer. Taxonomy (NCBI): domain Bacteria; kingdom Pseudomonadati; phylum Bacteroidota; class Flavobacteriia; order Flavobacteriales; family Weeksellaceae; genus Riemerella; species Riemerella anatipestifer. The sequence goes on from NZ_CP142016.1 coordinate 625,690, forward strand.
TGCTCTTTACAAATTTTTGAACGAGTAGAACGAGCATTTTCACAAACTTTCATTGGCATGCTATCAACGATAAAAATATCTTCAAACTCATTGAACTCCATCGAAATACGCTGTCTAATTTGCTCTGTTTGTAGGGATAGTCTTCGTTTTCGCTTATTGTAAACACTTCTTTCAATTTTGTTTATCAGAGAGTTTGGCAATTTTCTAAATAACTGTAATTCGCTATCAATACTCAAGTATTCAGCAGTAATATTAAGACTTATGACTTCTAAATCGCTCATTTTAGGTGTTCTTCTCTGATAACTAATCAGTTGATTTTCTGAAAAAAGTCCTAAAACTTCCAAAATTCTTTCATATATTTGCTCTATGTTGTTCATTTATATCGTTTTATAGCAAAAACAATATACTGATTTTCAGTCTAATAAACAACTCTTGTTTTTTTCATTTCATAATGCACAACGGGTTACTGTCAATGTTGTAGGAGCAATCGGGCTAACCGCTCACGATGTGGCTATTGATGATATGCCTTTAGTAGCTGTTGTTATGGCTGGAACTGCAAGGAAAGATGCTTTACCTGACAAAGAGAAAGCAGGTGTAGGATTTATCAAAACGGTTCTTCCAAGAATTTCATTCGTTTAACCTTAAAATAAAAACTAAACTATGATAAACGCAAATAATATTATTCCTGAATTTAGTCAGGCAAATTTGGAAGCTGTTTTGAACGCTTACCCTTTGGGCGAGTTTCAATACAGAAACTTGTTCCCGTTGGAGTTTAACCCAACCTTGAACTTTGCAAGTATAGAGGGGTCAATGGGAGCAAAAATAATGGCTGACATTGTGGCTATTGGCTCAAAAGCATCAAGAAAAGGGCGTGATTTTGTAGAATCAATCAAAGGAGAAATTCCAAAGATTGAAATTGCAAGGGATAAAGACGAGAAGGACTTGCTTAGAATCCAACAACTAAGAAACTCTGTTGCTCTTTATCCTCAAAATCAAGCAATAAAAAACCAGCTCATTGATAAAATTTACGAAGATGTAACCTTTGCGGTGGACGGGGTAAACGCTCGTTTGGAATGGGTAGCTAAACAGTTAATTTCTAACGGAAAGTTCAAGACCACTGTTAAAAATAATGCTGGGGGCGTGGCAAATGTGGAGATTGATTTTAAAATCAAAACTCAAAATGCTAAGAAAAATTGGTTTAGTGCAGCAGATGCTGACCCTATTAAAGAAATTACAGATTTGCAAAGCGAGGCACGAGGCAAAGGGTATAGATATACTACTATCACACTTGAAAGAGATGTGTTAGATGTATTACTTGCTAATCCTTTGGTTCGTCAGTTTGTACACGGTATTCCTGTAAATTCTTCTACGGTATTGCCAAATATCACGGTAGAACAGTTAAATGCCCAACTGCAAGGAAAAGGGTTGCCTACATTCAGATTGGTAGAATCGTTTGTCGCTCACGAAAACAAAGCAGGGCAAGTAGAAGCCACTAATGGTTGGGAAGCTGGAAATATTTTGTTTTCTGTGTCTCCAATCTTAGGAACTACACAATATACAACTACTACGGAGTTTAATATGAACTTCCCTGACGTAATGAGTAAGGCGGTCAAAGATGATTTTATCCTTGTGAAAACTTTCGGACACCAAGACCCGATTAGTATTTCAACCAAAGGAACTGCGTTTGCCGTGCCTGTGTTGAACAACACAAGACAAAATTTAATCTTAAAGACGAAATTCTAATGACTATCGGGGAGTATATCAAAGAGAAACTAAATTTATGGTCGGTGTCTTACTCTGACGCCTTAATTAGTGCAGAATTATCAAAGTTAGACTTGCAAATGGAAAGCGAGTATAACAATGAAACAGCCTCTAAATTAGATTTGTTTTTCTACAATTTACTCCCCGAAATGTTATTGCTCCCAAACAGCGTTAGTGAGGGCGGATACTCTATATCTTTTGATAAAAAAGCAGTAGAGGGCTATTATCAAATGCTATGTGAGAAACTGGGGAAGCCTAATCTTTTGCCTAAACCAACAATTAAGGACATTTCTAACCAATGGTAAAGCAGTATCCTTACATATTAAAACTTTTTCAAGAAGCAGAAGCGACTTTTAACCAAGCTACGGCAGAATGGGAAGGTGGGGAAGCGAAGTGGGTTACTGTCGGCTATTGTAGAGATGAAATTAACGGTGGTGGTAGTAAGATTACCAAAACAGACGGAGAGGCTTATGTTTATTCAGCGGTGGTTTACGCTCCAAAACATTGTCCAAGCATCAACACGGGGGCTAAAATCCAGGTGTGGAACGGCAATGTTTTAAGGTTGGAGGCTACGGTACAGCGGTTTGGTAAAGAACAATTACACACAAGAATATGGGTTTAGTTCCAAAGTTTTCTATGAATGATATAAATGCTATTCTAAAACAAGCAGAGGAAGACTATACCCAAAAGTTAATAAGGGCTTTAAAATTTGTGGGCGAAAAGTGTGTTAATGAAGCTAAGGCTAACGGGACATACCAAGACCAAACAGCCAACCTTAGAAATTCTATCGGGTATATAATTGTAGTAGACGGAAGGGTAATTGAGGAAAATTTTAGCATTTCAGCTAACGGAAGCGTGCCAAGCAAAGAAAACCCATTGAAATACGGCAGAGAGTTAGCCTACCAAGTAGCACCAAAATTTAGAGGTATCGCTCTAATTGTGGTTGCAGGAATGAAATATGCCAGCTATGTAGAAAGCAAAGGGCGTGTAGTGCTTACAAGTGCGGAACAATTAGCGAAAATACAAGTGCCAATATTACTAAAACAGTTGCAATGAAAAGAACGGTATTAGACGGAAAACAATGGATTTTAGACTTGCTACTTCGGGCAAAAGTAAATGAGTTCATCAATGGGCAAATTTACAAAGACAATCGCCCAGTAAACAGCAACAAGGAGGATATTGTGATTAACTCGCTAACGATGACGAACCAAATACTACAAAATGGCGTTTTCAATATCAACTGCTATGTGCCTAAAAAGTCTGTAACGGTAGGTGGTATCACGCAACTGCATAAGGACAACAAGCGTCTAAAGGAAATAGCGGATAAGGTCTATGCCATTTTAAACGATGTTTGGGAAAACGATTATAACCTTGATGTAGAAACACATCAGGACTTTGAAGAACAAAACGAAAATTATTACAATTTCAGGGTACAGCTTAATGCCTACCCTACTTTTAACTAAAAAAATAACCATTAAAACTAAATTATTATGTCAAATAAAGTAAACATTGGACTTGCCAGTATTAAAATTGGCGAAATTGCATCAGATGGAGGAATGGGAACTTCTCTTGAACAGATAGGTGTAACCAATCAAGGCTCCTGCAAAATCAACTTTGAAGATGCCGAGAAGAAAGAGTTTTTCGTAGAGGAATACGACGACCCTTTTCACGTAGAATACACGCAAGGTAAAATAAATATCCAATATCAAATTGCCAATCCCGATATTGATACCATTGTGAAAGTATTTGGAGGCTCTAAGTCTGGGTCGGGTCCATCAGAAGTGTACAAAGCACCTAATCAATCTGTAACCATTGAACGTTCTATGGAAATCACTCCCAAAAAAGGATTAGGGTTTAAGTTTCCAAGAGTGTCTATTACGGCAAAATTTACCCCAGATATTGGAAAAGAAAACTTGTTAATGTTAGATATTACGGCTTCCGTTCTAAGACCAACGAAAGACGGAGAACCAAGATTCTCTATGTTTAAAGTCGCATAACTTCTATTTTTCTATTTTTTAATTGTTGAAATACCTATCTGCATTTGTGGGTAGGTATTTTTTCTAAAAGCAAAACACAATGACAACAACAGAACAAATACAAGCAGAAAAAAAGGAACTCGACCTACTCACGGGAAAAGGGTTTGAAATAGAGGTAACTTCCTTTTTTGGAAAAAAAAGAAAATTCCAAGCCAAAAAAATGGCTTTGGGACGTATGCTTAGGCTATCTAAGATATTTATCACTATGGAGCTTAACGATGAGGCGTTAAACTCAAAAGATTTTCAAGAACAACTGTCCGCTCAATACCAAGCAGTATTACAAAACGCTCGTAAAGTAGCCAAAGTGATAGCAGTTTGCGTTACGGATAACAAACTTCTCTCCTGGTGGATACAACGACAAGTATTAAAATCTTATACTTCAAAAGAAATACTGAATTTCGCCCAAACATTACTAAAAGAGGCTGACTATGCAAATTTTATACTCTCTATCGCATTGTTAAACGGAAATCGTCCAACCAAAGCGAATCCGATAGAGAAATAAAATCTATATACGGCGTTATGGGGCAAATATGCCACCATTTCGGCTGGACTTTAGATTATTTGCTTTGGGAAGTAGATTGGCGTATCGTACAGCGAATGCTTATAGATGCTCCTAACTACGACGATGATAAGAAAGAGAAAGAAATTGACCTTACCGAACAAACGCCAGAAGATTTAGAAAAAATGTTAGAGAAGTATCGGTAAACAAAAAAGGCTTTAAGTTTGTTGCGAAACTTAAAGCCAAATCTGTTATTCTGAAACAAGGGAACTTAGTCCCCCTTACTCACAAAAGCAAATTTAGTAATATTTTTTAATATTCTGCTTTGTGAATTGTTAAAAAATAAAAGTACCCTTAATGGGTGCTTTTCTATATCAGGCACTTTGTAAGCGTTTAGATAAAGCCTCGTGTATAAATAAACGCCCTTTTTCAGTCCATACCGTCTGCATACTGGTTTGGGTTGCTCCTTTAGTATCGGTATAGGTATGCGTTTTAGTTTTCGTATAGCCTTTATTTTGATATTTGTGGTAGAGTAGCCAAGTGCCACCTTGCCGATACTGAACTTTTAAATCTTGTAACTTTTTGTTAAGCGTAATGGCACTCATACCTAACTCTTTTGCTATTTGATTGGTATTATAAGTGCTTTCGCTTTGCAATACTTCTTCATAATAAGCCACTTTCGGGGCTTGTTTTTTGAGTTCTGCCTGTTGCAATTCTATACGCTCTGCTTGTTGGGCGGCTAATTTCAATGCTTCTGCAAAGGTCTGTGGTAAAGCGTAAGCCCCTGTGCGGAGTTTCTTCTCGCACTCTATAAAGTAACGCCTCGCTTGTTTGCCTTTTTCGTTACCCTCCACCATTGCCAACTCTTTCGCTGTATCAATACTTAAAACATATTCGTGCTTCCAAGTTCCACGCTCCACAAATTTATGGAGCGTAAAATCTTGCTCTTCTATAAATCCGTATTTCTCAATCCTGTTTTTTATCCAAGTTGAAAAGTCTTGTTTACTTTCTAAAAAAGAATGCAACTCTCTTGCCGAAACTGCTTGCTGTCCGTTCTGTTCTGTAATTTTGATTAACGCTTTCATAGTTAGGCAGATTTAGTGTTAAGCAAAATATCATCTGTCAACAATTCTACATCTTCAAAAAAATCTTTAGGTAATCGGTTGTGCATCGCCCAAAGCAAAGAGGCTAAGTTGGCTACTCTTTGTTCAGCATTTTGGTAATACCCTTTGTGAATTTCGCCTGTAAGCATATCTATTTGCTCTGTAACTATGTAAAATAGATTGTCTTGGTCTACACCAAAACAAGAGTTAAACTCGGATAGGCGTTTCGCTCTATCAATGGTTTCTTGGTTTTGCACCTCGCTACTGTTGTTTGCGGTTGGTGCGGTTGTTTCTTGGATTAACATAATTTTGTATAAATTAAAAAATCGTCAGAGTGGGTGCTGTTAATCCAAGTGCTTACGCAATTAGTGTATAGTATTACTACTACACGACACCTTCTGACGATTTAGGTTATAATATCGTTAAATATCTTACCACTTTATACAAGTGTGGCACTTGGATTAACACTGCAAATATACGACTATTTTTTTACTGTGCAAATTTTTTAGTTATTTTTGTGTAAATATTTGTAGTTTTATTTTTTTTGTATATTTGCAGTAGAAAAGTCTTTAGTATCTCGAAGTTCTGCGTACTACGCAGAGGGTTTTTTAGAGGTGTTTTGGGCTTTTCTTTTTTTATTCGTCTTCATCATTTGTTCCGTATGATGCATTTTTAGGTATAAATAACCAGTGTCTATAGGGGTGTAAGAATCTGTTTAAAAGGTCTCCATCTGTACCAGTAGTAATACCAATATTGAAATTAGGGCGTATTTCTCTTATTTTTTTATTGATATGTTTGTATAGTTTTTCTTTTGCGATAGTTCTTTTGCCTCTTCTGCGAGAGCCTACTGGTTTCTCCTTGTGCATATCATTTAATCTAAAGGCTATTGCTCCCAAAACAACATCTAAACATTGCATTAAAAGGTGTTTTTTAGAATCTACTTCGTATATAGCCTCCTTTTTTATGTTAATTTTTGAACTAATGAAATTAGGTAAAAACTGTATACCATACACGAATTTTTTAAAGTCTTCGTTCTTCTGTTTTTTATCAGGGAGTTCATCAAAAAAAATCTCTAAATCTATTGGAATATCTGAATTTATATATGATAACCCAAAAGCGTGTTTTAGAAACTGATAATAGAGTAAATGATATTCTTTTTTATGGTATTCACGAGGTAAATCCTGTGTTAAGAAGCGATTGTCCGTAAACATAATTCTTACCTTTATTGTGTTGTTTTTTATCAGTTCAAAAAAGACATTCATCATTTGAACATAACTTTGCAAACCGTATGTGTTTACAGAACTCCATTTTAGCTCAGAGTTTTCTATATTTAAATCTCGCAGACTACTTAATAACAGATTATTTGCTTTTTCAAAATCATTTTTATCAATCAGCAATCCACCATAGAAGTTAGAATAATATTTTCCTTTTTTAATAGATTCATCACAAAATATGTAAAATCCAGCCATTCAAAATAAGTTTTAGAAATCACAAATATAAAAAATAAACTGCTTGACATAGTTTAAAAAACAATTTTCCTCACCCTACAAAAACACAAAACCCATTGTTTTTCAATGGGTTTGTTTTTAAGGTTTACTACTTTACCAATTTGAACTCAATTTTATCCGATGGATTTTTAGGATTAAATAGTTCTACTTGAGCATTGTTTCCTTCTATGCTTAGAATTCTAATATAAGTTGGGTCGTAGGCGTTGGACTTTGTTACAACTAAATCTTTACCATCATAAGTATACGTCCCTGAATCTTTAACTCCTAAATAATTAGTGGTATATGTTCCGTCAGCGTTGAGATTAATGTAGTATTTTAGAATACTCATACTTTTCCACACTCCATCAGATTTGTATTCGGAAAAACTCCAATTCCCAGTAACATTATAACGGTTAGAAGCTACCGTTGTACTATCATCATCTCTTGAGCAAGATGTAAAAGTTCCTAATGTTGCCAAGGACAAGGCAAAAAATAATAACGCTTTTTTCATAGTTTTAAATTTTAAATTAGTTATGTCGCAAAGATATAAAAAGCAGATTATACTAAAACACCTCCGCTTTGATTTTAAAAGCGTGTTTTAAAATCAAAAACTTAATTTTTCCGCATAACATACTGATTTTGCTATTTTAACACTCGTCTACTTAAAGTATTTTTGTAAGTAAACTAATAACTTACAATGAATACCAATAACGGAGGATTATTTTTTGGAGCAGCAATAGATATGACCCAATGGCGTAAAGACCTAAGGGAGATACAAGCAGATATTTTAGGTCTTAATCAAAAAACGCAGGAACAAACTCGCCAAATGGATACTTCATTTAAAAATTTATCTATTAGTATTGCGAGTTATTTTTCTGGACAAGCGTTAATGGGCTTTACTCGTGAACTTATCAATGTTAGAGGCGAGTTCCAAAAGACAGAAATTGCCTTTTCCACAATGCTCAAAAGCAAGGAAAAGGCGAGTCAGCTAATGGGGCAAATGGTGGATTTAGCCGCCAAAACGCCTTTCGGTCTTAACGATGTTACAGAGGGGGCAAAAAGGTTACTAGCATTTCAAGTTCCTGCCGAACAGGTAACAGAAACCCTTACAAGAATGGGGAACATTGCTGCTGGTCTAGGAGTTCCTATGGGGCAACTTATTCACGTGTATGGGCAAGTAAAGGCACAAGGCAAAATGATGACCAATGACCTGTATCAGTTTATGAATGCAGGTATCCCTATTCTTTCTGAATTAGGTAAAGTGTTAGGTAAAAGCGAAGCAGAGATTAAAGATATGGTTTCTGCTGGGAAAATAGGTTTTCCAGAGGTTCAAGCGGTAATAAAGAATATGACCGATGAGGGGGGATTATTCTTTAATCTAATGGAGGAGCAATCCAAAACCTTATCTGGAAAAGTAGCTAATTTGGAAGATGCTTTTGACCAAATGCTGAATAAGATTGGCGAAGGTAGTGAGGGGCTTTTGAATAGCGGTATTGAAGGAGCAACCTATTTGGTGGAGCATTACGAGGAAGTCGGTTCGGTTATACTAGGGCTAATCGCTACCTATGGCTCATACAAGGCGGGACTTATTCTCATTGCACAAATGGAGCGTATCTATGCGATGGCGAAGGTTCAGCAGTCTTTAGCTATTATGGCTGGAGAAACAGGAATAACAACAGCTAGAGCTTTGCAGATAGTGGTTACTATGCAGCTACAGAGAGCTCAAGCAATGCTTAATGCTACAATGTTGGCTAATCCTTATGTTTTGGTGGGGGCCGCTATTATAGGTCTAATAGCGACGCTTTGGTCTTTATCCGATTCAACAGATGCCGCTACAAGAGCGCAAGAGAAGCTGAACGAAGAGCAAAAAAAGGAAAAAGAAATTTCCGATGAAAAGAAAAGGAGAACTCACGACCTTATAGATGTTATCCGAGATAAAACACAAGCTATATTAGAGCAAGTAAAGGCGTTACAGCAACTTAAAGCTGAATACCCAGAGCTATTTGCTAATATGACACTGGAGGAAATTCAGAACGCAAATATAGAAGACTTGCAAAAAAGAATTAATAATGCGGAAAGCCAAAGGCAACAGAAGGCTAATAAAGAGAAAATACAATCTCTTGACGAGGAGATAAAGAAGTATGAAAGGCTTTATGATTCCATAGTCAGCTCAGGAAGGGCAAGCTATTCAGCATTAAAAACTTATTTAGATAAGATTGATGAACTAAAGGCACAAAAAGACCAACTAATACAACAAACGCAAGAGGAAGAGGAAGCGTTGTGGAGGCAAAATACACCTTTAGAGGAACAAAAAAAATATTGGGAGGGGGTTCTTGAAGAAGCCAAAAAGCAAAAGGAGGAGCTTGAAAAACATGAAACACCAATAGTTAACAACACCAAGAACATAGGAGGAATGCAAACCCCTTTGAGTACGGTAAGTTCTATGCTTCAAAAAATGTCTTTTCAATGGATTTCTATAAATGGGCTTTTATCTAAGGCTACTGATGAACTAAAAAAAATAGAAAATCTACAATCAAAAGATAAGCCTAAAGATAAATCTCTTTTTACCTATGAGGATTGGGAAACGCAGAAGAATAACGCAGAGAAAAACAGAAAAGAATACGCTCCAAATTCAAAAGAATGGCTACAAGCTAAGAAGGACTATGACGAAGCTACAAAAGCACTAAAAAAGTGGTCTTTTGAACAAGACAAAGGGAAAACAACCTATTCAAAAGGTCAGGTAGGCTGGTTAGACCAAGAAATAAATAGACTTAACGAACTCATCAAAAAGTCAAGGGAAGGTTCTATCCAATATAGGAAGTTGGTTGCGGAAAGAAAAAAACTAGAAGAAAGAAGGGATAGGCTGAATGGGAAATATGACAATGCTCCAATTAAGGGCTCTTTAGGGTATTTAGAAAAGGAATTATCAGACATTAGGGAAAAAATAAAAAACAAAACTAATGTAAACGACGAAAAACACCTAAAGGAGCTTTACGACAAAGAAAAAGAGCTAGTAGATAAGATAGAAAAGTATAAAGAAAAGTATAAGACAAAAAATGTAGAAGAAGAACTATCAGAACTCAAAAGACGAATCAATCTTAGGGATAAGTATTTACAATTAGGAATTAACAGACCCGAACTCATCAATGAGGATACGGTAAATAATCTATTTCCTGACCTAAAGGACAAATCTTATGTCCAAGTCTTAGAAGAAAAAAGAAAGGCTTATCTAGGGCTAATAGAAGCTCAAAAAGCGACAGAACAAACCACTAAAGATTTAATCTTCATTGAAAATGAATTGAAAAACGCTAATGGTACAGAAACCTTTATGCAAGGTGTTAATGATAGAATTTCAGAACTTAAAGAAAGGTACAAAGGTGCGGAGCTTATAGATAAACTTAAAAAAGATAAAAGTTTACAACTAGGTGGCACAGAGGAAGATAATTTAGAGAGAAACAGAGCCTATGCTTCGGCTTTAAAGGAAGCCCAAAAGGACTACGACAAGTTTTACAGAGACCTTTTAGAGCAACAAAAAAGCTATGAAGAAAAAAGCCTTGAGTTGCAAAAAGAATACACAGCCCTCAAAGCCACAGAAAGATACAAAAATGCAAGTGAAGAAGAGCAGAAAAAGATAGACAAGCATTATAAGAAAGAGCAATCCAAGCTAGATATGGACGCTTTTAAAGAATCTGGCGATTGGGCGTTGGCTTTTTCAGATTTAGAGTACATGAGCCAAACCACCATTGAAAGGGTTATCAAGAATTTTGAAGATTTTAAGAGGGCAAAAGAGCAGAACCTAGAGCCTACGGAGTTAAGAGAGCTTAATGACACTCTGAATAAACTAAGAGCAAGAGCGGGTAATAATCCATTTACAGGCATTATATCTGGAGTTAAAGGCTATGTACAAGCCAATAAAAATGCAAAAAACGCCCAAGATGAATATAATGCCACCGTTGAAAAGTTTGGTAAAAATAGTCCCCAAGCCCAAGAGGCTTACAGGAAGATGACCGATGCCGAACAAGAGGCAATAAAAGCTAAGCAGTTGCTTAATGCACAGTTGCAAAAAGGACAGGATATATTCAATGCTACTATGCAAGGGGTAACAGATTTAGCAGATGCATTTGGTGGAATGGACGATGCTACAAAAGATGCTGTTGAGGACATTATGGCGGTAGGTAATGCGGCTTTTGATTTGGCAAAAAGTATTTCGTCTGGAAATATCGCTGGAATGATAAGTGCGGGATTGAAGTTGATAGGTTCCATTTTTAAAGCTCTAAACGGCGATAAGAGAAGAGAAAGGGAGGTAAGGCGCCAAGAACAAGCCATAAGAAAGCTAAAAGACGCGTATGATGAGTTATCACACGCTCTTGATAAGGCTTTCGGATCTCAAAAGCAAAAGGGGCAGCGGGAGCTAATCCAAAACTTGAGGCAACAGCAGCAGGCGATACAAAACGCTAAGAATGCGGAAAGTCAGAAAAAGAAAAAAGACCAGGGAAAGATTGACGAGTACAACGCCCAGTATAAGGCGACAGAACGAGCGATTAAAGACCTTGAAGAAAGCATTATAAAGGATGTTCTTCAAACCGATATTCCCGAAATGGCTGCCAAAATTGGAGATGTGTTGGAGGATTCTTTTTTGCGGGGGAAGGATGGTTTGAAAGATTTGGATAAGGCGTTCAACAATATGTTGAGGGGGATAGCGAGGCATCAGTTGGATTTGTTTCTTCAAGATGAGATGAAGGGATTTTATGAAAAGGCAAGGAGTTACGCCGGGTTTGATGAAAAAGGCAATGGAAGTTTTGATGGGTTTCAGGATTGGGAGATAGAAAGCCTTAAAAGTATGTGGCAATCCATATCTGAGAATGGGCGGAAATTTTTGGAAGGGATGTCGAATGTTTATGAGGGATTCCAAGAACTTGAAGACCCGGACTCCTTGGCGGGAGCAATGAGGGGAATGAGTGAGGAAACCGCAGGGATACTCGCAGGGCAATTTAATGCAATCCGTATTCACGTTGCAGAAATACAGAAAAATCAAGGCTTTGGGTTAGACATTGCGAAATCTTCGCTAATGAACTTAACGAAAATAGAGGAAAACACCCGAAACCTTTATCAAATGAGAAAAGACCTCGCAGAAATGAACTCTAAAATAAAATCTAACGACACTAGAGGACTAGGATTATGATATTAAGAATGAGACAGTACAAAATCAGCAGGAATATCCAATACTTGGTAAACCGCTTTAGCAAAAGGAATATCTACCTTACGATTTCCCTTTATAATTTGGTTCACTTTGGAAAGGCTTATTCCAGAAACTTTTGCAAAATCGGTTTGAGACATCTTTTTCTCAAACAATCTAAGCTCTACCATTTCGGGAAGAGTTTTAGGTTGTGCAATGGGATAAAAAGCATCTTCGTACTCCTCCAAAGCAGAAGACAAAACACTAATACGGTTAAGTTCTGTAGAAGTCAGAAGTTCCTCTCCTTTTTTCATCAATTCGTCTACCTCTTGCAAGTAGCGTTGATAGTCTTTTTTAGTGTTTATTTTCATAACTTTTTAAAGTTTAGTTTGTCATATTCAGCGTGTGTACCCACAAATTTTACAAATACGGTTCTTGCTCCAAAAATAACCCTAGCAACAATACGACAATGGTTGCCCTTTATATTAAAGACAAATAGACCATTGCCTACACTGTCTACACTATTAAAAGACTGCTTCATTTCTGCGAAATTAGACCAATCAGCATCTTTTACAACGAGATACCAACGCCAAACCTCTATGCTATGGTCAGGTCGGTCATTTAGATACCTCTTTAGTGGGGCTTTTGAAATAATAACCATAAGACAAATGTACGAAATTATTTCATAAAATGAAATTTTATTTAAAAAAACGAAATATGAAACTACAAGACATCATACAACAAGCTAAAAAGCAAGGGCTATGCGAAGAGTGGTATAATGAAATGAAACGCTATCCTACTTTGGAAACATTATGTAGAATGTTTTTCAAGGGTGATGATTGGGCGTTAAAAAACAATTTTCCAAGCGAGAAAATGCTCTATTATTTCAGAGGAGAAACAGAGCAATACGGATTATTCTTAGATGCTTCGGGAAAAGTTGAAACAATGCCCAAAATGGCGTTTTTCGGCTATTCTAATGTTGAGCTGAATTACGGCGATTTTAGTGTTTCTTCTCTCATTTTAAGGGGGAACTCTAAGGCGAAAATAACAGCAAAAGATTACTCTGTTGTATTTGTAACAGCGTTGGATAATGCAGAGGTTGTTGTAGAAGAACAAGACCACGCTAAAGTGAAAATATTTAGAAGATGACAAACGAGGTGTTGTATAATTTGAACGGTAAATATTTTAAAGATTTTGGAGTGTTTATTTCAGAATCCAAAGGGCTTTTGGACAAACCCAAGCTAAAATCCAAAAGGTCTTATGATTGGGCGGAGTATCACGGCAAAGCGGTGGATTTAGACAAACCTAAATACGATGAGCGAGAAATTGAGTTGAAAGGTTGGGTTGAGGGCGAAACTTGGCCGCAAATGAAAACCAATTTTGATACCCTTTTGTCAGAACTTGACAAAGAGGGGTTACAGAGGTTGGTTATAGAATACTTAGGAAACGCTTTAGTATTTGATGTTTACCTTTCTGGCGGAGTAGAACTTGAAAAGTCGTTTAAAGAGGGTAAAATGATAGGGTTCTTCACTTTGAAAATGAAAGACCCCAACCCCATTAAAAGAGTATTTAAACTTGTAGGAAATGATTTGCAATTATCCTTTAATGCTCAATCTTGGGTGGATATAAACATAGACGGAATCAACGAAACAAGAAAGGGGAATATAACAATCAATAAGGCGGTTCCAAGTAGAGAGTTAAGTGATTATGTTTATTATGGTAGAAATTTGGTATTGAAATCAAATATTGAAAAAACGTGGCGACATAATGTTTATGATACCATCTATAATGATAATCCAGAGCTAATAGGAAAAGAGGTGGTGTTTTCTGCAGAAATAGAAACTGACAAAGATAACGATTTGGCGATATATAATAGTAACGGAACAAGTTTAGTTGCTTCTGCATTTTCCTCTCGTCGTATTGTAAGTGCAGGAAAAATAAGGATAAGTCATATTTTCAAACTTGCAGGAATAAACAATGGAGAGCCTCATCGTCTCAGATTTGAAGTTTATTCTTATAGTAATTTGCCTTACAAAGTAAGTAATGTTAAGATAGAACTAGGAAACATAGCCACCGATTGGACGCCCGCCCCCGAAGACACTCATTATATCACAATATCAGGGAATACAGACGAAATTACTAACCTACAAACCAATGCAGAAGAATTATGGAGTTTATAGTAGTACAAGGAGATAAAACTCTTAACCTCAATAATAGAAAGCCTTTGCGTTCGGTTACCAAAGCTGAGCATAGACAGTCTTTGCTATCAGAAGACATAATAAATATTACCGTAGAAAGCAAAACACCTCTTGCTTTGCAAGTAGGCAACTATATAGAATATGAAAACCGAAGATACACACTTAACTCTGCTCCAAAGGTAAAAAAGGAGCAGGGTTATTATACCTATGATTTAGTTTTTGAGGGAGTACAATATTTATTGAGAGATAAGGTGTATTTCAACTTGGACGCTCAAGGCTTCCAAAACACGGCGGATTTTCCTTTAACAGGAGAAATAAATATTTTCCTTACAACACTAATCACAAATATAAATTCCATTTCAGATTTTATTTGGGTTTTGGGTGAATATCCGCAAAATACAGAAACCAAGACACTAACTTTTAATAATGAAAACTGCCTCGCTGTTTTACAAAAAATCTGTCAGGAATACGATACCGAGTTTGAAATCAAGCAGGATTTAGAGAGAAAATCTTACACGCTCAACATTAAGAAAATAGGAGAAACTTTAAACCAAACCTTTGAATATGGAAAGGGAAACGGACTCTATTCACTAAGCCGTGAAAATGTGAATGATAATGTGGTTACTCGTCTTTATGTTTTCGGCTCAACGAATAATATTAAAAGCGGATACCGAGATTATTCACAGCGTTTGCGGTTGCCTATTTCTCACGGAAAGGATTATATTCAGGACGATGCTAAGGTAAAATTGTTCGGCTTAAAAGAGGGCGTTAAAATTTTTGACGACATCAAACCTACTTTTAAGGGGATAGTATCAGGCGTTACCAATTTGGAAAACGGCTCGCAAGAGATAGAAGTTTCTAATATGGACTTTGACCTGAACGAAACCGACAGCAACGGAACAAAGTATTTATTAAATGATACTCCTGCGAAGCTCCATATAAACAAAGGAAATTTGGCAGGATATGAATTTGAGTTGCTTAAAAACGGAGGCTACAACCACGCCACTAAGACTTTTAGAGTAAAGCAATTTACAGACGAAAGAGGACAAAAG